>JAWKIM010000011.1:0-352760 GCA_041394365.1 Acidimicrobiales bacterium
GAGCTCGGGCCGCAGGTCCGGGTGAACTGCGTGGCCCCGGGCCTGATCAAGACCGACTTCGCCCGCGTGCTGTGGGAGGGCAAGCGCGGCGCCGAGGTGGCCGAGCAGTACCCGCTGAAGCGCCTGGGCGAGCCGTCGGACATCGCTTCGGCGTGCCTGTTCCTGGCCACCGACGCCTCATCGTGGGTCACCGGGCAGACGATCGTGTGCGATGGCGGCGGGTTGATCTCGCCGTCGAAGGTGGGCACGACGCCGACGGAGTGACCGCCGGGCCCGCCGCCGACCCGCGCACGGTCGGGTCCGCCGCCGTGCCGATCCGACCCCGGAAGCGGGCCAGTCAACTACGGCGCGCGGTTTGGTGGACGCACACCGTGGGAAGACGCTGGTGGTGCCGGCGCCTGGGCGAGCCCGAGAGGAGAATCGAACTCCTGACCTGCTCATTACGAGTGAGCCGCTCTGCCGACTGAGCTACTCGGGCCTGGTCCCGCCTCGGGCGGGGCCGGCGCACGAGCCTAGCAGCTCGGGCCCCGGGCCCCGCCACGCCGTTCGCGCCCGGCCGGGATGCCCGGCGCGCCACCCCGTCCGCCCAGCGGCCCGGGTCCGGCGCGCTCACACCGTTCGACTGACCCCGATCACCACCGAGGGCGCCGGCCCGCTCGCGTTCAGATGCGTGGCGGTAGGGTTCCAGGCAGACGGCCGTACAATCGGCCGGGGATCGAGACCCAAGCCGGCGTGCGGTACCTGGCGGGCATCGGACTAGCGGAGCGGGCGTTGGCACTTCCGATCAGCGGCACCAGAGCGGCGGTCGCTCCTGCCGGCGAGCACGCGGTGCTCGCTGCGGTGGTCGACGCCTGCCCGACCGGGGTGCTCGTGGTGGAGCGCGACGGTCGGTTGGTCCAGGCCAACCCGTCGGCCCGCAAGCTGTTGGGCCTCGATGCCAACCGGTTGCTGGTCGCCTACAGCACCGACTACCTGCAGCTGGGTGCGCGCCTGCGGCAGCGCGGCGCCAGCTGTGAGGCGGTGCCGCCGTTCGTGCAGCGGGTGGTGCGGCCCGACGGCCAGCCGTTGTGGGTCGAGTTCCAGCTCGTCGACCTGCTCGGCGGCCACGCGGACCGCTCGCTGGTGGCGGTCTACCTGACCGACCGCACGCGTGGTCTCCTCTACGAGCGGACGGTGCGGGCCCAGGTGGCCGGCCTCGATCTGGCCCTGAGCGAGGCCAGCGTGGCGGTGGCGATCACCGACGGGCGCGGTCGGGTGGTGCGCTGGTCGCCGGGCGCCGAGCTGCTCTTCGGCACGAACGACCGCGATGCCGAGGGCCGGCTGTTGGGCGACCTGATCGATGTGGGCATGGAGCACCTGCTGCCCTCGTCCGGCGGGCGGCGGTGGGCGACGTGGTACGGGGTGCGCCGCTCGTGCAGCGCAGCGGCAGCTGGGTGCCCGACCGGACCGAGGGCGACGGGGGGAGCGCCGGCGACGGGGCCGAAGTGATCGACCTGGCCGCCGCCGAGCGCGCCTACCGCCATCTGAACGTATCGGTGGCGGTGGCCGCAGCCGATGAGTTCGGCACGTCGCCCGACCACCCCTCCGATACCGCACGGTACGCCTGGGTGCTGCTGCCGGCCGATGACGAGGCGGCCGGGGCCACGCTGCGCACCAACGAGCGGCGGCTGCGCAAGATCCTGCAGAACATCAACGACACCGTGGTGATCGTGGACGAGGAGGGCCGCTCGATCGCCTCGTCGGGACAGTTCAGCACCGAACCGGTCCTCGGCTTCGCACCCGAGGTCTGGGACCAGGGGTTGAACATGTTCGACCTCATCCATCCCGAGGACCAGGGCTGGGTGGCCCAGCGGCTCATGGAGCTGCTCGACACCCCCGGTGAGCGCTTCGGCGGCCGCCTACGGGTCCGCACCGCGGATGGCGGCTACGTCGACGCCGAGGGGTGGGCGGTCAACCTGCTCGACGACCCCGACGTGCGGGGCATCCTCGTCACCACCCGCAACGTCACCGACCGCCTGCGCGACGAGGCGTTCCTCACCGGCCAGGCCGAGGTCCTCCGCCAGATCGCCTCGTCCGCGCCGCTCGAGTTGACCATGCGCCGCCTCGCGGAGCTGGTGAACCGGCAGATCGACGGCGCCGTCACCGTGGTGCTGGGCGGGGCGAACGGAGATGAGCCGCGCGCCTTCGCCGCCGCGGCACCCGGGTCGGCGGCCCTGCCGGTGGGGCTGACCGGCGAGCACGCGGCGGCGGTCACCGTGGAGGTGGCCGGTTTGCGCCACCACGCCGGGAGCGGGCCGGTGGTCGTGCACCGCGACGAGCTGGCGGCGCAACCGGGGCTCGTGGCCACGCTGCACAGCACGGGCCGCGACCGCGCCGTGATCCTGGCCATCGTCGACGCCAGCGGCGCGAGCGCCACCGGTCACCCGGTTCGCCTGGGGTCGGTGCTGTGCCTGCTGGAGGAGCGGCGCACGCCATCGCCGCGCGACCTCGAGATCCTCGGTTCGGCAGCCGACCTCGCCGCCATCGCCTTCGAGCGCGAGCAGTCCGAACGGGAGATGGCCCACCAGGCCCTGCACGACGAGCTCACCGGTCTGGCCAACCGGCACCTGCTGCTCGACCGGCTGGAACAGGCCCACAACCGGGCGCAGCGCCGTGGCCGCCGCATCGCGCTGATGTTCCTCGACCTCGACCGCTTCAAGAACATCAACGACTCGCTCGGCCACGACGTGGGTGACGAGCTGCTGCGGCAGTTCGCCGAACGCCTGCGCTTGCTGGTCCGCCCCGAGGACACCGTCGCCCGCTTCGGCGGCGACGAGTTCGTGGTCCTGGTCGAGGCGGTGGTGGACGAGGGTGACATCACCCAGATCGCCGACCGCCTCGAGCTGGCCATGAACGAGCCGTTCCTGCTCGACGGCCAGCAGCTCACGGTCACCGTGTCGGTGGGCATCGTGATGGCCAGCGGCGACGAGGAGCCGGCCACGCTGCTGCGCAACGCCGACACGGCGATGTACCGGGCCAAGGAGCTCGGGCGCAACCGCACCGAGATCTACGACGACACGCTCGAGGCCCACCTCGCCGACCGAACGCAGCTGTCGCTCGATCTGTCGAGCGCACTGGCCGGCGGGCATCTGCGCCTCGCCTACCAACCGGTGGTCGACCTCGAACGAGGCGAGGTGGCCGTGCTCGAGGCGCAGGTCCGCTGGGACCACCCCCAGCACGGCCGCCTCCTGCCGCTCGACTTCCTGGCCGCCGCCGAGGATGCCGGCCACGGCGTGGAGCTCGGCGCGTGGATCATCGAGCGCGGCCTGAGCGACCTGGCCGGCTTCGCCCGTGACCCGGCCTGGGTGCGCGTGCCGGGCTGGTCCCGGCCACCGAAGCTGGCCGTCCAGCTGTCGGCCCGCCAGTTGGCGCACCCCGAGATGGTGCCGCGCTTGGAGCTCGCCCTGCAGCGGCACCGCTTCCTGGCCGCCAACCTGGCCATCGACGTGCCCGAGCGGGTGCTGACGAGCGCCGGCGAGCACGTGCTGCGCAACCTCGATGCGCTGCGCCGCCTCGGCGTCACCATCGCCGTGGACGAGGTCGGTGCCACCCACAGCTCGGCGTTGTTGAGCGCCATGCGGCGGGTGCAAGTGGACCTGCTGAAGATCGATGCCTCGGTCGTCGCCGGGTTGCGCACGGTACGGGGCGATGCCTCGCAGGCCCCGCAGCACTCCTTGGCCGCCGGGTTGATCGGTCTGGGCCACGGCCTCGGTCTGACCGTGCTGGCCAAGGGGGTGGACAGCGCGTTGTGGTTGCAGCAGCTCCGCCAGCTCGGCTGCGATCTGGCCCAGGGCGCGGTCGTGGGTGCGCCGGTGGACGGCGAGCGGCTGGCCAGCCTGCTGTCCCGCTCGGCCTGAGCGCCCGACGGCTCAGCGAGGGGGTTCGAGCCGGAGGAACAGCCGGTGCAGCAGCAGCTTCTCGTTGGGGTTGCGCTCGAGGGCCTCGGCCGCCTGCTGGATGGCCCCGAACGGCTCGAGGGCCTGCGCTCCGGCGGCGGTGGCCAGCCGATCGCGGTAGGCCCGGGCCAGCACGGCCAGCCCGAAGCGCAGCTCCCCGGTGCGGAAGCGACGGCGCTCGCGTCGCTGCCGGTCCTCGAGCGCCTTGGCGGTGGAGCGCACGCCGTAGCGTTCCTCCCGGTCGCGCAGCTCGGCCAGCTCGGCCTGGTGGCGCTCGTCGATGGAGGC
Organism: Acidimicrobiales bacterium; assembly: GCA_041394365.1. GTDB lineage: Bacteria > Actinomycetota > Acidimicrobiia > Acidimicrobiales > CAIXPF01 > CAIXPF01. The sequence goes on from JAWKIM010000011.1 coordinate 4,224, forward strand.
GAAGGCCTCGTCGAGGGCGGCGAGCAGCTCGGCGGTCACCGAGACCACGGCGGCGCCGGTGCCGTCGAGGCGCCGGGGGACCGACGCCCACAGCCCGGCGCGCCGGCCGAGCGCCGGATCGGTGGCCAGGATCCGGGCCCGGCGCAGATCGCCGGCCGCGGCCTGGGCGGCGGCGTCGGCGGCGTCGGGGGCGACGCCTTCGGCCACGAGCCGCTCGATGACGGTGGCCACGTCCAGCGCGGCGAACCGGACGATCACACACCGGCTGGCGATGGTCACCAGCTCGGGTGTGACCTCGTCGGCCAGGATCAGGAACACCGTGGACGGCGGCGGCTCCTCGACCGCCTTGAGCAGCACGGGGCGGCGTCGACCACGAGGTGGAACTCGGTGAGCACGAGCACCCGGCGGGCGCCCTCCACCGGGGAGCGCACGGACTGGCTGACCACCGAGCGAGCCTGGTCACGGGTGATGTAGGGCCCTTCTCGCTCGATGATGGTCAGGTCGGGGTGGGCCTCGGCGGCCGCCAGGCGACGGTGCCGGCGCACGGCTTCGGTGTCGCCGGCGGTGAGGGCCTCGGTGGCGAGCAGCTCACCGGCGAGGGCCATGGCGGCACGGCGCTTGCCCGCCCCGGGCGGGCCGACGAGGAGGTAGGCGTGCACCGGGGTGCGGGCCGCAGCCCGCAGTTGCGCCACCGCGTCGTCCTGGCCGGTGATGTCGGCGAACGGATCGACATCGACACCCGGATCGACCTCGACGCCCGGATGGGCCGCGGCGGTGCTCATCGGGGGCGGGTCCCCGGCGGCAGGCTGCGCCGCCACCCGATCGACCGGGCGGCGAGGACGCCCGCGGTCACCATGATCGATGCCGCCAACCACATGGTGAGCCGCACGCCGGGCACGAAGATGCGGGCGCCGAACAGCTCCACCCTGCTGTTGGTGAACAGGCGGGCGGAGAGCTGGTCGAACAGTTGGGTGAGGAACGGGCCCACCGCGAACGCCGAGACCAGGCACAACCGCACGAGGGTGTTGAGCGCGGAGAAGATGCGGCCGCGCAGCTCGTCGTCGACGTTCTCGTGCAGCAGCGTGAAGCCGAGCACGTAGGCGGTGCCGGCGCAGACCCCGAGCCCGAAGATCAACACCGCGGCCGGGGTGAGGCTCGAGGTGGACGTGGCCGCGAAGAGGCACACACCGGAGGCGAGCACCACACCGGCGAACACGCGCTCCTTGGGCAGGCGGTTCTGCAGCACGGACACGGTCAGCACACCGGTGGCGACGCCGACCCCGAGCACGGTGAGGAACAACCCGAACCCGGCCGAGCCGGCGTGCAGCACCCGGTCGATGAAGATCTTGCCGAGCGGCACGAGCATGCCACCGCCCACCAGGCCGGTGGCCAGCCCCACGTTGACCGCCCGGACCACCGGGTTGGTGGCGATGAAGGACCAGCCCTCCTTGAGGTCGGTCCAGGCGCCGGCCACGCTGCGCAACGGGCCCCGGCCGGCGTCGGCCTCGGTGCGACGGGCGGCGGAGCGGGCGGGGCGGGGCGGCAGGACGAGGCGGCTGATGATCGCCGCGGAGATGACGAACGTCAGCGCATCGACGTAGAAGCCGAGCGTGCCCTCCTGGCCGAAGCGCAGCGCGCCGACGAACGAGCCGTCCACCGATTCGCCGAACTTGGCCAGCACGGCGAACAGCGCAGCGGCGAGGGGGAATGTGCCGTAGCCGGCCGCGATCGACAGCGAGTTGGCGCTGGCGAGGTGGCTCTGCGGCACCAGGTTGGGCACGGTGGCCTCCTTCGCCGGCTGCCAGGCGAGGGTGAGCAGCTCGAGCACCAGCGATGCGGCGATGAGGCCCGGCACCGAGTCGACGAAGGGCAGCGACAGCAGCACCAGGGCCCGGCCCAGGTCGCACACCACCATGACCCGTCGGCGGTCGAAGCGATCGACGAACACGCCCACGACCGCGCCGAAGAGCAGACCGGGCAGCATGCGGGCCATGAACACGAAGCCGACGGCGAGGGCGCCGGAGCTCTCCCCGCCGAGCCGGGCCGCGAGGTCGGCGATGGCCAGGAAGCCGAGCCAATCGCCCGTGGCCGAGCAGAACATGGCGATCCACAGGCGGAAGAACGCCCGGGAACCGAACATGCGGACCACCACCGTTCGATCCCCGACGACGGGTACCGCCGCGGTGGCGTCGTCGTCGAACGCCAGCGCGGCGCCGCCTCGATCGGCGCCGGGACGCCCGGGGTTGGTCACCCGGCCCAGGTTAGAGCACGCCGTTCCGCCGTCACGGTGCGACCCCGGCCGCGGCCGGCGACCGTCACTCGGTCCCGCCCGCCGGCTCGGCAGTGGTGGCGTCGGCGCCGGGCGTTGCCGAGCCCTCGGCGGCGGCTGGCTTCGTGGCGGGGGCCTTCTTGGCGGCCGGCTTCTTCGCCGCCGGCTTCTTGGCCGCCGGTTTCTTGGCGGCTGCCTTCTTGGCGGCCGGCTTCTTCGTCGCGGCCGCCGCGGTCTTGGCCGCGGCGGGCTTCTTGGCTGGCGCCTTGCGACGGCCCTTGGTAGCGGGCCCGCGGTCGCGGCGATCCTGGAGGAGCTCGAGGGCCCGCTCCATCGACAGCTCCTCGACGCTGTCGCCCTTGCGCAGCGACGCGTTCGTCTCGCCGTCGGTGACGTAGGGTCCGAAGCGACCGTCCTTGATGACGAGCGGCTTGCCGGAGACGGGGTCGGGACCCAGCTCGCGCAGCGGGCCCTTCGGTGCGCCCTGCCCGCGCCGCCGCTTCGGCTGGGCCAGCAGCTCGAGCGCCTCGGGCATGGTCAGCGTGAGCAGCTGCTGCTCGGTCTCGAGGCTGCGGATCTCGTCGCCCTTGCGCACGAACGGCCCGAAGCGACCGTTGGCCACGACGACCTCGACGCCGTCCTCGGCCACGCCGACGGTTCGCGGCAGCTGCAGGAGCTGCACCGCGTCGTCGAGGCCCACCGTGGCCGGGTCCATGTCCTTGAACAGCGAGGCCCGCTTCGGCTTGGGCGCGTTCTTCTCGGTGGGGTCCTCGCCGAGCTGCACGTAGGGCCCGAAGCGGCCGTTGCGCACGTACACGGTGAGGCCGCTGCCGGGGTCGGCGCCGAGCTCCCGGTCGCCGCTGGGGGCGGCCAGCAGTTCGAGGGCGCGGGCCACGCTGAGCTCGTCGGGCGGCACGTCGTCGGGGATCGAGGTGCGGTCCTCACCCCGCTGGAGGTAGGGCCCGTAGCGCCCGACCCGGGCCACGACCTCCACGCCCTCACTGTCCACACCGAGCGGTATGGTCGAGACCTCGCGGGCGTCGATGGTGTCGAGCCGCTGGGCGAGCATCTGGCGCAGACCGCTGCCCTCGGCGCTCTGCTCGCCGAAGTAGAACTTCGACAGCCACGGGATGGCTTCCTCACTGCCGGCGGCGATGCCGTCGAGGTCGTCCTCCATGCGGGCGGTGAAGGCGTAGTCCACCAGGTGCGGGAAGTGGTCCTCGAGCAGGCGGACCAGCGCGAACGCGGTGAAGGACGGCACGAGGGCGGTGCCCTTCTTCCACACGTAGCCGCGGTCCTGGATGGTGCCCATGATCGAGGCATAGGTGGAGGGACGGCCGACGCCGAGCTCCTCGAGCCGCTTGACCAGCGACGCCTCGGTGAACCGGGCCGGTGGCTGGGTCTCGTGGCCCTTGGCCTCCAGCTCGTCGGCGCGGAGGCCGTCGCCCTCGGCGAGCTGCGGCAGGCGTCGCTCGTCGCTGTCGGCGCCGTCCTCGGCCTCGTCGGTGTCCTCCACGTAGACCCGCTGGAAACCGGCGTGGGTGATGATCGTGCCGCTGGCGCTGAAGCTGGCCCGCCGGCCGGCGGCGGTCGTGCCGTCGACCCGGACGGTGACGGTGTTGCCGAGGGCGTCGGTCATCTGCGAGGCGATGGTGCGCTGCCAGATCAGCTCGTAGACGCGGCCTTCGACGGAGCGGCCGCCGAGCAGGTTGGCCACCTCCTCGGGGCTGCGGAACGCCTCGCCCGCGGGTCGGATGGCCTCGTGGGCCTCCTGGGCGTTCTTCACCTTCTTGGTGTACTGCCGGGGCGCGGGCGGCAGGAACTCCCGGCCGTAGCGTTCGGTGACCACGGCGCGGGCGGCGTTGAGGGCGGTGTCCGACAACGTGGTCGAGTCGGTCCGCATGTAGGTGATGTAGCCCTGCTCGTAGAGGCTCTGTGCCGCCCGCATGGTCTGCTGCGAGCTGAGCCGCAGCTTGCGGCCCGCCTCCTGCTGCAGGGTCGAGGTGATGAACGGCGGCGCCGGCGAGCGACGGTAGGGGCGGGATTCGACGTCGCCCACGGTGAAGGGCCGGCCGTCGAGCTCGGCGGCCAGCGTGCGGGCGGCCTGCTCGTCCAGCGCGATGGTGCCGCTGCGGGTGAGCCGGCCGTCGCTGTCGAAGTCCTTGCCGGTGGCGACCTTGGCCTCGTCGACGCTGATGAGGCGGGCGCCGAACGTGCGGCCGGCGTCCGCACCGGTGAGGGCGGCGAACGTGGCGTCGAGATCCCAGTAGGCGGCGGGCACGAAGCGCATGCGCTCCCACTCGCGCTCCACCACGATGCGGGTGGCCACCGACTGGACCCGGCCGGCCGAGCGGGCGGGCGGCACCTTGCGCCACAGCACCTCGGACACCTTGTAGCCGTAGATGCGGTCCAGGATGCGGCGGGCCTCCTGGGCGTCGACCAACCGGCGGTCGATCTCGCGGGGGTTGTCGATGGCGTGCTGGATGGCGGCGGGCGTGATCTCGTGGAAGACCATGCGCTTGACCGGGATGCGCGCCGGCGGGTTCAGCACCTCGAGCAGGTGCCAGGCGATGGCCTCCTCGCGATCCTCATCGGTGGCGAGATAGAGCTCGTCGGCTTCCTTGAGGAGCTTCTTCAGCCCGCTGACGTGGGATTTCTTGTCCTGGTTGACCAGGTAGAGCGGCTTGAAGTCGTTCTCGACGTCGACGCCGAGCACCTCCCACTTCTTGTAGGGGCCCTCGACGTCACTGGAGCTGACCGGCAGGTCGCGGATGTGGCCGATCGACGACTCGACGACGAAGTCACGGCCGAGGAACCCCGCGATGGTGCGGGCTTTGGCAGGGGATTCGACGATCACGAGGCGATTGGCCATCGGGACGAACGTATCGGGGTGGGACGCCGAACTGTCAAACGAACTGGGAATTCGTCAGCGACGGCCGGCGACCGGCGAGCGGGCGAACATCCGGTGCCGGGGGCCGTCGAAGGGGTGCTCGCCGGGCCCCGGACGGCTGCTCAGCAGGTGCCGCGGCGCGCCAGCATGACCACGTGCACGGCCGTGCCCCAGGTCGAGGAGCGGATCTCGAGGCGGTCGGCCAGGGCGTGCATGAGCCGCAGGCCGAGCCCGCTCTCGAAATCGAGACGGCGGGGGTCGGTCGGCTCGGGCAGCGCGACGACCGCGGCGGGGTCGAAGCCACCGCCGTGATCGCTGATCACCACCTCGACGCTGCTGGCATCGACGGCGCAGCGGATGGCGATGGCATCGGACACCCCGAGCGCCTCGTGGGCGTTGATGGCGTTCGTACACGCCTCGGACACCGCCACCTGGAGGTTCGACAGCTGCTCGTCGGCCAGGCCGGCTTCGATGTTGGCCGCCGCGGTGACGAAGCGGCGGGCGACGGCGAGGTAGTCACGCCGGGGCGGGATCTGCAGCTCGACCACGTGGGAGCCGAGGCCGGCGCCCGTCGCGGGCCGGCCGTGACGCTCGAAGGCGGGGAGGCCGCCGGGATCGTTCACGGTCGGCCCCCGCACAGCGCACCGGGGGCGGACGCGGGCGGCGCTGCCGAGCCCGGTTCGGCGGTCGCATCGAAGATCGTGTCGAGGCCGAGCAGGGCGAACAAGCGCGAGACCGGAGCGGACAGCCCCGTCACCGTGGCGGAGCCGCCCGCCTGGCGGGCCCGGCGCAGGGCGCCGAGCAGCACACCGAGGCCCACGGAGTCGAGGTGGTCCACGAAGCCCAGGTCGAGCACCAGACGGTGATGGCCACGGCGGTCGAGGTCCTGCAGATCGGCGCGCAGCCGCGGCGCAGTGGCCAGATCGATCTCGCCGTAGATCCGAACGATCGTGACGCCGGGTCGATCACCGGGGGCATGCTCGACACGAAGGATCACGAGAGTCTACCGGTGTGTGGTCGCCCTCCCGTAGTGGAGCCCTGGTGTTGCGCCCGTGCACCCGATCGGCCACGGCGCGCCGGAGCGGCCGGTCGATGGACGGCGATCGCGGGCGGTGACCGAGCCCGGGATGGCACGGCGGAAATTACGCGGCGGTGAGTTAGCCTTGGCCGGTGGTTGCGACCGACCCGTACTGGCTGGCCGATGCCGGCGGGCTCGACGCGGTGGCCGCGTTGCTGCGCGAGATGGGCGGCGCCGACGGGCGTCTCGTGCACCTGGAACGGCTGCCCTCGCGCCGGGCGGTGCACGGGGAGCTGCAGCGGCCCTTGCCGGCGAAGGTGGCCGAGCGGCTGGGCGTCGATCGACTGTGGTCCCACCAGGCGGCGGCCATCGATCTGTTGCGCGGCGGCCGCTCGGTGGTCATCGCCACCGGCACCGGGTCGGGCAAGTCGCTGTGCTACCAGGCACCGGTGGCCGAGGCGGTGGTCAGCCCGGTGCGAGCGGGCACGTCGCTGCTGCTGTTCCCCACCAAGGCGCTGGCCCAGGACCAGCTGCGGGCGCTGCAGGCGATGAAGCTGCCCCGGCTGGCGGCGGCAACCTACGACGGTGACGCCGGCCAGGCCGAGCGCGCCTGGGTGCGGCGCAGCGGCAACGTCGTGCTGACCAACCCCGAGATGCTGCACCACGGCATCCTCCCCCACCACGACCGCTGGGCGAAGTTCCTGGCCCGGCTCCGCTACGTGGTGGTGGACGAGCTGCACGTGCTGCGCGGCATCTTCGGCAGCCACGTGGCCCAGCTGCTGCGTCGGTTGCGCCGACTGTGCGCCCACTACGGCGCCTCCCCCACGTTCGCGTTCACGTCGGCGACGCTCGGCGACGCCGACCGGCTGGCCTCGTCGATCTGCGGGCACGATGTCCTCGCGGTGACCAACGACGGCTCGCCGCGGGGCGAGCGGTTGTTCGCGCTGTGGAACCCGCCGATCATCGACGACCGCGGCACGAGAGCTTCCGCCAACAGCGAGGCGGCCGCGGTGGCGGCGGCGCTCGTGCGGGCCGACCGCCGCACCATCGTGTTCTGCCGAAGCCGCAAGGGCACCGAGCTGGTGGCGGCCGACCTCCAGCGCCGGCTGCCGGCCCAGCTCGCCCCGCTGGTCCGGCCCTACCGCAGCGGCTACCTGGCCGAGGAACGGCGCGACATCGAGCTGGCGTTGTTCACCGGCCACTTGCGCGGCGTGGTGGCCACCTCCGCGCTCGAGCTGGGCATCGACGTGTCGGGGTTGGACGCCTGTGTGCTCAACGGGTTCCCGGGAACGATGGCGTCGATGTGGCAGCAGGCCGGCCGGGCCGGGCGGGCGAGTGCCGAGGGCGTGACCGTCCTGGTGGCCGGCGACGACCAGCTCGACCAGTGGCTGATGCGCCATCCGCACGAGGTGTTCCGCCGCTCGCCGGAGCCGGCGGTGATCAACCCGGCCAACCCCTACGTGTTGGATCCACACCTCGAGTGCGCCGCCTTCGAACGCCCGCTGTCGGCGCTGGACGAGCGCTACTGGCCCGAGCACCTCGACGAGGGTGTGGTCCGCTTGGCGACCCGGGACCGGCTGGCGGTGCGCCGGCGCGATCGCGGCCACCCGGTGGCGGCGTGGGTCGGCAGCGGCTGGCCGAGCCACGGCATCGGCTTGCGCAGCGCGTCCAGCGCCGAGGTGAAGATCGTCCGCGCCGACGACGAGGCCCAGCTGGTGGGCACCGTCGACGTGAGCCGGGCGCCGGCCACCGTGCACCCCGGTGCGGTGTACCTGCACCAGGGCGCGACCTACCGCGTGGCCGAGCTCGACCTCGACGCCCGAACCGCGTGGGTGGAACCGGCCGACGGCGATGAGTACACCTCGCCGCGATCCGATGTGTCGTTCCGCATCCTCGGGCGTGAGGCGCCACGCACGGTCGGCCGGGCCACGTTGTCCCTCGGGCGCATCGAGGTGGTGACCCGGGTGACCGGGTTCCAGCGCATCGATCTGCGCACCCGCACGACGTTGGGGACCGAGCCGCTCGAGCTGCCGCCGAGCGTGCTGCAGACGCGAGCGGTCTGGTACACGATCGACGAGCAGCTGCTGGACGCGGCGCAGCTGGCGCCCGATCAGGTCCCCGGTGCGCTGCACGCGCTGGAGCACACCGCGATCGGCATCCTGCCGCTGTTCACCATCTGCGACCGGTGGGATGTGGGCGGGGTCTCCACGGCGCTGCACCCCGACACCGGCCTGCCGACGGTCACCATCTACGACGGCTATCCCGGTGGGGCGGGCATCGCCGAGCTCGCCTACGACGCGGCGGATCGCCACCTGGCCGAGACGCTCGAGGTGTTGGAGCGCTGCGCCTGCACCGACGGTTGCCCGTCGTGCGTGGTGTCGCCGAAATGCGGCAACGGCAACGAGCCGCTCGACAAGGACGGCGCCCGTCGGCTGTTGCGCACGCTGCTCGACCGCATCGTGCTGCCCTGAGGCGCGCACCGCCGGCAACCTCACGTCGCTCCCGAGCGGTCGAGCACGCGCTCGTCGTACATCGTCACCGCCGCCTCCAGCTGGAGCTCGGGCCGCAACCGGCGCAACAGGGGCACGACGATGGGGCTGTCGTAGTGCACGGCGGCGCACCGAGCTGCCGCTGCGGTCGAGCTCGACGGTGAGCCGCTGCGGGTCGAGCCCCGTGGCCGCGAGTGCAGCTCCGACGGCGGCGCCGTCATCGCCGTCGATGGCGGCAACGCGGGCGGCCTGACGGGCGGCGTGCACGGCGAGGACCTGGTCGCGGCACAGCAGGCCGAGCTGCACCAGCACCAGCACGAAGCTGAACAGCAGGGGCAGGACGAGCGCCAGCTCCACGGTCGCCTGCCCCCGCTCCGGCTCCAACCGCCGTGGCCTCCATACGGGCCGGCATGGTCGGCGACGCCTCATGACACCTTGGCCATCACCTGGTCGAAGACCCGGTCGGCGAGCTCGCCGATCTTGCCGCTGCGGGCGGCCCAGGCGATGAGCAGCAGCGCGGATGGCCGCGGCGGCGAGCACGACCAGCGCGCATCCACGGTGGCTTGACCGGCCTCCCGTTCGATGGGGATCTGGTGGAGCGACCAGGTCTGGAGTTGCCGGATGATTCGTCGTCGGTTCATGGACCGACCCCTTCTGCGATGCTGACGGCGGCGGGGGCGTCGGCGCCCCGAGGTCCCGTTGCGGCGGCTTGGGTCCGGATGGCGCCCAGACCACCCAGCGCGCCGGCCAGCATGGGCACGACGGCGAGGAGCACGAACGCGGGTAGGACGGCGCCGACGAGCGGGAACAGCAACCGCACCGGCAACCGTCGGGCGTCGCGCTCCAACCGATGCCTGCGCTCGAGGCGGAGGTCGTGTTGCAGCGTGGCCAACGCCGCGAGGGCCGGCGCGCCGTACCGCTCGGTCTCGGCCACGATCCGCGCCAGTGGGCGAAGCTCCGGGACGCCGCCGCCGACGTGGCGCTCGAGCTCGTCGGCGAAGCGGTGACCGCGCTCGGCGGCGGCGAGTGCGTCCAGCACGGCGACGGCGAGCTCGCCGTCGAGGCCAGCCGACCGCCTCGGCGAGCGAACGGCGGATGGACAGGCCCCCGCCCATGGCCGCAGCGGTGAGGGTGACGAGGGCGTCGAGCTCCTCGGCACGGCGTCGGGCGGCCCGGGCCCGGCGGCGGCGCCGACGAGCGACCAGACCGATCGGTATGGCAACGGCGGCGGCGACCAGCGCGGCGGGTGCCACCACCCAAAGGGCGAGACCCAACGGGACCGCCAGTGCCGCCGCCGGCCGAAGCGCTGGCCACGCCCCCGTCGATCGGGCCCGCTCCGAGCGGCGGCGGCTCGGACGGTGCCGCCACAGGACGGCGGTTGCGGTGACCGCCACCAGCGCGGTGCACAGCGACAGCGGGCCGGCGAACCGCTCCACGTCGACGGCGGCAACGGTGGTGCCGGTGACGCCGGCGGTCATGGCCCGTCCTCACCGAAGCCGGCCACGGCGCGCACCATGATCGCCGCCGCGGCGAGGTCGAGTGCCAGGGCGAGACCGAGGCAGGCCAGCCCGGCCGGCGTGTCCAGCAGGAACCGCCGAGCGGCCGGATCGCCGGCACCGAGCAGCACGGCGAAGCCGATCGGCGCGAGCACCATCACCAGCGCGGACGCCTGGGCCTGGCCCGCCAGCGCCACCGCCTCGCGGCGCGACTCGTCGTCCTCGCGCAGCCAGGCGGCGAGCTCGTCCACCGTCTGGGCCCGCACGCCACCGTTGCGATGACCGATGGCCAGCACGGCTGCGGCGAGGCGGACCGACGAGCGGGGCTGCGACGCCTGCAGGGTCTCCAACGCATCGCGCACGGCGCCGCCCTGCTGCAGCGCGCCGGCGGCCACGCGGAGGTGCACACCGAGCTCACCCGGCACGTCGGAAGCGATGGCGGCGAGCCCCATGGGCAGCGATGCACCGCTGCGCAGCTGACGGGCGAGCTGCTCCATGGCCGGCGCCAGGGCGCGGTCGACACGCCGCCCGGCACCCAGCCGGTGGGCCCGGTCGGCGAGCGCGACGGCGGCTGCAGCCGCCGTCGCCACGATGGCGAGCGCCGGCTGACCCACCGCTAAGGCGGCGATGGCGACGGCCAGGGCGGCGGCCTTGAGCCGGCGGCCGTGGTGGGCGAAGCCGGCGAGGTCCGGCTGCCGGCTGCGCCCGAACCCGAGCCGGCCGTGCGGATGCGGTGGTGCAGCCGCCAGGCGGCGCACCCGCAACGCCACGGTCCGCCGGCGGGCGAAGCGATGCAGCACCGCCGACGCCGCGAGTGCGCCGATGAGAGCGGCGAGGGGGGCCAGGGGGAGCTCAGCCATGCGGGCTGTCCCCACTGCCCAGCCGACGGGCCGGCACGACGCCGTCGATGACGACGGGTGTGAGCCCTCGTCCGCTCGCCCAATCGGCGTCGCCGGCGAGGGCGACGACATCCTGCACCCGGCGGGCGCCGCCGGGCAGACGCTGCACGTGCACGACGAGGCGGAGGGCGGCCTGCAGCTGATCACGGATGAACGGAAGCGACAGCCGGTCACCGCCCAGCAGGGCGAGGGCCTCGAGCCGGCGCAGCGCATCGCGCGGGGTGTTGGCATGGCATGTCGACATCGAGCCCTCGTGGCCGCTGTTCATGGCTTGCAGCATGTCCATCACCTCGTCGCCGCGGGCCTCGCCGACGAGGATGCGATCGGGCCGCATGCGCAGCGCGGTGCGCACAAGCTGGCGGATGGTGAGCGAGCCCGTGCCCTCGCTGTTGGGCCGGCGGGATTCGAGGCGCACCACGTGGGGGTGCTGCAGGCGCAGCTCGGCGGTGTCCTCGATGGTGACGACTCGCTCGCCGCCGGGGATGTGCGAGGCCAGCGCGTTGAGCAGCGTGGTCTTGCCCGAGCCGGTGCCGCCCGAGACCACGAGGTTGGTGCGACGGCCGACCGCATCGGCCAGCAGCGCGGCCACATCGGCGCCGCAGAACGACTCCAGCGCCGTGCTGCGCAACACGAACTTCCTGATGGTCACCAGCGGGCCGTCCGGCGCGGCGGGTGGGAGCACGATGTTCACCCGTGATCCATCCGGTAGGCGGACATCCGCGATGGGGCTGGCCCGGTCGACCCGGGCACCGGCGGGCCCGACGATGCGCTCGACGAGCCGTTCGACGGCGGCGGCATCGAGCTGCACGTCCGTGCGCTGCAGGCAACCGTGCCGCTCGATCCACACCGCTGCGCCGTTGACCATGATCTCGGCGATGTCTGGGTCATCGAAGAGCGGGCCCAGCGGGCCGAACCCGTTCCGACGAGCGAGGACCGCGTCGGCGACGGCACGACGAGCGGCCGGGCCCAGCAGCGGCGCCGACCGCTGGACCTCGGCCAGCACCTGCGATGCGGCCGGTGCGTGCGGGCCGTCGATGGCGCGGAAGACGTCATCGACCACGTCGGACGCTGGAGGGACCGCCACCGGCTGCCCGCTCCGGTCAGGCTGCATGGCGCAGGCCGCGCTGCAACGGCCGGGGCGGACGGGCCAACAGCAACCCGGCGTCGACCACGCGGGCGACGGCGGGGTCGACGGCCACCTCGGCCACCACGGGCACGCCGAGCACCTCGGCGACGTCGCCGGCGTCGAGGGCTCGGCCCGCCTCGGTGACGACCACCAGGCCCGACGGCCGCAAGGGAGCGGCCAGCGCCCGCCGCAGGGAGGCGAGGCAGGGCCGGATCACCAGCAGCGACCGGGTGGCGGCGAGCGCGGCGGCCAACGCCACCTCGACGTCACCGCCCCACCCGTCGTGCACGGCGTGCAGCGGTGGGCCGCAATCGATCACGACGGGTCGATGGGCATCGGCCAGCGCAGCGAGCAGCACATCGGTCCGCGGCCCGGCGGCCAGTGGGCCCCGGCCGCGAGCCAGCAACGCCACTGCGCCGGGCAGCTGCAGTTCGAGCCGGCCCAGACCGTCGGCCGGGACGGCCTCACCGCCGGACAGCCACTCGGCCACACCGGGGGCGTGATGGGCGGGGACGCCGGTGATGTCGGGCTGATCGCCACCGAGGTCGACGAGCAGGGATGCGCCGTGTTCGGCAGCGAGGCGCTGCGCAAGCGTGGCGGCGACGACGGAGACACCGGCGCCGCCCTTGACGGACCAGCAGGCCACCAACATGAAGAAGCCCTCCGCGCGGGACGAGCCAGCAGCAAAGGGGAAGTGGCCCAGAACCTAAGCCGATCCCATGACAACCGTCAAGGGGTGACCTGAGGCCGGCCCGCGTTCCCCCAGGGGCTCGTCGCCGGCATACCGTTCGGCATGGCGCGCCGGGAGCCGTGAGTCGGTGGGCTCGCGGCCACGCGGCTAGAGTCTCCGGCGGAGGTGTCTGGGTACCTGGTGGGCTCCCCCGCCTTCAAAGCGGGTGGGACGGGCGCTCCCCGTCCGGCGGGTTCGATTCCCGTCCACCTCCGCCACAATGCCCGCTGTTCAGGCGCGTTCCTGCGATCGCCGGAACCCACCTCCCATCCGGCGACAGCACCCGGTTGGCGATCACCGCATGCGTGTGCAGCTTCGGGTCCAACTCCGCGACACATCTGACGAAACACCCCGCCACGATCCCCTCCGCATCGACCGACACCACCTCACCGTCGACCCGGAAGCGGGTCAGCGCATGCCGCTTTACGTAGCCGAGCACGGCATCGACCGCCGCTTCATGCGCAGAGCGCACCTCCGCCTGGACGGCACTGTCTCCGAGCGCGGCGAGCAACGACACGCTCTTCGGGGCCGAGCACGTCACGTCATGGCCGCGCACCGACCCCTCACCAAACGGACGACGGAGCTCAACACCGGTGGACGGTCGATACCGGCCAGTACGGCGACGAACGCCGTCATCGAACGACGCATCGAGACCGAAACGAGCGGCGGCCTGACCGAACCAGCGGCCCGGCGACAGCGGAGGCGCCAGTGCTGGAAGGTGGCGCTCGGCGGCACGCGCTCAGCGCAGGTGTGCGACGCGCAGGCCGAGCATCCGAGCGACGGTGAGCAGACCGTCCATGCCAGAGACCACACGTTGGGTCTGGACCTGCAGGGCGCCGGCCAACTCCCAGGCGTGGCGAGCAGGCGGTCGCAGCTCGACGACGAGCGACCGGGCCGGTTCCGTGAGCTGCTCGTCGACCGCCACCGACGTCAGGGCGGCGAGCAGCGTGGCGTCCTCGTACTCAGCCGGCGCCGCCTCGGTGCCCAGGACGAGCTCGACGAGCGCCTCAGCGTCCCACCAGGTTCGGGTCACGACGACGGCTGCGCAGCACGGGCCGCCACATGCCGCTCGATCGCCTCCAGCGTGGCCGCATGCACCGGACCGGTCGCCTCGCGCACCCGCGCGTACAGCTGCGCCACACCATCGGGATCGGGACGCACCGCAGCACGCACCGCCAGGAACCGTCGCCGATTAGCCTCGGCCACGTCGTGCACCGCTTCGCTCATCGGTGCGCACCGTACTGCACAGCCGACCAGCGGGCGGGTCCCACCTCAACCCGCAACTGCGTCCAGAGCGGGCTCGCGTCCGAGGGGCAGGACGAGCCCGTGGCTGCCCAGCACGCCCGGCCCGGCGACGGTCGGCATGGCATACCCCGGGAACTGAGCACTTCCTTGCCCCCGGCAGACGTCGTAGTGTTCGCCGTGCGAACTCGACGCCGTCGGGCGCAGCCGGCCACCGGGAGACCGGACCGCCGAGCTGTCGCCCATCGGGTGGTGGGAACACCACCGGCGGACGATCAGGTGTCGGATCGCTCCACCATCGGACGCGGGCGGACGCGGACGAAAGCAGCATCCAGATGCCAAGCACCTCACCGGCGGGCGGGACCGCAGCCGGGCACGGCAAGTCCATGCACCCTGCGGCGGCGGGCAAACCGGACGGGCGCGACGCGCGCTCCCGCCGTCGACGTCGGCGCAGCAGGGGTGGCGCCGCCGCCGCCCTGCTGAGCATCGCCGCCGGGCTGACCGCCGTCGGGGTGGCGGTGGCCGACGCCCACGGCTCGGTGGCGAACCCGCCGTCGCGGGCCTACCAGTGCCGTTTCCTCGAGCGCGACAACCCGATGTGCGCACAGGCCTGGCGGGACAACGCGCAGGCGCTCTACGACTGGATGGAGGTGAACATCGGCGATGCCGCCGGCCGTCACGAGGAGCTGATCCCCGACGGGCAGCTGTGCAGCGCCGGCCGACCGAAGTACGCCGCCCTCGACCGCCCGGGTGACTGGCCCACCACCCCGCTCACCCGCGATGCCGACGGGCTGACCCACCTCGAGTTCGAGGCCACCGCGCCGCACGCCACCGCGTACTACCGGTGGTACCTGACCAAGGACGGCTTCGACCCGGCGGCCCCGCTGCGGTGGGCGGACCTCGAGCTCGTGCACGATTCCGGCCCTCGTCCAGCTGAAGGGCACTACCACGCCGACGTGGCCATGCCCGAGCGACAGGGCCACCACATCCTCTACCTCGTCTGGCAGCGCAGCGACAGCCCCGAGGCCTTCTACGCCTGCAGCGATGTGTCCTTCGGTGAGGCCGCCCCCACGACCAGCGCCCCGGCCCCATCGACGACGACGCCGGCACCGCCGACCACCGCTGCCCAGTCTGCCGGCACCACCACACCGGCGCCGGCACCCACCGAGGTGACCCAGCCACCGACCAGCTCCTCGACGCCCACCACCAGCGCACCCGTCACCAGCGCGCCCGTCACCACAAGCACCACCACCGCCCCGACCACGGCCCCGACCACGGTCACCACCACCGCCGGAGACACCACACCATCCAGTACGTCCGGTTCTCAGAGCACACCGTCCAGTACGTCGAGCACACCGACAAGTACGTCGAGCACACCGTCCAGCACGACCACCGGCGCCGGCGCGGGGGCCGGCAGGTCGTGGGACCAGCGCCGCTGGGATGTGGTGCTGCGCTGCCGCTGGTGGGTGCACCGCTTCTTCGTGCTGCGCGGCGGCCGCCGCGGCCTGCCCGTGGTGACCACTGCGCCGCCCGCCGGCTCCGCCACCAGCACCACCGCGGCACCGGGGCCGGCGACGACGGCGAGCACCCGACCCGAGCCACGGCCGACCACCACGCAGGCGCCGAGCTCGGCGACATCGGCCACGCAACCGACGACCACCACGACGCGACCCGCGACCACCACGACGCGACCTGCGACCACGACGACGCGGGCCACGACGACGACCGGGGCACCCGCCCCGACCACCACGGCACCGCTGCCGCCGGCGGGGTCCGCGCTGTCGGAAGCCGAGCAGTACTCGTTGCAGTACCTCAACGGGGAGCGGGCCGAGGTCGGCCTGCCACCGCTGCGGGCCGCCGCCGACCTGTCGGCCAACGCCCGCCGATGGGCGGAGACGATGCGCCGGAGCGGGTTCCGTCACAGCTCCGATGCCGAGCTGCGACCGTTCATCACCGGCACCCGCACCAGCTGGGGCGAGAACATCGTGTGGTGGAGCGACCCCAACGCCACGCCGCAACAGGCCGCCGCCCGCTTCAACCAGCTGTGG
This sequence comes from Acidimicrobiales bacterium, assembly GCA_041394365.1. GTDB lineage: Bacteria > Actinomycetota > Acidimicrobiia > Acidimicrobiales > CAIXPF01 > CAIXPF01. The sequence goes on from JAWKIM010000011.1 coordinate 20,431, forward strand.
GTCGACAGCCCCGGCCATTACGCCAACATGACCAGCACCCGCTGGACCGAGGTGGGCGTCGGGCTCTACCACGACAGCTCCGGCTGGTGGGGCGTCCACCAGTTCTCCAACGGTCGCTGACCTGCACTTCTGCGGCCGGCCGGACGGGCGGGCGCCCGGCCGGCCGGCGGCCCCGGCGCCCGCTTCACCCGCGCAGGCGATCTAGGACCATCGGCCACACTCCGACATCCCGATGGTGCAGGACCAGACCAGCTCCGAACCCGCCGCACCGACCTCCGAGCGACCCGCACGAGGACGCGGGCCCGCCACGGACCCGCCCACGGACAGCGGCGGGCTCGACGAGCGCACCGAGCTGCGGGCCAAGCTGGCGGCGATCTGCCGCTCGCAGGCGGTCGTCGAGCTCGACCTCGACGGCACCGTGCTCGCGGCCAACGACACGTTCCTGTCGCTGTTCGGGTACGACGCCGACGAGGTGCTCGGCCAGCACCACCGGCTGTTCGTGGAAGCCGCCTACGGCCGCAGCGCGACCTACCGGGAGCTCTGGCAGCAGCTGGGCCGCGGCGAGTCCGTCACCGGCGAGTTCAAGTGCGTCACCAAGGACGGCGGCGACGTCTGGATCCAGGCGTCGTACAACCCGATCCTCGATCACGAGGGCCGCCCGATCAAGGTGGTCGAGCTCGCCGTCGACGTGTCGGCCGCCAAGCGCCGCACGGTCGACCTCGAGGGCAAGCTCAGCGCCATCGACCGCGCCAGCGCAGTGATCGAGTTCGCCACCGACGGCACCGTGCTCTCCGCCAACGCGCTGTTCCTGCAGACCATGGGGTATGGCGAAGCCGACGTGATCGGTCGCCATCACCGCCTCTTCTGCGACGACGGTTTCGCACGCAGCGAGGCGTACCAGGACTTCTGGCGCAAGCTGGCCTCGGGCGAGCACGTCACCGGCGAGTTCCGGCGCAAGGCGGCCGGCGGGCGCGACGTGTGGCTGCACGCCACGTACCACCCGATCCTCGATCTCGACGGCAAGGTTGCCAAGGTGGTGAAGTTCGCCACCGACGTCACCGCCGCCAAGCTGCGCAACGCCGAGTTCGAGGGCAAGGTCGATGCCATCAGCCGGGCGCAAGCGGTGCTCGAGCTCGATCTCGACGGCACGGTGCTGGGGGCCAACGACAACCTCCTCGCCGTGCTGGGCTACCGGCTCGACGACGTCCTCGGGCGCAACCACCGCATGTTCTGCACGCCCGACGAAGCCGGCGACGACGCCGACGCCCGGTTCTGGGCGAAGCTCGGGCGGGGCGAGCACACCAGCGGAGAGTTCCGACGCCTGGGCAAGGACGGGTGCGAGGTGTGGCTGCACGCCACCTACAACCCGATCCTCGACGCCGACGGCCGCGTCTTCAAGGTGGTGGTCTACGCCACCGACATCACCGACGCCAAGCGACGAAACGCCGAGTTCGAGGGCAAGGTCACCGCCATCGGCCGCTCCCAGGCCGTCATCACGTTCGATCTCGAAGGCAACGTCCTCGACGCCAACGACAACTTCCTGCGGACGACGGGGTACTCGCTGCGCGAGATCGCGGGGCAGCACCACAGCATGTTCTGCGCCGCCGACTACATCACCTCGGAGGAGTACCGGGATTTCTGGCTACGCCTGCGCCGGGGCGAGTTCATCGCCGGCCGCTTCCAGCGGGTGGGCAAGTACGGCCGCGAGGTGTGGATCCAAGCCACCTACAACCCGATCTTCGGGCTGTCGGGCGAGCCGTGCTGCGTGGTCAAGTACGCCACCGACGTGACCGCCGAGGTCGCCCTCGAGAACACGATCACCGTGAAGGCCGCCGAGATGACCGACACGGTCCACGAGCTGGCCGCCTCCACCAGGTCGATCGCCCAGAGCACGCGCGAGGCGAGCTCGCTGGCCGACGAGACCCAGTCGAACGCCCAGCAGGGCTTCGAGGCGCTGCGCAGCTCCATCGAGGCCATCGGTCTGATCCAACGTTCCTCGGTGGAGATCGGCCAGATCGTGCGGTCCATCAGCGAGATCGCCAACCAGACGAACCTGCTCGCCTTCAACGCCTCCATCGAAGCGGCCCGGGCCGGCGAGCACGGCGTCGGCTTCTCGGTGGTGGCCGGCGAGGTGCGCAAGCTGGCCGAGCGGGCCTCGGCCTCGGCGTCGGAGATCTCCAAGCTGATCGACGAGTCCGCCGCCCGGGTCGGTCAGGGTGCCGAGGTCTCCAACCGGGCCAAGGCCGCCTTCGAGCAGATCGTGGAGAACGTCCGCAAGACCAACGACGCCATCCGCCTCATCGCCGAGTCCACCTCCGCCCAGGAGCAGACGTCGCGCCGGGTGGCCGGCCTCATCGGCGAGCTCGCCGCCGAGCAGCGCTGAGCGGACGGGCCCGAGCATGCCGGCAACCGCCACCGCCACCGCCGAGCCATACGGCGTGGTAGCCATCCGGGGCAACGCCGTGGGCATCGCCCTGGACCAGTTGCGCGAGGTGGTCCCTGCGCCCGAGCGGTACCTCCCGTTGCCCACGGCGGCACCCGGTCTGCTGGGCGCCATCGACCTGCGGGGGTTGCTGGTCCCGGTGATCGAGCTCGACATCGCCGGGACCGCCGAGGGCACCGCACCCATCATCGCGGTGCTCCACATCGGCGCCGGGCTCCTCGGCCTCGCCGCCGACCGTGTCCTCGGTGTCGAGCGCGTCGACCCGAGCCGGCTCCAGCCGTTGCGGACCGCCGGAGCGGACGACTGCCTGTTCCCCTGCTGCTACCACGATCCCGGCGGCCACGGCGTGGTCTCGCTGCTCGACGGGGAGGCGCTGATCGAGCGGTCCGGCGTGCCCCGCGCCCTCGACGTCGAGGCGCGGACGTCGGCGGGCGACCAGCGCAACGGCACCGCCACGGACGACGGGGTGCGCTCGGTGCTGCTCGCCGCCATCGGCAGGCACCACATCGCCATCGACGTGCAGGTGATCCACAACGTCCTGCCCGAGCTGGCCCTCGAACGATCCATCCTCGACGGACCCGCCTGCCTCGGCACGACGCCCTTGCTGCAGTCCCGGATCCCGGTGGCCGACCCGCTCGCCGTGCTGCGGCTGGGCGATCTGGCCGACACCGCGGTGCACCGTGGCATCGCCCTGCGCCACGAGCGCGGCTTCGTGGCCTTCGCCCTGAGCGACGTGCACCAGATCCGTCGCATCGCCCTGCAGGAGCTCGGTCCGCTCCCACCGATCGGCCTCGCCCGGCCCGAGCTGTTCCAGGGGCTGTGGCACGGCGCCGACGGCCCGCCGTACCTGCTGGTCGACGGCGATCGCCTGCTCGCCGACCCCGATGTCACCGCCATGGCGGCGCTGAACACCGGCCGGCCCGACGGCGCCGTCGAGGCCCGCACCGATGACGCCGCCCGGCTCGACGACGAGGCCGGCAGGGCGCGCGCCGGGCGGCGCTACGTGGCCTGCTCGATCGGCATCGACGTGGCCGTGCCCATCGAGCAGATCGACGAGATCACCACGTTCCCCGACCGCCTGATCACCGAGGCCACCTCCGAGGAGGTGATCGGCGTGTTCCTGCACCGGGGCCTGGCCGTGCCGCTGGTGCGCCTGGCACCGGTGGTCGGCGTGCACCGTCCGGCGGCCACCGACGCGGACCGGCGGGTCATCGTCGTGCGGCACCGGGGCCACACCGTGGGCTTCGTCGTGGACCGGCTGCTGGCCATCGCCCGATCGGTGTGGGAAGAGGCCGACGGCGCCGGCAGCGGGCACACCATCGGTACGCTCGCCGCCGGGTCGCCGCTCGTCCGCCTGGACGCCACCGAGGTGCACGGCCTCATCGCCCACCTCGACCTGCCGGCCGTTGTCGATGCCGTCCTGGCCGCAGACGCGCTGGCCGCCGATCCGCTGCTCGGCGAGGCCGCCTGACCCCGACGTCGTCTCCGTTCGGAGCTGGCCGTCGACCACAACGGACGGCCAGCGGGGCGGCCAGAATGGTCCCGTGCTGTTCCTGCCCGCCACCGACCCGCTCGCCGAGACCGCGGTGCGAGCGGTGCAACGCGGTGAGCTCGACGTGCTGCGCACGCTGCTGCGCGACCACCCCGAGCTGACCACCGCCTACCTCGGCGACGACCCCGCCGCCGTACCGGACGGTACAGCCAGGACGCTGTTGCACATCGCCACCGACTGGCCGGGGCACTTCCCCCACAACGTCGACACCGTCGCGGTGCTGGTCGCCGCCGGGGCGCAGCTCGACGCCCCCTTCGCCGGGCCCCATCGGGAGACGGCGCTGCACTGGGCGGCCAGCAGCGACGACGTCGCCGTGCTCGACGCCCTCCTCGACGCCGGCGCCGACATCGAGGCCCCGGGCGCGGTCATCGGCGGCGGCACACCGCTGGCCGACGCCGTGGCCTTCGGCAACTGGGGGGCGGCCCACCGACTCGTCGAGCGCGGCGCCCGCACCACGCTGGCCCAGGCGGCCGCGCTCGGGCTGGAGGAGCGGGTGCGCACCGCGTGCGACGCCGATCCCGCCCCCGGTGCTGACGAACTGGGCGCGGCGCTCTGGTTCGCCGCCCACGGCGGGCAGCCCGACACGGCCGAGCTGCTGCTCGAGCGGGGCGCCGACCCGACCTGGGTGGCGCCGTGGGACCACAGCACGGCGGCCGTCGCGGCCGGCCGCCGCGGCGCCACCGAGCTCGCCGCCCGGCTGCAGCGAACACCCTGACCCCGCCGACTGCGCCGGCGCCGGTGCGGCCGTGCCGGCTGCGTGCCAGGCTCTGGCATGGCCACCAGCCCGAAACCCGCCACCGACGCGACCCGGGCGGTGACCAGCCGCCCGGCGCCCGCCTTCGATCCCGCCGACTTCGAGCGGGCCACCCGGGCTTGGTCGCCACCCACCCGACCGGGGTCATCGACACACCGGTCGGTGCGGTGTGGGACGTCAACCGCTACCACTTCATCGCCCCCGGCAGCCCCAACCCCGACACCGTGCACCCGAGCCTGTGGCGCCAGGCCCAGCTCAACGCCATCCACGGCTTGTTCGAGGTGGCCCCGGGCGTGTGGCAGGCCCGGGGCTACGACATCTCCAACATCACGTTCGTGGCCGGCGAGCGGGGGTGGATCGTGATCGATCCGCTGACCGTCGAGCCCTGCGCCCGGGCCTGCCTCGAGCTGGCCAATGCCCGACTGGGGTCCCGACCGGTCACCGCGGTGATCTACACCCACTCCCACACCGACCACTTCGGCGGGGTGCTGGGTGTGACCACCCAGGCCGATGTCGACGCCGGCCGCTGCCGGGTCATCGCCCCGGAGCGCTTCCTGCGCGAGACCGTCGGCGAGAACGTGATCGCCGGCTACGCCATGGTCCGGCGGGCCGCCTACCAGTTCGGGCCGCTGCTGCCGCCCGGGCCGCGCCAGCACGTCGACTCGGGGCTCGGCAAGGCGATCCCGTTCTGGTTCCCCGGGCTCATCGCCCCCACCGAGGAGATCACCGCCACCGGCACCGAGCTGGTGGTCGACGGGGTGCGCATCGTGTTCCAGCTCACCCCCGAGGCCGAGGCACCGGCCGAGATGAACTTCTACTTCCCCGAGCAGGGGTGGCTGTGCACCGCCGAGAACTGCACCCACAACCTGCACAACCTGGTGCCCATCCGCGGGGCCCTGGTGCGCGACGCGCTGCGGTGGTCGAAGTACATCGGCGAGGCGATCGAACTGTGGGGTGACGACGTGCAGCTGCTGTTCGCCTCCCACCACTGGCCCCGCTGGGGAAACGACGACGTGCGCACGTTCCTGCACCGCCAGCGGGACCTCTACCGCTGGCTGCACGACCAGACCATGCGGTATGCCAACCAGGGCCTCACCGGCACCGAGATCGCCGAGCTGCTGCAGCTGCCGCCGTGCTTCGCGGAGCACGCCGACGCCACCGGCTACTACGGGCACGTGGTGCACAACGTCAAGGCCGTGTACCAGCGCTACCTCTCGTGGTACGACGGCAACCCGGCCAACCTGTGGCGCCTGCCGCCCACCGACGCCGGACGCCGCTACGTTGAGCTCGCCGGTGGGGCCGAACAGCTGCTGGCGGCCGGCCGGCGGGCCTTCGATGCGGGCGACTACCGCTGGGTGGTGGAGCTGGTCAACCACCTGGTGTTCGCCGACCCCGGCAACACCGCCGCCCGCGAGCTGCAGGCCGACGCCCTCGAGCAGCTCGGCTACCAGTCCGAGTCGGCCACGTTCCGCAACGCCTACCTGACCGGGGCGCAGGAGCTGCGCAACGGCCCTCCCCCGTCGAAGCCGGCCACCAAGGCGTCGTTCGTGCACGCCATGACGGTGGAGCAGCTCTTCGATGCGCTCGCCGTGCGGTTGCAGGCGGAACGGGTTCGCTCGCTCGGCACCGCCGTGAACCTGACGTTCCGGGATCTCGACGACGAGCGCTGGGTGCTGCGCCTGTCCAACTGCGCCCTGCACGCGGTGGCGGGCCACGACCCCGACGCCGCCCTCACCGTGCGCCTCGACCGGGCGCTGCTGCACGCCATGGCCGAGGGCACCACCCGGTTGGAGGACGCGGTGGCCGGCGGGCAGGCCGAGGCCACCGGTGAGGTCGCGGCGGCCTCCGTGATCTTCGACAACCTCGAGGTCTTCCTCAGCAACTTCGCCATCGTCGAGCCGTGAGCCCGGTCCGGTCCTCAAACCGCCGGCGCCCCGCTGCCCCCGGCGAGAGAGCGGGCGGTGCGCGCCCGGGCGGCCGACCACCCGGCCTCAAGCTCGTCCACCAGCGCGGCCACCGCCACGTCCCCGTGGACGGCGTTGACGGTGTGCCCGCCGCTACCGGCGCCCTCCGGCAACATGCTGGCCGGTACGCCGTTGGGCGCGGGCGCCACGGTGATGTCGTCCATGGTGGCGTCGGCCAGCGCCTGGCGCCACCTCGGTGAGGCGCCGCTCTCGGCGGTGGCGATGAACCGGGTGCCGAACAGCCCGAAGTCGTAGCCCGCGCACACCGCCGACCACAGCGCCACGCCGTCCGCCATCCCACCGGCCAGGCCCAGCGGCCCGTCGAAGAAGCTGCGCACACCCCGCACGAAGGCCAGCGGGTTGGCCCAGCCCGTGTGCCCGCCCGCCCCGGCGGACAGCAGGATGAGCCCGTCGGCGCCGGCGGCCAGCGCCTTGCGGGCATGGGCGATCGAGGCCACGTCGGCGAAGACGAGGCAGCCGGCGGCGTGCAGCGGCTCGACCACCGGCGCCGGGCTGCCGACGCTGGTGATCACCAGGGGCACGCGGCGCCGGCAGACGCACTCGACGTCGGCGTCGAGACGGCGGTTCTGGCGGCCCACGATCAGGTTGGCGGCCACCGGCCCCGGCGTGCGACCAGCGGGCTTGGCGGCGGCCGCCGCATCGGCCTCGATCCGGTCGAACCACTCGTCCAACGCCGCCTCGCTCGGGGCGTTGCTGGTGGGGAACGAGCCGATGACCCCCGCTGCGCAGGCCGCCGCCACCAGCGCCGGTGTGGACACGCCGGTCATGGGGGCGGCCACCGCCGGCAACCGCAGGGGAGCGAGCAGCTCATCCAGGCGGCGGGCGGCGTGCGAGGACGTTCGTTCGGTCGGTGCCGTTGGTTCCACCCCGCCTTCCTAGCCCGATCAGGCGCAGCCGGGCGACCGTTCGACGCGGCACAGCCGCCGGCGGGTTGCCCTGCCGGCGGCTGTGACCACGTTCGATCGGTTCAGCGGGAGACCGCCTCACACCCCCGCAGCGGCGGGCGAGCGGCTCCCGGCCAGCGAGCCACCGGCGGTGACATCGGGGCCGTAACCGGCGGAGCCGTGCTCGGCGATGTCGAGACCGGCCAGCTCCTCCTCCTCCGGCACCCGCAGACCCATGGTCATCTTGATGCCGAGGAACAGCAGCGTGGCGGTGACGGCCACGAAGGCGGCCACGGCGACCACGCCGACGATCTGGGTCACCAACTGGCTGGCGCCGCCGCCGTAGAACAGGCCCTGCTTCCAGAAGTCGCTCTCCTGGGCGGCGAACAGCCCGACGCAGATGGTGCCGAACGCACCGCACACACCGTGCACCGACACCGCGCCCACCGGGTCGTCGATGCCGATCCGGTCGAAGAAGAGCACGCTGAAGTAGACGATCACGCCGCTGAGCAGACCGATGATGATGGCGCCCACGTTGCTCACCGCCGCCGTACCGGCGGTGATGCCCACCAGACCGGCCAGCATGCCGTTGGCGGCCATGGCCACGTCGGGCTTGCCGGCGTGGATCCACACCGTGAGCATGGTGGCGACGGCACCGGCCGCAGCGGCCAGCGTGGTGGTCACGGCGATGCCGCCGATGGCGCCGTCGGCGGCCAGCTCGGAGCCGGGGTTGAAGCCGTACCAACCCACCAACAGGATGAACGTGCCGAGGACGGCGAAGGGGATGTTGTGACCGGGGATGGCCCGGGGCTTGCCGTCGGGACCGTACTTGCCGATGCGGGGACCGAGCACCTTGGCGCCCACCAGGGCGGCCACGCCACCGGTCATGTGGACCATGGTGGAGCCGGCGAAGTCGTGGAACGGCGTGCCCAGCTGCGCCAGCCAGCCGCCGCCCCAGTTCCAGTGCACGACGATCGGGTAGATCACCGCCGAGATGCCGATGCTGTAGACGAAGTAGCTCTTGAACTTCGTGCGCTCGGCCATGGCCCCCGACACGATGGTGGCGGCGGTGGCGGCGAACGCCACCTGGAAGATGAACGTCACCGGTACGGTCAACGTGCCGTACTGGAAGGCGCCGTCACCCAGGAAGAACCCGTTCCAGCCGATGAAGTCGTTACCCGCACCGAAGGCGAACGCGTAGCCGACGGCGAAGAAGGCGATGGCCCCGGCACAGAAGTCCATCAAGTTCTTCATCATGATGTTGGCCACGCTCTTGGCCCGGGTGAGGCCCGCCTCCACCAGGGCGAAACCGGCCTGCATGAAGATGACGAGCACCGCGCTGACCAAGATGAACACGTTGTCGAGGTTGGTCTGCACCGACTCGGCGCTGAGCGCATCCTGCGCGCCGGCCGGAAGCGCCAGCGCCAGCACACCCAACCCGGCTGCCGCTCCGGCGGCCACCACTTTCCACTTCATCAATCCGTCTCCTCTCATGAACCAATCAACGTCGTCATAAACCATCGAGAGACCTCGATGGCAGGCGGCCCACGATTCACTACTTCGGGGCGGATGAGATGATCCACAGAAAGCTCCAGCACGCGTTCGACGTCGTGCCGACCAGACTTCCCGGCTCACCTGGGATGGCACCATAGAGGTTGTCGCTGACGCAGGGGAAGCGCTTCGTGTGAACGGCTGATGAACGGAACAATACGCCTGTGTCGCGGGGTGCTCGCGCCGTGAAGGAGAGCCTTGCGGGCCGCGGAACCGCTGCTACATTGCCCCGCAGGGCGTGCCGGGAAGTCTGGTCGGCGATCACGAGAGTCTCACTGACAGGGAGCCGACCGTTGCTGCCCATGCGCCCGTTGCCACCGCAGTTCGCCGCTGCCGCACCGCCCGAGATCGAGCTGTGCAGCTGGCCGATGCCTGCGACGCAGCGCGCTGCGCTGCGGGCACGTGGAGCGCTGTGCCTCTACATCGTGCAGGTGGGTGACGTGCCCCCCGATGACCTCGATGCCAACGAGGAGTGGGTGCGCGTCGATGCCGACCCCATCGAGGTGCACTGGCGCATCCGGCGCCTGCAGGCCGCCGGCCAGGAGGCCAACGCCGCTCCCGAGTTCCGGGACGGGTGCGTGTTCTATCGGGGCGCCACCGTGGTGGTCCCCCCGAGCTGCGAGCGCATCACGGCCCTGCTCTGCGAGCAGTTCGACAACGTGGTGGCCCGCCCCCTGCTCCTGGCGGGCGACGGTGATGGCGATGGCGACGAGCTGAGCTGCGCCACGCTGAACACCCGGCTCCACCGCATCCGCCACCTGCTGGAGCCGATCGGGCTACGGCTCACCAGCGTGCGGGCGCGCGGCTACCTCCTCCAGGCGGCGGAACCCGCGCCCGCACCCGCCGCGCCACGGCCGCCGGCGGCGCGCCGCCGGCGCGGCGCAGCGACCCGGCGCCGCTGAGCGGCTCAGCTGGACAGCGGCGGGTCGGCGAGCGGGCCGCCGAGCAGGTCCAGCACGCCGTGCATCACCTGCTCGCGCCCACGCAGCTCGGCCTTGAACCGGGAGTTGTCGGTGTCGGCGATCTCGTAGCGCAGATCCCGCCACGCCCGGTCGAGGACCCCGCGCACCAGCTCGGCCTGCTCATCGGTGAGGTGCAGCTCCATCACGACCTCCGGGTTCGTCTCGGTGGGACGCTTCGATCGTCCGCCGCCGGGTGCCGCAGCCGCCAGGCGCGAACGCCCGCAGCGGGCAGGCCGTAGGACCCCAGCCCATCGAGCCGCTCAGGCGGTGACGGCACTCGCGTCGAAAGCCGACGCAAGGGGGTGCGCCGGCTCCAGGATGCACCCCCGCCCCCGCACCGTGGTCAGGCGCAGCTCCACATCGATCAGGTGGCGCCGCAGCCGGTGCAGCTTGACGGCCAGGGTGGCGTCGCTGCAGGCGGGTTCGTAGCAGCTGCGCAGCTCGGCCCGGGTCACGAGCTGGGTGAAGCGGTCGCACAGCCGGCGGGCCAGCGGGAGGTCGCCCGGCGCCAGCGCCACCCATCGCGGTCCGTAGGTCAGGATGCCGTCGCCGTCGAGGCCGGGTCGGGGCAGCCGTCCGGCGTTGGCGGCCCGGAGCCGGTCGATGCGGGAACGGATCTCGACGGCGTCGGCGGTGCTGCGCACCCAGTCCTCGCCCACGCCGAGATCATGGGGCGGCGACACGTTCGGCTCGATCACCAGCAGGCACAGCCGGCCCGTGGCCGCCACGCGCTCCCGCAGGCCCGCCTCCTGCGGCCAGCTGACGAGCTGGACGTCACCGCCGAACACCACTCCCGCCCCGACTGCTCCCGCGGCGACTGCTCCCGCCCCGACCGCGCGCACCCCGGCCGGGCGATCGGCCGGGGCCGGTGCTGCGGGCCGGCCCGGTGGCCGGCCCGCAGGACCGCGAGGTCACTGATCTGCCTTGACCCGATCGGCCGTGGCCAGCTCGGCGCCCGAGCCCATCCCCACACCGGAGGACTGGACGAACTCCGGGTAGGCGAGCACGCCCATCTCGGGTAGGTCGAGGCCGGCGATTTCGTCGTCGGCGTCGGAGCGGATCCCGCCCTTGGTGAGCGCGTTCTGGATCTTGAAGAAGGCGAAGGCGACGCCGAAGATCACCGTGGCGATCACCAGCGCGCCGAGCAGCTGGGCGCCGAACTGGCCCCAGTCGCCCTTGATGATGCCCTCGACGCCCTCCGAGGAGGAGCCGTTCCAGCCGGCGCCGTAGCTGCCGTTGGCGAAGATGCCCACCGACAGCACACCCCACAGGCCGTTGACGCCGTGCACGCTGACCGCACCGACGGGATCATCGAGCTTGAGCTTGCGCTCCACGAAGAAGACCGACTCCATGACCAGCACGCCGGCCACGATGCCGATCACCGCCGCCGCCCACGGAGCGACGAACGCACACGGTGCGGTGATGGCGACCAGACCGGCCAGCATGCCGTTGGCCATCATGCCCGGGTCCGGCTTGCCGGCCCGATGGGTGATCCACACCATCGACGCCACTGCGCCGAACGCCGCTGCGATGGCGGTGTTGGTGGCCGCCACCGCGAACTGCACGTCGCTGGAGGCGAACGTGGAGGCGGCGTTGAAGCCGAACCAACCGAACAGCAGGATGAACGTGCCCAGCATGGCCATCGGGATGTGGTGGCCGGGAATGGCCCGGGGCGTGCCGTCCTTGGTGAACTTGCCGATGCGGGGGCCGATGACGATGGCGCCGGCGAGGGCGGCCACACCACCGACCATGTGGACCACGCCCGAACCGGCGAAGTCCACGTACCCGGCGCCGAGGCTCATCGTGTCCCACGTCTTGGCCAACCAGCCACCGCCCCAGGTCCACCCGGCGAAGAGCGGGTAGTAGATGCCGCCGCAGAACAGGCCCCAGATCACGAAGCTCTTCCACTTCCAGCGCTCGGCCATCGAACCGGTGGGGATGGTGGCCACCGTGTCCATGAAGGCGACCATGTAGAGGAAGAAGCCCATCACCGCCGGGGTGATGGCGTCACCGCTGAGGAAGTAGCCGGCCTTGCCCCACAGGAACACCCAGTTCCCCGAGCCGACGAGCGAGCCGCTGCCGATGGAGGCGTCCATCCCGAAGGCGCCGTAGGAGAAGCCGGAGAAGGCGAAGGCGAAGCCGCACACCATGAAGCCGATGAAGCCGAGCCCGAAGATGGCGAAGTTCGTGCTCACCACGTGGGCGGCGTGCTTTGCCCGGCAGAAGCCGGTCTCCACCAGAGCGAAGCCGGCCTGCATGAACACGACGAGCGTGGCGCCGATGATGACCCACAGCAGGTTGGTGGACACCGCCAGGTCGCGGACGTTGTCCATCGTCGCAGCGGGATCGAACGTGGGTGGGGCGTCCTGGGCGAACGCCTGCCCGGCGAAGGCGAGGGCGGCGAGACCGCCGGCCACGCCGCTGATCACCAGTCGACGCACCTTCACCGGGCCCACCGCCCCACCACGGCGCACCGCCGCGGCTCGCGGCACCCGAGCCCGGGAGCACCTCCGACCCTTCGCTTCCTCGACAACCTCATCCGGGAGCTTCCCTTCCTCTCCGTGACGAGCGCCCGCTCGTCGTGTGGGAACGGTTGAGGTCTATCGCCGGGGCATGTCCCGATCTTTTCTGTGCTGTTTGTGCTTCGTTACCGCATTCTGTTGGAAAGCTTTCCTTCACGTGGAGTGAAGCTGAACCCGGCCGGCGCCATCACCGCAGCTCAGCGGCGGTGCGACCGGCCTCATCCGGCCCGGCCGGCACCGACCGGGCCGGCAGACCCCACGGTGCGATCAGTCGGCGGGCTTGTACATCCGGATCGGACCGGGCTGGGTGACGTTCTTGGGCTGCTTGCGCCAGGGCTTGCCCAGGGTCAGGCCACCGTCCACCACCTGCGCGGTCCCCGTCATCCACGCCGAGTCGTCCGAGGCCAGGAACAGCGCCATGCGGGCGATGTCGAGCGGGTCGCCCATGCGCTGCAGCGGCTGGGAGTCCGCCATGCGATCGCGGACCTTCGACAGGCGCTCGGCGTTCTCGTCGTCGTCGATGTCCGACAGGGCCCGACCGGCCGCCAGCTGGGTGGCGATGAACCCCGGGCAGATGGCGTTGACGCGGATGTTCTGCTCGGCGAGCTCCAATGCGGCGCTCTTGGTCATCATGATCACGCCGGCCTTGGCCACGTTGTAGAGGTGGGTGCCGACATCGGGCACGAGGCCGCAGATCGACGCCGTGGAGATGATCGACCCCGAGCGCTGGGCCTTCATCACCGGGCTGGCGTGCTTGATGCCCAGGAACACGCTCTTGAGCAGCACGTCCATGGTCAGGTCGTACTCGTCGACCGACGTGGTCTCGAACGGACCCTGCGCACCCACGAAACCGGCGTTGTTGTAGAGCACGTCGAGGCGGCCCCAGGTCTCGGTGGCGGCGCCGATGAGCGCAGCCACCTGGTCCTCCCGAGCCACGTTGCAGTGCCGGTAGACGGCGTTGTCGCCCAGCGAGGCGGCGAAGCGCTCGCCGACCTCGTCCTGGATGTCGCCCACCACCACCCGGGCCCCCTCCTCGACGAACAGCCGGGCCGTCGCCGCGCCGATCCCCGACGCCGCACCCGTGATGACCGCCACCTTGCCTTCGAGCTTCATGTGCACCTCCGTGTTCGCACCGGCGGCCGACTGTAGAGCGGCTCGCCCCCCGCCACCCCGGTAGCGTCGGGCGGCGTGGCGAGCAGGACCGGCGGGACCCAGCGGCCGGTGACCGCCCGCACCTCAGGTAGCGGGTCACCCGTCGGCGCGGGCGACGGCGACGGCTCGGGCGACGGTGCCGACGCCGGCGACGGTGCCGGCACGCAGGAGTTGCTCGACGCCCTCGCCTCCCCCGTGCGCCGCGACATCCTCTGGCTCGTGTGGGACCGTGAGCTGTCCGCCGGCGAGATCGGCGGCGCGTTCGAGCTCAGCGCCCCCACGATCTCCCAGCACCTCGCCGTGCTGCGGCAGGCCGGGCTGATCGAGCAACGCCGCCAGGGCACGTTCCGGTACTACCGCGCCCGGCGCGACGCGCTCGCCCGGGCCGGTCGGCTCTTCGAGCCCGACCCGGTCAAGTGGGCCCCCAGCGCCGAGCCCGCGCCCGACGTGGCCGCGGGCACGGCGGCCGTGGTCATCACCGCCGTCGATGTGGAGGTGCCGCAGGACGCCGCCTTCCGGGCGCTCACCGACGGCGACGTCTACAGCCGCTGGCTCGGGGTGCCCGTGACCCTCGTGGACGGCGCGTTCACCGCCACCATGGAGTGGGGCCTGCGCGTCCGCGGCCGGTACGACCACGTGCTGGCGCCGTCGCTCATCGCCCTCACGTGGGACTTCGACGAGCAGGAGGTGCCGGTGCCCGGCGCCGCCCAGCGCGCCTACGTCGAGCTGGTGGCCACCGTCACCGGTTGCCGCGTCACCGTGCACCAGCTGGTGGCCGAACCCGCCCAGGTGACCCGCATGGAGCGCATCTGGGGGCTGGTGCTGTCACGCCTGCGGGACCACGTGGCCGCGGCACTCGACCCTGCGGTGGCCACGACCCTGCGGCCGCCCACCGCCCGGCGCCGGCCGGGGGCGGTGGTCGGTGGCACCGCCGGCCCGGCCGGCTCCCCCCCGCATGACGAGCCCGGGCCGAAGGCCCGGGCTGGTCGAGAGCTGTGACCGCGCTGGCGGGTGCTCGAGACGGCGAGCAGATCCCGTGCGCCGGTGTCGCTCGAGGGGTGGCGGAGCTTCGACATGGCCCGCGCCTCGATCTGCCGGATGCGCTCCCGGGTCAGGTTGAAGTGCTCGCCCACCTCTTCCAACGTCCGCGGCTCGCCGCGGTCGAGTCCGAAGCGGAGCTTGAGGATCTCGCGCTCCCGCTCGTCGAGCGGGGCCAGCAGCCGGCTGATCTCCTCCGGCAGCAGGGCGGTGGCCGCGACCTCGAACGGCGACTCGGCCGAGCGGTCCTCGACCACGTCACCCAGCTCGGCGTCGCCGTCCTCACGCAGCGGCTCGGACAGCGACAGCGGCTCGGCGGCGAAGCGCAGCGCCTCGGTCACCTTGTCCTCGGGCATCTCCACCTCGGCCGACAGCTCGGCCAGGGTGGCGGGACGACCGAGCTTGAGCTCGAGCCGGGCCCGGGCCTTCTGCAGCCGGGCCAACGTGTCACCGGCGTGCACCGGCAGGCGGATCGTGCGGCCGGTGTTGGCGATGCCACGGGTGATGGCCTGCCGGATCCACCAGGTGGCGTAGGTCGAGAACTTGAAGCCCTTGCGCCAATCGAACTTCTCCACCGCGTGCATCAGACCCAGGTTGCCCTCCTGGATCAGATCGAGGAGCGGGAGGCCCGACGCCTGGTACTTCTTGGCGATGGAGACCACCAGCCGCAGGTTGGACTGCACGAACGTGCGCTCGGCGTCCTCCCCCGGCGGACCTGCTTGCGCAGCTCCCGCTTGCGGGCCGGCGTCAACTCGGGCGAGCCCTCGAGCTCGACCCGGGCTGCCGCGCCGGTCTCGATCTGCTGGGCGAGCCGGACCTCGTCATCCTTGGTGAGCAGCGGATACTGCCCGATGTCGGTGAGGTAGAGCCGGACGAGGTCTTCCTCGTCTCGCTCCACACGCTCCTTCGGCAAGGTGCACCCTCTCTCAGGACGGTGGTTTGTGCGTTATCACGATACCGAGCGGGTCAAGATCCCCAACACAGCAGCGCAGTTGTGATACCCGGGATTTCGTGGCTCTGACCTGCACCTTTGCGACCGCGTCATGCAACTGGGCCCGCGGTCCAGGCCAGAGATCCCCGGGTGGGCGGGGAAACCAGTTCTGCTCCAGCCAGATCGTGCGTTGCGTCACCGACAATGATGCGAATCGCGCGGAGCGCAGGAGCATCGCTGACGAAGCTCATCAGATCCGGTGAAGCTCGGTAGGCCGACACCAATTCCGGGTACAGGACATGGTAGTGAGCGGTCAGCCGCTGAGCGGACCCTCGATCCCGGCCAGCGCCTCGAACACGTCGGCGTCGGCGGGCGGTGCGACCAGCTCGTCCATCGAGCCGACATAGGTCCGTGGCAGCACCTCCGCCCATCGATCCGCCCGCCAGGCGTGGTGGCGGCTGTGCTCCGCCAGCATCGCCTTGCGCACCGGGTCCGGTTCGTCGCGCACCCAGCCGCCGAGCACCTCGAAGCAGCGTCGCTCCGCCCAGCACCACGCGCCCAGCTTGCGGGCCGCCTGCTCGAGGGGGACCACGTCAGCCCCGGTACCGGTTGGTGATGGGCAGCCGCCGGTCCTTGCCGAAGGCACGGGTGGAGATGCGCGCCCCCGGGGCGGTCTGGCGCCGCTTGTACTCGGCCAGGTCCACGAGCCGCACGATGCGGGTCACCACCGCCGGGTCGTAGCCGCGGGCCACGATCTCGTCGATCGAGCGGTCGTCCTCCACGTACGCCTCGAGGATCGGGTCGAGGATCTCGTAGGGGGGTAGCGACTGGTCGTCGCGCTGGTCGGGCCGCAGCTCGGCGGACGGCGCCTTGGTCAACACCCGCTCGGGGATCGGCCCGACCCGACCATCCACCTCGTCCTGGGCGTTGCGCCACCGGCACAGGTCGTAGACCAGGAGCTTGGGCACGTCCTTGATCACCGAGAACCCTCCGGCGGTGTCGCCGTAGAGCGTGGCGTAGCCCACCGCCGACTCCGACTTGTTCGACGTGGTCAGCACCAGCCAGTTGAGCTTGTTCGACAACGCCATCAACGTGACGCCGCGCACGCGCGACTGCAGGTTCTCCTCGGTGAGATCGGCGGCCCGACCGGCGAAGCTCGACGCCAGCATCGACTCGAATGCGGCGTGGGCCGGTTCGATCTCGATGATGCGGAAGTCGATCCCGAGCCGCTCGGCCAGCACCCGGGCGTCCTGCACCGAGTGATCGGAGCTGTAGCGAGACGGCATGGCCACACCGTGCACCCGTTCGGGGCCGAGGGCATCGGCGGCGATGGTGGCCACCAGCGTGGAATCGACGCCGCCCGACAGGCCGATGAGCACGTCGGTGAAGCCGTTCTTGGTGACGTAGTCCCGGGTGGCCAGCGTCAGCGCCTCGTAGACCTCCTGCACGGGATCGGGCGGCGCCACCACGATGTTGACCGCCGGCACCGACGGCGCCGGCCGGGGGCCGCTCACCGCGAGGTGGGGCAGCGGGTCGGACACCGGGCGGTGGCGGGGATCGAGCAGGCGCTTGCGGTACACCGGCCGCAGCTCGAGCTCGGCCACCAGCAGCTGCTCGTCGAAGGACCGGGCCCGGGCGATGAGCTCGCCCCGCTGGTCCACCACGAAGCTGCCGCCGTCGAAGATCAGCTCGTCCTGCCCACCGACCAGGTTCACGTACACGATGGCGGCGCTGGCGTCCGCCGCCCGGGTGGCCACCATGGCCTCGCGATCTCGGGCCTTGCCCCGGTGGTAGGGCGAGGCGTTGAGGTTCACGATCACCTCGGCGCCGCCGCTCGAGAGGTCGGAGATGGGCCCCGACGGGCTCCAGATGTCCTCGCACACCGAGACGCCCATCGAGGCGCCGGCCACGTCGAACAGCGGTTGACGGCTCTGGCCCGGGGTGAAGTAGCGACGCTCGTCGAAGGGGCCGTAGTTCGGCAGCAGCCGCTTGTGCACCACCCCGGCCACGGCGCCGTCGGCGCACACCGCGGCGGCGTTGAACAGATCCTGGGCGCCGTCGACGAAGCCGACCACCGCCGCACAGGCACCGGTGCGGGCGGCCACCTTGTCGAGCGTCTGACGGCAGGCGGCCACGAACCCGGGCTTGAGCAGCAGGTCCTCCGGTGGGTAGCCCGTCAGGCTCAGCTCGGGGAAGACGGCCACGTCGCAACCGGCCTCCTCGGCCCGGCGCAGCGCCTCGAGCACCCGCTCGGCGTTGCCGTCGAGGTCCCCCACCACGGTGTTGATCTGGCAGGCCGCGACCCGGATCGTGCTCACGCCGTTGCAGGCTACGCAACGGCGCCCGGCGGGGACGAAGGCGCTGGGGCAGCCCCGTCCCCACCGGTGGGGCGGCCCGGGCGGGTCTGCTCGTCCCGCCCGGCGCTCAGCGGGCCCGCCGCTCGGCGATCCGGGCGCCGATGCGGCCGCCCACCCGCTCGCCGAGCTCGCCCCCCGGCACGTCGACCAGCCGCTCGATCAGCTCGGGGGCCCGGTCCTCGATGCGCTGCGCCTGCTCCTCGGTGATCGCCCCGGCGGCCACCGCCGCGCCGGTCCGTTCACCGACGGCGGCGACCAGCGTGGCGATGAGGTCGTCACGGCTGTGGCCGGTGTCCTCGGCGATGGTGGCCAGGCTCTCGCCGTCCTGCCAGCGGGCCTGCAGCTCCTCGGCGCTGATGCCGAAGTACTGCGCCGCCGCGTCCACCAGCGCCGCCCGCCGTTCGCTGCGGGCATCGGCGCGGGCCTCGGCCGTGGCCCGCAGCGCCTCGGCCACGGCGTCGGCCTGTTCCTGGGTCAGGGTGCCGTCGGCCACCAGCGGGGCGAGTGCGTCCTCGAGCGGTCCTGCGTTGGGGGCGGTGCCCTGGCCGCCGGCGGGGCTGTCGGCCTGCACGGCCCCGGCGAAGGCGGGCACCACCGCCACGGCGGCGATGCCGACACCGGTGATGAGGCCGCCGAGGGCGATGGCGGCGACGGTGTGCTTGAGGCGGGAGGGGCGGTTGGTGGGCTGCGTGGGGTGCGTGTTCTGCATGGCGCCGAAGGTGCCGCACCCCTGTGAGGGAACTGTGAACAGCCGATCACGGGCCGATCAGGAAGGCGACGCGACCCCCGGCGCTGGGCCGCCGGGCTCGGCGGCCAGCTCGCCGCGCAGCTGCGGACCGTGCTCGTCGAGCAACGGCGGCCGGCGGTACAGCGTGGTCGGCGTCGCCGTGAACTTGATCGGGCAGCCCAGCTGCAACGTCGGCCGGTGATGGGGGTGGGAGACCTCGAGCAGCATGCGGCGGGCGGCCACGTGCGGGTCGTCCACCCAATCCCTCACCCCGT
Organism: Acidimicrobiales bacterium; assembly: GCA_041394365.1. Classification (GTDB taxonomy): domain Bacteria; phylum Actinomycetota; class Acidimicrobiia; order Acidimicrobiales; family CAIXPF01; genus CAIXPF01. The sequence continues at coordinate 39,564 of JAWKIM010000011.1, forward strand.
AGACCGGCCCCACCGGCACGCGGCCACCGAGCGCCGACATCACCTCGGCGTTGGTGTGCGTGGCGGCCCAACCGCCGATCACCGCATCCACGAAGCCACGGTTGGCCACCCGGGCCACGTTGTCGACCGTGCGGGCGTCGGTGGTCAGCTCCGGCCGGCCCAGCACCTCGCACAGCAACGACCACAGCGCATCGGTGGGCGCGGCGATGGCGCAGTGCCCGTCGAGCGTGCGGTACACGTCGAAGGGCGTCACGTCCTCCACGGCGTTGCCCGACGGCGGGCTGTCGCTGCCCGAGTAGTCCCAGGCGGTCAGCGCCTGCTCGCCGATCGACATCACCGCGTCGACCATGGCCACGTCGAGGAACTGGCCCTCACCGGTGCGGCGGGCGTGCAGCACGGCGGACACCAGGCCCAGGGATGCGAGCAACCCCGGCACCAGGTCGCCCACCAGCGGACCGGCCCGCATCGGGTGGTCGCGATCGGGCCCGGTGGTGGCCACGATGCCGCCCATCGCCTGGGCCACCACGTCGTAGGCCGGCCAGTCGGCGTAGGGGCTGTCGCCGGTGCGGGCGTCGCCGAAGCCGCGGATGGCGGCGTAGACGAGCCGCGGGTTGCGGGCGTGGCACACCTCCCAGCCCACGCCGAGCCGATCGAGCACGCCACCGCGCAGGTTCTCCATCAGCGCGTCGGCGGTGGCCACCAGTTGCAGGAACGTCTCGCGATCGGCCTCGGTGGTGAGGTCGAGCACGATCGCCCGCTTGTTGCGGTTGCGGTTCGAGAAGCGGCCGCCGTAGTGCCGCTCCGTGTCCTCCGCCAGGAACGGCCGGGAGAAGCGGGTGAACTCACCTCCGGGCGGCTCCACCTTGATGACGTCCGCCCCCAGGTCGGCCAACATCATCGTGGCGAAGGGACCGGCGGCAGCGTGGGTGACATCGATGACGCGCACGCCCACCAGCGGGCCGCCGGGCCGTCCCGGATCGTCGAGCATGGCCGCACCGTAGCGGCCGCCCGTCGCCCCGGTGGGCGAAGCGTACCCTGGGGTCTTGTCCTCGATCGTACCCTGGGGTACGATCGAGCCGTTCCAATCGAGGTCCAGGATGCGAAGCAGCAACGGTCGGACGCGACAACCGTTGCCGAGGGAGGCGAGCGCCGCCCTCGATGTGGCAAGAACGGTCCCGCCGTCGTGCGGGCCCGCAGATGGTCAGCAGTCCCCGTCGAAAGGACTTCACCACGAAAATCTGTGCACGGAAACCACATTGTTTGCAGAAGTCAACATTCTGAACGACAACGCGAAGTGCCCCGGGCCGCCGTGCCCGGGGCACGTGCGCGCCGGCCGGCGTTGAACCGCGACGACGCGCTGGCCGAGGCGGCGGAGATCCCCGCCGAGATGGACCGCCTCCGCGCCGCCATCGCCGCGCTGGCCACCCGGCGCCGCGCTGCGGTGGAAGCGCTGCTCGCCGACGGCATGACCCAGGCGGAGATCGCCCGCCGGCTCCGTGTGACCCAGCGCGCCGTGGCCAAGATCCTCGGCCGCTGAGCCCCGCCCGTCGCGCCGGAGCCGCCGGAGCGACCGGCCCCGGCTTCGATCCGCGTGCGCCGCCCCCGCCCTGTGGAGCAGGATCGTGCCGCACCGCCGGGCCCGCAGGCGCGCCCGGCCCGGACAGCAGGGGGAAGCACATGGGACGGCTCGACGGAAAGGTGGCCGCCATCACCGGCGGCGCCAGCGGCATCGGGGCGGGCACGGTGCGCCGCTTCGTGGAGGAGGGGGCGAAGGTGCTCATCGCCGACCTCGACGCCGACAAGGGCGAGGCGCTCGCCGCCGAGCTGGGCGGCGCCACCGCCTTCCTGCGCACCGACGTGTCCAAGGAGGAGGACGTGGCGGCGATGATCGCCGAGGCCACCGACCGCTTCGGCCGCCTCGACGTGCTGTTCAACAACGCCGGCTTCGGCGGTGCCCTCGGGCCGGTGTCCTCGACCTCCGTCGAGGACTACGACCTGACCATGGACGTGCTGCTCAAGAGCGTGTTCCTGGGGATGAAGCACGCCTCGCCGGTGATGACGGCCCAGGGATCGGGATCGATCATCTCCACCGCCAGCGTGGCCGGCATCCGGGTGGGCTACGCCGCACCTCTACAGCGTGGCCAAGTGCGCGGTGATCCACCTCACCAAGTCGGTGGCGCTGGAGCTGGGCGAGCACGGCATCCGGGTCAACGCCATCTGCCCCGGCTTCATCGCCACCCCGCTGGCCGCCGGCCGGCCCGACGCGTCCGAGAGCCAGATCGAGCAGCTGCGCGCCGCCGGCGCCAGCTCGCAGGTGCTCGGCCGGGTGGGCGAGCCCCGCGACATCGCCAACATGGCGCTGTTCCTGGCCAGCGACGAGTCGGAGTGGATCACCGGCCGCGAGTTCGTGGTCGACGGCGGGTTCGAGGCCGGGCCGCCATGGTCGCGCTGGCCAAAGTTCGCCCGCATGGAGAAGCCGATCCGCCACCACCGCCCGCCGGGGCGCTGAGCGCGGGCGGTCGAACCCACGTCCGGGGAGCCTCGACCCGCTCGACGTCAGAGCGGGTCGAGGTCCTGGATGACCACCGGCCGGGGCGGTTCGAGCAGCGTGCCGCACCAGCTGCAGCGCCGTTCCAGCCGTTGCTCGGTCCGGGTGGAGATGGACCCACCGGGGCCCTGGATCACCTCGACGTGTTCGGCGAAGCGCATCACGGCGCGCTTGCGTCGGCCGCAGTGCGGGCACCGCGGTGTGGCGTCATCGGGCGATGGTTCCGGGACGAAGGCCATCTCCAGACCGATCAGTACGGACCAGACCGAACGGTATGGATCAGTGGGCCGCCGGGGTGGTCTCGGAGATCACCTGCGGGTCGAGCTTCACGTCGATGAGCACGACGCCCTGCCGATCGGCGATCACCTCGCCCACCGAGGCGAGCTCGTCGAGGTTGTGCACGGTGACGCCGGTGGCCCCCATGGACTGGGCCACCGCCGCGAACGACGGCCAACGATGCAGCGACAACCCGGGATCCATGGCCTTGTTGTGGAACTGGATGTGCTCGGCGCCGTAGCTGCCGTCGTTGTAGATCACGATCACCAGATCCAGGCCGGCCTGGATGGCGGTGTTCAGCTCCACCAGGCAACCCATCATGAAACCGCCGTCGCCGCACAGCAGCACGGTCGGCTGGTCGGGCTTGGCCGTCGCCGCGCCGATGGCGTGACCCAGGCCGAGGCCGATCGAGCCGAACGAGGTGCTCGTCACGAACGACATCGGGTCCTTCGAGGGCACCCGCAGGGCGTTGAGCATGTAACGCCCGCCGTCGACCACCACGGTGCGACCAGCGGGCAGCAGCCCGTCGAGCCGCAGGGTCAGGGTGCGCGGGTCCACCGAGGTGGCCGTCGAGCGATCGGCGAACTGGGCCGCCGGGTCATACGTGCGCAGCTTCGCCTCCAGTTCGGGCGAGCGGAACCCGGAGGGCTTGTGCTCGGCGTCGTCGAGCCAGGACACGATCGTGTCGGCGATGCGGCCCGCATCGCCCACCACCCCGGCGTCCACCCGGCTCAACAGGCCGATCCGGGCCGGGTCCACGTCGCACTGCACCACCCGCTTGCCGGCCAGCAGTGAGTCGTCGTAGGTGGTCATCGAGTTGAGCCCGGCACCGAAGGCGATGATGCAGTCGGCCGACGCGATCGCCTCGGAGGCGACCGTGGTGGACAGCGTGCCGAAGATGCCCAGATCGAACGGATCTCCCTCGAACAGGCCGCGGCCCATCAGGGTGGTGGCCACCGGTGCACCGAGGCGGGCGGCGAGGCGCAACAGCGGCTCGCGGGCGCCGGAGAGCACCGCCCGCGCCCGGCCAGCACCAGCGGGCGGGTGGCCGAGGCGATGATGCCCACCGCCCGGTCGAGCGCCACCGGATCGGGGGCGACGGCCAGCGCCGGCGCCTCGGCCCGCGGGGCCGGCAGCGGATCGACGTCCACGAACTCGAGGTCGTAGGGGATGTCCAGCACGATGGGCCGGCGCTCGGTGTACGCCCGGCGAACGGCCTGGGCCACGTCGAGGGCGATCGTCTCGCCGCTGCGGACCGGCTCGAACCCGGCGCCCGTGGCCAGCACCAGCTCCCGCTGGCCGATCTTCTGCAGGTGGTGGCGGGCCACCACCGCCGTGTCGCCGCACAGCAACAGCATCGGCGTGTTCGAGCGCACGCCCTCCACCAGCGGCGTGATGGCGTTGGTCAGGCCGGGGCCGTGGGTCACCGTGGCCACGCCCAGCCCGCCGGTCACCCGGGCGTAGCCCAGCGCCATCTGCAGCGCCGAGGACTCGTGGGCGGCGGCCAGGTACCGCACCCCGTGGTTGCGGACCATCGAGTCGACGATGAAGACGTTGGCGTCGCCCACCACCCCGAAGGCGGTGTCGATGCCCTGCTCGACGACCGCCTTGGCGATCGCGTCGTGACCGATCATGCGAGCTCTCCCCCGAGGAACGCGTCCACCACCCGCCCCCGCAGGTGACGACCGACGCGTACGGCCGAGGCTAGTCCCCGCCCGCGGTGCCCGTCGCCGCCGACGCCCTCGTCCACGCGCTCGCGCAGCCCTCGCCGCCCGTTGCGACAGAGGCGAACGGCCCGGGCGAACGCCTCCGATTTTTCCAAAAGGGGTTTGAAAACTACCGTTGCGGCATGAGCGGCCTGCACCACAGCCTTCGCCAGGAGCGGCAACCGCCGCACAAGCACGTCGCCGAGGTCGCTCCCGGCGTGCTGCGCATCCAGCTGCCGATGAACATGCCGGGCCTCGGCCACGTCAACTGCTACGCCATCGAGGACCGCAACGGCGTGGCCCTGGTGGACCCGGGCACCCCCGACCTGCGCTCCTGGAAGGTGCTCAAGGCCCGCCTGGACGAGGCCGGCCTGCCGCTGAAGCGGGTCCACACCGTGGTCGTCACCCACTCCCACCCCGACCACTACGGCGCCGCCCAGCGGATCCGCGAGGTCAGCGGTGCCGAGCTGGTGACCCACGAGAACTTCAAGACCTACTGGGACCCCCACGAGGAGGACGACTTCATCCGCGAAGTCGCCGTGCCCCAGGACTACGACGCGCAGATGGGCGCCATCGAGCAGGCGCTGCTGAAGATCACCGGGCGTGAGCGCAACTCCCCGTGGGACCGCCCGCTGCCGTGGGGCGGCGCACCGCCCGACGGCCAGCTGAAGGAACGGCTGCGCTGGCGGATCAAGCCGCTGCTGCTCACCAAGCTGTGGCAGCCGCCGAAGCCCTCCAAGCGGGTCATCGACGGGCAGATCCTCATGCTGGGCGACCGCGAGTGGGTGTCGGTGCACACCCCGGGCCACACCGCCGACCACCTGTGCCTGCTGGAGCCGACCCACGGCATCTTCATCTCCGGTGACCACCTCCTGCCCACGATCACGCCCCACATCTCGGGGCTGACCACCCAGGCGCGCCCGCTGTGGGACTTCCTCGACTCGCTGGAGCGCATGTACACCTTCGACGACGTCAAGGTGGTGCTGCCTGCCCACGGCCTGGAGTTCCACGACCTCGCCGGACGCTCGAAGGAGATCATCGAGCACCACGGCATGCGGCTGGAGACCCTCACCAACGCGGCCGTGCACGCACCGGAGAACGAGCTGTCGGTGCCGGAGTACTCCAAGGTGCTGTTCAAGCCGCACGCCTGGGGCACGATGGCCGACAGCGAGACGTTCGCCCACCTCGAGCACCTGCGGCACCTGGGCAAGGCCTCGGCCCGAGCCGTCAACGGCGAGCTTCGCTACCGCATCAACCACCACTAGTCGCTTCGCTGTACTAGCTGGCGCCTTCGGCGCTCCCGGATGGGGCCCCAACCCCATCCTCCTCCCGAGCACGGGGCCGCTACCCCATGCCGGGCCGTCGTCTTGCTGGCGCCTCCGGCGCTCCCGGATGGGCAGCCCCATCCTCCTCCAGCACGGGCCCCAACCCCATGCCGGGCCGTGCCGTCCTTGCTGGCGGCTTCGCCGCTCCCGGATGGGGCCCCAACCCCATCCTCCTCCCGAGCACGGGGCCCCAACCCCATGCCGGGCCGTACCTGCCGGCGGGGTCGACCATCTGTCTGCGGGATGATCGCGCCCCCTACCGGTGCCGATGTGGGGGTATGCGTGACCACATCGGACCTGCGTCGATCCGGTCGGCAGCGCGCCGCCGTGTCACGGGGGCCGTGTCCGCGGGCCTGGTCGGCCTGGCCGTGGCCACCGCGGCCGGCTGCGTGGAACAGTTCAAGCCGACGGTCGAGGCGGGCGACGTGATCAACACCCGCTACGGCAGCGCCAAGGTGGAGCTGGTCACCAAGAGCAACGCCGGCCCCATCTACCGGCTGGTGTTCAGCCGCTGCGACGAGGCCATGCGCGCCGACGACTTCGACCCGGTGGCCGACGCCGGCGCACCCAAGCCGCCGAGCCTGCAGAACGGTTGGATCTGGAGCTGCCGGAGCTGACGGCAGCGGTGCCGGGACCGGCCGCGGCCGCTCCCGGACCGGCGGTAGCGTGGCGCGCCGCATGGCCGCCCTGCTCGACGAACTGATCGCCAACGCCGCCGACCCGCTCGGCGCCTCGCTGGTGGTGGAGCGCCTGCGCGGCGCCGGCCAGCCGGTGTCGCCCCGCATCGACCGCGACCCGCTGATGGCCCGGGCGGCGATCGCCCTGGCCGACGCCTCCCGCTCGCTCACCGAGGCGGTGGTGCGCACCCCGTCGATGCTCGTCGTCGTCGACCACCTCGACGAGGGCGACCGGGCGGAGCTGATCACCGACGCCGAACGGGCGGTGACCCTGCTCGACGACGGCGTCACCCCGGCCGACGCGCTGCGGCGTTGGGAGAAGCGCGAGTACCTGCGCATCGCCCTCCGGGACCTGCTGGGCATGACCGACCTGGCCGGCGTGGGCCGGGAGCTGTCGGCGCTGGCCGACGCCTGCCTGCACGCCTCACTGCGCATCGCCGACCCGCAGACGCCGATGGCGGTGATCGCCATGGGCAAGCTCGGCGGCGAGGAGCTCAACTACGCCTCCGACGTCGACGTGCTGTTCGTCCACGAGGGCGACGAGTTCGCCGCCGCCAAGGCCGCCCGCCGGCTGATCGCCGCCATGTCCGAGCCCACCGGTGAGGGCATCGTGTTCCGCACCGACGCCGACCTGCGGCCCGACGGCAAGGCCGGCCCGCTGTCGCGCACCGTGGCCGCCTACGCCGACTACTACGGCGGCCGGGCGCTCAACTGGGAGCGCCAGGCGCTGCTCAAGGCCCGCTTCGTCACCGGCGACGCCGCCCTGGCCGAACGGTGGTTCGACGCCATCGACGCCGAGCTGTGGGGCCGACCGCGACCCGCCGATGCGGTGCGCGAGCTGCGCGCCCACAAGGCCCGCGCCGAGCAGGTCCTCGCCCGGGAGGGCCTCAGCGAGCGCGAGGTCAAGCGCGGCCGGGGCGGCATCCGCGACGTGGAGATGGCGGTGCAGATCCTGCAGTTCGTGCACGGCCCGGCCGACCCGGCCATCCGCTCGCGCACCACGCTGGTGGCGCTGGGCCAGCTCGCCCGCCGCGGCTACGTGGACGAGGCCGACGCCGAGCACCTCGCCACCGCCTACCGGTACCTGCGCACCGTCGAGCACCGCCTGCAGCTCGAACGGGAGCAGCAGGTGTACGCCCTGCCCGCCGACCAGGCCGCCCTCGACCGGCTCGCCCGGGTCATGGGCTACCGCGACCGCGACGGCCGCGGCGCGCTCGAGCAGTTCCTCGACAGCCACCACCGCCACCAGGACTCGGTGCGCTCCATCTTCGAGCGGCTGTTCTTCCGCCCGCTGCTCGAAGCGCTGTCGGGCCGTACGCCGTGGCAACCAGAACGGCTCGAGGGTGAGCTGGCCGCGCTCGGCTTCACCGACCTGGTGGCCACCAGGGCGGCGGTCGAGGAGCTCACCGCCGGCGCCAGCCGCACCGCGGTCCAGCTGAAGATCCTCTTCCCGCAGCTGCTCGAGTGGCTGTCGGCCGCACCCAACCCCGACCTCGGCCTGCTGCAGCTGCGCACCGTGCTCGACGGCCCCGCCCGGGCCATGACGGTCATGCCGTTGCTGCGGGAGAACCGCACGGTGGCCGAGGCGCTGTGCACCGTGCTCGGCTCGTCGAAGGTGGCCGGGCTCGGGCTGCGCCGCCACCCCGACCTCGTCGCCGAGCTGGCCGACCCCGCCGAGCTGGCCCGCCCCCGGGCGCGCCGCGAGCTCGACGACGGCGCCCGGGCCGAGCTCGACGACCGCGCCGGCGACGCCGCCGCCCGACCGGAGCTGCTGCGCCGTTTCGCGGAACGGGCCCGGCTGCGGATCGTGCTGCGCCAGCTCACCGGCGACGCTGCTGCGAGCGACCAGGCGGGGACACCCGACGCCGCCGAGCTCCCGGCTCGCTTCGCGGGCGCCGCGGGTGAGCTGACCGATCTGGCCGACGCCACCGTCGCCGCCCAGCTGTGGGCCCGGCCGCCCGGCCTGCCGTTCGCGGTGATCGCCATGGGCAAGCACGGTGGTCGGGAGCTGGCGTTCTCCTCCGACCTCGACGTGATCTTCGTGCACGACGGGGCCCAGGAGCACGGCGAGCGCGCCGCCCAGGCCGTGCTGCGGGAGATCGGCGGCACCAGTGAGGCCACCCGGGCGTGGGAGATCGATGCCCGGCTCCGGCCGGAGGGCAACCAGGGTGTGCTGGCCCGCAGCCTCGCGTCCTACCGCCGCTACTACGCCGACTACGCCCAACCGTGGGAGCGCCAGGCGCTGATCAAGGCCCGCGCCTGTGCCGGTGACCTCGCCCTCGGCGCCGCCTTCGAGGCCCTGCGCGACGAGGTCAGCTTCGGGCGGCCGCTGACCGAGGACGAGCGGGCCGAGCTGCGCCACATCAAGCACCGGGTGGAGACCGAGCGGGTGCGCGCCGGCGACGACCGGTACCGCCACCTCAAGCTGGGCCCGGGTGGCATGGTCGACATCGAGTTCACCGTGCAACTGCTGCAGCTCACCCACGGCCACGCTGACGTGTCGCTGCGCAGCCCCAACACGATGGCCGCCCTCGACGCGCTGGTGGCCGCCGGCCACGTGGAGCCGGGCGATGCCGAGGCGATGCGAGCGTGCTACCGGTTCTGCGACGCCGCCCGCAACGCCCTGTACCTGCGCTCGGGATCCAAGCGCGACGTGCTGCCCGGCGATGGCCCCGACGATGCCCAGCACCGCCGCGACCTCGACCGGCTGCTCGGCCTCGACGACGCGGTGGCCACCTTCCGGCTGCTGGCCGGGCCGGCCCGGGCGGTGGTGGAACAGCTGTTCTACGGCCGCTGAAGCGGCGGTCTCAGGTCAGGGCTGCTGCACAGCGAGCGGCCCACCACCGGCCACCACCGCGGGCGTGGTCGTGTCGAGCCCGACGAACGCCTCGAACGCCGCCACCTGCATCGGCCGGGCGAGCAGGAAGCCCTGCACGGAACCACAGCCCATGGCCTGCAGGCAGTGGAGCTGGGCCTCGGTCTCCACGCCCTCGGCCACCACCGACAGACCGAGGATCTCGCCCAGGCGCAACAGGTTCTCGAGGATCGGTGCCTGGGCGGCGTCGTCCACCAGGTCCTTCACGTAGGCCCGGTCGATCTTCATGACGTCGATGGGCAGCTGGCGGAGGTAGCTCAACGAGGCGTAGCCGGTGCCGAAGTCGTCCAGCGCCACCTGCACCCCCAGCGCCCGCAGCTGGGCGGCGCGGCGGCCGCGGTGTCGAGATCGGTGAGCAGGTGGCTCTCGGTGATCTCCAGCACCAGCCCGTGGGGATCGGCGCCGGTGGCGTCGAGGATGCTGCGCACGTCGCGCACGAAGGCGCCGTCCACCACGTGGCGGCCCGACACGTTGACCGACAGGTGCAGCTGCAGGCCGGCCGCCTGCCAGCGGGTGAGCAGGGCGCACGCCCGCCGCAGCATGAACTGGCCCAGTTCGACGATGAGCCAGCTCTCCTCGGCCACCGGGATGAACTCGCCGGGCAGCACCACACCGACATCGGGGCGGTTCCAGCGCACCAGCGCCTCACCGCCGGCGATGCGGGTGCCCCACCCGGCCCGGGTCACGGCGTGCAGGGCGGGGTCGCCGGTGCCCTGCTCCAGCGCGAACACCGGTTGCACGTACAGCTCGAACTGGCCCTCGTCGATGGCATCGCGGATCTGGCGCTGCAGCGACGCCCGTTCCTCCATCCGGTGGCGCAGCTCCAGATCGAAGAACTGCACCCGGCCCTTGCCCAGCTCCTTGGCCCGGTAGGTGGCCTGATCGGCATCGCGGATCAGGTCGTGGGCGTCAGCGGCGCTGCCGAGGGCCACGCCCACGCTGGCCGCCACCACGTAGCGGTGGTCGTGGTCGACCACCGCCCGGGACACGGCGTCGATCACGGTGGCGCCGACGGCGGCGGCCGCCGCCTCGTCGGCCCCCGGCACCAGCAGCAGGAACTCGTCGCCGCCGAGGCGGGCAACGAGACTGTCGCCGCTGAGCAGCAACCGCAACCGGCGGGCCACCTCCACCAGCACCTTGTCGCCGGCGGCGTGGCCGAAGGAGTCGTTGACCGCCTTGAACCCGTCGAGGTCGATGAACAGCACCCCGACCGAGGTGCCGGCGTCGAGCAACCGCTGCAGCTGATCGATGGCGGCGGCCCGGTTGCCGAGCCCGGTCAACGGGTCGACCCGGGCCTGTTCGGCCAGGCGCTCGGTGACCTCGGTCAGCCGCTCGATCGAACCCTTGAACGACGTACCCAGCCGGCCCGGCACGGTGCTGTGCAGCACCGGGTCGTAGAGCCGTCCGGCGGCGAGGGACTCGGACTGGGCCTCCAGCAACCGGAGGTTGTCGGCCATCTCCTCGATCGTCCCGGCGATCTCGGCCACCTCGCGCGGCCCGGTGGCGGCGAGCCGCTCCCCGTGCAGGTCGCCGTCGCGCACCTCGGCGGCGCGGCGCGAGACCCGGCCGAGCGGGGCCAGGATCGACCACGACACGGTCAACGCCCCCAGCAGGCAGGCCCCGAGCACCGCCAGGGTGAACGTGGTGGTCGCGGCCGAGTCGCTCCGGGCCTCGTCCACCACGGCGTCCGCCGCCCGCTGCACGTCGGCCACCGCCGCCTCGTACAGGGCGCTGGTGCCGTCGAGCCAGGCGAACACGAAGCGGCCGATGGCGGCGAGCGCGCTCAGCCGTTCGAACTCGCCGACCGTGCGGGAAGGCAGCAGCAGGCCCGAGAGCACCAACGCCTCGTCGCGCACCTCGCCGTAAGCCCGCTCGGACGGCGCCCGCTGCTCGAGCTCGGCGGCCAGCGAAGGGCCGGCGTTGCGCCGCACGTCGGCCAGGCTGTCGCGCCTCCGCCACGCGGCGCCCACCTGCAGCAGGATCTCGGCATCGGCGGGCACCTCGATGTGGTCGGGCCGCACGGTCACGCTGAGCAGACGGGCGAGCTCCGCCGAACTGCCGATGTAGCCGGCCAACCGATCGGCGGCGGCCAGGCTGCGGGCCAGCTCCGGGCCCGACCGGCTCCCGAGCGGGATCTGGCTGAGCGAGCGCAGCTCGACGTCCTGGCGCTCCTGGTCGAGTGCCTCGGCCCAAGGCTGGTAGAGGTTGCGGATCTCCGCCACCGTGGTGGAGCCCTTCAACGCCCGTTCCACGATGTCGCTGCGGCCGGCGAGGAACGACGCCAGCCCTCGGGCGCCGCCTCCAGCGCCTGCAGCTCCGCGGCGGTGGCGTCGATGCTGGCATCGACCGCCGCCCGACCTCATCCAGATCGAAGCCCAGCAGCAGCGACAGCGTCGTGTCGTTGTAGCCGGATTCGCCCAGCTGCAGCAGGCCCTCGGCCATGCCCTGCTCGACCACCACCAGCGAGTGCAAGCGGCCCAGCAGGACCACCGCATCGGCATCGCGCCGGGTGCGCGCCGCCTGCTGCGCATCGGCGCGAGCGGCGAAGGACAGCTGCAACCCGAGCGCGAGCACCGCCACCGCCGGGAAGGCCACGAGCGTGACGAGCCGAGCCCTGATGCCGACGCGTGCGGGTTGACGTCCGAGTGCGGCACCCACGCCAGGCGGATCGACGCAGCCGCCGGGGAGGTTGATCCCAAGCGCTGATGGTTTCGACCGGCTCGCGAGCCAATCCGTCGACCGCAGGCGCGGCCGATTCAGCAGTTGACGCTGAAGGCCCGCTGCGCGGTGGCCAGCGCGCCGCTGGGGCCGACCACGGTGAGCGTGAACGTGTACGTCCCGCCGAACGCCGCCGAGCTGGGTTGCACGTACATCGAGGGCGAGTCGGGCGTCCACGACGCGTCCTCGATGGCGAACTCGGGCAGATCCCACTGGCCCAGCACGGCGTTGGCGGCCACACCGGTGAAGTACCCGGTGCCGCCGACGCACACGCTGGCCGGTCCCTGGATCTCGACGGTGGGCGGCGGGGTGCAGTCCACCACCGTGAAGTCGAACACCGCGGTGGCCGCCACGTTGGCCCCGTTGACCACCTGCAGCGTGGCCCGGTAGGTGCCGCCGATGGCCCCGCGGCTCGGGGTCAGCGTCTGGGTGGTGGACTGCGGTGACCACGAGGCATCGGCGATGGTGAACGAGCTGATCGTCCACACCCCGCTGACGGCGTTGCTGGCAACCCCTTCGATCACCGATTGCTGCTCGGCACAGAGCTGACCGTTGCCCCTGATCGACACGGTGGGCGCAGCCGGCCCCGCCGGCTGCTGCACCACCGGGGTCTGCACCACGATCGGCGGGGCGGTCGCGCCACCAGTGGGCGCGGCGGTCACCACCGGGGCTCCGGCCGTGCCCGGGGCGGCCGTGCGATCCACCAGTTGGTTGGCGGTGAGCACCGCGTTCTGGCGGCCGACGGCGGCGGCGGCCCGGTCCCGTTCCCAGGTCTGCAACGCCGCCAGGTCGAGCGACGCCGGCCAGCCGGCCTGGCGGGCGACCACGTAGGTGAACGTCGCCGCCTGCGCCGGGGCGAGCTCGAACCACCAGCGCAGCACACCGCTGTCGGGCAGCTCGGCCGCCGGATCGCTGCGCACGGCGGCGGCGTCGGCGGGTGCCACCAGCGACGCCGACAGCGGCTCGTCGTGATGCCAGCGGAACGGGACGGCGGCCGTGCTGGTCAGCGTCACCGCCACGGTGACGGTGCCGGCCGCCGGATCGGTCTGCCACCGGCGCCGGATCTCGGTGCCCAGGAACACCTCGACCGGCGACTCCAGGGTGGCCGCCGCTGCGGTGGTGGAGGTGGTCGAGCCGCCGTCCGTGGTCGTGGTCACCCGGCGGGCGGGCCGATCGCGCGCCTCGGCTTCCGTGGTGGTCGTGGCTTCGCCGCCGGCCTGGGCCACCTCGAGGGGCTCACCCCCGCCGCGCAGCAGCAGCGCCCCCACCACGGCGACCACCGCCACCACGGCGACGAGTGCCGGTACCAGCAAGCGGCGGCGCAGCGACCCAGGGGCGTTGGCGGCGCCGGCGGCGGCCACGAGCCGGGCGAGGGGAACGAACCCGGTGGGGGCGAACCCGGCGGGAACGAGCCCGGCGGGGGCGAACCCGGCGGGAACGAGCCCGGGGGACCGCCCGGCGGCGGCGGCCCGTGTCCGGCGGTGGGGCTGGTCGGCGTCGCGGCTACGGCCAGGGTGCTGGCCGCCGCCGGCCCCGGCCGAGCCGATCGGGCCGCTGGGCAGCGCCGCACCAACGGCCACCGCCGTCTTGGGATCGCCCCGCCGCTCCACCGCCACACCGCCGAACGCCGCGCCGATGGCCCGGGCCACCATCGGCATGTACGACGCGCCGCCGCTGAGGCAGACCGCCGCCAGGTCCGACTGCTGCAGGCCGGCGTCGGCCACCGCCTGCACCAGCCGGTCGACCGACTGGGCCACGTAAGGCTCGATCAGCGCCTCGAACTGCTCCCTGGTGACCTGCTGGCGGACCATCCCGGTGGGCAGGGGGATCATCAGCTCGGCGTACGGGTGGCTGCTCAACGCCTCCTTGGCCCGACGGCACTCGGCCCGCAGGGCGGCGGCGGCCTGCATCCAGGCGGTCTCGTCGGACAGCTGCAACGCCTCCGCACCGACGGTTCGAGCTGCTCGGCCACCGCGTTGGCCAGCAGCTCGTCGAACAGCTCGCCGCCCAGGCGGTCCTCGCCCACCGGGCGGCCCACCACCACGAAACCCTCGGCGGTGGCCTGCGCCACGGCGGCGTCGAACGTGCCGCCGCCCAGGTCGTACACCGCCAGGAACGTACCATTCGGTACGGCATGGGCGTGGGCGTAGGCCATGGCCGCCGCCACCGGCTCGGTGAGCAGCTCGACCTCGGGCAGGCCGGCCTCAGCCGCCGCCCGTCGCAGCTGGTCGATCCGGGGCCGGCCCCAGATGGCGGGATGGGTCAGGCGCACCGACGCCGGGGCCGTCCCCCCGTGCTGGGCCACGGCCGCGTCGTAGAGGTGGCGCACCAGGGCGGCGATCAGCGCGGCGCTGTCGAACAGCCGCCCGGCGACGATGACCGGCGACGGGTCACCCAGGCGGTTCTTGGGGCGCGCAACGCCCGGGCCGGCTGGGCGGCGGCCAGGTTCTCGGCCGCCTGGCCCACGACCAGCGTGCCGTCGTCCTCCACCACGATGACCGACGGCACCCGGCGCTGCCCGCCGATCTCCACCACCTGTGGTTCACCCTGGCCGCGCCGGGCGGCCACCACGCAGAACGTGGTGCCCACATCGATCGCCAGGCTCCAGGACTCCTCCGGCCGCATCCCCCGCCAGCCTCCGTTCCACCCGCTGCAAGGTGGTGGAGATCATCCCACGCCGCCCACCGGCGCACCCGATCGGATCGCGCCGGTCACGCGACCCCTTCCATACCGATCCGTCCGGCCGATCCGTCCGGCCGATCGGGCCCCGACGAGCAGGGCGCCGAGAACGGCGACGGCCGCCGGCCCGGCACTGCGCAGGCCGGCGGCCGGACACCGCACCGATCAGATGTCGAAGTACAGGTGGAACTCGTAGGGTGCGGGCGCAGGCGGATGGCGTCCACCTCGGCCTGCGCGCTTGTAGGCCAC
The DNA here is from genome assembly GCA_041394365.1 of Acidimicrobiales bacterium. GTDB lineage: Bacteria > Actinomycetota > Acidimicrobiia > Acidimicrobiales > CAIXPF01 > CAIXPF01. Next base: position 54,617 of record JAWKIM010000011.1, read on the forward strand.
CCACGTGTCGATCAGGTCCTGGGTGAACACGCCACCGGCGAGCAGGAACTCGTGGTCGGCCTCGAGGGCGTCGAGGGAGGCCTCGAGCGACGCCGGCACCTGCGGGACCTTCTTGAGCTCCTCGGGCGGCAGGTCGTAGAGGTTGTGGTCCACCGGCGCCGGCGGCTCGATCCGGTTCTGGATCCCGTCGAGGCCGGCCATCAGCTGCGCGGCGAAGGCCAGGTACGGGTTGCAGGACGGATCGGGGCAGCGGAACTCGAGGCGCTTGGCCTTGGGCGACTTCGAGTACAGCGGGATGCGCACGGCGGCCGAGCGGTTCCGCTGGCTGTAGACCAGGTTCACCGGGGCCTCGTAGCCGGGCACCAGGCGCTTGTAGGAGTTGGTGGTGGGTGCGGCGAAGGCGAGGATCGCCGGGGCGTGCTTGAGGATGCCGCCGATGTACCAGCGGGCCATGTCCGACAGGCCGGCGTACTTGTCACCGTCGTAGAACAGCGGCTGGCCATCGCTCCACAGCGACTGGTGGCAGTGCATGCCGGAGCCGTTGTCCTGGAACAGCGGCTTGGGCATGAACGTGACCACCTTGCCCGCGTTCCAGGCCACGTTCTTGACGATGTACTTGTAGAGCATCAGCTTGTCCGCCACCCGCAGCAGGGTGTCGAACTTCATGTCGATCTCGGCCTGGCCGCCGGTGGCGACCTCGTGGTGCTGGATCTCGATCTCCACACCGCAACCCTCGAGGGCGGCGACCATCTCGGAGCGCAGGTCCTGGAAGTGGTCCACTGGCGGGACGGGGAAGTAGCCCTCCTTGTGGCGGGGCTTGTAGCCCCGGTTCGGGGAGCCGTCGATGTTCTCGGTCGCACCGAGGCGCCAGGCGGCGGCGTCGGAGTCCACCTCGTAGAAGGCGGCGTTGGCGGTCTGCGAGTAGCGGGCGGAGTCGAAGATGAAGAACTCCGCCTCGGGGCCGAAGAAGGCGGTGTCGGCGAGACCGGTGGTCTTCAGGTACGCCTCGGCCTTGCGGGCGATGTTGCGCGGGTCACGGGAGTAGGCCTCACCGGTGAGCGGGTCGTGCACGTAGCAGTTCAGGTTCAGGGTCTTGCGCGTGCGGAAGGGGTCGATCACCGCGGTGTTCGGGTCGGGCAGCAGGAGCATGTCCGACTCCTGGATCTCCTGGAACCCTCGGATGGAGCTGCCGTCGAAACCGAAGCCCTCTTCGAACACGTCTTCGGTCAGCTGGTGCAGCGGGGCCGAAAAGTGCTGCATCTGGCCGGGCAGGTCGCAGAAGCGCAGGTCGACGAACTCGACCCCCTGCTCCTGCGCGTACGCAATGACCTCGGCCGGCGTACGGTTCTCCACAACGTCACCTTCTTCTTTCAGCGGGATGGTCTGCGACCCTGGAACGAGTCTCGAGCGGGCGAGACGCGGACAGACTAGGTCTCGCAGGCGGCCACGCTTCCAGTCCCGGATTTCCCGACTGTTGCCCGAATGTGAACGGCGTGTGAACCGCCCGGGTGCGCATCCCGGGGTCCGGCACCGATGGTGCAGCATGATCGGCGATGATGCGCCAACAAGAGTACGTGCTGCGCACGGTCGAGGAACGTGCCGTCCGGCTGATCAGGTTGTGGTTCACCGATGTCAACGGCCAGCTGAAGTCCTTCGCCATCACCCCCGCCGAGCTCGAGACGGCGTTCAGCGAGGGCATGCACTTCGACGGCTCCTCGATCGACGGCTTCTCCCGGATCCAGGAGAGCGACGTGCTGGCCCGGCCCGACGCCGCCACCTTCGAGCTCATCCCCTTCGGGCCCGAGGCCAACCAGGCCGCCCGCATGTTCTGCGACATCGAGACCGTGGACGGCACACCGTTCGCCGGCGATCCCCGCTACGTGCTCAAGCGCAACCTGGAGCGGGCCCGCCAGCTCGGCCTGCAGTTCATGGTCGCCCCGGAGATGGAGTTCTTCTACTTCGCCAACGGTGATCCCACGAAGCCCCTGCAGCCGCTCGACACGGGCTCCTACTTCGATCTCACCCTGGCCGACGTGGCCTCCGACCTGCGCCGGCGCACGATCTCGATGCTCGAGGCCATGGGCATCCCGGTGGAGTACAGCTTCCACGAGGACTCGCCCTCCCAGCACGAGATCGACCTGCGCTACACCGACGCCCTGGAGATGGCCGACACGGTCATGACCTTCCGGCTGCTCGTGCGGGAGATCGCCCTCGAGCGGGGCGTCTACGCCACGTTCATGCCCAAGCCGCTGGCCGGCGTGCAGGGCTCGGGCATGCACACCCACCTGAGCCTGTTCCAGGGCGACACCAACGTGTTCCACGACCCGGCCACCGGGGGGCTGTCGCCGCAGGGGCGGCAGTTCACCGCCGGTCTGCTGCGCCACGCCCGGGAGATCAGCGCCGTCACCAACCAGCTGGTGAACTCCTACAAGCGGCTCGCCCCCGGCTCGGAGGCACCCACCTACGTGACCTGGGCCCACAACAACCGCTCCGCCTTGATCAGGGTGCCGGTCACCAAGAAGGACAAGCCCAGTTCGACCCGCATCGAGTACCGGGCCCCCGACCCGGCCTGCAACCCGTACCTGGCGTTCTCGGTGATCCTGGCCGCCGGGCTGCGGGGCATCACCGAGGGCTACGAGCTGCCCGACGAGGCGGCGTCCAACATCTTCGAGCTGACCGCCACCGAGCGGGCCAAGGCCGGCATCGCCGAGCTGCCGGTCAACCTCTCCGAGGCGCTCGACGAGATGGAGCGCTCGGAGTTGGTGGTCGAGGCGCTCGGCGACCACATCTTCGAGTGGTTCCTGCGCAACAAGCGGGCGGAGTTCTCCGAGTACCGCTCGCAGGTGACCCCCTACGAGCTCGCCCGGTACCTGCCGAGTTGGTGAGGTGATGGAACCGCTGCTCGTCTACCCGTTCCCCGTCGCCGCCGACCTGTCCCAGGCGCTCGACCGGGCGGGCTACAGCTACATCGGCGTCACCGACGACGTGGACGCCGAACGCAAGGAACCCGAGGACGGGTGGGGCGGCGCCATCATCATGGCCGACCGCTCCCCCGAGGAGGCGTACAAGGTGGCGGTGTCGCTGCGCAAGCGCGACTACCCGCTCGAACCGCTGATCATGGTGCTGCGCTCGGAGCAGCTCGGCACCCTCGAGCTCAACCGCGACCTCTTCGACGATTTCGTGGTGTCCCCGCTCAACCATCGGGAGCTGGAGGTGCGCCTCAAGCACCAGTACTGGCGCCTGGGCCGTGGCACCCGCCCCGAGCTGGTGGAGTACGGCGACCTCGTGCTCAACCTGGACCTACCAGGCGGCCATCGCCAAACGGCCGCTCGATCTCACCTACATGGAGTACGAAGCTGCTCAAGTTCCTGGCCCAGCACTTCGGCAAGGTGTTCACCGCGAGGCGTTGCTCAACCGGGTGTGGGGCTACGAGTACTACGGCGGGGCCCGCACGGTGGACGTGCACGTGCGACGTCTGCGGGCCAAGCTCGGCGAGGAGTACGCCAACCTCATCCAGACGGTGCGGTCGGTGGGCTACCGCTTCGGCCAGTCCCGCTGGTCGGGCTGACCCCCGGCAATACCGAGCGGTACCGTACCTTCAGGTATTCAGGCGCCGGTCGTCAGCCGAGCACGCGGTCCACCAACGCCTTGGCCGCCGCCTGCACCTCGCGCAGGTGGGCCGCGCCCCGGAAGCTCTCGGCGTAGATCTTGTAGACGTCCTCCGTGCCCGACGGCCGCGCCGCGAACCACGCCGAGGCGGTGGTCACCTTGAGCCCGCCGATGGCGGCACCGTTGCCGGGGGCCGCCACCAACACCGCGGTGATCGGCTCGCCGGCCAGCTCCGTGGCCGTGACCTGCTCGGGGCTCAGCTTGGACAGCACCGCCTTCTGCTCCCGGGTGGCCGCCGCATCGACCCGCTCGTAGGCCGGGTCGCCGTACCGCTCGGTCAACGCCCGGTAGCGCTGCGACGGGCTCTGCCCGGTGACGGCCAGGATCTCCGAGGCCAGCAACGCCAGGATGATGCCGTCCTTGTCGGTGGTCCACACCGTGCCGTCGTGGCGCAGGAACGACGCGCCGGCCGATTCCTCACCGCCGAAGCCGATGCTGCCGTCGGCCAGGCCGTCGACGAACCACTTGAACCCGACCGGTACCTCCACCAGGCGGCGGCCGAGGGCGTCGGCCACCCGGTCGATCATCGACGAGGACACCAACGTCTTGCCCACCGCCGCGGCGGCCGGCCACTTCGGCCGGTGGGCGAAGAGGTAGTCGATGGCCACCGCCAGGAAGTGGTTGGGGTTCATCAACCCGCCGTCGGGGGTGACGATGCCGTGGCGGTCGCTGTCGGCGTCGTTCCCGGTGGACAGGTGGAACGCGCTGCGGTTGGCGATGAGCGAGGCCATGGCCGACGGCGACGAGCAGTCCATGCGGATCTTGCCGTCCCAGTCGAGGGTCATGAACCGCCACGTGGCATCGACCAGCGGGTTGATGACGGTCAGGTCGAGGCGGTGGCGCTCGGCGATCGCTCCCCAGTAGTCCACCGACGCCCCACCGAGCGGATCGGCGCCGATGTGCAGCCCGGCGCGGCGCACGGCGTCGAGGTCGACCACCGACGGCAGGTCGGCCACGTAGCGGTCGAGGTAGTCGAAGCGGGCGGTCGTCTCGGCGGCGAGGGCTCGGGCCAGCGGGACGCGGCGGACCCCGGCGAGCTCGGCGGCGATGAGCGCGTTGGCCCGGTCCTGGATCCAGCCGGTGGCGTCGGTGTCGGCCGGGCCGCCGTGGGGCGGGTTGTACTTGAACCCGCCGTCGCTGGGCGGGTTGTGCGAGGGCGTCACCACCACCCCATCGGCCCGGCCGGCGGCATCGCCGGCGCGGCCGCGGTTGTGGGCCACGATGGCGTGGGAGATGGCCGGGGTGGGCGTGTACCGGTCGGCGGCGTCGATCAGCACGGTGACGTCGTTGGCCGCCAGCACCTCCAGCGCGGTGGCCCACGCCGGCTCGGACAGGCCGTGGGTGTCCCGGCCGAGGAACAACGGCCCGGCGATGCCCTGGGCGGCGCGGTACTCCACGATGGCCTGGGTGGTGGCGGCGATGTGGGCGTCGGTGAACGCGCCGGTCAGGCTCGAGCCCCGGTGGCCCGACGTGCCGAAGGCGACGCGCTGGCCGGGATCGTCGAGATCGGGCCGGGTCGTGTAGTAGGCGGTGACCAGGTGAGCGACGTCCACCAGATCGGCCGCGGCGGCCGGTTGGCCCGCACGAGATGCACTCACCACAGCTACCTCCGTGACGCGTTGTCCGGCCGGCAACCTACCCGCCCGCTAGGGCGATCCCGTCGGCTAGACCATGAGGTATGGCAACGATCACCCTCCGAGGCAACCCCATCAAGACCTCCGGCGAGCTGCCCGCCGTCGGCAGCGCCGCCCCCGCCTTCACCCTGACCAAGGGCGACCTGTCCGAGCTCAGCTCGGCCGACCTGGCCGGCAAGCGCGTGGTGCTCAACATCTTCCCGAGCATCGACACCGGGGTCTGCGCCCAGAGCGTGCGCACGTTCAACCAGCGCGCCGCCGAGCTGTCCGACACCGTGGTGCTCTGCGTCAGCGCCGACCTGCCCTTCGCCGGCAACCGGTTCTGTGGCGCCGAGGGCATCGAGAACGTGCAGACGGCGTCCACGTTCCGCCATCCCGAGTTCCTGGCCGACTACGGCGTGCGCATCGAGGAGGGCGGCATGGCCGGCCTCGCCGCCCGGGCGGTCGTGGTGATCGACGAAGCCGGCAAGGTGGCCTACACCGAGCTGGTGCCCGAGATCGCCCAGGAGCCGAGCTACGACGGCGCGCTTGGGGCCCTCTAGCCCGCTCGGCGGTCAGGGAGGGCTCAGCGGTCGGCTCCGGCTCAGTTGTTGAGCTGCTTCCAGACCGTGTCGGCCCCGCGGCGGTCGGCGTCGTCCTTGAGCAGGTAGCCGAGGATGGCGGCCACCGCCGCCCCCGACATCATCACCGCCACCGGCATGGCGATGACCAGCGCGAACACGATGATGATGGCGCCCCACATAGGTTCCCCGTTCTAGCGCACCGGGCGCTGCGTCGGCCACGACGGCGCCCAGTCCTGGGTCTGCCACACGGCGGCGGCGGTGGCGGCGAACACCGCGCCGGACACCGCCAGCGGCGCCGGGGCATCGACCCGTTCGACGGTGATCTGCACCGGCGGCATGTCCACGGCCCGCAGGATGCCGAGGCTGCACGGTGAGATCCTCCACCTCGCCCTCGGCGGTCACCCGCAACGCCTCACTGGTCACCCACGACAGGGCCATGTGCACCGCCGGTGCAGTACGAGCGCACGACCACCTCGTCGGCGGCGGCGTCGACCACCACCCGCACCTGCACACCGTCCCCGTCGACGGTCACGGCGGTGCCGCCCCCCGGCTGGGTGACCGGCTCGGTCCGGCCCAGCACCGCGCTCCGCAGGCAGACCCTTCGGCCCAGCCCGCGCCCGCACCTCGACGCTGGTGGGCGGGCCCGGCACGCGAGCTCCACGATGTCGACGGTGAGGTCGGGTCTCAACCCGGCCCGCAGTCGGCGACGCCGGGCGTGCGGGCCACGTGCACGGTCACGGCGCGGCCCGGCGGGTCGATGCCGGCGGCCAGCGGCGGCCGCTTGGGGCCGTACCGTACGGCATCCTCACGGGACCACAGCACCCGCACCGGCCGGTTCCGGGCCCGCCAGCTCCCGGGCGACGGCGGGCAACGGACTGGTGCGCTTCGAACCGAACGCGCCACCGTTGCCGAGCGGGCCCACCGGTTCGCCGTCGGGCGCGCACCAGACGGCGTCGGTCTCCACGTAGCCGGGATCCACCCAGCTGGTCCGCAGCGTGCGCCCCCACGTACCGGGCGGTACGTCGAGCGGGGGCTCGGCGGCGGCGGTGGTCCGCCGTCCCTGGATCTTGCCGGCCAGGCGGCGGCCCGGGCGGCGGTGTCGGCCAGCACCCAGCCGCCGGCCCCGTCGGTCACGGCGCAGACGAGCTGCGCCGGCCGGTGCGGTCATCGGCGAAGCCACCGGCGCCCAGCGCCACCTCGGGCGCCACCCGTTGAGCGCTGGCACCCTCCAACGTGGCCCGCGCCGACGCAGCCGCGAGATCCCGGCCGTTGGTGGCGGGCAGCCCCACCGGCGTACCGTCCGGTCCGCCGGCGGCGAGGGCGAACGCATCGAGGATGGGCAGCCAGCCCGTGCAACGGCACAGGTGGGCGAGCAGCGCCTGGGCCGGGTCGGGGTTGGGCTTGACCGCCTCGGCGTGCAACCGCAACACGATGCCGGGCGAACAGAAGCCGCACTGGCTGGCGCCGGTGGCGCAGAACGCCTCGGCCCAGCGGGCGGCGTCGGCGGGCGGCAGGCCCTCGATTCGGTGGTGATGTGGTCGGCCGCGCACTGCTGCACCGGGGTGACGCAGGCCACCTGCGGCGCCGTCGACCAGCACGGTGCAGCAACCGCATTGGCCCTGGGGGGCGCGCAACCGTCCTTCAAGGAGCGCAGGCTGAGCTGGCCGCGCAGCACGTCGAGCAGGGTGGACGTGCCGTCGACGACGGTGACCGCACGCCGTCGACGACGAGCTGGCGCTCACTGCTGATACCTTCATCGGGCTCCGCCCGGACGGGCGAGACCCACACGGAGGCGAACGTCGTCGACGGTCGCAGCCGGCTCAGCTGGCGATCGCCCCGCAGCCGCATAAGGTCCGGCTGGCGTTCGGGTTGTTGATCGAGAAGCCGGCCTGGCTCAGGCCGTCCAACGAGGAGGTGGCGCCGGTGAGCAGCTGGCGACGTTGGTCCACGATCATTTTGACCTCGCCGAACATGGTGCCAAGGCTGTCGTCGGCGATGTCGGTGTCGAAGAACATCTGTAGCCGAAGCCCGAGCAGCCGCCGGGGCGCACCGCGACCCGCAGGGTTAGGCTCGTCGACGCCCTCGGCGTCGATCAGTTCCTTGACCTTCTTGGTCGGTGTCGGTGAGGGCAGATCACGCGGTGCCTCCTGGTACCCGAGAGTGGGCATCGGCCCGAACGGCCGGGACCCATCCTAGAACGGTCGGTTTCGTCACGACATTCCCCCGATCAGGACATCCACCTGACAGGGGTTGCGATCCACGAGCGAGCGGAACCGGCAGGTCGCCGCCGACCCTTCGGCATCGGCCAGGGTGGCCACCAGGCCCTCCACCAGCCCCTGGTGCAGCCCGCACACCAGGTCGGGGTTGGCCTCGGCCAGCTCGCGGAACGGGCAGTGACCGAACGCCACCGTGACGCCCTCCCCGAACGGCACGGCCGTCGGGTCGAAGCCGAGCTCGGCGAGGCGCTGGCCCAGTGCGGCCACGCAGGCCGAGCCCTCGTCGGCGCCGGTCTGGTCCGCCATCCCGGCCGGCCGGGTCCCACCGAGCTCGGCGGTCGCATCGAGCCGGCCCTGGTCACGACCCACCTCGATGGCGTCCTCGGCGCCGAGGCCGGCGCCCGCCGCCATGCGCAGCAGCAGCCTGGTGGCCAGCGGGAAGACCGGCGGCTCCAGCCCGAGCGACGGGGCGTCCGCCGCCAGGTGGTAGCGGTGCTGCGGTCGACCCACCCCACCACGGCCGTCGATCTCCACCTCGAGCAACCCCACCTCACGCATGCGCTCCAGGTGGGGCGCGACTTCGTGTTGCCGTGCAGCCCAGGGTGCCGGCGATCTCGGCGGTGGACAGCGGCCGAGGATCGGGCCAGCTCGAGGTAGATGGCGTAGCGCGTGTTGTCCCCCAGGGCTTTGAACACTTCCAGCCGGGGGGCGGCACGCTCGGTCACGCAGGCAAGTTTACACGGTCTCGCCCGTGTTAAACCGGCCCGGCCGGTTACGATCGTCCCGTGCCCGATCGTCCGGCCCACCCGGCCCCTGCAGACCGCCCCACCGCCGAGGACCTGCTCGGGCTCCTGCGCGGCGTGATGGATCCCGAGCTGGGCGCCGACGTGGTCGAGCTGGGCATGATCGCCGCCGCCGTCATCGACGACGATGGCCACGCCGCCATCACCGTGGCCCTCACCACCGCCGGCTGCCCGCTGCGGGCGCAGCTGCAGCGCGACATCCGCACCCGGGTGGGTTCGGCCCCCGGCGTCGCCTCCGTCACCGTGCACTGGACCGAGATGACCGCGGAGCAGCGCTCGGCGGCCATGGCCAAGGCCCGCTGGAACGCCCGGGAGCAGGCGCCCGAGACGGCCGTGCCCGCCACCACCCGGGTGATCGGGGTGGCCTCGGGCAAGGGCGGGGTCGGCAAGTCGTCGGTCACCGTGAACCTGGCCGTGGCCCTCGCCCGCCGCGGCCTGCGCATCGGCGTGCTCGACGCCGACATCTGGGGCTTCTCGGTGCCGCGCATGCTCGGCGTGGGCGGCCGTCTCGAAGCGGTGCCCGGCGAGAAGAAGATGCGGCCCCACCTGCGCCCGGTCCCCGGCTACGACGGCGCGCCGGGCGGGGTGCTCGAGGTGGTCTCGATGGGCCTGCTGGCCGAGGACGAGACCGACGCCCTCATGTGGCGCGGGCTGATGCTGAACCGGGCGGTGCAGCACTTCCTCGAGGACGTGCGCTGGGGCCCGCTGGACTACCTCGTGATCGACCTGCCGCCCGGCACCGGCGACGTGCAGATGGGACTCGCCCGCATGCTGCCGCGCACCGAGCTGCTGGTGGTCACCACGCCCGCGCTGGCCGCCCAGAAGGTGGCCGCCCGCGCCGCCACCATGGCCCGCAAGAGCTACCTGCGCGTCGCCGGGGTGATCGAGAACATGAGCTGCTTCGTGGCCCCCGACGGCAGCCGCCACGAGGTGTTCGGCCACGGCGGGGGCCAGGCCCTGGCCGACGACATCGGTGTGCCGCTGCTGGCCGCGCTCCCGCTCGACGGCTCGGTGGCCGACGGCGGGGACCGGGGCAGCCCGGTGGCCGAGGGTGAAGGGCCGCTGGCCGACGCCTTCGCCCGCCTCGCCGAGGTGGTGGTGACCGAGGCGGTACCGCCGGTGGACGTGTCCGGCTGTTCCGCCCGCCTGCTCCAGGCGATGGAGGCGGCGTTCGACCGCTGAACGAGCGGGGCCGGGTGCCGCGCAACGGCTCGGCTCAGCTCAACGCTGCAGCTGCGGTGGCTCGTCGCCGCCTGGTGCACCCCGGTCGTAGCTGGCCTCGACGTCGATCACCGGGCCACGGGGGCCGCGCCCCCGCGGGCCGCTCGACCCGTCCGCCGTCGGGGCGGAGCCGTCGAACACGAACAGCCGGGTGCGGGTCGAGGTGAACCCGCCGGCCATGCCCTGGGCGGCCATGCGGCGCGCCTTGGTGGCGAAGCGCCGCACCAGCACCGCCCGCACCACGGCGCGCACCGGGGGCAGCAGCAGCGCCAACCCCAGGAGGTCGGTGAGGAAGCCGGGGGTGAGCAGCAACGCCCCGGCGAACAGCACCAGGAACCCGTCGACCAGCGCGCTGGTGGGCACCCGGCCGGCGTCGACCTCGCGCTGCACCCGGCGCAGCAGGCCGAGGCCCTCCCGCTTGCACAGCCAGGCGCCGACGGCCGACACGATGACGACGAGCGCGATCGTGGGCAGGATCCCGAACCCCTGGGCCACCTGCACGATGACGTACAGCTCGGCGATGGGGACCACGAGGAACAACAGGGCGAGCAGCCCGACCATGGGTCGAGCCTAGTGACGCCCGCGTCGCTGCCCGCCGACGTGCCGCGCCGATGGGTCCGCGGCGGCCGCGGGTAGTGTCGCGCCCGCCGTGAGCCGTCCCCCGTCGGTCGATGCCGTGGCCCGTGCCCTGCGACGTCGGCCCGCCCGCCTCGCTGCTCGTCGACGCCGCTCGCCGCGCCGTGGCGGAGGCGGGCGACGACGGCCCCGACGCAGTGCACCAGCGGGCGCGGGAGCTGGCCGAAGCCCGCCGGCGGGGCCTGCTGCAGCCGGTGCTCAACGCCACCGGCGTGCTGCTGCACACCAACCTCGGTCGCGCCCCCTACCCCTTCGCCCACCACGGCGGCTACCACAACGTCGAGCTCCGCCTCGACAGCGGCGGGCGCGGGAACCGCTCCGAGCACGCCGCCTCGCTGCTGGCCCGCGCCTGCGGGGCGGAGGCGGCGCTCGTGGTCAACAACTGCGCCGCCGCGCTGCTGCTCACGCTCACCGCGCTCGGCGGGCCGGGCCGGGCCGCGGTGGCCTCCCGGGGCGAGCTGGTCGAGATCGGTGGCGGCTTCCGGGTGCCGGAGGTGATGACCGCATCGGGCACCGAGCTGCTCGAGGTCGGCACGACCAACCGCACGCGGCGCAGCGACTTCGAACGGGCCGTGCAGCAGGGTGGCGATCGGGTGGCGTTGCTGCTGAAGGTCCACCAGTCGAACTACCGCATCGTCGGTTTCACCGAGTCGATCGAGGTGCGCGACCTCGTCGGCCTCGGCCGCCCGGTGGTGGCCGACATCGGCTCCGGCCTGCTCGACGCCGGTTGCCCCTGGCTGACCGGCGGTCCCCCACCCTGGCTGGCCGGCGAACCGGCCGCCCGCCAGACCCTGGCCGAGGGCGCCGACCTGGTGACGTTCTCCGGCGACAAGCTGCTGGGCGGCCCGCAGGCCGGCATCATCGCCGGCCGCGCCGACCTGGTGGCCACCATCGCCCGCCACCCGCTGGCCCGGGCGCTGCGCTGCGGGGGCATGGTGCTGGCCGCGCTGCAGCAACTGGCGCTCGACTACCTCGACCGGCGGGGCGACGCCATCCCGCTGTGGCGCATGGCGACCATCCCGGTCGACGCGCTGCGCGAGCGGGCCGAGGCGCTCGTCGCCGCCGTGCACGGCGGCGACGGCGCTCACCGCGACGGCGGCGGCGCGCCGCTCGACCTGCGGGCCACCGCCATGGCGGCCGTGCCCGGTGGCGGCACCCTGCCCGGCGTCACCATCGACTCCTACGGCGTCACCGTGGCCGGCGACCGGCGGGAGGCGTTGCGACGGTGCGAGCCGCCGATCATCGCCCGCGTCGACGAGGGCCGCACCTGGCTGGACCTGCGCACCGTCGAAGCGGCCGACAACGCCAACCTGGTGGCCGCCCTGCGAGCACTGGCGGCGCCGGCCCCCGACCCCACCGCGTGACCACGCCGGACGGCCAGCCACCGGCGGCGGGAACCACCGCGGATCGCCGCCCTACGACGGGCGGTGTTGGCCCTCGGCGTCGGTCGCGGGGTGGGCAACGCCTCCATGCGCTGGCTGCCGTTGTTCCTGCCGACGGTCGCCCGCGGCTTCGGCGCCTCGCTGGGCACCACCACCGCGGTGATGGGCATCGGCGAGCTGTTCGGCCTGGTGGGCCTGGTGGTCGGTCCGATCATCGAGCGGTGGGGCACCCGCCGGGTGTTGCTGGCCGGCCTGGCCGTCATCGCCGCCGGCAACGCCGTCGCCGGCAGCGGCGCCGGTCTCGCGGGGTTCGGTGTGGCGGTGTTCGGCGTCGGCTACGCCACGTTGATGGTGGGCGAGTCGTTGTGCTTCCTCAGTGGCCAGACCTGGATCGGGGCCAACGTCCCCGCCGACGTGCGCAGCCACTACCTCGGTGGTTACGAGAGCTCATGGGCGTTGTCGCTGCTGCTCGGCGCGCCGCTGGCCGCCGCCGCCGTGGCGCTGTGGTGGGCGGCCCCGTTCTGGCTGTGGGCCGCCCTGGCGGCGGCGACCGGCCTGGCGTTGGTCCGCTTCGCCCCCGCCGACGCCAACCGGAACCGGTCGCCCGCCCGCCGCCGCGGCAGCCGGCGGCCGGCGGCGGTCGGCCGGACCGGGTGGTACCTGATCGGCCTGGCCGGGTCGCTGATGACCGGCAACATCGCCCTCGTGGTCGTGTCCGGGGCGTGGCTGGAGCGCAGCCACGGGTTCGACACCGCCGATCTGGCCGTGGTCGCCTTCGTGCTCGGCGGCGCCGAGTTCGCCGCCAGCGTCGTCGTCGGACGGGCCGCCGATCGCATCGGGGCCCGCCGCAGCGTGGTGATCGGCCTGGTGCTGTGTGCGCTGTCGGCGTCGGCCATCGCCTTGGACACCGGGCCGGCCGCGCTCGCCGTGGCCGCGCTGACCGTGTTCGTCTGCGGGTTCGAGTTCTCCTTCATCACCACGCTGGCGGTCGCGGTGCAACGACCGGCCGCCGAGATCGCCCGGCTCATGGGCACCGCCGCGGCGGCGGTCACCGTGGCCAGAGCGGCGAGCGCGGCCACCACCGGCCCACTGTTCGAGCGGCTCGGCATCGGCGGGGTGTGCACGCTGACCCTCGGGTCGCTGGCGGTGGCGGCCGTGCTGGTGCGACCGGCAACCGCCGGGCCGGCCGGCGCACCGCTCGACCGCGTCGGCGCGACGTCGGGCACCGGTTGAGGCGGACGCCCGCCCCCCGGTGGGGAAGAATCGGCGACGCATGCACGTCATCGCCACCGCCGGCCACGTCGACCACGGCAAGTCCACCCTCGTCCGCGCCCTCACCGGGATCGACCCCGACCGCTGGGAGGAGGAGAAGCAGCGGGGGATGACCATCGACCTGGGCTTCGGGGCGGCCACGCTGCCCAGCGGCGCCGAGCTGGCCTTCGTCGACGTGCCCGGCCACGTCCGCTTCATCAAGAACATGCTGGCCGGGGTGGGCGGGGTGGACGCCTGCCTGTTCGTGGTGGCCGCCACCGAGGGGTGGAAGCCGCAGTCCGAGGAGCACCTGCGCATCCTCGAGCTGCTCGGGCTGCGCCACGGCATGATCGCGCTGACCAAGGTCGGGCTGTGCGACGAGGACCTGGTGGAGCTGGCCCGCCTCGATGTGGCCGAACACGTGGCCGGCACGTTCCTCGAGCACGCCGAGCTGGTCGAGGTGGACGTGCCCACCGGCCGGGGCGTGGCCGAGCTGCAGGCCGCCCTCGACCGGCTGGCCGCTGCCACCCCCCGGGCGGTCGACGCCGGCCTGCCCCGACTGTGGGTGGACCGCGCCTTCGCCGCCAAGGGCTCCGGCACGGTGGTGACCGGCACGCTCACCGGTGGCTCGCTGGCGGTGGACGACGAGCTGGTGCTGCTGCCCGACGGCCACCAGGTGCGGGTGCGGGCGCTGCAGAGCCACCACCACCAGCGGGCGACGGCCGCGCCCGGGTCGCGGCTGGCCGTCAACCTCGTGGGCGTCGCCCACCACGACGTGCGGCGGGGCGACGTGCTCGTGCGCGCCGCCCAGTGGCACCGCACCCGCACGGTCGACGCATCGCTGCAGGTCCTCGACAGCCTCGATCACGAGGTGTCCCGTCGGGGGGCCTACGTGGCCTACCTCGGCTCGGGTGAGCAACCGGTCAAGCTGCGCGTGCTCGGCGCCCATCCGCTGGCGCCGGGGGAGTCCGGGTTCGTGCGCCTGTACCTGCCGGTGGCGCTCCCGCTGCGCCCCGGTGACCGCTTCGTGCTGCGCGAGTCCGGGCGGCGCGAGACCGTCGGCGGCGGCGAGGTGCTGGACGTGGCGCCCGTGCTGCCCGCCTCGCGGGCCCGCCCCGACCGCTCGGTGGAGCGGGTCATCCGCGAGCGGGGCTTCGTGGACGCGGCCGAGCTCGAGCGGCTCACCGGTGAGCGGCGGGAGCCCGACCTGGCCGGCTGGGTGGTCGACCCACCCCGGCTGCAGGAGCTGGTGGAGGAGGTGGCCGCGCTGGTGGCGGGAGCCGGGCCGCTGGGCCTCGACATCGTCACGCTCGACGAGCACCGGCGCGCCGCCCTGGCCCTGGTGCCCGACATCAAGATCGAGGCCGGCCGGGTCACCGCGGTGGAGGCCACCGACCCGCTGGCCGGCCACCCCTACGTGGCCGCGCTCGACGCCGAGCCATTCGCCCCGCCACCCCCGGACGGGGTGGACCGCACCGAGCTGCGCGAGCTCGCCCGGCGGGGCCACATCGTGGCCCAGGACGGCATCTACTTCTCCGAGCGCGCCGTGCTGGAGGCGGGGCGGGTGGTGGCCCGCCTGCTCGTCGAGCGACCGGAGGGGGTGACGGTGGCCGAGGTGCGCGACGCCTGGGGGTGCTCGCGCAAGCACGCGCTACCGCTGCTGGCGCTGCTCGACGGGCGGGGGATGACCCGGCGCCGGGGGGACCTGCGCATCGGGGGCCCGCGCCTGCCGCAACCCTGACCGGGCGCGCCCCCCGACCATGGTCCGGTGCGTGCGTCGGAGGCGGTCGGGTGCCGCTATCGGCTGGGATGGGCTGGCTGGGCTGGGTGGAACGGGACGCGGCGACGCCGCCGTTTCCGGCGGCGTCAGGTCGGGTGGCCCGGGCCGGCCGGCCTCAGCTCGCTTCGCGCTGGGCGAGGATCTGACGCCGCTCGTTCTCGTTCAGGCCGCCCCAGATCCCGTGCGGCTCCCGGATGGTCAGGGCGTAGTCCAGGCAGTCGCGCCGGACGGCGCAGCTGCGGCAGATGCTCTTGGCCCGTGACTCCCGTTCGATCTTCTCGTGCTTGCGCTCGAAGCGCTGCGGCGGGAAGAACACCACCGCGTTCTGCGGACCCCGGCACGCGGCCTTGATCTGCCACTCTTCCTCGTAGCGTTGTGCGCTCACGCGTTCCCCCTTGCTGAGCTGGCTTTTCCGGGTGTCGCAGCTCCCCCTGGCGGCTCCCGGACGGCAACTTACCCCCGCTTTTCGAATGTCGACAAGACAAGTTCGCCGCAGGGGCGGCGGAACCGGCGCCGAACGCCGGTTGACCTCCGTCACCATCACTCTGTGACGGCTGACACCTCCAGAACGTGACCCTTCGTCCCCACGACCGTCACACGGTCGCCCACCGCCAGCGAGCCCTGGGCGGTGGTGGCGGGCCACTGCGCGGCACGCACCGCGACCGTTCCGCTGGGGGACACGTCGGCGGTGACGGTCCCCTCCTCGCCGACGAGCCAGTCGCGCCCCAGATCGACCGCCGAGAACCGACCCCGCACCATCGCCGGCATGCCCCGCAGGTACACCACGAGCAGCAGCACCACCGCCGACACCACCGTCACCCACGACAGGGAGACCCCGCGGTAGAGCGCGAACGTGCCCACCAGGAACAGGACCACCCCGACCAGCGTGGCCCGCCGCGGCACCCCGGTCTGCACGTCGGCGCCGAACACCGGGACCGACAGCAACAGCAGTGCGACCGCCCACCAGCGGGCCGGCAGCACGGCCAGGCCGTAGCAGCCGCCCACCACGAACACCGCCCCGACCACCCCGGCCACCCCGATGCCGGCGGTGAACAGCTCGAACACGATGAGGCCCACGCCGATCACGAACAGCAGGTAGGCCACCGAGGGGCTGGCCACGGTGTGCATCAGCTCGCGGCTGAGCGGCAGCTGGACGAACCGCACGGTGGTGGCCGGCTCGCGCCGTTCCACCCCGTCGATGCGGACGGACTTGGTGGCGACGCCCTCGAGGTTGATGATGAAGTCGCCCAGGGTGGCCGCGGGCACGAGCCCGGCGGTGGTGGCGTCCTCGAAGCGGACGAAGGCGTCGCGGGCCCGGTTGGCGGCATCACCGAACAGCACGCCGAACTCGTCGCGGGGCAGGATCTGCTCACCGGCCTTGCCCACCGACGCCCCCGAGGCGATGCCACCCGGCCGGGCGACGGCCACCAGCTGGGCGGCGGCGCCCCGGGCCTGCGCCGAGGACGGGCCCACCCAGATGGCGATGGGCACCGGCGACCCGGCGATCTGGCGGGCGAGCTCGACCACCCGCTCGTCGTCGACGACCGCACCGGGGCTGTTCAACCGGAGCACCAGCGCCGTCAGCCCCCGCTGGTTCGCCTCGGCGATGCGCTCCTCGACGAAGTCCACCAGGATCGGGTCGAACAACCCGCTCACCTCGACCACCTCGACCAGCGAGGTCGAACCCGCCGGCTGGTCGCCCTCGGCCCGGGCGGCGGCAGGTGAGGCGGCCGGCCCGAACGCCGTGAACAGGCTCAGCAGCACGCCGGCGAGGACGGCGAGCAGGCCAACGGTCGATAATCTGCGACGTCGCACCCAACCAGCATCCCAGCCGGGCCGGACCCGTCCAAAGCCGGGGTGACGACCACCCGGAACCACCACGCGGGAACCCACATGGACCCATCGGAGTTCTTCACCGCCTCGGCCGTGCACATCGTGGCCGGCAAGGGCGGCGTCGGGAAGACCACGCTCACCGCGGCGCTGGGGCTGGCGGCGGCATCGCTGGGGCTCGAGGTGCTGCTGATCGAGATCGAGGGCCGCGGCGGCCTTCCCGGCCTGTTCGGCCGGCCCACGCTGCACTACCGGGAGGAGCGGCTCGGCGAACGGATCCGGGCCCGGTCGCTGCGCGCCGAGGACGCCCTGGTGGAGTACCTCTCCGACCACGGCTTCGGTCCGCTGGCCCGCCGGATGATCGACACCGGCCTGGTCGAGGTGGTCTCCCGGGGGGCGCCGGGCATGAAGGACATCCTGCTGCTGGGCAAGATCAAGCAGCTGGAGCGGGCCGGCGCCGCCGACGTGATCCTGGTGGACGCACCGGCGTCCGGCCATGCGGTGACGTTCCTGCGCTCGCCCCGCGGCCTGCTCGACGCGGTGGCGACCGGGCCGATCAACAGCCAGGCCCGCGAGGTGCTCGACCTGCTCACCGACGCCGCCCGCTGCCAGGTGCTGCTCGTCACCACCGCTGAGGAGACGCCGGTCAACGAGCTGGTGGAGACCGCCTTCTCCCTGGAGGACGAGGTCGGGCTGCACCTGGGCCCGGTGCTGGTCAACGGCCTGCTCCCCGACCGCCGCCTTCCCGCCGACGTGCGCCGCGCCGGCCGCCGCGCCGGCGTCGAGCTCGACACCGACCTGCGCCTGGTGCTGGAACGCGCTTCGAGCTACGTGCGCCGGCGGGTGGAGGGCCAGCAGGCCCAGCTCGACCGCCTGGCCGACCTGCTGCCGCTGCCCCGGCTGACGGTGACCCAACGGCCGTGCGCCGGGCTCACCCGGGCCGAGCTGCCGGGCCTGGCCGACGAGCTGCTGACCGCCCTGCGGGCCGCATGACCGCGCCGGAGCGCGACGACGACCACCGGGCCGTGTCGTTGCGGGCGCTGGCCGCCGAGCGATCGGTCATCGTCTGCGCCGGGGCCGGCGGGGTGGGCAAGACGTCGGTGGCCGCAGCCATCGCCGCCCACGCCGCCCACCAGGGCCGCCGGGCCGTGGTGGTCACCATCGACCCCGCCCGCCGGC
The DNA here is from genome assembly GCA_041394365.1 of Acidimicrobiales bacterium. GTDB lineage: Bacteria > Actinomycetota > Acidimicrobiia > Acidimicrobiales > CAIXPF01 > CAIXPF01. The sequence goes on from JAWKIM010000011.1 coordinate 72,781, forward strand.
TGGCCGATGCGCTCGGCCTCGACGGGCTGACCAACGAGCCGCACCCGGTGCCAGGCCCGTGGCCGGGGTCGATGCACGCCGCCATGCTGGACACCAAGGCCACCTTCGACGCCCTGGTCAGCCGGTATACCGCCTCCCCGGCGCAGACGCAGCGGATCCTGCGCAACCGCTTCTACCGGAACATCTCCCACGCGCTGTCGGGCACCCAGGAGTACATGGCCGCCGAGAAGCTCTACGAGCTGCACGCCGCCGAGCGCTTCGACCTGGTGGTGGTGGACACCCCGCCCACCCGCCAGGCGCTCGACTTCCTCGATGCACCGGGCCAGCTGAAGCGCTTCCTGGACCACCGGGTCTACCGGTTGATGACCAGCGGCAAGCGGGGGATGACCGGGGTGCTCAACCGGGCCGGTTTCGCCGTGCTGCGCACCGCCGGCCGGCTGGTGGGCAGCTCGGTCATGGAGGACGCCATCGCCTTCTTCGCCGCCTTCGAGGGCATGGAGGCGGGGTTCCGGGAGCGGTCGCAGCAGGTCCACCGGGTGCTGCACTCCCCCGCCACCGCGTTCGTGGTGGTCACCGGGCCGCAGCTCGACACCGTCACCGAGGCCGCGTTCTTCCTGCGCCGCCTGCACGAGGAGGGCCTCGACGCCGCGGCGCTGGTGGCCAACCGGGTCACGCCCCGCTTCGTCGATCGCCGCCGCGGCGACCGGGGGGCGGCCACGATGGCCGCCCTCGAGCCGCTGGCGGCCGGCGACGGACCGCTGGCCGGGCTGGCGGCGACGGTGCTCGAGCTCGATGCGCTCGCCGATCAGGAGGACGCGGTGCTCGACCAGCTCGGACAGCTGGACCGAGGCGCCGGCGGCGATGGGCCGGCGACCGCGGCACCGCCGGCACCGACGCCGCTACGGGTGCCGCTCCTCGACCACGACGTGCACGACCTCGACAGCCTCGAAGAGCTGCGCCGGCTGCTGTTCGAGGCCTGAGCCGGTCACCCGATCAGGGGCGGCCGGTGGCGTACAGCGCCTCGAGAGCACCCTCCAGGCTCTCGGCGACCGGCACGATCCGGTCGAACCCGGTGGTGTGCAGCAAGCGGGTGAGGGTGGGCCGTGAACAGGCCACCGCCACCTCACCGTCGTTCTCGCGGGCGCGGCGGATGCCCCCGATGAGCGCCCCCAGACCGGCGGAATCCATGAAGGGCACCTCGGACAGGTCGATCACCAGGCGGGAGATGCCTGCGAAGGTGGCGAGCACCTCTCGGAACTGACCCACGGTGTAGGCGTCGAGTTCGCCGACCGGCCGACAGATCGTGTGGTCGCCCGCATCTTCGACCTGGATCTCGAGCATGCAGCACTCCTCGCCCTCGCTTCGGTGCCGAGCGAGCCTACCCGCCTCCTGCGCCACGAGCGGCGGGCTGACGGTGATCGGCTCCGCGTCGCGCCACCGGCTGGCGGCAGGGGCCGCGCCTCGGCCACGCCCGGCCACGCAGCGTTGGGACGGCCTCGCCGTGCCCCGGCGGTCGACCAGCCGCTAGCCTGCGCCCTCGATGGTCACCGTGCTGCTCGCCACCGATGCGGATTGGCTCTTCGACGAGGTCGACGCCGCCCTGGCGGATGACTCGACCACCGTGCACCGGGTCCGCTCGGGCCGGATGGTGCTGCCGGCGGTGCAGCAGCTCGATCCCGATCTCGTGGTGCTGGACCTGCAGATCGGCAACCTCGGCGGCGTGGCCACCTCGCTGGCGCTGCGGGCCGAGGAGGACATGGGCCGGCTCGAGCCGCGCAAGGTGATCATGCTGCTCGACCGCCAGGCCGACGTGTTCATGGCGCAGATGGCCCGAGCCGACGGCTGGTTGGTCAAACCGGTGACCTCGATGCGCCTGCGACGAGCGGCGCGCACCGTTCTGGCCGGCGATGGGCATTTCGAGGGGATGCTCGAGCCGGCGACCTGATAGAGTCTCTTCCCGCTCAACGGGTGGTGGCGCAGTTTGGCAGCGCGCTGCGTTCGGGACGCAGAGGCCGGGAGTTCAAATCTCCCCCACCCGACTCCGAGAGGCCCCGGCAACCGTCCGGGGCCTCTTTCGCGCCCACCCCCGGACCTTCGCCGCACCCGCCCGGCGCCGCCGCCCTCACCCGAGGATCTCGGCCCGCCGCACGATCCGCAGGCGGGGGGTCGACACGATCCGCACCCGTTGGCCCGGTCGGGCGTCGAGCCGGGGGCAGTACAGCGCCACGAGCTCGTCGCTGCGACCGTCGTCCACGGCCAGGAACCCGCTCGGGACGCGCCGGCCGTCGTCGTCGCGGGTGGTCGGCGCCCGCAGCACCGGACCGACCAGCTCGTGGTGCCCGCCGACGTCGGTCAGGCCCCACACCAGCTCAGAGCCGGCCCGCACGGCCACCACCAGGCCGAACAGGGCCCCTGCGGTGGGGAGGCCCGCGATCAGGGCGCCGCCGATCAGCGGCACCGCCACCGGCAGACCCGAGTCCCCGCCGAGCGAGTCGAGGATGGCCCGGCCGATGTTGCTCAGGAACCAGACGTAGCACCACAGACCGAACAGGCAGCCGCCCAACCGCAGGCGCGCACCCACCAGCGTCACCGCCAACCCGCCGGAGCGGCGTGCCCGGGGGTAGCTGATGGTCACCTCCGCCACAGCTTCCGCCCCGTTGCACCCAGGCCACGTCGTCGCGCTGCGGACCGATGGGCAACCGCTGCGACGCCACCGGCGCCACGCCCAGCGCCACCGCCGCCGCCAGGTGGCGACCGCGGACGACCACCGCGGCCGGCGGTGCCTCGGCCAGCCCGGGTTGGCCGGCCAGGAACGCCCGGGCGCCGAGCCACCGCGAGGTGGCCGCCGCGCCGGCGGCGGTGGTCACCCACGCCCGCAGCCGGCGATCGGCCACCACCAGGACCAGCACCCAGGCGACGAGGGCGATGGCGGTGCCCCCACCGAGGTCGGTCCCCTCGCCGGTCTCGCCGGCCAGGCGTTGGAGGGCGTCGCCGCTCTCCAGCGCCAGGGCGCTGAAGCCGGCCGGCACCAGCAGGCCGGCGGCCAGCAGCAGGCGCACGCCGGTGGGCCATCGACGGCGCAGCAGCCCGAGGCTGCGACCTCGCCCACCACGTCGGCCTCGAAGCGCTTCCACCAGCGGGCGGCGGCCTCGTCGTCGCCGAGGGACAGCTCGCCCACCGGGACCGTGGCCCCCGTCCCCAGGCGGCTGCGCACCAGCTCCGCCACGCTGGCCTCCGGCGGCGTCAACGCCGCGGTGGCGGCACGGGCCGGGAACCAGCGCACCAGCTGCCGGCCGTCGCCGATCTCCTCGATGGCGACCAGCCGGCGGGCGGCGAGATCGAGCACCACCGCGCTCACCGCGCCCGGGGTGAGCGCACCGCGGTGGGCGAGGAAGTTGCCCAGCGCCAGCGAGCCCGGGCCGAGCTCCTCGCTGACCAGGGCCCGCGGCCGGCGGCCGCGGCCTGGTGATGAGCGCCGCCACGGCCACCAGGAGCCACAGGGCGCCGCTGACCGCGGCGGCGGACCACAGCGAACCGCGGGGCAGCTCGGCGAGCAGCTCGTCGAAGCTGAGGGCCAGCACCGGCGCAGTCTGGCCGGTGCCGGCGCCGCTGCGGCGCCGAAGCGCGATCGGCCCCGGGACCGACCCGTCGACGTCGCGGGTCAGCGGTCACCGCCGCCGACCCGACCAGTCCGGCTCGCGCCCGACGTGGTCTGTCCGTCACGGGCCCGGCATGGCCGGGCGGCGGGCGATAGAGTGAATCACATGGGTGGAGTTTGCGAGCGACCCGGTTGTTCCTCCGTCGCGGCCGCGGCCGTGGCCGCCGACCCGAGACGGTCGATCGTCTGGATCGGCGACCTCGACGGCAGCGGCGCCTGGGTCAACCGGCTGTGCGCCGTGCACGCCGCACGCTCGCCGCCCCGATCGGCTGGGAGCGCCGCGACGTGCGGGAATCACCTCGCCTCTTCGCCGTCCCCTCGGCCACCCCCGAGCCCACACCACCCCGGCCCACCCGCCGCCGCCGGAACACCGCGTCGGCACCAGCCGCCCCGGTGGCGGCCGCAACCCCACTGGTCGCCGCCGCCGTGCCCGCCCCCGCAGCCGAGGTGCTGGGCGGCGAGCTGCCGCCGGCCCACCTCGGCGAGCTGCACCGCGGCGACGCCGAGCTGTCGGCCGGCGCGTCGGCGCTGCTCGACGCCGGTCTCAACACCCCGCTGCTCGCCCGGGCGTTCCGCACCGCCCGCGCCGCCGGTTGACCGCCGCGGGCCGGTATGGACCTCGATCAGGTGCAGCAGCTGATGGAGCAGCTGTACGGCGAGGCTGATCGGGCCCGGGGCATCCCCGCCACGGTGGCGTGGCTCTGCGAGGAGCTGGGCGAGCTGGCGCAGGCGGTGCGCAAGGGCACGCCCGAGCAGCAGCTGCACGAGCTGGGCGACGTGCTGGCGTGGACGGCGTCGCTGGCCAACCAGCTCGGGCTGTCCCTCGACGAGGCGATGCAGCGCTACCGCGACCAGGCGCGGCACTGAGCCCGAGCGGCTCGATCCCGCTCCGACCGGGACGAACGGCCTGGTCAAGCCGCATCGACGGGCGACCGATGGCTGACGGGTGACCAGTTTCGCTGCAGACGCCACCGCGTCGGTCCGGAATCGCCTGGTGGGGATCCCCGATCTGGACATCCCCTACGACCTGGTCGTCGACCTGGTGTTGCGCCGCTCCTTCCTGGATGACACCACCTCGGTGTCGCGGCTGTCCGACGCCCTCGGGTTGCCGGTGAAGGTCATCGACATGGTCTTCGAGGAGCTGCGGACCAAGAAGTACGCCGACGTCCAGGGCCTCGTCGGCAACGACTACATCTTCAACCTCACCGCCTTCGGACGCGAGCAGGCGGCCGAGCGGTTCACCCGCTCGAAGTACGCGTCGGTCGCCCCGGTGTCGCTCGACAGCTACACCAAGGTGGTCACCGCCCAGCGACCCCGCCCGCACGTGCGCCGGGAGGATGTGCGCCACGCCTTCTCCGACCTCGTCGTCTACGACGAGCTGAACGACCAGATCGGCCCGGCGTTCACCGCCCAGGAGTCGCTGTTCCTCTACGGCCCCTCGGGTACCGGCAAGACGTCGATCGGCGAGCGGCTGATCCGGCTCTACCACGACGGGGTGCTCGTGCCCCGGGCGGTGGAGGTCGACGGGCAGATCATCACCGTGTTCGACCCGCTGGTGCACCACCCGCTCGACCCGCAGCCCCACGGGCTCGACCCGCGCTGGGTGGCGTGCTACCGGCCCATCGTGACCGTCGGCGGCGAGCTCGAGCTCGACATGCTGCAGCTGAGCTTCAACGACAACACCGGCATCTACACGTCGCCGCTGCAGATGCGGGCCAACAACGGGATCCTGTTCATCGACGACTTCGGCCGGCAGATCGCCTCACCCCGGGCGTTGCTCAACCGCTGGATCGTGCCGCTCGATCGCCGGGTCGACTACCTGACGCTCGAGTACGGGCAGAAGTTCGTGATCCCCTTCGAGCTGATGGTGGTGTTCTCCACCAACCTCGACCCGGCCGACCTGCAGGAGGACGCGTTCTTCCGGCGCATCCAGAACAAGATCTACGTGGGGCCGGTGTCCGACGACCAGTTCGACTGGATCGTGACCCGGGTGGCGCAGCGCTACGAGGTCCCCACCAGCCCCGGTGCCGCCGCCCACCTCCGCCAGGTGTGCCGCCTCAAGGGCAGCGGCCAGCTCCTGGCCTGCTACCCGAACGACTTCTTCCGCATCGCCAAGGCGATCTGCCACTACGCCGATCGCGACGTGGTGCTCGACGAGGACATCATCGACCAGGCGGCGAAGCTCTACTTCGCCACGTCGGGCATGCAGGGTGGGTTCTTCCGCCGATCGACGGACCCGAAGCCCGGCGAGCAGACGAACCCCTCACCCGACGGGCAGGCGGCCGATCAGCCGCAGGCCCCGACGACCGGTGCAGCACCCACGCCCGGACCGGGGAACGGGCAGGGGCCGGGACCGTTCGGTCGCCGGGCCAACGACCGCAGGGCCGGCCTCACCGGAGCGGACCCGGCACCGCCGACGGCACCGGCTCCGGCCGGCTCGGCATGGGGCAGCGGCCGGTTGGACCACGCCCTGTGACCGGCGGCGGGTGGCGGACCGCTCAGCGGGCCAGCAGCTCGGCGATCTCCACGGCGTTGAGCGCCGCGCCCTTGCGCAGGTTGTCGTTGGCCACGAACAGCACCAGGCCGTTGTCGACCGCCTCGTCGGGCCGGATCCGCCCGACGTAGGACGGGTCGCGGCCGGCGGCCTGCTGCGGCGTGGGGATGTCGCTGAGCACCACCGCAGGAGCGGCGGCCAGGATCTCGGTGGCCTCCTCGGCGCTGATCGGCCGGCTGAAGCGGGCGTGCACGGCCAGGCTGTGGCCGGTGTACACCGGCACCCGGACGCAGGTGCAGCTCACCCGCAGGTCGGGCAGCTCGAGGATCTTGCGCGACTCGTTGCGCATCTTCTGCTCCTCATCGGTCTCCAGCAGGCCGTCGTCGACCAGCTTCCCGATGAAGGGCACCACGTTGTAGGCGATGGGCGCCGGGAACTTGGCGGGAGCGGGGAACTCGACGGCGGCGCCGTCGTAGGTGAGCTCGGTTGCCCGGTCCCCCACCTTGGCCACCTGTTCGGCCAGCTCGTTGACCCCGGCCAGCCCGGCGCCGGAGACCGCCTGGTACGACGCCACCTGCAGACCGACCAGGCCGGCGGCGCGGTCGAGCGGCTTGAGCACGGGCATGGCCGCCATCGTGGTGCAGTTCGGGTTGGCCACGATGCCCTTGGGGATCGACTGCAGCGCGTGATCGTTGACGTTGGCCACCACCAGCGGCACGTCGGGGTCCATCCGCCACGCCGAGCTGTTGTCGATCACGATGGGCCCGTGGGACGCCACCTTCGGCGCCAGCGCCTTGGAGGTGGAGCCACCGGCGGAGAACAGCACGAGGTCGAGGCCGTGGTAGTCGGCCGTCTCGGCGTCTTCCACGGTGATCTCGGTGCCGGCGTACGGCAACGTCCTGCCGGCGGAGCGAGCGGACGCGAACAGCCGCAACTCGTCCACCGGGAAGTCGCGCTGGGCCAAGATGGCCCGCATCACCCCGCCCACCTGGCCGGTGGCACCAACGATCCCGATCTTCATGGGCGCCAACGCTACCGGCCGCCCGCCACCTCCTCCGAACTGTATTTGCTGGCGCCTTCGGCGCTCCCGGATGGGGCCCCAACCCCATCCTCCTCCCGAGCAGGGGGCCCTACCCCATGCCGGGCCGTGCTCGCGGGTGGGACGGGGCCGCGACGTCCGGAGCTCGGCGGGTCAGCTCCCGAGACCGAAGGCGGCGTGCAGGGCGGTGACGGCCAGCTCGGTCTGCTCCCGCTTGACGATGCAGCTGGTGCGGATCGGCGAGGTGGAGATCATCTCGATGTTGATGCCGTTGGCGGCCAGCGTCTCGAACATGCGGGCGGCCACGCCGGGGTCGGTCTTCATGCCGGAGCCGACGATGGACACCTTGGCCATCTCGGCGTCGCCGGTGACCTCCCGGGCGCCGAGCTCGGGCAGCGCGTTGCGGGCCACCTCGAGGGACTGCTCGAAGTGCTCGGTGGGCACGGTGAAGGAGATGTCGGCATGGCCGCCGACGCCCACGTTCTGCACGATCATGTCCACGTTGATGCCGTGGTCGGCCAGGCCCCGGAACAGCGCGCCGGCCACGCCGGGGCGGTCGGCCAGGCCCGACACGGTGATCTTGCCGTCGGTGGTGTCGCTGGTGACGGCGATGACGCTGGCTTGTTCCATGGTGTCGTCCTCCTCCTTGACCCAGGTGCCGATCTCCCAGGTGAAGGCCGATCGGATGTGCAGGGCACGTTGTAGCTGCGGGCGAACTCGACCGAGCGCATGGCCGGCTTGGGACAGCCGGTGGCTGTCATCTCCAGCAGCTCGTCGAAGCTCACGGTGGTCATCTTGCGGGCGTCGGGCACCAGCCGGGGATCGGCGGAGAACACGCCGGACACGTCGGTGTACAGCTCGCACCTCCGCCTCGAGGGCGTAGGCCAGGGCCACCGCGGTGGTGTCGGACCCGCCCCGACCGAGGAACGTCACGTCCTTGTCGGTGGACACGCCCTGGGCGCCGGCCACCACCGGCACCAGCCCGGCGTCGAGCGCCTCACGGATGCGGTCGGTGCGCAGGTCGAGGATCTTGGCGTTCTGGTGGTTGGTGTCGGTGACGAACCCGGCCTGGCTGCCGGTGAAGCTGGCCGCCTCGATGCCCTGGTCGTGCAGGGCCATGGCCACCAGCGCGATCGCCTTGCGCTCGCCGGCGGTGATGAGCATGTCCATCTCCCGGCCGTGGCGGTGGCGGGCGACGTCGCTGGCCAGGCGGAGCAGCTCGTCGGTCTCCTTGCCCATGGCCGACACCACCAGCACCACCTGGTTGCCGCGGCGCACGGTGCGGGCCACGTGGTCGGCGACCTCGCGGATGCGGTCGGCGTCGCCCACCGACGTGCCACCGAACTTCTGCACGATCAACGACATTGCCCAGCCTCCAGGGGGCGGGCCGGCGCACCGGTGCCCGCCACCCTCATCGACGCCATCTGCGACACTGCCACCGGCGATGGTGGCGGGGGAAGGATAGTCACGGGCCGGGCGGGGCCGGTGACCGTGCAACCAACCCGGTGTGGTGCGTTGCTAGCGTGACCCGCCGTATGGGAACCGCCAAGCGCGACCGGCAACGCGCCAACCGTCAGTCGAAGCTCGTCGCCGCTCAGGAGGCGCAGCGCAAGGCGCAGTCGAAGCGGCGCATCTTCCGCATCGGCGGGATCGTCGTCGTGGCGTTGCTGGCCGCGCTGATCATCTCGCTGGTGGCCGGCCGGGGCGGTGACGACGACCAGGAGGTCGCCACCGACGGCAGCGCCACCACCGCCGCCGGCAGCGCCACCACCTCGGCGACGCCGGTCCCGGTGGCGGTGACCGCGCCGGCCGCCGGCGCATCGATCACCGGGGAGACGCCCTGCCCGCCGGCCGACGGCAGCGCCGAGCGCACGACGACCTTCGAGCAGGCGCCACCCACCTGCATCGACCCGACCAAGACCTACACCGCCAAGATGACGACGAGCGTGGGCGAGCTGACCATCGAGCTGGACGCCGAGAAGGCGCCGCTGGCGGTCAACAACTTCGTGGTGCTGTCGCGCTACCACTACTACGACGGCATCCCGTTCCACCGGATCGTCACCGACTTCGTGGCCCAGGCGGGCGACGCCAACCCGCAGAACGGGCAGATGGGCACCGGCGGGCCCGGCTACACGTTCGCCGACGAGCTGCCGGAGAACCCGCAGGACTACGTGCCGGGCGTCGTGGCGATGGCCAACTCCGGACCGGACACCAACGGCAGCCAGTTCTTCATCTTCACCGGCCCGAACAACCCGTTCCTGCAGAACCCGGCCTACACGATCTTCGGCACGGTGACCGACGGCATGGACACGACGGTGGCGGCGATCATGGCGGCCGGCACCCAGGACCAGGGCGTCACCCAGGAGATCACCATCGACGCCATCGAGATCACCGAGTCCTGAGCCCGCGCTCCGGGTGACCCGCTCCAGCGGCCCGCCCGCTCCGCCGGCCCGTCCGCCCGGGTGAACCGCCGGCTTCAGCCGAGCTCGGCGAGGACCTCGAAGCCCACCGGCTGGCCGTCGCGGAACAGGCGCAGCCCCTCGGCACCCACCGGCTCCCAGTGGCCGCCGGCACGGCGGATCAGCGCGCTGGTGGACGGGATGCCGGCCAGCACCAGCCCCTTGGGCGCCATCTGGATGGTGCGGCGCGACTTCTCGGTGGACCACTGGTCGTAGCGGGGGATGAGGCTGAGGCTGCGCACCAGCCCGAGGCCCACCCCGAACCCGCCGCCACGGGGGTCGACCATGGCGTCGCACAGCACGGTGGCGCTCGGACCGGCGGCGGCCAGCACCGCGCCGCCGCGGTGGGCGGCGACGATGGCCTCCCACAACGGGGTCTGCTTGAGCACCGACAGCAGGTGCATGGCCGAGCCGGAGGCCAGGTACAGGAACCGGGCGGCCCGCACCCGCTCCACGTTGGCGTCCACGTGGGCGCCGCGCCGGTCGAGCACGTCGACCACCTCGACGGTGCCGCCGAAGCGGGCGAAGTGGGCGGCGGCCTGCTCGGTGGCCAGCTCGGGGCGCTCGTAGGCAGCGGCCGTGGGCAGCACGGTGACCGTGGTGCCGCCGGAGGCGGCGAGCAGCTCGGCGTCGAACGCGCACCCCTCGGTCCAGGCGCCGTCGCCCACCAGGGCCAGGGCGCCGGGTGTCGCCGCGCCCGCGCCCTCGTCGTGCGCCGCGTCGCTCATCGGGCGGCCTCCGCCACGATGAGGCAGAACGACCGGAGCGGCGCGAGCAGCGTTGGCATGGTGACCCTCTCCACGGAAGCGATGGTGAACCCGGCCTGGCGGACCAGGTGGGGCACGGGCAGGTTGGGCCGCAGGCCGGTGAGCCGGGCCAGCGGCGGTGCGAGCAGGTCGGCGAGCCGGCCGGCGGAGCGGCTCCGACGATAGGGCTCGACGAGCAGCAGGCGCCCACCCGGTGCCAGCGCCACCCGCGCCCGCTGCAGCAGCTCCAGCGGCTCGCCGCCGTGCGCGGCCAACCCGGCGAGCGCGGTGACCCCGATGACGGCGCGCACCGATGCGGCCGGCGGCTGGTCGGGACCGAGCAGCGCGTCGAGCGGCAACGGGTTGACGGTGCCGGCGGGTTCGTGCGTCCCGGCCGGGCCGGTGGCGGGGAGCGGGGTCCGGGCCAGCAGCTCCGCCCGCTGCCGGTCGATCGCCCGGCGGAGCCGGTTCGGGAGGCGGGGGCGCCGGTCGGGCCGGGTGGCGGGCGGGCGCAGCACGGCGGGGAACTTAGCGCCACGTTCGGTCGGGCACGACGCACCGGTGGCACGGCAGACTTGGGGGTGATGCCCCGACAGTCACGGGACCTGCCCATCGAGCCGCCGCCGACGCCGTGGGTGTTCCCGCCGCTCGACCAGGCCGACGAGTCCGGCGTGATCGGCGTGGGCGCGGACCTGGAGCCGGGCACGTTGCTGCACGCCTACCGGCACGGGATCTTCCCGATGCACCTGCGCCGCAACCAGCTGGGCTGGTGGTCGCCGGAGCAGCGCGGCGTGTTCCTGCACGGCGGGCTGCGGGTGAGCCGGTCGCTGCGCAAGTCGATGCGCCGGTTCGATCTTCGGGTCAACACCGCCTTCCGCGACGTGGTGCTGTCCTGTGCCGACCCGCGGCGCCCGCACGCCTGGATCAACAAGGACATCGTCAAGGCGTACACCAACCTCCACAAACTGGGCTGGGCCCACTCGGTGGAGGCCTGGCTCGACGGCCGGTTGGTGGGCGGGCTGTACGGCGTGGCCATCGGCGGGCTCTTCGCCGGGGAGTCGATGTTCCACCACGAGACCGACGCGTCGAAGGCGGCGCTGGTGCACCTGATCGGCCTGCTGGACGACCACCCCGACACGCTGGTCGACTGCCAGTGGCTGACCCCGCACCTCGCCTCGCTCGGCGCGGTGGCGATCGATCGGGCGCGGTACGTGGAGCTGTTGGAGCGAGCCCTGCAGCGGCCGCTGCCGGCCGGGCTGTTCGATCTCGAGGTGGCCGACGGCGCTCGCTGAGCCCAGGTTTCGCCGCCGGGCGGCGCTGGGTTCACAATTGACGCCATGGCGACCGAACCGGCTCCCCGCGAGCAACCCTGGATGATGCGCACCTACTCGGGTCACTCCACGGCCCGGGCCTCGAACGCGCTGTACCGGACCAACCTGGCCAAGGGCCAGACCGGCCTGTCGATCGCCTTCGATCTGCCCACCCAGACCGGCTACGACCCCGACGCCGCCCAGGCTCGGGGCGAGGTGGGCAAGGTGGGGGTGCCGGTGGTGCACCTGGGCCACATGCGCACGCTGCTCGACCAGATCCCCACCGACCGCATGAACACGTCGATGACGATCAACGCCACCGCCGCGTGGCTGCTCGGGTTGTACGTGGCCAACGCCGCCGAGCACGGGGTAGAGCCGGCGCAGCTGCGGGGCACCACCCAGAACGACATCGTGAAGGAGTACCTGTCGCGCGGGACCTACATCTTCCCGCCGGAGCACTCCCGCCGGTTGATCGTGGACATGGTGGCCTACTGCCACCACCACATCCCGAAGTGGAACCCGATCAACGTCTGCTCCTACCACCTGCAGGAGGCGGGGGCCACGCCGGTCCAGGAGCTGGCCTACTCCCTGGCCACCGCCATCGACATCCTCGATGCGGTCAAGGCGTCGGGCCAGGTGTCCGAGGAGGGCTTCACGGCGGTGTTCGCCGCCATCTCGTTCTTCTGCAACGCCGGGATCCGCTTCGTGGAGGAGATCTGCAAGATGCGGGCCTTCACCGAGCTGTGGGACCGCATCGGCTCGGATCGCTACGGCGTGACCGACGCCAAGGCTCGCCGGTTCCGCTACGGCGTGCAGGTCAACTCCCTGGGCCTGACCGAGGCCCAGCCCGAGAACAACGTGCAGCGCATCGTGCTGGAGATGCTGGGGGTGTCGCTGTCGAAGCGGGCCCGGGCCCGGTCGATCCAGCTGCCGGCCTGGAACGAGGCGATGGGCCTGCCCACCCCGTGGGACCAGCAGTGGTCGCTGCGCATGCAGCAGGTGCTGGCCTTCGAATCGGACCTGCTGGAGCACGGCGACATCTTCGACGGCTCGAAGGTGGTGGAGGCCCGCACCGCCGAACTGGTGGCCGCCGCGCAGGCCGAGCTCGACGAGATCCTGGCCATGGGCGGGGCCTTCGCCGCCATCGCCGAGCTGAAGGGCCGGCTGGTGCAGTCCCACACCGAGCGGGTGCGCCGCATCGAGGCCGGTGAGCAGCTGGTGGTGGGGGTCAACGCGTTCACCGAGACCGAACCCTCGGCGCTGGCCGGCGACGGTGAGGCCCGCATCCTCAAGGTCGACCCGGCGGTCGAGCAGGAGATGGTCGACGACGTGATCGCTTGGCGGGCGGCCCGCGACGCCGATGCGGTGGCCCGGGCGCTCGAGGAGCTGCGCCGGGTGGCCGCCACCGACGAGAACATCATGGAGGCGACGATCGCGCTGGCCCGCGCCGGTGGCACCACCGGCGAGTGGGCGGCGGCGCTGCGCGACGTGTTCGGCGAGTACCGCGCCCCCACCGGGGTGAGCGCAGCGGTCGGGCGGCGGCGCACCGAGTCGTTGGTGGACGTGGCCGAGCGGGTGAAGGCGATGGCCGGCGGCCCGCCCCGCTTCCTGGTGGCCAAGCCCGGCCTCGACGGGCACTCCAACGGCGCCGAGCAGATCGCGGTGGCGGCTCGCGACGCCGGCATGGAGGTCATCTACCAGGGGATCCGCTCCACCCCGGAACAGATCGCGGCCACGGCACGAGACGAGGACCCCGACGTGATCGGCCTGTCGATCCTGTCGGGCTCGCACCTGGCGTTGGTGCCCGACGTGCTGTCGCGCATCCGGGCCGAGGGCTGCGAGGCGCCGCTGGTGGTGGGCGGCATCATCCCCGAGGAGGACCGCCCGGCGCTGCTGGCCGGCGGGGTGGCGGCGGTGTACACCCCCAAGGATTTCGAGCTGGGGCGGATCATGGGCGACATCGCCGATCTGGCCGCCGCCCACCGGGGCTGAGCGCCGGGTCGCCCTCCCCGGTCTGCGGGATTGGTGGCGCCGGCCGCCGCCGCGGGGCGTACCGGCGCTTCAGGAACGTTCCCGGCGGGCCGATGGGACATCGTGCGCTTGCTGGATGGAGCGGAAACGGCCGTGCTCGGCGCGGCAGCAACGGTGACGGGGATCGTCGGCCTGGCGGCCGGCCAGCCGACGTTGGGCGTGGTGGCCGGAGGCCTCGGTCTGACCGCCGGGCTGCTGGGCTGGCGCCACGCGCAGGTCGCAGCGGCCCCCGCCCAGGACCCCACCTCGGCGCTGGAGGCGTTGCGGGCGGCGGAGCTGAGCGAGGAGCTGTCGCTGGCGCGGCTGCGTGAGCAGGCGTTGAACCAGCGCATCGAGCTGCTGGAGAACGCGGCGCGGGCCGCGGCGTCGAGCGCCTCGGGGTTGCGCGGCGCCCTCGGCGTCGACGCCACCGATGAGAACCAGCACCTGCTGACCGACGAGGACACCGGCCTGTTCAGCGAGGCCTACTTCGACGTGGCCCTCGAGGCCCGCATCGCCGCCGCCCGCCGCCGCCTGCGGCCGGTGGCGCTGGTGCTGCTCGACGTCGTGCGGGGCCTGGCCTCGCCCGAGCCGTCGTCCGCCGACGCCGAACTGGTGACCGCCGCCCTGCGCCGCACGCTGCGCGAGGCCGACACCGCCTGCCGGCTCGACGACGGGCGCTATGCGCTGGTGCTGGAGGACACGCCGGAGAACGGAGCCATCTGGACGGTGGAGCGCATCCGCATCCACCTGGCCGAGAGCGGCACCATCCACACGGTGTGGGCCGGCATCGCCTGCTACCCGGCGCACGCCTTCGACAAGGACGAGATCCTCCGCCAGGCCGAGGGCGCGCTGCGCCAGGCCAAGGAATGGCGCCAGGACCGCATCGAGGTCGCCACCGCCGACTAGCCGGCGGCGTCGGGCAGGCCGACGAGGGCCTCCTGGCGCGCGGTGGCGAGGCGCTGGCCGGTGGGCGAGACGAACGCACCCTGGACCAGGCCGCGCTGCGACGCCGTCTGCAGCACCTCCTGTTCGAACAACAGCCAACCGTCGGCCCGCACCCGACCGGCATACCACATGGCATGGTCGAGGCTGAGCGAGCTTACGCCGGGGTCCATCCAGCGGTAGCCGTGCACCAGCACGGTCAGGTCGGCCAGCGTCTTGTCGGAGATCCAGGCCAGCAGGGCGGCGTGCAGGATCGGATCGTCGCTGTCCACCCGGTCGTGCAGGCGGCACCAGATGCGCAGCGGCCGCTCGATGCGCTGACCCACCTCGGGCGGCGGCGCCCCTTCGTAGCGCAGCGCCACCGGCCTCGACTCCTCGCCCCACGGGTGGTCGGGCGTGCGGGAGCCGTCGAGCGTCCAGCCGATGTAGTCGGTGAAGCCGCCGGGTCGGCCTCGCCCACCACCACCGGCACCTGGAAGGCGGCGCCGTCCTGGGGCACCACGAAGCCGGCCAGCAGCCGCAGCACCTCCTTGCCGCCCTGGCTGACCACGGCCTGGCGGTGCTGGTAGGCGCGGCCGTCGCGGATGGCCTCCACCTCGATGTCGAGGGGCAGCGCCGGATCGCCGGGCCGCAGGAAGTAGGCGTGCATCGAGTGCGCCAGCCGACCATGCTCCGCGGTATGGCCAGCGGCGACGAGGCCTGGGCGATGAGCTGGCCACCGAAGATCGACCGGGTCCGGTCGTGCGGCGAGCGGGCGCGGAACCGGCTCGGGCCGACGCGGTCGAGCTGCAGCACCTCGAGCAGCTCGGCGAAGGCGGGGCCGTCGGTGCCCAACGTCGGGTGCTGCAGCGGCGGGTGCGCCTGCGGCGCTGGGTGTCGTTCATGGGGATCGGTCTCCTCCTGGGGATCGCCGGACACAGGCAGGGCGGGTGCGGTGCAGGAGCGGCTGAGCAGGCCGGCGACCACCAGCCCAACACCGACCACCTCGACGGCGGTGGGCGTCTGGGCGAGCACGACGGCGCCGACGGCGAGGGCGGTCACCGGCAGCAGCGACGACAGCGGGGCGAACTGGGCGGCGGGCACGTGCGCCAGCACCACCTGGTCCAGGGCGTAGGGCACGACGTTCGAGCACAGTGCCACCACGACGCACAACGCCACCGCGGCCAGCGCCGCGCCCAGCGCCGGCGACGGCCGGTCGGCGGCACGGTCGAGCCCCGCCAACCCGGCGATGCCCACCGGGGCGATGACCACCGCGCCGACGAGCGTGGCCACCGCCAAGCCGTCGAGGCCGGCCACCGCACCGCCGGCGCCCACCGTCGGCCCCACACGATGTAGCCCGCCCACATGGCCGCCGCGCCGAGGGCGAACAGCACGCCGAGGGCGTTGGCCTGCCACTGCACGTCGGCCAGGAGCACCACGCCGGCGCCGGCCAGGACCACGGCCAGCAGGTCGCGGCGGCGCCGGCTGCCCAGCGCGGCCACGCTGATCGGTCCGCTGAACTCGATGGCCACCGCGGTGCCGAGCGGGAGGCGGTCGATGGCCAGGTAGAACGCCAGGTTCATCACCGCCAGGGCGGTGCCGAAGGCGGCCAACGTGCGCAGCCGGGACCGGTCGAAGGCGCGGCGACGGGGGCGGCGCCAGGCCAGCAGCAGCGCGGCCGACCACGCAACCCGCAGCCAGGCCACCGCAGCGGCACCCAACGTGGCGAAGGCGTGCACCGCCAACGCCGCGCCGAGGTACTGGGTGACGGCGCCGGCCATGATCAACGCCGGCGCCCACGACGCCGCCGTGCGGGCCGGCGCCACCCGTGCCGCGCTCAGCGGGCGGCTCGCGACGGCAGCTCCACGTCGGCCTCGCCGGGCATCAGCACCTGGCCGTCGGGGGTCTGCTCCCACACGTCGAGCGTGACCGTGCTGCCCTCGACGGCGCGGACCCGGCCGTGGAACTCGTAGTCCCGCTCGGGCAGCGCGCTGGCCCGGTTCTGCCAGCGCAGGCCGGTCATGCGGCCGGCCGGGCCGGCCCAGTCGGTCACGTACTGGGAGAGCCAGGCCCCCTGCAGCGGGCCGTGCACGATGATGTCGGGGTGGCCCTCGAGCTGGGCGTAGTCGGGGTCGTAGTGGATGCGGTGCGGGTTCCAGGTGGCGGCGCTGTAGAGGAACAGCTGCACCCGGCTGGCGTTGCGCACCACGACGGGCAGCTCGTCACCGGGTTGGAGATCCTCGACGTAGACCTGCTGCGTGCTCATCGGGCGATCCCGATCTGCCGGGTGCGGGCGACGACGGCGCCGTCGGGATCCCGGGTGTAGGTGATCTCCCGGGTGATGCGCACGAACGGGCCCTTGCTGCCGTCCTTCTGGTCGATGGCGGCCAGGCGGGTCTCGCCGGTGATCACGTCGCCCACGCACACCGGCTCGAGGAGGTCCCACTCCTCGCCGCCGAACATGATGCGGGCCACGGCCAGCTTGATGGGCCGCTCGCCGACGAAGAGCCCGTCCACGCCGATCTGCTCGAGCGGGCGGCCCTGCACCAGGGCGTAGGCGACGTAGGTGGGCGGCACGGTGCAGCCCCGGTGGCCGGCGGCGCGGGCCGCGTCCTCGTCGAAGTACAGCGGGTTGAGATCGCCCACCGCCTGGGCATAGCGACGGGCGCCCTCGGCGGTGATGGTGGTGGTGAACGGGCCGGCCAGCAGCTCGCCGACGCGCGCCGCCGTCTCGGCGGGGATGAGGGAGACCGTGGGCACGGCCGCATCGTAGAGCCCCGCGGCGGTGTCCCGCTCGTGGCTGGTACGGTCCCCGGCCATGCAGACGGGGACCTACTGCGGTTTCGAGGTGACGGCCCACGATCCGGGGATCGCGTGCATCACCTTCAACCGGCCGGAACGACTCAACGGCACCAGCTCGGCCATGAAGCGCGACCTCATCGAGGTGCTGACGCAGATGCAGATGGACGACACGGTGCGGGTGGTGCTGTTCACCGGCACCGGCGCCGGGTTCTGCGCCGGCGACACGATCGGACCCGAGTACCGCGACGACCAGCCGGTGGCCACCAGCCGGCTCAACCCGGGCCACGAGCACACGCTGGGCACCTACGACGGGCTGCGGGTGGTGTCCCAGGGGCTCAACAAGGCCATCCGCGAGCTGAACAAGATGACGATCGCCGCCATCAACGGCTTCGCCATCCAGACGGGGCTGTCGCTGGCGCTGTGCTGCGACTTCCGCATCGCCGCCAAGGGGGCCAAGCTCGGTTCGGCCACGTTGCGCTTCGGCCTGCTGCCCGACGAGGGCGGCCACTATCTGCTGGTGCAGCACCTCGGGCTGGGCCGGGCCATGGACTTCCTGTTCCGCAAGCGGATCGTCACCGCCGAGCAGGCGGCCGAGCTGGGCCTCGTGCACGAGGTGGTCGAGCCGGAGGCGCTGCTGGACGAGGCCATGGCGCTGGCGGTGGAGCTGGCCAACGGCCCGCAGATCGCCATGCGGCTGCTGAAGCGGGCCACCTACAACGCGGCGGAGCTGTCGTGGGCGCAGGCGCTCGACGACATCGCCGTGCGCACCCCGATGGCCGACCACCACCCCGACGCCCGCGAGGGCGGGGCGGCGTTCCTGGAGCGGCGCCAGCCGGCGTTCAACGCCTGGTTGTCCGGGGGCGGCGCCGCCGGCACCATTCCTGACATGTCGCGCGCCAAGGAGTACCCGCCGCCCGGTCACCTGATCCGGCGGCTCGACATCTCGCTGGTGCCCGACGCCCACGACACGTCGGTCATGTACACGTCGATGCCGTTGACGCCGCAGCTGTTCGTCGACGGGCGCTTTCGGCTGGCCGTGGTGGCGATCATGGTCGACATGGCGGCGGGGCTCATGGCGGTGCGCTCGGTGACGCCGGACTGGACGGCCACGTTCGACATGGCCTCGCACCGCATCGGTGAGGCGGAGCCGGGGGCCAAGGCCGACGGCGTGACCCGCCTGGTGCGGGCGGGCAAGAACATCGTGGTGTCGGAGACGACGGTGACGGTGCACGGCGCGCCCATCGTGTACGCCGAGACCACGTTCAGCCGGCTGCCGCACCGAGGCACCGCCGCATCGGTGCCGCTGGATACCCTCGGTATCTCGGGCAGGGCGAGGTGCCGCTGCCCGCCGATCGCCGAGGTGATCGGCTTCCGCACCGAGCGGGAGGGGCGATCGGCTTCGAGCTGAGCGACCTGATCCGCAACAGCACCGGCTCGGTGCAGGGCGGGGTGGCGGCGTGGCCATGGAGCAGGCGGCGCTGTCGCTCGAGGGCGGGGGCAGCGGTCTCGACTTCCTGCACGTCTACTACCTGGCCGCCTCCAAGGGCGGGCCGTACCGGGCGGCTGCCCAGGCGTTGCGCCACACCAACCACGGGGTGACCGGGCGGGTGGAGCTGAAGGACCTGCACAACGATCGGCTGCTCTGCCAGGGGACGTTCCTCAGCAGCTGACGCCGGCGAGCTGGCCTAGCCTGCCGGGCCATGATCAAGGTCCACACCACCACCGCCAGCCTGGCCGCGGCCATGGAGCGGTTGAACATCCGCAGCGCGGCGGCCATCGAGGTCGACAACACGATCTTCCTGTCGGGGTTGACCGCCATCGACACCGAGACCGGTGAGCTCATACCGGGCGGTATCCGCGAGCACGCCCGGCACACGTTGGAGCTGTACCGCACGATCCTGACGGACATCGGCCTGTCGCTCGACCACGTGGTGAAGGTCAACTGCTACCTGGCCGACCCGCACGACTTCACCGCCTGGAACGAGGAGTACCTGCAGATCTTCGAGGCGCCCTACCCGTGCCGGACCACCGTCACCGCCCGCCGGTCTTCGGGCTGCTCGAGGTGGAACTGGTGGCGGCTGCGCAGACCACGGCGCTGACCAGCAGCCGCCAACCGGGACCGCATCACACCCGCCACGCGTCGAGCCGCTGGAGGTCGGCGCGCCCCCGGATCGCCTCCGACCACCGCCCGGCCCGGAACGTCCCCACAACCCGTCGCGCTCGATTCGACGTCGAATCGGAATTGGTCGCCTGACACAAAATCCGAGCAAAAACCGTGCGTCGATGGACCCGTCCCGTCATCCCCACCCACCGTCCGTACACGCCCCATCGCCACCGGTCGACTCCGCCGAATCGACGTCGAATCGGCCGCGAAGGAAGCGGAGCAGGGCAGGCGAGGCGGGCGATCAGGGCGGGCGATCAGGGCGGGCGATCGGGGCGGGCGAGGCGGGCGGGCGATCAGGGTGGGCAGGTGCGGGTGGATCGGGGCGGGCAACTCGGCGAGGACCCGACGCCGCCCTGCTCGTCTCAGGCTTTGCGCCCCAGACCCGTTGGCCCCGGCCTCGATGACGCTCAGCCGTCGAGCTCGGCGAGCACCTCGTCGGTGTCGGCGCCGAGCGCCCGGCCGGACCAGCGCAGCACACCCGGTGTCTTGGACAGCTTGGCGATGAGGCCCTGCTGGGGCAGACCACCCACCTCCACCACCGCCTCACGGGCCTGGAGGTGGGCATCGGCATAGATGTCGGCCATGTCGTACACGATGGCGGCCGCCGCCTCGGCCTGCTCGAACGCCGCCACCACCTCCTCGCCGGTGCGCTGCACCATCCACGCCGCCATCAGCCCGTCGAGCTCGTCGCTGTGCGCGGTGCGGCCCTCGAAGGTGGCGAAGCGCTCGTCGTCGCCCACCCCGATCAGCTGCATCACCCGACGGGCCACCGCGTCGGCGGTGGTGGACACCGCCACCCAACGCCCGTCGCTGCACTCGTAGCACGACCGCGGCACGGTGTACGGCAGCCGCGACCCCATGCGGGGCATCAGGTAGCCCAGCAGCCCGTAGGCCGACACCAGCGGCCCCATCATCTGCAGCAGCGACTCGACGAGGGACACGTCGACCACCTGCCCCACCCCCGAGTGCACCGCCACCATGGTGGCGAAGGCGGCGGCCACCGCGGTCAGCTCGTCGGTCAGGGCGATCGGCGGCAGCAACGGCGGGCGGCCGGCCTCGCCGTTGAGCCCGGCGAAGCCGGCCATGGCCTCGGCCACGGTGGCGAAGCCCGGCCGGTTGCGATACGGGCCGGTCTGGCCGAAGCCGGTCACCCGGGTGATCACCAGCTCGGGGTTGCGCTCCCACAGCACGTCGGGCCCGAGCCCGAGGGCCTCGAGCTTGCCCGGCCGGAAGTTCTCCACCAGCACATCGGCGGTGGCGGCCAGCTGCAGCAGGCGCGCCCGCCCGTCATCGCTCTTGAGGTCGAGCGTGATGGTGCGCTTGTTGCGGTTGGCGAACTTCCAGAACAGCGTCTGGTTGTCCGACGGGTCCCGCCAGCCCACGTTGCGGCTGGTGTCACCGCCGTCGGGCCGCTCCACCTTGATGACGTCGGCACCGAAGTCGGCCAGGTGGCGGGCGCAGCCCGGCCCGGCGAACACGGTGGCGAGGTCCAGCACCCGCAGATCGGCCAGCGGCGGGCGGGCGGCGGGCGTGGCGGGATCGGTCGGCGCGGCCTGGTCGTTCACAGCGGATCAGTGTTGCCGCCCGGCCCGCGGCGCGTCGAACGCGTCTGACCGGCCGCGCCCCCTCAGTCGACCCGGCGGGAGGAGCGGTGGAAGCGGGTGATGATGTCGGGGTCGGGGTACAGCTTGGCCAGCACCTCGTCCTTGCCGTCGTAGGGCAGGGCGGCGAGCACGTAGCGGATCGACTCGAGGCGGGCCTTCTTCTTGTCGTTCGCCTTGACGATGGTCCACGGCGCGTACGACGTGTGGGTGCGGGCCAGCATGGCCTCCTTGTAGGCGGTGTAGCTGTCCCACAGATCCTGCGCCCGGTCGTCCACCGGGCTGAGCTTCCATTGCTTCAGCGGGTTGGCGCGGCGCTCGGCGAAGCGGTGCAGCTGTTCCTCCTTGGAGATGGAGAACCAGAACTTGATCAGCTCGATGCCGTCCTCGTAGAGCATGTGCTCGAACTCGGGCACCTGCTGCAGGAACGTCTCGTACTGCTTGTCGGTGCAGAACCCGTTGACCGGTTCCACCACGGCCCGGTTGTACCAACTGCGGTCGAAGAACACGATCTCGCCGGGGTTGGGCAGCTGCTCGACGTAGCGCTGAAAGTACCACTGCCCCCGCTGCACCTCGGAGGGCTTGTCCAACGCCACCACCCGCATGGACCGCGGGTAGAGGTGCTCGGTGAAGCGCCGGATGGCGCCGCCCTTGCCGGCCGCGTCACGCCCTTCGAACAGGATGGCCACCCGCCGGGTGGAGGATTGCACGGTGCGCTGGAGCTTGATCAGCTGGGTCTGGAGCAATTCGAGCTCGGCCTCGTAGCGCAGGGTGTTGACCACCTTGCGCAGGTCGATCTTGTGCTGGCGCAGCAGGTGCTCCAGGCCGGCGCGGCTGTTGACCGCCAACAGGTCCTCGGCCGCCAGCCAGTGGGGCACCGGCTTCGGTGCGGTCTCGGCGACCGCAACGGCACGGTGGTCGGAGTCGGCATCGGTCAACACGTCGGCCATCTTCATACCGAACGGTATTGACCAGACCGAGCGGTAGGGAACGAAGTCGTGATCAGAGCAGCCACTGGGCCCCATCGGAGCGGGGCCCGCGGTTCAGCCCAAGCCCAGCACGTCGTGGCGGGGGTCGCCGCCCACGACGGTGGCCAGCACCGGCACCTCACCGATGCCGTCGCGGTCGACGCCGAGCAGGTCCTCGCCCAGCACGACGAAGTCGGCCAGCATGCCCGGGGCCAGCGTGCCCTTGCGCCCCTCCTCGCCGGCGGCGAAGGCGGAGCCGACGGTGTAGGCCCGCAGCGCGGCGGCCACCGAGATGGCCTCCTCGGGCACGAACGGCTCACCGGACGCGGTGCGCTGGTTGACCATGTCGTGCATGCCCAGCAGCGGGGCGCCGTTGACCACCGGTCGGTCCGACGAGCCGGGAAGCGGGATGCCGCGCTCGAGGAACGATCGCTGCCGGTAGGCGTCGGGGGTGCGGTGGATGCCGAGGGCCGCCTTCATCCCGTCGCCGATCTCGGAGATGAACCGGCCCTGGGGCACCGGGATGACGCCCAGCGCCTTGACCTTGTCGAGCAAGCCCGCGGCGATCACCCCGCAGTGCTCGATGCGGTGGCGCACATCGGGGCGGGGCAGGGTCCGCTGGCACTCCTCGTAGATGTCCAGCACGGTGGCCACCGCCCGATCGCCGATGGCGTGGGTGCACACCTGCCAGCCGCTGCGGTGGGCGGCGGTGATCCGCTGGCGCAGCACCTCGGGGTCGGTCTGGAAGAACCCGCAGTTGCACCCGCCGCCCTCGAAGGGGTCGAACATGGCAGCGGTGCGGCCGATCAACGAGCCATCGGAGAACACCTTGGTGCCGCCGATGCGCAGCCACTCGTCGCCGAAGCCGCTGTGCAGCCCGCCGTCGAGGGCGAAGATTTCGCCGTCGTCGTCGTGGTGGTCGAGGTGGTGCAGCGCCTCCACCGCCACCAGCAGGTTGGTGCGCACATCGAGCACACCCCGGCGCCGCGCCTCCTGCCAGGCCCGCAGCTCGAGCGGGGAGTTGGCCACCAGCCCGGCGCCGACCCCGGCCTCGGTGGCGGAGGTGACGCCCTCGGCCAGGTACTGGCGGTTGGCCCGTTCGATGGCGGCCACCATCCGCTCCACCGACATCGGGTAGGTCAGGTTGCGGACCATGGCCTGGGCCTGTTCCTGGATGAGCCCGTTCGGCCGGCCGTCCTCGCCCAGCACCACGGCACCGCCGTCGGGCACCGGCACCCCGTCGATGTCGCGCAGCACCAGCGAGTTGACCGTGCACATGTGGCCCGACGTGTGCTTGAGCCAGACCCGGTGGTTGGGGGCGACGGCGTCGAGCTCGGCGGCGGTGGGGTGACGGCCCTCGGCCAGCTTGTTCTGGTCGTAGCCGGCGCCGATGACCCACTCCCCCGTCGGCGTGGTGGCGGCCCGCTCGCCGATGGCGCGGCACACGTCGGCCACTGTGCGCATCGGCGGGGAGGACAGCTCGACCGCATCGAGGTTGATGCCGTGGAACAGCATGTGGTTGTGGGCGTCGTTGAACCCGGGCACGGCCACCCGACCCTGGAGGTCGTACCGGTGCGCCGGCCGGAACTGCTCGGCCAGCGATGCGTCGCCGGTGGCGACGATGCGGCCGGCGAGCACGGCGGCGACGGTGGCGGTGGGCTGGTCGGGGTCCTGGGTGTGGAACCGGCCGTTGACGAAGAGGGCATCGACGCGCATCGGGCGCCAGCTTTGCAGAGCCGGACCGCACCGGCGCGACCCGCCGCTAGGGTCGAGCCCATGCGAATGCGCCGTGCGCTGCTCGTCGCGCTGCTCCTCCCGCTGCTGTGGTGGGCGGTCCCGGGCGGCGGCCCGGCCGGCTCGGGCAGTGTGCTCGGCGCCCAGATCGTGGGGCCGGGCATCGCCGCTGACGATGTTCCACCGCCGCTGCCGGCGGTGCAGCCCACCCGCAGCTGGTACACCACCACGGTGGACCCGGCCCGCTTCGCCACCGCCGGCTGCGCCATGGGCCGGGCGCAGGCGGCGCACCCGTCGCACCGGGCGGGGGTGGTGTCGTTGATCTTCGGCGGGTTGTACCAGCGCAACGGCGACTGGGTGTTCGACCTGTACCGGGGCCGGGCGGCGACCATCGGCGAGGTGGTGGCCGCGGCCGGCGCCTACGCCGAGGCGTACCAGCGCTGCGTGCAGCCGGCCACCGATGCCCGGCTGGTGCTGGTGGTGTCGACCACCACGTCGACCGGGCACACGAGCGCGGCGTCGGGGGCGGCGATGGCCGGGGTGGCCGCACGGGCCACCGCTCGCATCGAGCCGGTCGCCCCGCAGGTGTGGGTGCTGGGCGGCAACGACATCGAACTGGGTTATGTGGGGCCGGCCGATGCCCGGGCCTGGGTGGCGGCGTACCACGCCAACGCCACCCGGCCGCTGGTCAACGTGGGCGACGCCGCCGGGTGCCCCGGCAACCGGGTGCCGGCCGGCGACGACTGCGGCTCGGTCGAGTTCCCGGCGTGGACGGCGGCCGACGTGTGGGCGGTCAACGGCGGCCTCGGCCCGACGTTCGTGATGCCCGGGATCTACGTCGTCGACGGGATCCAGGCCCGGCAGTGGGCGAACCTGAACCGCTACGCCCTGGCGGCGGCGGGTCGGCCGATCAACGTGCTGGGCGCGCTGAGCCAGACCGGGGCGTGCAAGGAGCGGGCCTGCACCGCCCGGGTGGGCAACGATGCGGCCGCCTCCCGGGCGCAGCTGGCCGGCGAGCTCGGACGGTCGGACCTGTTCGTGTCCGACATGGGTTGGTTGAACGGCTGAGCGCGGCGTAGCCGGGCGGCCGCGCGAGCTCGCGGGTCGGGCCGGGCCGGGTCCGGGGGCGCCCGCACCACGTTCCATACCGGGTGGTCTGGTCCGGTCACGTCATGGCGAATCCCTGGCGATTCGCCGTGACCGGTTTCGCCGAAACCACTGCGAGTGGTGGAATACAACGCTGTGAGCGTCACCCGGGTCGGAGGTGCCGGTCCGCAGGTCCCGGGCCGAGACGACGGCGCCGAAGGGCGCGGCGCGAAGCCCACCGGTTAGCGTCGCCGCCCATGGGCCTCCCCACCGACCAGCCGCCGGCGGCCTCGATCGCCGCCACCACCGACGTGTGCATCGGCCAGGCCCACGACGGCCCCGTCGAGGACTTCCTGGACGTGGCCAGGGTGGCCGCCGGCATGGGCTATCGCCGGATCTGGATCGGCGAGACCTACAAGGTCGACGCCATGGTGTTCATGGCCGGCCTGGTGCGGGAGCTGCCCGGCCAACGGCTCGGCGTGGGCCCGATGCCGCTGCCGTTGCGCACCGCCGCCCAGCTGACCATGGCCGCCGCCACGTTGCGGGGCCTGGGCCACCCCGAGCCGATCGAGTTCCTCCTCGGCGCCTCGAGCCCGGCCATGACCGAGGGCTGGAACGGCCGGCCGATGACCACGCTGGCCGCCACCGAGGCGCTCTTCGCCGGCGTGCGGCAGGCCGCCGGCGGCTCCCGCACCGAGATCGAGCACCCGCACGCCCGCAGCCACGGCTTCGTCAACGGGCTCGGCCCGGTGGACCTGCGGCTCGGCTTGGCCGCTGCCGGGCCGCGCATGCTCCGCCTCGCCGGGCGCATCGCCGACCGGGTGGCGTTCAACATGGTGTCGGTGCAGCAAGCGGCCGAGATGGCCGAGGTGGTGGCCGCCGGGGCGGAGGAGGCCGGCCGGCCGTGCCCCCCGATCACGGTCTGGGTGCACTGCTGCTGCGACCCCGACGAGGAGACGGTGGCCCGGGGCAAGCGGTTCCTGTCGGGCTACGTGCGGGCGCCCGGCTACCGCGACGTGATCGCCGGGCAGGGCTTCGAGTCGGTCATCGCCGCCGCTGCGCAAGCCGGCAACGCCCGGGCCATCCGCGAGCTGATCCCCACCGAGATGTTGCAGCAGGTGCTGGGCTACGGCACCGCGTCGGAGATCCAGCAGCGGGTGCGGGCGTTCCGGGCGCTCGGCCTGGAGACGGCGGTGGTGCCGTCGATCACGCACGATCGGGGCGGTCGCGCCTGCCTGGCCGCCATCGCCGCCCTCGACACCGCCCAGGCCGGTACCGCCGCCCCGGCCGGCGAGGTCGCCCGATGAGCGCCGACGAGTTGCAGCGCGAGCTCGACCGGGTCGAGGCGAAGCGGGCCCGCGGCCTCGACGAGACGCGCCCGGCCGCGGTGGCGAAGCAGCACGGCCGGGGCAAGCTGACCGCCCGCGAGCGGGTTGCGGCGCTGGTCGATGCCGGCTCGTTCCTCGAGACCGGCGCGCTGATCGAGCCGGCCCGGGAGACCGCCTTCACCGAGGATCTCGACGCCCCCGGCGACGGCGTGGTGTGCGGCGTGGGCGACATCGACGGCCGTCCGGCGTCGGTGGTGTCGTTCGACTTCACGATCTACGGCGGCTCCAACGGCAAGCACGGCGGCCAGAAGCACGCCCGGGTGACCCACGCCGCGCTGGAGCACGGCCACCCGCTGGTGCTGTTGCTCGAGGGCGGCGGCCACCGCATCCAGGACGGGCTCGACTCCCGCCACTTCGCCGCCGCCGGCAACCACCCCGGCCAGCTGGGCACGTTCGCGGCGATGGCCCGCATGTCGGGTTGGGTGCCGATGTGCGCGGCCATGCTGGGGGCGGGCTTCGCCGGGCCCACCAACTTCGCCGGTCTGTGCGACTTCGTGGTGATGACCCGCTCCTCGACGATGGGCATCGCCGGCCCCGCACTGGTCAAGGCGGCCACCGGTCAGTCGTTGACCAACGAGGAGCTCGGCGGGCCGGACGTGCAGGCCACCCAGTACGGGCTGGCCGATCTGGCCGTGGAGGACGACGCCGCCGCCCTCGACGCCATCAAGCGGTTCCTGGCCTACTTCCCGGCCAACGCCCGCGAGCCGCTGCCCATCACCGCCTGCGACGACCCGGCCGATCGGGGCCCCGACGAGCTGCTGGAGTTGGTGCCCACCAACAGCCGCAAGGGCTACGACGTGCGCAAGGTGATCGAGCTGCTGGCCGACCTCGGTTCAACCATGGAGTTGAAACCGCGCCACGCCCGCAACCTGGTGACCACCCTCGGCCGCCTCGACGGCCGGCCGGTGGGCTTCCTGGCCAACAACCCCGGGCACCTCGCCGGCATGCTCGACGCCAAGGCGTGCGACAAGGGCGCCCACTTCATCGCCCTGTGCGACGCGTTCGGCCTGCCCATCGTGTCGCTGATCGACGTGCCCGGGTTCCTGATCGGCCCCGGGGCGGAGCGCACGGCGCTGGGCCGGCGCAGCGCCAAGTTGATCTTCGAGCTGGGCAACGCCACCGTGCCGCGCGCCGCCGTCGTGCTGCGCAAGGGCTACGGGCTCGGCTACTTCGCCATGGCCGGCGGTCGTGCCTTCGACGCCGACCTGTCGGTGGCGTGGCCGGGGGCGGAGATCTGCGCCATGAACGTGGAGGGCGCGGTGGACGTGGCCTACCGCAACGACTACCTGTCGGCGCCGGACCCGCAGGCGCGGCGCAACGAGCTGATCACCGTGTTCAAGAACCAGCGCGACGCGCTGCGCGGTGCCGAGGCCTACGGCATCGACGACGTGATCGACCCCCGCCACACCCGCCGCCACCTGATCGCCACGTTCAACCGCTGCGCGCCGCGCAAGCAGGCGCTCTTCCCGCCCCGGTTCCGCTCGATCAACCCGATGTGATCCCCCGCTCGCCATACCAGGGCAGGATTGCGGTATGGCCAGCAAGCGCAAGGTGACGGTGACGTTGGACGAAGCGCTCGTCGAAGCCCTCGATGAGCTCGGGGCGCTGTCCACCCAGCTCAACGAAGCCGCTTGGGAGGTGGTGCACCGGCTCCGCCGATCGGCTGATCTGCTCGCGCTGCTCGAGGAGCTCGACCGGACCGAGGGTCCGCTCCCCCACGATCCCGTGGAAGACGCCAGGCTCGAGCGGCTGCTCGGCGGCGCGGCGTGATCGTTGCCCTCGACCGCGAGGCGCTCTCGGCCCTCGCCGGGCCGGCCTCGGTGCGCAAGCAACGCGTCCGGCGGGTGCTCGCCGCCGCCGCCCGGCTTCGTCGCGACGTGCGGGTGCCGGCCGTCGTGCTGGCCGAGCTCTACCGGGGTGCCGGGCGCAACCAGCTCGTGGATGCGTGCTTGGCCCGCGAACGTCCCGGGCTCGACGTGATGCCGACCGATCGCCCGCTGGCCCGCCTGGTGGGCGGCGTGCTCACCGCCGCCGGCGCCGACCGCCGTAACCTGGTGGACGCCCACGTGGTGGCGTTGTGCGTGGCGGCCGGCGGCGGGATCGCGCTGACCGGAGACGTCGATGACCTCGGACGCCTGGCGGCGCCGTTCCCCATGGTGGTCGTCGAAGCCATCTGACCGCGGCCGGCCGACGCGGGTCAGGCGCCGGCGAGGTCTCGGCGGCGGAACCCGGCGAGCCCGACGGCGGCCAGCAGGATCGACACCACCGCCAGCACCACCAGCGGTAGCGCCTGGTACGGCCGGGCGGGTACGGCGGGCACATGGGTCAGCGGCGAGAGGTTGCGCACCGGGTCCGACAGCTGCAGCACGTCGCCGAAGACACCGATGACCACCACCACGGCCAGCGCCCCCCACACCGCCACCGTGCCTCGTGGCCACCACCCGAACAGCGCAGTGGCGACACCAACCAGCACCAGCACCGCCGGCAGCAACGCCATCGACGCGCCGAGCAGTCGCCACGGCTGCGACGCGTCGCCGATCACCAGCCCATAACCGAGCCCCTCGCCGAGGCCGGCAGCGGCCAGCACCACGGCGGTGCCGGCCGCGCTCACCACCAGGTGGCTGCCCGCCCACCACCATCGGCTGGTGGCGGTGGCCAGCATCGACTCGGCATACCCGGCGGTCTCCTCGGAGCGGTTGCGCAGCGCCGAGGAGAGGGCGAACCCGCACACCACCATCGCCATCATCCGCAGCGTGGTGGCCAGGTACACGTCGGTCACCGTGGCCCCTTCGAGCGCGGCGAAGTAGTCGGCCAGCTCGGGGTTGTCCTCCAACAACTGCTCCACCTGGTCCCCGACGGTGCCGTACACCAGCGCCAGCAGGAACACGCCCACCGTCCAGCCGGCCAGGGCGCCGCGCTGCAACCGGAACGCCAGACCGAGCGGTGTGGTGGACCAGGCCGACCCGCGAGCGGGCCCGGCCCGTTCGGTCAGCAGGCCGCGGCCGAGGTCCCGCCGCACCGACAGGGCGAAGGACCCCACGGTCACCGCCACCGCCAGCGCCACCAGACCGCCCAGCGTCCACCACCGCTCGCCGGCGAAGGCCCGCACGCCGATGCCCCACCCGAACGGCGACAGCCACGACAGCACGGGCGTGCTGATGTCGCCGATGCCGCGCACCACGAAACCGAGGCCCACGGTGGCCGCGCCCAGGCCGAGGGCACCCCGACCGGTGGATGCCACCTGGGCGGTCACCGCCGTCACCGCCGCGAACACCAGGCCCACCGCACCGAAGGACGCGCCCAACGCCAGGGACCCGACCGGGTCGTAGCCCACGACGATGCACAGCAGCGCCGAACCGGCCGCCACCGCGGCGTTGGCGGCCACCGCCACCAGGAGCACGGCGGTGGTGGTGGCGTGACGGCCGATGGCGGCGGAGCGCAGCAGGTCGGCCCGCTCGCTCTCCTCCTCGGCCCTGGTGTGGCGGGTGATGAGGAACACGCTCATCAACGCGCAACCCAACGCCATCCACAGCGAGGTCTCGTTGACCAGGATGGCGCCGATGGTGGGCGTGTCGAAGCCGTAGCCGGGCCCGGCGAACATGACCAGAGCCGGGTTGTCGTCCATGGTGGCGGCGTACCCGGCGATCTTGGCGGGTGTGTCGTAGAGGGCCAGCACCTGCGAGGCCGACACGGCCAGCAGCGCCACCAGCCCGGCCACCCACAACGTGAGGCGGATGCGATCGCGGCGCAGCACGAGGCGCACCAGGTGCCCGGTGCCGGTGAGCGTCGACGGCACGATCGCCGATGGCGACGCGGGCGCGGTCGCGGTCACGGGTGGTTCACCCCCGCCTCGGTCAGCTCGGCGTCGTACTGGCGCAGGAACAGCTCCTCGAGGGTGGGCGGGTGGCTCTCGAGCGCCCGGATGCCGAGGGCGGCGAGCCGTTCGACCACCGCGCCGAGGTCCGGCTGGTCCACCTCGAAGCCGAGCCGGACGCCGTCGACGCGCACGGCGTGCACGCCCGGCCAGCGGGCCACGAGGTCGGCGGCGCCCGCCCCGTCGGCCAGCTCCACCGAGATCGTGGTGCGGGCCAGCACGCGCAGCTCGTCGAGCGAGCCGCTGCGCACAGCGCGGCCCTTGCGGATGATCGTCACCCGATCGCACACCTTCTCGACCTCGGCGAGGATGTGGCTCGACAGCAGCACGGTGCAGCCCTCGGCCACGGCGTCGAGCACGCAGTCCTGGAACACCGCCTCCATCAGCGGGTCGAGCCCGGCGGTCGGTTCGTCGAGGATGAGCAGCTCGGGCCGGGCGGCCAGGGCGGCCACCAGCGCCACCTTCTGCCGGTTTCCCTTCGAGTACGCCCGGGCCTTCTTGCGGGGATCGAGGTCGAAGCGGTCGATCAGCTCGTCGCGGCGGGCGGGGTCGAGGCCACCGCGCAACCGGCCGAGCAGGTCGATGATCTCACCGCCGGTGAGGTTGGGCCACAGGTTGGTGTCGCCGGGGACATAGGCCAGGCGGCGGTGCAGCGCCACCGCATCGGCCCACGGGTCGCCGCCGAGCAGCGTGGCCCGGCCGGTGTCGGGCCGCAGCAGACCGAGCAGTATGCGCATGGTCACCGTCTTGCCGGCGCCGTTGGGGCCGAGGAAGCCGTGGACCTCACCGGTGCGCACCTCGAGCTCCAGCCCGTCGAGGCGCGGGTGGTGCCGAACGTCTTGACCAGACCCTCACAGCGGACGGCAGTGGTCGCTCCCATGGCGACCACGGTACGCCCGGGCGCCCGGTCGGTGGGCGCTTCGGGCCGTTCGGCGGCCGGTTCCCACACTTGGTCCCCGGGCCTCGCCGCCCACCGCCACCCGACGCACCTGCCGCTCCTCGGTCGGCGGGGATCGACAGCAGGGGCCGGGCCGGTGGATAACGTTGCCCGCGTGTTCGGGTCGGTGAGGAGGCGTGCGATCCCACGCTCGGGGTGCTGCAGCGGCGGTGGGGGTGGTGGCACGGCCGGATCCCCCTCAGCGCCGACCTGTGCAGCCCGCCACCGGCACCGTCACCGGCCCCGGTGGCGGCATCAGCCCCGGCGGCGGCGACCGACCCGGTGACGGTGCCGCTGCGACTGCCCGGCGGTCGGCGGGGGCCCGACCCGGCGGCGCTGGCGCTGGCCGTGCGGGCCCGGCCGAGCTGGCGGCGTGCCGGAACGACATCGCCGCCGCCCTCGACGAGCACCGCCGGGCGGCCGCCGTCCCGCCGCTGACCACCCCGGCCGTACCGATCGGTCTGGCCGTGATCACCTTCGAGCGGAGGCGGACGCTCGAACTGGCCTACCGGGTGCCCTGGGATGACGAGCACACGCTC
Organism: Acidimicrobiales bacterium; assembly: GCA_041394365.1. GTDB lineage: Bacteria > Actinomycetota > Acidimicrobiia > Acidimicrobiales > CAIXPF01 > CAIXPF01. The sequence continues at coordinate 104,514 of JAWKIM010000011.1, forward strand.
GGCGCCCGCGTGCGCGACGGTGTGCTGCTCGAGCTCTGCGGCTCGATCTGACCCACCGGCCCGACCGGGATTTCGCCTCAGCCCACGACCAGCGACGGCTCGGTCCGCTCCCGGCCGCCGCGCTCGCCCGTCGAGGCGGGTGCACCCACCGCCCGGGCGGCAGGAAGCGCAGCGCCGCCACTGCGCCCACCGCACAGGCGACGGCGGCCACCCGGGAGCCGGTGGCCATGCCGTCCATGAACGCGTCGCGGGCGATGCCGAGCACCAGCGGCTGGGCGGCGGCCGGGGCCTGGGCGGCCACCTGCACGGCGGCGGCCATCGAGTCGCGGGCCGCCTCCACCGCCTCGGCGGGCAGGCCGGGCAGGGCCGAGAAGCCCTCGGCGATGCGGGGGCCGTAGATCGACGAGAACACCGAGCCGACCACGGCCACCCCGAGGGTGCCGCCCAGCTCCCGGTGGTGTCGTTCACTGCGGAACCCACCCCGGCCCGCTCGGGCGGCAGCGAGCCCATGATCGACTCCGTGGCCGGCGCACCGACCAGGCCGAGCCCGGAGGCCATCAGCACCATGGCCGGCACCAGCACGCCCCAGTACGAGGAATCGGCCTGCGTCATCGAGGCGATCCCGAAGCCGGCGGCCATGAGCACCAGCCCGGCGGCCACCACCACCTTGGTGCCGATGCGCAGCGCCAGGCGGGCGCTGATCGGTGCGGTGACGGCGGCGGCGACGGCGAAGGGCAGGGTGTGCACCCCGGCCGAGAACGTGTCGTAGCCCCGCACGAACTGGAAGTACTGGGTGACGAGGAAGATGAAGCCGAACAGGGCGAAGAAGCTGACGGTGACCGCACCGCTGGCGGCGGAGAACCGGGCGTTGGCGAAGACCCGTACGTCGAGCAGCGGGTCGGCACTGCGGCGCTCCCAGGCGATGAAGCCGGCCAGCAGCATGGCGGCGGCCGCGAACCCGCCGATCGTCAGGATCGGTCCAGCCGCGGTGCGGGGCCTCGATGACGGTGTAGATGAGCGAGGTGATGGCGGCGATGGAGGCCAGGAAGCCGACCCGGTCGAAGCGGCCGGCGTGCGGGTCGCGCGATTCCGGCAGCAGCCGCTGCCCGGCGACGAGGGCGACGACCACGATCGGCACGTTCACGAAGAACACCGAGCCCCACCAGAAGTGGCGCAGCAGCCAACCGCCGCTGATCGGGCCGAGGGCGACGGCCAGGCCGGACACCCCGGCCCAGATCCCGATGGCCTTGGCCCGCTCGGCGGGATCGGTGAACACGTTGGTGAGGATGGCCAGCGTGGCCGGGAACACCAGCGCGGCCCCGACGCCCATCGCCGCCCGGGCCCAGATCAGCGCCCCCGCGCTGCCGGCGAAGGCGGCGAGCACCGACGTGGCAGCGAACAGCACCAGGCCCACCTGCAGCGAGCGCTTGCGACCGACCCGGTCGCCCAACGATCCCCCGGCCAGCAGCAGGCCGGCGAACACCAGCGCATAGGCGTCCACGATCCACTGCAGCTGGCTGGTGGTGGCGCCCAGCTCGCGCGACAGCGTGGGCAGGGCCACGTTGACGATGGTGTTGTCCACCACCACCAGGAAAAGGCTGAGGCACAGCACCGGGAGGATCAGCCAACGGCGCCGGTGGATGGTATGACGGTCCATGGGTTTCTCCCCGAAGCTGTAGGACAATGTTCTACAGTTATAGAACGATGTCCTACAAGGAGCAAGTGCGCGGTGTCATCCGAACCCCGTCCCCGAGCGGCCCGAGCCCGCACCGCCACCGCGGAGCTGGTGCCCGCCGTGCTCGAGGCGGCCGGCCGCCTGCTCCAGGACGAGGGCCCCGACGCGCTGTCCATCCGCAAGATCGCGGCGGAGGCGGGCGTGGCGCCGATGAGCCTCTACAACCACTTCGGCGGCAAGCACGGCATCGTCGAGGCGCTGTTCCGCCAGGGCTTCGAGGCGATGACCGCCCAGCTGCGGGCCATCGAGGCCAGCGACCCGCTCGACCGGTTCCGCCAGGGCATGCGCTGCTACCGGCGCTTCGCGCTCGAGCACCCGGCGGTCTACGCGGTGATGTTCGAAAGGCTCGTGGCCGACTTCGAACCGGGCGAAGCGGCCACCGCCGCCGCCAACGAGACGTTCCTCGAGCTGGTCGGCTGCCTGCAGCAGGGGATGGCCGCCGGCGCGTTCGCCGACGGCGATCCGGTGGCCGCCGCCCAGCTGGTGTGGGGGGCGTGCCACGGCATGGTGGCGCTGGAGCTCGTGGAGATCGGCTTCGTCGAGGACCGCGACGCCAACTACGACGCGCTGCTGGAGGTGCTGCTCGGCGGCCTGCGGAACACCAGCGCCAGCTGACGGCTGGTGGCCAGCAGCCGGCCGTCGGGGGCGTAGACCTCGCCCTCCTCCTGGTGCAGGCCCTCGACCGCGGAGGCCGAGCGCAGGATGGTGAGGCAGTGCTCGTCGGGCGCCACGCCCGGATCGGCCCGGCGGAAGTACACGGTCATCTCGATGGTGGTGGTGTGCAACCGCTCGGCCAGATCCGGGTCGGGCTCGTGGCTGCGCAGCGACGGCGGCAGGTTGTCGCACATCAACGCCAGGACGGCCGCGTCCACCGGCACCGGGGGATCGAGCCGCAGCCAGCTGGCCACCGTGCCGGGCTGGTCGAGCTCGACGGTGCGCCGCTCCCAGCGGGTGCGGGCGTTGCCATACGTCGCGGTACGGTCGTGCACCGGGCACTCGGCCGGTGCCGGCACCGGGGCCGGGGCGTGGTCGTCGTGGTCGAACTCGTCGGTCAGGGAAGCGGCGAAGGTGACCTTGGCCTGGCAGATCAGGGCGTCGCCCTGGGTCATGCGGACGGTGGTGAACGCCACCCGCCGACCCTCGCGCTCGACGGCGGCGTCGAGCTGCACCGATCCCGCCTTGGGGCCGGCCAGGAACTGCACGGTCAGGATCCGCGGCGACAGCTCGGGCCGGCGTTCGGCCAGCAGCGCCTCGGCGGCCCGCAGCAGCAGCGCGGCCAGCAGCCCACCGTTGGGCCCGGTGACGATCCACCACCGATCGGTCAGGTCGGCCTCGAAACGGCCGTCGCCCACCGGGCGCAGGCGCGTGTCATCGGTGAAGTCCATGAGCGGTGTCCCTTCCCGGCGGCGGGCGCCGGCTCAGAACGTGACCGGGCGGTCCCTGCGCAACGCCACCGGCTTGGACCACCAACGTCCGGAGAACCGCCAGCGCATGCCCTCCTGGTTGGCGGTGGCACCCTCGGCGAGCAGCACCGGCTTGGGCCACAGCGCCTCGTAGGCGGCCAGGATGGCGGCCACCTCCTCGTCGTCCGGGGTGGGGGTGATCTCCACGCCGCCCGCGCCGCCGCCGCTCACAGCGGCACGTTCCCGTGCTTGCGGCGGGGCAGCTCCTCACGCTTGGAGGCGAGCAGCGAGAAGCCGGCCACCACCTTGCGGCGGGTCTCGGCCGGGTCGATCACGTCGTCCACGTAGCCCCGCTCAGCGGCGATGTAGGGGTTGGCGAAGCGCTCGGTGTACTCGTCGACCAGCTCGGCCTTGCGGGCCACCGGGTCGGCGGCGGCGGCGATCTCCGCCCGCTTGGTGATCTCGACCGCACCCTGCGGGCCCATCACCGCCAGCTCGGCCGACGGCCAGGCGAAGGACAGGTCCGAGCCGACCGACTTCGAGTCCATCACCACGTAGGCGCCGCCGTAGGCCTTGCGGGTGATGACCTGGATGCGGGGCACCGTGGCCTCGCAGTAGGCGTAGAGCAGCTTGGCGCCGTGGCGGATGATGCCGCCGTACTCCTGGTCGACACCGGGCAGGAAGCCGGGCACGTCCACGAACGTGAGCAGCGGGATGTTGAAGGCGTCGCAGGTGCGCACGAAGCGGGCGGCCTTCTCCGAGGACTCGATGTCGAGCACGCCGGCCAGCACCATGGGCTGGTTGCCGACCACGCCCACCGCCCGGCCGTCGATGCGGGCGTACCCGCAGACGATGTTGCGGGCCCAGTTGGGGAAGTACTCGAAGAACTCACCGTCGTCCACGACGGCGGCGATGACCTTCTTCATGTCGTAGGGCTGGTTCGAGGCGGCGGGGATCAGGTCGAGCAGCTCGGGGCAGAGCCGCTCGGGGTCGTCCTCGGTGGCGACGGCGGGCGCCTCCTCCAGGTTGTTCTGCGGCAGGAAGGACAGCAGGTACTTGACGTCGTCGAGGACCTGCTCCTCCGACTCGGCCACGAACGTGGCGACGCCGCTCTTGGAGGCGTGCGAGCCGGCGCCGCCGAGCTCCTCGAGGGTGACCTCCTCACCGGTCACCGTCTTCACCACGTCGGGGCCGGTGATGAACATGTGCGACTTCTCGCGGACCATGAAGATGAAGTCGGTCATGGCCGGGCTGTACACCGCACCGCCGGCGCAGGGGCCGAGGATGACGGAGATCTGCGGGATCACGCCGCTGGAGAGCACGTTGCGGTGGAAGATGCCGCCGTAGGCGTCGAGGGAGACCACGCCCTCCTGGATGCGGGCCCCGGCACCGTCGTTGAGCCCGATCATGGGGGCGCCCACCTTGAGCGCCATGTCCATCACCTTGTGGATCTTCTCGGCGAACACCTCGCCCAGGGCGCCGCCGAACACCGTGAAGTCCTGGGAGAACACGAAGACCTTGCGGCCGTCGATCGTGCCCCACCCGGTGATGACCCCGTCGGTGTAGGGGCGATCGGTGGCACCCTCGGCCCGGCTGCGGGCCAGCATGTCGAGCTCGTGGAAGGAGCCGGGATCGAGCAGGTAGTCGATCCGCTCGCGGGCGAGCATCTTGCCCTTCTCGTGCTGGCGCTGGACGGCCCGCTCCGGGCCGGCGTGCAGCGCCTCCTCCTTGCGCTTGTTGAGCTCTTCGAGACGCTCCCGCAACGGGTGGTCAGCCATGGGGGTGAACGCTACTTGGACGCGCCCCCGGCTCAGAAGTTCGCGGCCCCGGCCCCGTCCGAACCGAGCACGGCGCCGTCCGGTGACGGCTCGAGAGCGGGCGCAGCGGCCCGGCTGAGGCCCGGACACGCGGATCCTGGCGCGCACGCCCACCAGCCGTTGCATTGCAGCACGCAACGCTGCAGCTCACAGCTCCGCCTGGCGTGCGCCAGACCTGGTGGTACGCCAAGATCCGCGTGTCTCGACCGCCAGCCATCACGTGAAGACGGACAGGAACCGATCGTTGAGCTCGCGGGCGTGGTAGAAGACGGCCCGACCGAGCTGGTCGGCGGTCCAGGTGATGGTGGGGAAGTCGTGGCAGCTGGTGTAGCTGCCGGCGAACACCTCGTTGCGGTTGCCCGAGGGGTCGAAGAAGTAGATCGTCGTACCCCGGGTGATGCCGTGACGGGTGGGCCCGATGTCGACGGGCACGTCGTCCATGGCGAACAGGTCCCCGGCGCGCAGCACCGCGTTCCAGTCGTCGAGGATGAAGGCGAAGTGGTGCAGCTTCGAGTCCGGGCCCTTGAGCACGGCGAGGTCGTGGGCCTTGTGCCCGGCGGAGAGGAACGATGCCAGGCAGGTGGGCTCCTCCGGTGAGGCGATGACCCGCTCGGAGATGTGCCAGTCGAAGCACTCGGTGAACAACCGCTCCATGCCCTCCACGTCGTCGCCGGTGATCAGCGTGTGGTCGAGGCGGGGTACGCCCACGCCGCGCAGGTGGCGGGGGAACGTCTGCGGGTTGAGGATGCCGGTCTCCGTGCCGGCGTACTCCATCTCGTGGTAGAGCTCGAACACGTGGTTGGTCGGCGAGATGAACCGCACGCCGTCCCCGGTGGCCAGGTTGTCGCCCTTGCTCATGCGCTCCACGGTGACGCCGAACTGCTGCAGAGCCCGTTCGTACTGCTCGAGGTCGGCGGCGTGGCTGACCTTGAAGCCGAACTTGACGGCGCCCACGCCGCCTTCCTCGAGCACGACCGAGTGGTGGTCGTACTCGTCCCAGCCCTTCAGGTAGAGCTTGCCGTCACCCTCGGCCTTGACCTCCATGCCGAGGGTGTCCGAGTAGTGCGACCGGGAGGCTTCCAGGTCGGTCACCCGGGCGTGGACGTAACCGAGACGCATGATCGCCATGGTTTGGTTCCCCTTCTCTGTGAGAGAGCGTCTATGTGAGAGATCGTCGGGCCACGTAGCGGGCGAGGATCGGCGACACGCAGTGCAGCCGATCGTCCTCTCGCACCCGGAGGGTCACGTCGCCGTCGGGCACCGCCCGGCAGCTGAGCCGCACCCCGGCGGCGCGGTCGGCCGGGGTGAGCACGGTGTCGGCCACGACGGCGTTGTCGTGGGTGGTGCCCTCCACGAGGTCGATCCGGCACACCCCGCACCCGCCCCGGCGGCACCCGAAGCGGTGCGAGTAGCCGGATCGGCGCAACGTGTCGAGGATCGGTTCACCGGGGCGGCCCTGCAGGACGACGTCATCGGGCAGGAGGTGGATCGCAACGGTGGCCACGGCGTGATGTTAGAGACCGGGGTCACAGCCCGGGCGCGCCGCCACCCCCACCCGTTCCTCGTTCCGGAACGCTCACGATCCAGCGGGGCATCGGGCACGAACGGTGAGGGGGCACGGCCCCGAGCTGCGTTCGGAGGCCGGGTGATAGGGGAATCGGGGATGCGGTAGGGGATGTCCCCGATGCCGGGCGCTTGGCGGGGGTCCCATCGTCGGCCCATGACGCCCCAGCAGCCTCCCGACGCCGAGTCCCCGGCGGACCCGCCGGCGGACGGCGCACCGGCGAGCCCGCAACCCGAGGCACCGCCCACCGTGGTGGCACCGCCGACGGTGTTGTCCATCCCCGACCACGACCCGTTCGTGGACACCGACGTCATCCCCGAGGTCGGGCCCGGTCGGCGCTCGACGGGCGGCTTCGCCGGGCTGGCCGCCGCACCGCCCACGCTGGCCGCCACGTCGCCGGCGCCCACCGCCCCCGCCGCCCCGCCCTACGTCGCCCCCAGCCCGCCGGCACCCCCGGTGACCGGCCCGGTTGCGGGCAACCCCCCAGTTCCGGGCAACGCCCCGACCGTGGTGCCGCCGGTCCCCCAGGGATCCCAGGTGCCGTCGATGCCGCCCGCACCGCCGGACGGACCGCCCGCCGACCCCCCGACGACCCCCGTCCCGACTTCCGCGGTCCCGACGACCCCTGCCCCTGCCGCGGCCCCCGCCCCAACCGGGGCCCCGGCGTTGGCGCCATTGGGCCCACCCACGGTCGTGGCGCCGCCCGGTGTGGTGCCCAGCGGGGAGAAGCGGCCCGGCAAGGGGCTGCTCATCGGGCTCGGTGCGCTCGCCGCCGTGGTGCTGCTCGGCGCCGGCGCGGTGGGCGGCGCCCTCGTCGCCGGCGGCTCCGGCGGGAACGGTGAGATCGCCGCGGCCACCACCGCCGCCGAACCGGCCACCACCGCCCCTCTCCCCGACCACCAGCGCTCGGCCGAGCACGACCACCCGCCCCCGGCCGAGCACCACCACCCGACCGGCCACCCGACGACCACCGTGCCCACCACCGGCACCGCCCCTGCCGCTCGGGGGATCCCGCCGCCCTGGTGGCCGACTTCGCCTGGGATCCCGATCCGGCCCAGGCCGGCGCACGATCAAGCTGGTCGACCGGTCCAGCGGCGACCCACCCGGTGGACGTGGCGATGGGACGGCAACGTGGTCAGCTCCTCGAAGCCGAACGGCGTCACCACCGCGTTCCAGCGCGACACCGACGTCACCCTCACCGTGTGCCGCGGTGGCCGAGACCGACTGCGCCAGCGTGACGAAGAACGGTGACCGTCACCCGTTGAACCGGCCGCTAGCGTGCCCCGCCGATGCGAGAGCTCCAGCGGGTGTGCGTGTTCTGCAGGTCGGCGCGGCATCGACCCGCAGTACCGGGAGGCGCCGCCGCCATGGGGCGCAGCCTCGCCGCCCACGGCATCGAGCTGGTCTACGGCGGCGGGGCGGTGGGCCTGATGGGCGTCATCGCCGGCGCGGTCATGGAGGCGGGCGGCACCGTGACCGGCGTGCTGCCCAGGGGCCTGTTCTCCGTGAGGTGGGCCACGGGCGATCACCACGCTGCACCACACCGAGTCGATGCACGAGCGCAAGGCGCTGATGTACGACCTGGCCGGCGCGTTCATCGCCCTGCCCGGCGGCCTGGGCACGCTCGACGAGCTGTTCGAGACGCTGACCTGGGCGCAGATCGGGCTGCACCGCAAGCCGGTTGGCCTGCTCGACGTGGGCGGCTACTTCGACGGGCTGCTGGCCTTCCTGCACCACACCGTCGACACCGGCTTCGTGAAGCAGGCCAACATCGAGCTGCTGGTGGCCGACGCCGACCCCGACCGGCTGCTCGACCTGCTCGCCACCACCGAGCCGCCCCGACCCGACAAATGGATCGACCGGTCAAGATCTGACGGGTCGAAATCAGGGTGTTCGGTGTGCGGTGGCGCTTGCGGCTTCCCCGACGAGCGGGGGTGGTCAGGGCCAGCACTGATCACGTCGGGGACATCGGCAGCCGGTGGCCCAGGTGCACATCGCCTTGCCCGCCCATCCTCGATCGAAGTCCTGGCCTGCTCCTTGGTCTTTGGGTTGGTGGTGGTGAGGTACCTGAGCACATCGTGTAGCCCTCCGAGCGAGTCGCAGTTGTGCGTGGCGGCGCCTGCCGGCCGCCGTCGACAGTGCACCGGCGGCGCGGCGCGGCGATCGTGACTGCGATCGCGACACCGGACGGAGGGGCGGAGCGGCGGGGTGATCCTTTCGGTCGGTGCACCTCCTCGGTGCGCCTGGTCATCAGCGATACGTGCCGCGGCTGATCGGTTCTCGGCTCGCCTAAGATCCGGCGGCGGGGACCGGTCGACGATGGGGGTGCGACGGTGAGCACGATCGACGTGCGCGGCGTGGCCGTGCCGGTGGCGTTCGGCGGGGCCGAGGACGCGCCGCCGCTGTTGTGGGTGCACGGTGAGGGCCTCAGTGCCGGCTGGCGGGAGGTGCACGACCGCCTGGCCACCGGCCACCGCGTGATCGTGCCCACGTTGCCCGGCTTCGGTGGCACCGAGCTGCCGGACTGGGTGGACGGCGTCGACGACCTGGCGCTGTTCCTGGTGGACCTGTGCACCGCGCTCGGCGAGGACCAGGTGCTCGTCGCCGGCGAGTCGCTCGGCGGGTGGATCGCCGCCGTGCTGGCCACCTGGCGGCCCCGGCTGGTGGCGCGCCTGGCCCTGCTGGGGACGCTCGGCGTGCGCAGCACCGAACCGATGCCCGACCTGTTCATCAAGGCCGGGCCGGAGGCGCTGTCGTACCTGTCGGCCACCCGGCCCGCCGATGCGGTCGACCCGCTGGTGGGCGACATCGACCTGGCCACGTCGCTGTGGATCGAGCAGGCCACCCAGGCCCGCCTCATGTGGGAGCGGCCCTACGACCGCAAGCTCGCCCAGCGGGCCCACCACCTCGACATGGACGTCACCGTGATCTGGGGCGGCGCCGACCGCCTGCTGACCCCCGGCCACGCGGCGACGGTGGCCGAGCTGTTCGGTGCCTCGGAGCCGGTGATCGTGGCGGGGGCGGGGCACCTGGTCAGCGTCGACGCCCCCGACGCCTGCGCCGCGGCCATCGAGGAGGCCTTCGCATGAAGCTGTACGCGTTCCACCTGATGCCCTGGCCCAACATCGTGCCCGACGTGCGGGAGAAGTACGGGTCGTCGTGGGTGGTGTACCCCAACAGCGAGTACGACCCCGAGCTCGGCCAGCAGCTCTACGGCGAGTACCTCGACCAGCTGTGCTACGCCGACGAGATCGGCTTCGACGCCATCTGCGTCAACGAGCACCACCAGAACGCCTACGGGCTCATGCCCAGCCCGAACATCATGGCCGCCGCCCTGTTGAGCCGGACCCGGCAGGCCAAGATCGCCATCCTCGGCAACGGCATCGCCCTGCGCCGCAACCCGCTGCGGGTGGCCGAGGAGGTGGCGATGCTCGATGTCATGTCGGGCGGCCGGGTGCTGTCGGGCTTCGTGCGCGGCATCGGGGCGGAGTACCACAGCCTCAACCTCGATCCCACCCGCAGCCGCTCGAGCTTCTTCGAGGCCCACGACCTGATCGTCAAGGCGTGGACCACCCCGGGGCCCTTCGAGTGGGACGGCGAGCACTTCCACTACCGCTATGTGAACCTGTGGCCCCGGCCGTTGACGCAGCCACACCCGCCGATCTTCGTGCCCTCGCAGGGTTCGGCGGAAACACTGCGGTGGGCGGCGCAGCACCGCTACCCGCTGGCCTGCACGTTCGTGCCGATGGAACGGCTCAAGCAGTTCTACGACCGGTACCGGCAGTACGCCGAGGAGGACTTCGGGTACACGGCCGGGCCCGAGCAGTTCGGGTTCACCTCGATCGTGCACGTCCACGAGGACCCCAAGCAGGCCGAGGAGCTGATCGAGCCGCACCTGCGCTACTTCCGGGAGCGCAGCTTCGCGCTGCCGCTGCCCATCTTCTTCCCGCCCGGCTACACCACCCCGGAGGCGTACCGAACCCGGCTCGACATCGCCAAGCAGCTGGCCGCCACCGGCGGGCCCACGCTGTCGGCCGGCAAGCCGTTGATCGGCACGCCGGAGCAGATCGTGGAGCGCATCCACGAGAACATGGCCGAGTGCGGCGCCGGGATCCTCATGGCGCAGTTCCAGGTGGGCGACATGCCACACGACAAGGTGATGCGCTCGATGGAGCTGTTCGCCGAGAAGGTGCTCCCCCACCTCGACCGCTGACCGGCCGGCCGCCCCACTCACGCCGAATCGCCAGCGAATCGCCACGGCCCGGCGGCCCACTCACGCCGAATCGCCGCCGAATCGCCACGAGGGTCGAAGGCGACAGGATCGGAACCGGTGACCGACACCCGGGCGGTTTTGATCCGATCGCACGATAAATGCTGGTGGCAAACATCAACGCTCCGTAACAATTCCAGCCCTCGCAGTCGAACACGCCGAGCTCGTGCCGTTCAAAACCGCCCCGGTTACGCAACCCTCATGGATTCCCAGCACTTTTCATCACGTGCCGGTTGGGGCGCCCGCCTCGCCGGTCGCACCCCCTCCGCACCACCCTCACCACGCCACTCCCGCCGCGCGCCCCGCCGCGCCGCACTCTCGCCGCGCCAACCCCCGCCGGCGGCTGCCAGAATTCCTGCCATGAAGGTGAACGTCGGTGAGATCCTGACCCGTCGCGCCCGTCGCGACCCGAACCTGGAGGCCGTGGTCGACTGGGCCACCGGGCGCCGCTTCACCTACGCCGAGTGGAACGACCGGGCCAACCGGGCGGGTGACCTGCTGCGCCGCCTGGGCATCGGCAAGGGCGATCGCATCGCCATCCTGGCCAAGAACAGCCCCGAGTTCATGGAGACGTTCTTCGGCTGCTCGAAGCTGGGCATCGTCGTGGTGCCGCTGAACTGGCGGCTGGTCGCCGACGAGCAGGTTCATCCTGGCCGACTCCGGTGCCGCCGCCCTGCTGTTCGACGACGACTTCGTCGACATGGCCGGCGAAGCTGCACAACCGCAGCGACCGCACGCTACGCCGCTTCGTGCAGATCGGCACCCGCCCGCTGGTCGACTTCGCCCAGCGCTACGACGATATGGCCGCCGCCTCGAGCGCCGAACCGATCATCGCCGCCACCGACTCGGACCTGCTGCACATCATGTACGTCCAGGCACAGGTTGCCGGGAAGCGATTGCAGGCGTCGGGGTACTGGGCGTCGGTCAACGCCGCCCTCACGTTCGACGTGCGCCCGGCCGACCGCTACCAGGTGTGCCTGCCGATGTTCCACATCGGCGCCGCTGTCCCGCCCAGTCGCTGGTGCACTGCGGGGCCCTGCGGTGATCATGCGCGAGTTCGACCCGATCGAGGTCTGGAAGCTGCTGGAGACCGAACGCTGCACGGGCACGCTGCTGGTGCCGGCCATGTTGACGTTCATGCTCAGCGTGTACGAGCAGTGCAAGCCACGACCATTCGACGCTGCGCTGGGCGCAGAGCGGCGCCGCGCCGGTGCCGGTGACCTCGATCCAGACCTACACCGACCTGGGCATCCCCATCTCGCAGCTGTACGGCCTGACCGAGACCTACGCGGTGGCCACCTGCTCCGCCGCGACGATCCCATGAGCGGCCCGGCACCGCCGGCCTGCCCTACTTCCTGGCCGACGTGCGCGTCACCGACGACGACCTGCTGTGCCGCCCGAGTACGCGAAGTCGTGCGGGCAGGCCTTCCTCAGCCAGGGCTACCACCAGCGCCCCGACGCCTCGAGCAGGCGCTGTGGGTGGACCCGGCCGACAGTACCACCTGGCTGCCGCACCGGCGACGCCGGCATTTGCAGGACGCCGACGGCTTCCTCTACGTGCAGGACCGCATCGGACATGCTGATCTCGGGCGGAGAACATCTGCCCGCCCCAGGTCGAGCGTGATCTGGCCCACCCAAGGTGAGGAGGTGGCGGTGATCGGCGTGCCATCGGCCAAGTGGGGCAGGTGCCGCTGGCGATCGTGGTCAAGGCCGATGCCGATCTGACCGACAGTGACGTGATGGGTTTCTGCGACGGGAGGCTCGGCCGCTTCAAGCTGCCCAAGGCGGTGGTCTTCACCGACGAGATCCACGCAACCCCTCCGGCGAGGTCCTCAAGCGGGTGCTGCGCGAGCAGATTCATTGCGCCCAGAGCGTGCGTCGCGTCCTCCGCACCTGGTCAGCTGGTCGGCGGCGCTGCCCCTTCGCCCACCTGGTGGAGGCGTCCCGGCTGCTTGCGGAAACGGTGGACCCGCTCGACCTGGGCCCGTCGATAACTCGAACGGGGCGGCTTCGACGTGGTGTTCGTGGGCGGTCACCGTCCTCGCCGCTGTCGCCGGGCGTTCCTGGGGTGAACGATCCGCGACTTCGTGCTGGCCGGCGGCGGCTTCCGTCGGCTGCCGAGCGGCTTCGAGTGGTTCGAGGACTGGGTGGAGTGGCAGCACTTCCTCGGCGTGCGTCTGGTGGAGAGCCGGGTGCTGGTGGATCGACGGGCCGGCCCATCGACGCCGCCCAGGTCGTTCGCCGGCCGGGCCTGCCCGGTGGTGGCAAGGGCTGGACACGGTGCTCGACCTGACCGATCGCCTGCCCCCGGGTGGTGCCGATCGGGCACCGACGTGCTGGCCTGCAGCGGCGAGGACGTGGTGGTCGAGCTGGCGCGGCGCAGGGCGCATCGTGGTGGACGCAGCGGCCTACGACGCCGCCTCGCTCACCCTGCCGGCCAACGGACACGATCCTGCAGCGAGCGTTGCGCTGGGTGGGCGGAAGTACGATCGCATAGGGCGATGCCCAAGGCGACCGGCCGCGATCGAGGTGGAGGTGGCGGGGGCGTCGTGGCGCGTCACCAACCCCTCGAAGGTGTGCTTCCACCAACGGCGAGACGGGGACCTGGTCCGCTACTACCTCGCCGTGGCCGAGCCACTGCTGCGCCGCCGGCGGCCGGCCACGTTGATGGAGCGCTACCCCGACGGCGCCAAGGGCAAGGCTTCTTCGAAGCGGGTCCCGGCCGACACCCCGACTAGGCGCGGACCACGGTGGTGACCACAGAACGGTACGACGTCGAGCGCGCTGGTGCTGCGACGCCGCCCACCTGATCTGGATGGCCAACCTCGGGTGCCTCGGCTTCCACCCCTGGCCGTACCACGCCGACGACCCGGCCACACCGACGAGCTGCGCATCGACCTCGACCCCCAGCCCGGCGTGACCTTCGAGCAGCAGTTGCGGGAGGCGGCGGGCGAAGTGAAGGCCCTGCTCGACAGGCTGGGCATCGCCGTCTTCCCAAGACCACCGGCAACCGGGGCCTGCACCTCTACGTCCGCTGCGAGCTGCGCTACGACTCCTACCAGGTGCGCGCCGCGGCGGTGGCGCTGGCCCGTGAGCTGGAGCGCCGCCGGCCCGACCTGCTGACCGCGGCATGGTGGAAGGAGGAGCGCGGCAGCCGGGTGTTCGTCGACTACAACCAGAACGCGCCGCACAAGACGGTGTTCGGAGCCGTGGGCTGCAGGCAGCCAGGTGGGCGGGCAGGTGTCCGCGCTGGCCTGGGAGGAAGCTCAGCGAGCGTCGAGCCCGATGCGCTGACGCTGTCGACAGTGCCGTCCCGCCTGGAGGCCGACGGTGATCCGTGGGCGGCCATGAACGAGGGCGCCCAGTCCGCTCCCGATGGTGCTGGCCTATCGGAACAGGACCTGGCGTCCGGGCCTGCAGGATGCGCCCTGGCCGCCGGTCTACCCGAAGCAACCCAACGAACCGCCGCGCGTGGCACCCAGCCGGGCCCGCAAGACCGAGGGCTGAACCGGCCGATGCTCACCGCCGACCAGCAGGCCTTCTTGCTCAACTGCCCGCGCCGCCCGCGCCCTGGGTACCGCCTGGTATGTGGTGTTGGCCCTGCGGGCGGTCCTGCCGGCGCTGCTGGGCATCACCACCGGCTGGCTGGTGGCCGACGTGGGCGCGGGGCGCACCCCGTGGGCGCCGCTGGCGGTCATCGGCGCCTGTTCACGCTGGTGCAGGTGCTGGGGCCGTTGCAGCGAGGCCATCTCCACCGAGAAACAGGGCCATCGCCTGGCCGAGCACCTGAACGATGCGGCTGCTGGCCGCCTGCCCGGCGCGACATGCCCACCTCGAGGATCAGGCTGGCCGGCGACCTGGCGGTGGCCAGGGACTTCGACCTCGGCATGCTGGGGCCGCCGCTGTCGGTCTCGATGGGCATCGCCGACAGCCTGCTCGCCCTGGGCTGGCCTGGCCTCCGCCGCGGTGCTGTTCGGCTATCGGTGGTGGGCGGCACCGGTGCTGCTGGCGTCGTGGAGGCGTCGACGCACTGGCTGCTGCGGGGTATCAGGCGTGTGGAAGGACCGCTTGCCGATCCGGTGCGCCGAGGCCCAGCAGCGCGCCGACTACCCGCCTACCGGCCGGCCCGTGGACCCGCCGCGGCCGGGGGTCCGCCTGTTCGGCCTGGGGGCGTGGGTGCTGGCCCGGTTCCGCACCCGCCAGGGCTCCCACACCTTGCAGTACAGGCGACCCGGCTGCGGGAGCGCTCGGTGCTGGCCGCGCTGGCGGTGGTGGCGAGCCGGCTTAGCGCGCTGGTGTTCTGGTCCCTGGCCGACGGCGCGCTCGACGGTTCGTTGAACGTGGCCCGGGCAGTGGTATTCCTCCAGGCCGCGCTCGGCTCTGGCCTGCCGCCTCGGCGGACTGAACTGGGCCTCGACAGGGCGGCGGCACCGGTGAGCGCAGTGGCCCACATCGGGCGGCCCTACAGGACATGCCGAGCAGTACGCGAGCACGGCAAAGGCCGGCGGCCTGCGCCCACCATCCGCTTCCGGGACGTGTCCTTCACCTACCCGTCGGGCACGGCACCCGTGCTCGACGGGTTGTCCATCGGCGGGTATTGCGTCGATGGCCATCGTGGGGGTGAACGGGGCCGGCAAGACCACCGCCGCCAAGCTGCTGTGCCGCCTCTACGACCCGAGCCGGCGCCATCGAGATCGACGGGACCGACCTGCCGGGCCTTCGACCGTCGACCGCTGGCGGGAGCGGGGTCACCGCCGTGTTCCAGGACTACCTCCGCCTGGAGTGGACGCTGGCCGACAACGTGGACCCGGCCGGGCGGGCCACGCCGGCGATGGTGCAGCAGGCCCTGCACGACGCCGGGAGCGGAGGCGCTGGCCGACCCCGACACCGTGCTGGCCAAGGGCTACAGCGGCACCGACCTCTCGGGCGGGCAGTGGCAGCGGAGTGGCACTGGCCCGTTTGAAGCAGTGGCCGGCAGCGCCAGGTCGTGCTGCTCGACGAAGCCTGCGCAGGCTCGTGCGGGAGGCGAGGCGGAGATCTTCGAGCGGTGCTGGCCGCCACCCGCCACTGCACCACCATCCTGGTGTCGCACCGCTTCCAGACCGTGCGCCGGGCGGACCGCATCTGCGTGCTGGAGGGCGGCCGGGTGGTGGAAACGGAGAAGGCTCGCACGACGAGCGCTGGGCTGGGCGGCCGCTACCGCGCCATGTTCAGGCTGCAGGCGTCGCGCTTCGTCGAGGAGTGGACCCCGACACCGGGAGGCTGTTCCATGACACGCTCTGAGCCCGACCCGATCGAGCCGCTGCCGCCGGCGGGCCGGTCGCTGTGGCGCATGTTCCAGCTCGGCTGGCAGCACGAGCGGCCGCTGCTCGCCCTGTCGCTGGCCATGACGCTGCTGACCATGCTGCCCGACGCCCTGCTGGCCTGGTGGCTGCGGCTGCTGGTGACGGAGTGCTCGATGGCGACCGCCGCTCGGTGCTCACCGCGGCGGCCGGCCTCGGCGGTGATGCCTCGAGCGGTGGCCTGGTAGTTCGGTGCTGTCGCAGCGGGTGCAGCGCCGCTTCCGGGACCGCATCGCCGTCGTGTTGGAGGCCCACGTGGCCGAGCTTGCAGCTGGCGGTGCCCACGCTCGAGCACCGAAGGCAGCCCCGAAGTACCTCGACCGGCTGTCGGTGCTGGCGAGCAGGTGTTCACCTCGACCACCTGTTCCTGTCGCTGCTCCAGCACCATCAGGTGGGGTCTTCAGAAAAAAAGCACTGGTGACCGCGAGTGCTGCTGGCCTCTGCACCCGGCGTTGGTGCTGCTGCTGGTGGCGGCGCTGCCCACCGTGCTCGGGATTCGTGGCGGCCGGAGGTGGAGCGACGCGTCCAGGAGGCGGTCGCCGCCACGAGCGCACAGGCCCGCCACCTCTTCACATGGGCACCACCGCCGGGCCGGCCAAGGAAACAGCGCTCGACTGGGGCCGGTCCTGCAACGCCGCCGACAGCAGGCGTGGCGGGCCTGGCGGGAGCCCCCGGGCCGCCGTGCGTAACGTTCACGCCGCTACCAGCATGCGTTGAAACAGGCATGCTTCGGGCTGGGCTACGCCGGCGCGCTGGCCTTTGCCCGCACCGGCGGCCCGGGGCCGACGTCGGGTCGGTGGTGCTGGTGGCCGCGGCCGGGCAGCGGCTGTCGCTGTACATCTCGGCCACGGCGTCGGAGCTGGGGTTCCTACGGGGGTTCTGGCTGGACGCCGCCCGGCGGCTGCGCTGGTTGGAGCGCTTCGCCGAGGCCCGCCGGCCGGACGCCGCCGTGGCCCCGCCGGCAGCGTTAGGCGCGGGATCGACCTGCGGGACGTGTCGTTCCGCTACCCGGGCAGCTCGGCGTGGGCGTTGCGGCAGGCGTCACTGCACCTACCGGCCGAGCACGGTGGTGGCCGTCGTCGGGGAGAACGGCGCCGGAAGTCGACGCTGGTGAAGCTGCTGGCGGGCTGTACCGGCCCACCGAGGGGCACGATCACGGTGGACGGGGTGGATCTGGCCACCATCGAGCAGGGGCTGGCGGGAGCAGGCTGGCCGGTGCCGGGACTTCTTCCGCTGGCTGCCGGCGCAGCACAGCGTGGGGGTGGGCGATGCTGCGCCACACCTCGACGATCGCCCAGCGGCGAGGCGGCGGTGGAAAACGGCCAGCGGCCGACGTGGTGGAACGGCTGCCGACCGGGCTCGACCTGGCTCGGCCCGGCGCGTGGCCGGAGGGTGGAGGTGGCTCGGCCAGTGGCAGAAGCTCCACGGCCTGTCCCGCGAGTTCATGCGGCCCTCGCCGCTGCTGCTGCTGTTGGACGAGCCGACCGCCGCGCTCGACGCCGAGACCAGGCACGCCCTGTTCGAACGCTACGCCGCCGCCGCTCGTGCGCGGCGACGCCGCTCCGGAGGCGGGCGCATCAACGTGTTGGTGTCCCATCGGTTCTCGACCGTGCGCATGGCCGATCTGATCGTGGTGCTCGACGGCGCCTCGGTGGTGGAGGTGGGCAGCCACGAGGAGGTTACTGGCCGCGGGGGCCGCTACATGGCTGTTCGCCATCCAGGCCGCCGCCTTCGGTGATGCTCCGCAGCTCTGCGGCTTCGCAGGTCGGGGGCTCTGCCGGTCTGGCTCTGCAGGTCGGCCGGCGGCCTCCGCCGATGGGCTCCCCTTCCCCCACGCCACGACAGCCCACCTCTCCCCGAATCCCGTCGCGCTCGATTCGACGTCGATTCGGAATTGGTCGTGAGACGGAAACCCGAGCACGGACTAACGTGGCTTCCGGCACCGCACAATGGACGCGTCCGCCACCGGGGTGCACAGACGAGCCGCCCCGAGTCCACCGCACCGAATCGAGGTCGAATCGCCGCCGATGAGGTCGCCGGGGACCGCCCACCGGGGAGACCATAAACGTCGCGATGGCACGACCGCCGGGCACCCAGCCTGCTGACAGCACGACCGCCGCGCACCACGAACACCGCGGTGGGCACTGCGATCCGGGCAACCCCGGCCATAAGCACGAGGCCGACAGCCGGACGGTGATCCCGTCCGAAGGAAGACCGCCGGGGCTTTGGCCGCCAGGCGGCGTGCCTGGAAGGCGGGCGGCGCGGATCGAGGGCGAAGCGCACCGGCAGAATCGGTGTCGGCCTTGAACGTGAAGCCGACCATGGCCAGATCCAGCGAGATACCGCCCCGCATGCCCAACGCCTGCGGATCGGGCAGCACCAGCGACGGCGTGCCCCGGTCGGCGGAGTGGATGGCGTACTCCGGATCGATCTGCACGATCGCGCCGCTGCCGTCGGGCAGGCGCACCAGGTGCAGGTTGTCGAACGGCATGAGGTCGGCCCCGCCGATCGTCTCGGGCTGGGTCAGCGTGGCGATCACCACGTCCCGGCCGCCGATGGCCGCCCGGGCCTGCACCCGGTCGTGGCGCACCGACAGCGACGCCTCGCCCTGCACCACCGGGTAGCCCCAGTTCGAGCGCAGGGCGTCGGTGGCCTCGGCCGAGTCGCACACCGCCCCCAGGCAGTAACCGCGCGGCCGGATGCCGGCGCGCACCACCAGGCGCAGCTGCACGAGGGTGAACGGCCCCACCGGCGAGTCCGGGTAGCGGCCGGCGAAGAACGACAGGTAGGGCGGGATCGACGGGTGGCAGGCCGGCGGGGTCAGCGCCAGCGACGGCTCGTCGGCCACCTCCCAGTTGATCTGCATCAACGTGGCCTCGGGCAGCTCCCAGTGCGGCGCATCGGTGAGCTCGCCCACCTGCGGCGCGTCGGCCAGGGCGGCGGCCACGTCGAGCGTTCCGAATCGGGGCATGTCAGTTCTTCTCCGTGAAGTGGGGCATGACCTCGGTGCCGAACAGCCGCAGCGATTCGAGGACCTGCTCCTGGGGGATGAGCTCGCTGGCGTTGAGCAGGAAGTTGATCTGGTCCACCCCGACCGACTCCCACTTCTTCAGCTCGCGGATGATCTGCTCGGGGTTGCCGATGGCGATGCCCTCCGGCGGCTGGCCGGGCTCACCGGGCGAGGACGCCTGGCGGCGGGTGGCGGCCAGCAGGCCGGGCGACGGGTAGCCCGTGGTGGGGTAGGCCTCCTTGGCCATGTCGAGCTGGCCGGCGAGGTACTGGAAGTTCTGGATCATCCGCCCGCCGATGCCCACGCCCTGGGCGGAGTCCTCGTGGCAGAACAGGAAGTTGGCGGCGGCCAGCTTGTCGTTCACGAACGCGCCGGCCGGCGTGCAGTTCTGGATGCGGCGGCGGTACTCCTGCACCCGCTCCTCCTGGGCCTTGAACGTGGTGAAGTTCACGCCCAGGGCGCCCATGCCGCGGTCGGCGGCGTCCATCTCGGTGCCGGGGGTGGACACCGCCACCCACATCGGCGGGTGCGGCTTCTGGTACGGCTTGGGCAGCACCGCCCGGGTGGGCATGGAGAAGTACTGGCCCTCGTAGCCGAAGCGCTCCTGCATCCACATCTGCGGGATGGTGTGCACGAACTCGTCCCACGAGTTCTTGGTGGTGTCGGGGTTGGCCCGGAACCCGCCGAGCTCGGTCCAGGTGGCGGAGCGGCCGGTGCCGAACTCCAGGCGACCGCCGGAGAGGATGTCCAGCACGGCGGCGCGCTCGGCGATCTTCACGGGGTGGTTGAACTCCGGCACGCAGATGACGATGCCGTGGCCCACCCGGATCTGCTTGGTCTGCATGGCGCAGGCGGTGAGGAACAGCTCGGGCGCGGAGGAGTGCGAGTACTCCTCGAGGAAGTGGTGCTCCACCGCCCACACCGAGTGGAAGCCCATCTCATCGGCCACCCGGACCTGCTCGAGCGCGTTCAGGTACACGGTGCGCTCGGACTCGGCCGTCCACGGCCGGGGAACGGACAGCTCGTAGAAAACGCCGAACCTCATGGGCACTCCCCCGATCTGGCAGCGGCGCCGTCACTTGACGCCCTGGTCAGCTCGCAGGCTAGCCCAGCGAAGGCGGTGCGCTCAGACCGTGCCGCTGGCCAGCAGGACGACCAGCACGAGGCCGGCGGCGATGCGGTACCAGCCGAACACGGCCAGCCCCCGCGACTGCAGCCAGCTCACCATCCACCGCACGGCGATGAACGCCGACACCAGCGCGGCCACCAGGCCGACCAGCGGGGCACCGATCCCGTAGGCGTCGATCATCACGCTGCCGTTCTTCAGCCCTTCGTAGGCGGTGGCCGCGCCGAGGGTCACCAACCCCAACAGGAAGCTGAGCTCGACCGCGGCGGCCACGCTCAGGCCGAGGAACAGCCCGGCCAGGATGGTCACCAGGCTGCGGCTGGTGCCCGGCCACATGGCCACCGCCTGGGCCAAGCCCACGATGAGCGCCATGCGCACGGTGAGCTCGTCGAGCGACTTGCCGTGGAACTGGCGGGCCCGGCGGCGCTGCTCGGTCAAGAGGATGACGGCGCCGCCCACCACCCAGGCGGCGGCGATCGCCCACGGGTCGAACAGCCGGTCCTTGATGGGGCCCTCGAGCACGACGCCGATGACCGCGGCGGGCACGAAGGCGACCACCAGGTTGACGAACAGCCGGCGGCCGTCGTCGTCGCGGCCGATGATGCCGTTGAGCACCGACGTCACCCGCCGCCAGTAGATGGCCAGCACGGCCAGGATCGCCCCGGCCTGGATGGCGATGGCGTAGCTGTCGAACGCGTCCTTGGCGGCGTCGGTCCCGTCGAGGTCCATGAGCCGGCCGGTGACCAGCAGGTGACCGGTCGAGCTGACCGGGAGGAACTCGGTGACACCCTCCACCACACCCAGCACCAGCGCCTGGCCCACGTTCATGCCCGGCACCTCGTCGGGCTGGCCGGCCGGGCGGTCGGCCTCGGTGCGGGGTTCGGCCCCGGAGTCGGTCCCCGCCTGCGCCCCGGCGGGATGGACGAGGAACAGCGCGGCGGCGAGCAGCGCCAGCAGCGCGGTGACCACCCGGGCGCATCGCCCCGGGCCCGAGCGGGAGCGAACGTCCGTGTGAGTTTCACCGCGGTCAGGATAAAGGGTGGCAGGCTCGAGCGCCCGGGGAGGGCACCATGACCGCTGACACCAACGCTCGCTGACGACCGGACCGCACACCGCCCCGGCGCTGCGCCCGGGTGTGCCCACCGTGGTGGCGGCCACCGCGGTCTTGATCGTCAACCTCGACACGATGCTGAACATCGCTCGCCGGCGATCTCGAGGCGTTCTCGGTGGAGGTGGCCGACATCACCTGGCTGGTGATCTGCTACGTGCTGACCTACGCCTGCCTGCTCGTGCTCACCGGCCGGCTGGGCGACGCGTTCGGCCACGAGCGGCTGCTGCGTCGGCCTGGCCGGCACGGTGGTGGGGGTGGCGGCCGCCGGGCTCGCTCCCACCTGGGGGTTGCTGCTGGCCGCCCGGGTGGTGCAGCGCAGCCGCCGCCCTGGTGCTGGGGGTGGCGCCGGCGCTGGTCACGCTGTCGGTGCCGGCCGAGGTGCGGGCGCAGGCCCTGGGTCGCTTCCAGCTGGGGGTGGCCATGGGCTTCGCCATCGGACCGCCGCTGGGGGGCGCGCTGGTGGGGGCGTTCGGCTGGCGGGCGGTGTACCTGGTGCGCGTGCCCCTCGCCGTGCTGGCCCTCGCGCTCGTGCTGGTGCGACCGACCGGGCTGCCCCGCCCGAGCGGCCCCCGCCCACCGCTCGACCTGGTCGGCACGCTCAGCCTGGGGGCGGCGGTGGCGTCGGGGCTGCTGGCGCTCAACCGGGCCAACACGTCGGGCTGGACGAGCCCGCTGGTCATCGGGGGCTGGTGTGCCTGCCGGTGTTCGCCGTCTGCTGGGTGCTGGCCGAGCGGCACAGCCCGTCACCGGCGCTCGACCCCCGGCTGTTCCGCTCGGCGCGTTCGCCGTGGCCAACCTGCTCTCCGCGGTGGCCAACGGCGCGATGTTCATGATCTGGCTGCTGGCGCCGTACTACCTGCTGACCACGTTGGGGCTGGGTCCGGTGGCAGGCGGCTTCGCCCTGGCCGCCAACCCCTTCGCCACCGCCGCGGTGGCGCCGCTGGCCGGGCGGCTCAGCACCCGGTTGGGCGCAGGCCGCCTGGCGGCCATCGGGCTCGGGCTGCAGGCGGTGGGCCTGGCGTTGGTGGCCGCCTCGGCGACGGGTCGGCGGCGGTGGTGGCGGCGCTGGCGCTGGCCTCGGTCGGCTTCGGCATCGGGCTGTTCACCGTGCCCAACCTCAGCCTGGTGATGGGCGCCATCCCGCGCTCCCAGCAGGGCGTGGCCGGCGGGCTGACCTCCATGGCGCGCACCATCGGGGTGGTCAGCGGGGTGGCGCTGGGCAGCCTGGCGCTCACCGCCCTGCGGGAGCGCCAGGCCGACCGGCTCGGGGTGGCGGCCGGCGACGTGGCCACGTTCCTGCCGGCGTTTCGTCAGCCGTTCACCGTGGCCGCGGTGGTGACCGCTGGCGCGTTGGTGTTGTCGTTGACCAGGTTGCGCGACCGGGAGCAGTGAGGGGACGGCGTGATCAGACGCCGTCGAGGCCACGAAGCCGTCGCCCTCGGTCCGCACCTTGTAGGCGTGGGGAGCGGCGAAGTGCGCCGGCATCAACATGGCGTCGGTCTCCACGCAGCGCTCCAGGATCCGGCGACGGGTGGCCTCGGCGTCGGCGGGGATGAGGTCGAACCCGCAGAACCAGTCGGGCCGGAACACCTGCAGCGGGGAGTGCATCGAGTCGGCGGCAGGCCGCGCTCGCCCTTGGACTCGAGCAGGCCGATGGCCATGCCCGGCGAGTGGCCAGCGGCCAGGCGGCTGCAGCGTGTCGTCGACGGTGTGGCCGTCGCCGTCCCAGACGGTGACCCGGTCGCGGTCGAGCAGCGGCTGGACCGAGTCCTCGAACACGTTGGCGTTGAAGCCCATGGCCGCCGACGCGGGGTTGGCCGGGTTCCAGAACTCGAGGTCGTTGCGGTGGATCACGAACGTGGCGTTGGGGAACGTGGGCACCCAGTCGCTGCCCTCGAGCATCGTGTTCCAGCCCACGTGGTCGAGGTGCAGGTGGGTGCAGATCACCTGGTCGATG
Organism: Acidimicrobiales bacterium; assembly: GCA_041394365.1. Lineage (GTDB taxonomy): Bacteria > Actinomycetota > Acidimicrobiia > Acidimicrobiales > CAIXPF01 > CAIXPF01. The sequence goes on from JAWKIM010000011.1 coordinate 127,849, forward strand.
TCGGTCGGCTTCACGCCGGCGGCGGCGAGGGTGTCCAGCCACGGCAGGTCGAGCATGGAGAAGCCCTCCATCACCCGCTGCTTGTGGTTGCCGTTACGTGTCGACCAACAGCGTGGTCTGCGGCGTCTGCACCAGCCACGAGTGGATCGACATGTGGGCACACACCGACTCCGGCTCGTAGAACTGGTGGCGGCGGTCGCCGAGGTGCTCGAGCTCGGCGAGGTCGGAAGCCGCAGGTCCCCACCGGGAAGGCCGGTGCGTAGATCTCCTCCAGGCGTGATGCGGACGTCACCGATCTTGAAGCTCAGCATGGCTCTGTTCTCCCCTCGTCAACAGGTGCCCTGGGAACGTAGCGCAGCGCGTTGGCTAACGTCGCCGGGATGCGCTTCGGGGTGACCTTGACCAACAACTGGGGAGTGGAGGACGTGGCCGGCCTGGCCCTCGGCCCCTTCCTCGAGTCGTTGGGGTACCACTCGGTATGGGTCAACCACCACGTGCTGAACATCGGCTACGTGCACGATCGTCTCGGCGGCAAGCCCTACCACGATGCGCTGACGGTGCTCACCTGGGTGGCCGCCCAGACCGAGCGGGTCCGGTTGGCACCAGCGTGCTGGTGCTGCCCTACCCTGCCGATGACGCTGGGCAAGCAGCTGGCCACGCTCGATCAGAGCTCCGGTGGCCGGGTGGTGGCCGGCGTGGGGGTGGGCAGCCTGCAGGCCGAGCACGACCTGCTGGACGTGGTGCCCTTCGAGGAGCGGGCCGTACGCCGATGAGTTCCTGGCCGTGCTGCGCACCCTGTGGGGAGCACGAGGAGCCGGCCCATACCGGCCGGTACTTCAACCTTGCCGGAGCGTTGGCCGCGCCGAAGCCGCTGCAGACGCCGCTACCGGTGGTGGTGGGCGGCAACAAGCGGTGGCGCTGCGCCGCGTGGCCCGCTTCGGCAACGGTGGCACCCGCTGGGGTTGAAGCCGTCGGTGATCGCCCAGCGGCTGGAGGTGCTCGAGGAGGGGCTGGCGGCGCAGGGGCGCTCCCGGCGGGACATCGAGGTGTCGGTCCGCTGGGACATCCGGCCCGACGAGGACGTGCGCCGCCGTTTGGAGGACTACGCCCAGGTGGGGGTGGACGAGGTGGTGTGGTCGCTGGGGACGCCGGATCTCGACCTGTTCCGCCGGACGTTCGAGCGCCTGGCGTTCGACGTGGTGCCGCTGTTCCGCTGACCCCGCCGGGGACCCACCACCCCCGCCGGACCACCCGGTATGGCGCCGTGCGCGAACGGCGCTTTCGGGAGGCTGACCCCAGCCTGGCGTCGCCGCGTCGATATCGATGGCGCTTCGATACGGTGCCGCCATGGCCCCACCCGCCCGGCACCGGCACGTTGCAGCTGGGCGTCTTCCTCCCCGTCGCCAACAACGGCTGGGTGCTGTCGAGCGAGGCCGACCCGGCGCCGCCCACGTTCGCTGAACCGGCTGATCGCCCAGCGGGCCGAGGCCATGGGCCTGCACCTGCTGCTCGCCCAGTCCGTCTGGCGGGGCCACGGCGGCGAGACCGCCTTCTGGGACACCAGCCTGGAGGCTTCACCCTGCTGGCTGCGCTGGCCGCCTGCACCGAGCGGCTGACGTTGGTGGCCTCGGTGCCACCGCTGCTCTACCCGCCCGCGGTCGCCGCCAAGATGGTGGCCACCCTCGACGAGGTGTCCGGCGCCGGGCCGGGCTGAACGTCGTGGCCGGCGCCCACCTCGCCGAGTACGACCAGATGGGCCTGCTACCCACCGGCTACGGGTCGTTCCGCTACGACTACGCCGACGAGTGGATCGGCGTGGTCAAGGCCCTCTGGGGCGACGGCCGGCTCACCCACCACGGCCGCTTCTTCGACCTCGACGGCTGCGTGTCCGGCCCACCGCCCCGGCGCGCCCCCCACCCACCCATCATCTGCGCCGGCACGTCGGAGCGGGGCATGCGCTTCGCGGTGGAGCACGGCACCCACGCCGTCATCGGCACCAACACCATCGGCGAGCTGGCCGAGCTCTGCGCCCGGTACCGGGCGCGGGCCGCCGCCGCCGGCCGCACCACCCCGCTGCAGATCTTCACCGCGGTCAACTACCTGCTGGCCCCCTCCGCCGGCGCCGCCCGGGAGCTGGAGCGGCGCTACCGGGCCCACCCCGACGTGGGCGCCATCGCCGACCTGGTCGGCCGCTACTCCCAGCCCGACGCCGGGGCCTCGCTGCGCTCGCTCATCGTGGACAGCGGCGAGCACGTGTTCTACGGCGGCATGGTCGTGGGCGGCCCCGACGAGATCGCCGCCCACATCGCCGCGGTGGCCGATGCCGGCCTCGACGGCCTGCTGGTGACGTTCACGCAGTGGGAGGCGGGCCTCGACCTCCTCGAACGGGCGGTGCTCCCCGCCGTGGCCGACCGGCTGGCCCCGGCCCCACCGCACCCGCCTCCCATTCCGACGCCCTCCCGGCAGCCCCCCGCCCCAGCCGGTGCAGGAGGACAGCCATGAACGACATCGATCACGAGCGCTGCCTGGCCCTGGCCGTGGACCTGGCCGCCACCCCCAGCGTGTCGAGCAACGAGGGCGACGCCGTCCGCCTGGTGGCCGAGGCGATGGGCTCGTTCGGTTTCGACGAGATCGACATCGACCACAGCGGCAACGTGTGCGGGATCATCCACCCGCCGGACGCCACCGGGCCGCGCCCGGGCCGTGCCCTGCTGATCGACGGGCACATCGACACGATCCCGCTGCACTCACCCGACGCCTGGAGCGTCGATCCCTTCGGGGGCGTGGTGGCCGGCGGGCGCCTGTACGGCCTGGGCATCTGCGATCAGAAGGCGTCGATCGCCGCCGCCGTGGCCGGCGTGGCCGCCGCCCGCCGCCACCTCCAGGGACCGGTGGCGGTGGTGGCCAGCGTGGCCGAGGAGCACATGGAGGGCGCCGCCCTGCGCGGCGTGATCGAGCGGTTCCGGCCCGACGCGGTGATCACCAGCGAGCCGACCGACACCCGCCTGGCGGTGGGTCAGCGGGGTCGGGCCAAGGCGTGGGCGAGGATCGTCGGGCGCGCCTGCCATGCCGGGCACCGCTCGGCCGGCATCAACGCGGTCGAGGCGCTGGCCGACCTGCTGATCGAGCTCCGGGCCCTCGAGCACCCCACCCACCCGAACCTCGGGCGCCGGGACCTGACGGTGATCGACGCGCACTCGTCGCCGTACCCATCGGTCTCCACCGTGCCCGGCGAGGTGCTGGCCCGCTTCGACTGCCGGTTCCCACCGGGCGAGAGCCCCGACAGCGTGGTGGCGTTGCTGACCGCGGCCGCCGCACGGGCCTGGGCCGGCTGGCCGGAGCCACCGCAACTGCAGGCCGGCCTGGTGCAAGCAACCTTCGAGACGTGGACCGGCGCCCGCTTCAGCGTCGACGAGTTCGCCGCCGCCTGGTGGACCGATCCCGACGGCCCGCTGGTGGGCGCCGCCGCCCGGGCGCTGGGCACGGTCGGCCTCGACCCCACGCCCACCACCTACGCCTTCTGCACCAACGGCTCGCTGACCGCCGGCCTCCTCGGGCTGCCCACCATCGGGTTCGGGGTGGGCGAGGAACCCACGTCCCACCAGGTGGACGAGCACGTGACGCTGGCGTCGCTGCGCCGCGGGGCCGAGGGCTTCGCCGCGCTGGCCGCCCACCTCACCGGCCACTGGTGAGCACCGACCGCACCCGGCGAAGCGAGGACGGGGTCGACCTGATCGTGCGCGGCGAGCAGGTGTTGCTGGGCGGCGCCCTCGCCCCGGCCGATCTGGTGATCACCGGCGGGACGGTGGCGGCCGTCGTACCGATCGGTACGGCGAGCGGCCGCCCCGTGCTCGAGGCCGACGGCCGGGTGGTGCTGCCGGGAGCGGTCGACGCCCACGTGCACGCCAACGAACCGGGCCGGACCCACTGGGAGGGTTTCGCCAGCCTCACCGCGGCGGCCGCCGCCGGCGGGGTCACCACCGTGGTGGACATGCCCATCGACAGCAACCCGCCCACCGTCACCGTCGCCGCCCTGCGGGCCAAGCGGGCCGCGCTCCGGCGAGCGGGCGCCCACACCGACGTGGCGCTGTGGGGAGGGCTCGTACCCGGCCACCTCGACGAGCTCGACCGCCTGCTCGACGCCGGTGCCGTCGGGTTCAAAGCGTTCCTGTGCGACAGCGGCTGGGCGGACTTCCCGGCCACCGACGCCGCCACCCTGCGGGCCGGCTGCACGGTGGCGGCAGCGCGCGACGTGCCGGTGGTGGTGCACGCCGAGACCGACGAGGACCGCGGTTCGGTGCACAGCGAGGTACGGGCCGTCCGGTGGGCCGCGCAGGTGGCCGCCGCGGCCGGGGCGCGCCTGCACGTGGCCCACGTCTCCGCCGCGGCCGCCGTGGGGAGGCCGCCCGATGGCCCCATGTGACGGTGGAGACCTGCCCGCACTACCTCGCCCTCGACGACGCCGACGTGGCGGCCATCGGTCCGAAAGCCCGCTGCTCACCGCCGACGCGATGGCGCCAACCGGCGGCGGTTGCTCGAGCTCCTGCACGCCGGCCACATCACCACCATCGCCAGCGACCACTCCCCCTGCCCACCGGCGGCCAAGCAGGGGGCCGCGCCGTGGTCGGGCATCGCCGGGGTGCAGTCGACGTTGCCGGTGCTGCTGGCCGCCGGCGTGCCCATCGAGACGCTGAGCCGCCTGGCCACCGCGGCCGCCGGGCTGCTGGGGCTGGCCGGCAAGGGGGCCATCGCCGAGGGCTTCGACGCCGATCTGGCGTTGGTGGACCCCGTCGCCTCCTACGTGTTGACCGCCGGTGAGCTCCGCCAGCGCAACCCCACGCTGTCGCCCTATGTCGGCCGCCGGCTGGTCGGGCGGGTGCACACCACGCTGTTGCGGGGCGCGTGGCCTTCGATCATGCCGGCTCGGGCGATGCCACCGGGCGGTTCGTGGCCGGGCCCGCCGCCCGCTGACCCGCCGGCTCAAGATTGGGGCCAGCCTGCGTTCACCGCACGGTGCGCACCGGAAACAGCTGCGCAATCGAAACCTCCTAGAACGGGTCCTACCGACCCACCTACCGGTCGGTATGACGCGGTGGGCGTCGTGAACGAAAGGATCGTCCAAGTCATGCCTGCGCAACCGATGCTCGTCGGTCAGACGGTGCTCATCGTGGTCGACATCCAGAACGGCGGCGCCGACGGCCGCCGCCGGGATCCCGGTGATGGACGGTCATGCCGAGATGCTGGCCAACGCCGAACGGGTGGTGGCCGCCGCCCGCGACGCCGAACTGCCGATCGTGTTCTTCCAGGAGGCGCACCGCCGCAGCCTCGTCGACTTCGGCCGGGAGCTCGACGGGGTGGAGGGCGTCCACTGCCTGGAGGGCGACGCCTCCACCGAGCTGGTGCCCTCGCTGCGCCCGAGCGGCGACCGTGAGCACTTCATCGTCAAGCGGCGCTACTCCTGCTTCTTCGGCACCGAGCTGTCGATCCTGCTCAAGGGGCTGCGGGCGGAGACGCTGCTGCTGATCGGCGGGCTGACCGATGTGTGCGTGCACTACACGTTCGCCGACGCCCACCAGCACGACTTCTACGTGCGGGTGGTCGAGGACGCCGTCATCGGCTCCAGCCACGCCGCCCACGACGCATCGCTCAACGCCTTCGAGTACCTGCAGACCGGCGCCCGGCGCCGCACCGACGAGATCGTGGCGGCGCTGGCCGTCCCGGTGGGAGCGAGCGCATGATGGCCGGCCGTACCACCCGGCATGGTCGGGGCCGGCGGCGGGGGACGGTGGCCGCGCTGCTGCTGGCCGCGCTGTCGCTCATGGCCGCCGCCTGCTCCAGCTCGTCGACCACCGAGGAGGGCGGCGCCACCGACGTCGGCGGGCAGGGGGCCAGCTCGCTCAACCTGGCGTTCTTCGTCGACATGCAGGTGCCCGACCCCGACATCTTCTACGAGGTGGAGGGCAACCAGGTGATCACGTCCACCTACGAGGGGTTGCTGCGCTACTCCCCCGACAACACCACCGAGATCGAACCGTTGCTGGCCGAGCGTTACGAGGTCTCGCCGGACGGGCTGACCTACACGTTCACGTTGCGCCAGGGCGTCACGTTCGTGGACGGCACCCCGTTCGACTCGGCCGCCGCCCGCTTCAGCTTCGAGCGCCGCACCAAGGTGGGTTCGGCCCCGTCGTACATGCTCGCCGACGTGGCCGCCTACGAGACGCCCGACCCGTCCACGTTCGTGATCAAGCTGTCGCAGCCGGTGTCGCCGTTCCTCGACTACCTGGCGGCGCCGTACGGACCGAAGATGGTCAGCCCGGCACTGATCAACGCCAACGAGGTCGACGGCGACGCCGCCCAGGACTGGATCAAGACCAACTCCGCCGGCACCGGCCCCTACCGCATCAGCGAGTTCAGCCTGGGCCAGCGCTACGTGCTGAGCCGCGTGGAGGACTACTGGGGCGAGGCGCCGTACTACGACGACGTGGTCATCAACATCGTGCCCGACGCCGCCACCCAGCAACTGCAGCTCGAAGGCGGCGACCTCGACATCATCCGGGATCACCCCATCGACACGGTGAAGGCGTTCCGTGACAAGGAGGGCTTCACCGTCACCAGCTTCGACGTGCTGCGCAAGCAGTTCGTCCACGTGAACCAGCACAAGGCACCGTTCGACGACAAGGCGGTTCGGCAGGCGCTGCAGGCCGCCATCGACCGGGAGACGTTGGTGGCGCAGGTCCACGGGGACACCGGCTCGCCGTCGACGTCGATGTACCCGGTGTCGGTCATGGAGGCCGGCCTGGGCGACGATCCCATCGAGTTCGACGGCGGCGCGGCGCTGAAGGCGGCGGTGGCGGCGCTGCCCGAGGCCGATCGCTCGATCACGTTCACCTACCCGATCGGCGTCGTCAACGACCAGCGCATGACCGAGACGCTCAGCCAGGCGCTGACCGAGGCCGGCTTCGAGGTCACCATCCAGCCCAAGACGGTGGCCGAGATCTTCGACATGGTGAACGCCGAGGACCCTGCCACGCTGCCCGATCTGCTGATCGAGACGGCCAACCCCGACGCCGCCCACCCCGACACCTGGATCCGCATCTTCATGCGCACGGGCGGGGCGCTGAACTACCTGCAGGCGTCGAACCCGGCCGCCGATGCCGCCATGGACAAGGGCCTCAACCTGGTGGACGAGGCGGAGGTGGCCGCTGCCTACGGCGAGGCCGGCGACCTGTTGCACGACGACGCCACGTTCCTGACCATCGCCGACGTCAAGGACACGTTCATCAGCCGCTCGGGCATCGGCGGCCTGTCCCACCAGATCCCCACGGCGCTGACGTTGCACCTCAACGGCCTGGCCCCCACCGAGAAGTGATCGGCCGCGGGGTACCGGTCGGTTCGGTACCCCGCGGTACGGCCCGTGCGCAGCCGGCCGCGTGGCGCGTGCCGCTCAGAACCCGGCGGTGAAGCGCTCCTTGGCCCCGGGCTGGCGGCGGGCCAGCTCGATCTGGTCGCCGTCGGCCTCGCTGACGTCGCCCTGGGCGAAGGCCCGGCTGTAGCCGCGGAACTGGGTCTTGGCCATGTGCAGCGGCAGCTCGGGCATGGCCAGCACCCGTTGCACCCACCGCTCCACGGCGGCGTCGAGCTCATCGTCGGCCACCGCCTCGTGCACCAGGCCCCACTGCTCGGCGCGCCGGCCGTCGACCCGGTCGCACAGCATCACCAGCTGGCGGGCCCGGGCGGTGCCAATCTCCTGGATCAGCCGGGGCGTGGCCGCCCAGGTGAGGGGCACGCCCAGCTCGATCTCGGGGTACCAGAACAGCGCGTCGTGGGTGGCCACCCGGAAATCGCACGAGACCGCCCACACGCAGCCACCGCCGGCGGCGTGGCCCTGCACCCGGGCGATCGTGGGGATCTCGCAGTCCTCGATGGCCCGGGCGGCGCGGCGGCCGAGGTGGTGGCGGAAGCGGGCCTCCCGTTCGGTGGCCGGCGGCTCGAGCGGCTGGTCGTCGCGCTTGCGGTCCGCACCGGAGCAGAAGCTGAGCCCGTGACCGCCGAGCACGACCACCCGGCTGGTGAAGTCGGTCTGCAGGGCAAGGAACAGGTCGCCCACCTCGAGCGTCATGCGGTCGTTCACCGCGTTGCGGCGGTGCGGTCGGTTGAACCACACCCGCAGCACCTCGGGTCGATCGGCGTCGCGCGCCACCTCGAGCGTCTGGAAGGTCATCGTCTCCGGCATCCCCATGGCGGCGCAGCGTAGGTGGTCGCGGCCGCTGTCAGCCGGGGCGCGCACGTCGCCGCAGCCGACGATCTGACCGGCCTCCAGCGGCGGCACCGCCTCGATGGCGTCCTGCGGTTCGCCGTAGACCACCAGCGTTGCCGTCGCGGGTGTAGGCCCGGCGGGTCACGGCGAACGACGAGCCGGTGGCGTCGGGTTCCGACAGCACCTCCACCAGCAACGACGTACCGGCAACCCCCTCGCAGCGCAGGCCCTCCTGATGGCCCACCGATGCGCCGACCACGAACCCGGCCGGGCCGCCGGTGGGCGAGGTCATGGCCGCCAGCTCGCACCCGTCCACCCGGTACAGCCCGACCACCCGGGCCGATGCCCCCGAGCCGGTCCACACGAACAGCGCCGGGCGCAGCCCACCGGGGCCGGGCTCCACCGTCGAACCGAGGTAGGCGCTGCCCAGCACCCGGATCACCCCGGGCGCCGGGTCCTCGGCCAGGGTGATGTCGCTGCCCCCGCCGGCCGCGAAGGAGACCCGCAGGTGCCAGTCGCCCTCGCCCGGGTTGGGGCCGATGGCGTAGGCCGTCACCTCGTCGGCGGCGCCGTCGTCGTCGGCGTCGAGCGAGGAGCTGGTCCGGGCCACCGCACCGGACGGGATCGGGCCGAGCTGGGCGCAACCGTCGGGCACCGGGGCCTCGACGGTGCCGGCGGTGACCGACGTGGAGGCGGCCGGGGCGCCGGTGCCCGACGTGGCCGGACCCCGGGTGGTGGCCGGCCGCTCGGTGCGGTCGGTACCGGACGCGACGGCGCCCTCCTCACCGTCCGCACCGCCGGCGGTGGTGGCCCCGGTGTCGGACGACGCCCCGGCCACGGTGGTCCCAGCGCCGTCGGCATCGCCGTCGCCGCCGGTGCACCCGGCCGCGGCCGTGCTCATCACGATGGCGACGGCCACGGCGAGCACACCGCGCAGAGGACCCTTCACAGCGGGCAGGCTAAACCGTTCAGCGACCCTCGGGGCGGTACAGCCGGATGGGGTGCGGCTCGGTCAGCCACGACGCCTGCTTGCGCCACGGCTTGCCGGTCATGAACCCGCCGTCGACCACCATGGCGTGGCCGGTGATCCACTCGGCATCGTCGGAGGCCAGGAACAGCGCCGCCTTGGCGATGTCGGAGGGCTCGCCCATGCGGTGCATCGGCTGGGCGTTCTCCTGCTTCGGTCGGATCTTGTCCAGCGTGGCCTGGGCCGCCTCCTGCCCGGCGGAGCCCAGCGGCTTGCCGGCGAACAGCGGCGTGGCGATGAACCCCGGGCAGATGCAGTTGACCCGCACGGCCTGCTCGGCCAGCTCGTTGGCCACCGACTCGGTGAGGCTGATGACCGCCGCCTTGGCCGCGGTGTACAGGTGGGCGCCCACGCCCGCGGTCAGCCCGCAGATCGATGCGGTGGAGATGATCGACCCGGAGCCCTGGGCCTTCATGACCGGCGCGGCGTGCTTCATGCCGTAGAACACGCCCTTGAGCAGCACGTCCATGGTGATGTCGTAGTCCTCGCTGGAGATCGACTCGACCGGGCCCATGGCGCCACCGAAGCCGGCGTTGTTGAAGATGACGTCGAGACGGCCGAAGCGCTTGACCGCCTCGTCCACCAGGGCCGCCACCTGCTCCTCCTTGGTCACGTCGCAGGGGCGGAACGCACAGCGCTCGCCGAGGCGGCCGGCGGTCTCCTCGCCCACCTCGACCTGCATGTCGCCGATGACCACCGAGGCGCCCTCGGCGATGAACAGCTCGGCGGTGGCGGCCCCGATGCCGCTCGCCCCGCCGGTGATCACCGCGACCTTGCCGTCCAACCGTCCCATCGTCTCGCTCCCCCTGCTGACCGGCGGTGACCCGTGCCCCCGCTGCGGACGCCGGCCACCGTAGCGGTCCGGTCGTACCGCTAGCTTTTTGCCGTGAGCTCCACCGTGACGACCACCGCCCCCGCCATCCCGGTGCTCGATCTGCGCCGCTGGGATGCCGACACCACCGAGCGCGCCGCACTGGCCGCCGAGATGGGCCGGGTGTGCCACGAGGTCGGCTTCTTCTACGCCGAGGGCCACGGGGTGGACGACGCCTTCCTCGAGCGCTACTTCGGTGCGCTGCAGGCGTTCTTCGCCCTGCCCGAGGAGGTGAAGGCCCGCATCGACAAGCGCCACTCGCCGCACTTCCGCGGCTGGGAGCGCATCGGGGCCGAGCTCACCAACAACCGGCCCGACCACCGCGAGCAGCTCGACGTCTCCACCGAGAACCCGCCCTACGAGCGCGGCGCCGATCCGGCCTTCCTGCACCTGGCCGGGCCCAACCAGTGGCTGCCGGAGGACGTGCTGCCCGGGTTCCGGGAGCTCGTCGGCGAGTACTTCCGGCGGATGGATGCGCTCGCCCGCCGCATCATGTCGATCATGGCCGTGGGCCTCGAGCTGCCGGCGGGCACCTTCGATGCGCTGTTCGGCGAGCGCACCCACTCGCTGGCCAAGCTGATCAGCTACCCGCCCACCCCGCCAGGCGAGGCGGGGGTCAACGGCCACCACGACGCCGGGTTCCTCACCGTCCTGGCCCAGTTCGGGGTGGGTGGCCTGCAGGCGTTGCTGCCCGACGGCAACTGGGCCGACGTCGCCCCGCGGCCGGGTGCGTTCGTGATCAACACCGGGGAGATGCTGCAGGAGCTGACGGGCAACTACGTGGTGGCCGCCACCCACCGGGTGATCACCGGCGAGCCCCGCTTCTCGGCCGCCTACTTCCACGGCCCCGATCTGCGCACCGAGCTGACCCCGCTGCCGCTGGCGGAGCGGTTCCGGGCGGCGGTGGCGGCCTCGCCGCGCCACGCCAACGCCGGGTTCATGGCCCGCCGCAACGAACTGGAGGCCGGCGTCGAGGGCATCGCCAGCCGCCAGGGTGCGGGGGTCTACGGCCAGCAGCTGTGGAACTACTACTGCCGCAGCTACCCCGACAACGTGGCCGCCCACTACCCCGAGCTGGTGTGAGGCGCCGGGCCGGGTCCCTGCTGCTCGCCGCGGCGGTGCTGGCCGGCTGCTCCGGCGACGGGACGGGCCCGACGGGCGCGGCGGACGCCGCCGTCACCACCGTCACCGCCGCCACGACCGATGCGGTCACACCGTCGACTGCGGTCACACCGTCGACCGCGGTCACCCCGTCGACCGACGCCGCCATGACCTACCGGGGCGCCGTGCTCGCCGCCGGACCCGTCGCCTACTGGCCCCTCGACGACACCACGCCCACGGCGGCCGCCGAGGTGGGACCCGGGGGCTTCACCGCCACCTACGCCGGAACGGTCGTGGTGGGCGAACCGCCGGCGGTGGACGGCGGGGGCACGGCCGTCGCCTTCGACGGGAGCGGCGGGCACCTCTACGTGGGCGACGCCTCCGGCCCCGCCGCCCGGGCGCTGGCGCCCAGCCCGTCGCTGACCGTGGAGCTGTGGTTCCGACCCGCCGCCGTACCACCCGGTACGGTCGGCCAGCTCGCCCGGTGGCGCTGGTACGGCTGGGGCCTCCAGGTGGTCGACGGCCGGCTGTCGGGGTCGCTGTGGTTGCCGGGGCCCACGCCGGTGGCGCTGGCCGGGCCGGCCCTCGCCGAGGGCGTGTGGCACCACGTGGTGTTGACCAAGGACGACAGCACCGCCCGGCTGTACGTCGACGGGGTGCCGGCGGCCGAGGTGCCCGCCACCGGGCCCGTCCACTACGTGGCGCTCGATCCCGCCCAGGATTGCTGCGGGTCGGGCGGTGGCGTGGCGTTCGGACGCGACGGCGACGTGTCCACCGACGCCGCCCACTTCCTCACCGGTGGCCTCGACGAGGTGGCGGTCTACGACCGGGCGCTCAGCGCCGACGAGGTGGCGGCCCACGCTGCGTTCCGCCGGCGTTGAGCCGCGCCGCGGTCAGAGGCGGCGGCACGGTCAGAGCGGCGGCACGGTCAGAGCGGCGGCGCAGGCAGTTGCCGTCGTCGCCGAAGCCCACCTCCACAGCCACTTGCCCGCCGGCCGGCACCTCGAGCTCGAGCGAGCAGCGCAGGTCCCCGTCGAGATCGGGCTTGACCGGGGGCGGGCCGATGCCCACGGCCGTCTCGGCCCGGACCGTCACCGTACCGGCTGGTACGGGCTGTTCGAGCACGCTGCCGTAGTAGTCGGTGGCGGCCTCGCCGTCCTGGCCCGTGACGAAGTCGGTCCAGTGGGTGCTGGCGATGGTGTCGCCGTCGCCGTCCTCGAAGCGCAGCGCCACCTCGAAGCCCTCGATGAACACGCCGCCCACCTCCTCGAGGCGCACGGTCACCGTGCCGGTGGCGGTACCCGGTTCGGAGCCGGGGTCGGCGGTGGTGCCGCTACCCGGGTCCGCACCGCCGGCCGAGCCCGGCGCATCGGGAGCGCCCGACGCCTCCGTTGTGGTGTCATCCCCGCAGGCGGCGAGGGGGGCGAGGGCGATGAGGAGGAGCGCGGCGATGAGCGATCGTTTCATGCCCGATCGGACGATGCGGCGATGGGGGTTGGTTCCCGCAACGGCAGGGGCGCGCCCCACCGATCGCCCCGCTTCGGGTCCCGATCAGAAGTACACGGGCGTGCAACCGGTCCAGCTGTTGGCGTTGAGGCCGATGCCCTTGGTGTCGTCGGCGCAGGCCACGGTCACGCCGTCGAAGTGGTTGCCGGCGATCGTGTTGCCGGTGGGCACCGCCCGGGCGCTGGCCTCGTCGTTGCCGATCAGCAGCACGCCGTAGAAGCCGGCGATGGTGTTCGCCCGGGCGCCGCTCCCACCGATCAGGTTGCCCCCGGTGTTGACCCCGTCGTGCACGGTGCCCTGGCAGAGCAGCAGCGCCGCCGCCCACGGGCCGCCCGGCCCGCCGTTGCAGGCCGGCACGTGGGGTTGGCCGGTGCTGCCGGCGGTGTGGGCGATGCGGTTGCCCTGCACCGTCCACTTCGAGCCCACCAGCGACACGGCGGCCCAGCCGACGTTGTCATGGATGTCGTTGCCGAGCAGCACGCCGCCCCACACGTTGTAGACATCGAGTGCCGGGCCGGTGTTGGCGGTGATCTCGTTGCCGATGATGCGGGGCAGGTACACCCCGTAGGCGGTGCCGTTGGCGGCGGCGTAGATGCCGGCGCCGGGTGGGCTGGGGCAGGCCGGATCGGCACCGTTGTGCTCGATGCGGCTGTCGGTGATGGTCATGTTCGGCCCGACGATGGCCACGCCCCAGCAGCGGCCGTTGCGCACGACGACGTCGTCGATGGTCAGGTCGCTGGCGCCGAGACCGCCGGTGGCCAGACCGTTGGCGTCCACGGTGAGGTGGCGGACGGTGGCCACCGCCACGTGGGGCGGCTGGAACCCGGTGATGACGCCCTCGTTGCCGTTGGTGTTCCACGGCGCCCGGGCCCGTAGGACGATCTGCTCCCGGGGCACATCGGGATCGCCCTGCAGGGTGCGACCGTCGGCGATGAGCAGGTACTGATCGAGGTCGTAGGTGCCGGCTTGGACCTCGACGCAGGTGTTGGCGTCGACCGCCTGCTGGAGCGGCACCTGGCCCGACCAGGCGAAGCAGGCCTGCGCAGCGGCCCCCGGCGGCTCGACCGCCACCGCTGCGGCGGCCAGCCCCAACGCGCCGACCGCGGCCGCCGCCACCCGACGCAACCGCTGGCGCACCTGCTGTCGTCTCGTCCGCAATCGCCTGCCCTTCTGCCGACTCTTCGCGGTGCAATGACCGCGAACGGCAGGCTATCGGCGGACCAGCAGCGCACCATCCCCTCGCGGGCGCCCATCGCCTATCGCGCACCCTTAGCGCTGCCCTCAGCACTCCGGGTGTTTCGCCGACACCGTGTCATGGCGAATCGCCCGGGATTCGCCATGACACGGCCGGACCACACCACCTGGTATGGCGCGCCGGAGGAGTGGGCCGGCGCCGGAGGACGGGCGCCCGGCCGGCGCCGGATCAGCGGTAGATCTCGGCCTTCTTGACCGATGCGCCCACCACCGGGATCTCGTGGTCCTCCAGCGGCCGCATCCAGTTCTTGCGGGCCAGCGCCGCCTCGATGTGCGGCGCCAGCTGCTCGGCCTTGCGGGCCTCGGCCTCGGCCCGCGCCGGCTCGAACTGGGGCAGCACCTCGTCGCCGAACAGCTGCAGCGAATGGCAGATGTCCTCGTGGCGGTTCAGGCCCCCCTGCTGCAGGAAGATCACCTGGTCCACCCCGACCGCCTCATAGGCGCGCACCAACTCGGCGAACTCGCCCGGCGTGCCGATGCCCGGCGCCGGCCGGCTCAAGCCCTTGTCCTGGTACTGGGCCAGGTAGTCCGCCCACAGCGTGGTCCGCCCGGGCACGTTGTCCTTCTCCACCAGCGCCCGCATGGCGTAGTTGAAGAAGCGGAAGCCGTGGATCCCGTTGTCGATCGCCTGCTGGCGGTCCTCGTGCAACGAGAACGGGGCCACCATGGCGATGTTGGCGTTGACCGTGTGCCCCAGCGGCACGCACTCCTCGGAGCGGATGATCGAGTAGTACGCATCGGCCCAGTGCTTGGCCTCGTCAGGGTCGACGAAGCTGAACGCCAGGGCGCCCAGCCCGTTGCGGGCCGCCGTCTCGATGGTCTGGCGGTTGGTGCACGCCATCCACATCGGCGGGTGCGGCTTCTGCACCGGCTTGGGCAACACGTTGCGGCACGGCATCTCGAAGTACTTGCCCTTGTAGCCCGGGTACGGGTCCATCGCCATCATGTTGGCGATCTGCTCGGCCGCCTCCAGCGCCATGTCGCGCTTCTCCCGGGCGGTGATGTTGAAGCCGCGCAACTCCATGCGGGTGGCGGACTCGCCGACGCCGAACTCGGCCCGGCCCGACGACACGAGGTCGAGCATGGCCACCGCCTCGGCGGTGCGGGCGGGGTGGTTGTACAGCGGGATCACCTGGCGGATGCCGAAGCCCACCCGGATCTGCTCGGTCTTGGCCGCCAACGCCGACAGGAAGACCTCCGACGCCGAGCAGTGCGAGTACTCGTCGAGGAAGTGGTGCTCGACGGCCCACGCATGGTGGATGCCGAGCTTGTCGGCCAGCACCACCTGCTCGATGGCCTCCTGCACCAGCTTGAGCTCATCACCGTCGTTCCACGGCTTGGGCAGCTGCAGTTCGTAGAACACCCCGAAACGCATCGTCGGTTCCCCCTGTCGTCGCGACGACCCCATCCTGCGCCAGCGGAGTCGATCCGGGCCACTTCGGATGCGTCGCGGCGACAGGTCTGTACGGAAACGACCAACGGGTGGCGGTGACCGGCGCCGCGCAGCGCGCTGACCAGCACGTCCATGCCGGGGCTACCGAACCCGATGGCGGTTTCCGTCCAGACCCGGCCCGAACGGGGCCGACGGTCAGCCGGCGGCGAGCTGTTCGAAGGCGCCGAGCGACTCGGGGTTGGCCAGCGAACCCCTCGAGGCCACCTTGTCGGGGTCGGCGCCCTGCAGGATTCGCTTCACCGGCAGCTCGAGCTTCTTGCCCGACAGCGTGCGCGGCACCGAGGCCACCGCCACCATGCGGTCCGGTACGTGCCGGGGTGACAGCTCGGTGCGCAGCGCCGCGGCGATGCGGCCCCGCAGCGCGTCGTCGAGCTCCGTTCCCGGCTGCAGCACCACGAACAGCAGCAGCTCGCCGGCGGTGCCGCCGCGGTCCTCGAGGTGCACCACCAGGCTGTCGACCACCTCTTCGAGCCCCTCGACCACGGAGTAGAACTCCGAGGTGCCCAGCCGCACGCCGCCGCGGTTGAGCGTGGCGTCGGAGCGGCCGCTGATCACGCACGAACCGCGCTCGGTGAAGGTGAGCCAGTCGCCGTGGCGCCACACCCCGGGGAAGTCCTCGAAGTAGGCGGCGCGGTACTTCGCCCCGTCGGGGTCGTTCCAGAACCCCACCGGCATCGACGGCATGGGCTCGGTCACCACCAGCTCACCGGTCTCCCCGGCGGCCACGGCCACCCCGTCGGGCCCGAACGCCTCCAGCTTGCAGCCAAGGTACGGCGTGGACATCTCGCCCGACCAGATCGGCGACAGCGGGTTCATCCCCACGAAGGCGGAGGCGATGTCCGTCCCGCCCGACACCGAGTTGAGGAACACGTCCGACCCGAGTTGCTCGTAGAGGTAGTCGAACGCCTCGGGCGGCAGCGGCGCCCCGGTGGAGCCCACGCAGCGCACGGCGGACAGGTCGCCGGCATCGGCCAGGCGCAGGCCCTGCTTGCGGCAGGACACGTAGTACGGCGCGGAACCGCCGAAGAACGTGACGCCCTCCTCGGCCGCCATGCGCCACAACGCCAGGGCGTCGGGGTACAGCGGGTTGCCGTCGAGGCACACCAGCGTGGCGCCGAACAGCAGGCTCGACAGCACGTAGTTCCACATCATCCAGCCGGTGGTGGAGAACCAGAAGAACCGGTCGGTGGGCTTCACGTCGTTGAAGAAGCCGAGCAGCTTGTGGTGCTCGAGGGTCACCCCGCCGTGGCCGTGCACGATCGCCTTGGGCAGCCCCGTGGTGCCCGAGGAGTAGAGCACGTACAGGGGGTGGGTGAACGGCATCGGCTCGGCCATCGGCGCCGAGCCCTCGGCCGGCTCGGTGGCGAGCAGCTCGGCCCAGGTCATGGCTCCCGGCACACGCGACGGGTCGGGGTCGAGGTAGGGCAGCACCACCGTGTGGGCGACGGTGGGCAGCGCGGCCCGGATGGCGGCCACCTCGGCGGTGCGGTCCATCGGCTTGTCACCGAAGCGGTAGCCGTCCACCACCAGCAGCACCTTCGGCTCGATCTGCCCGAAGCGGTCGACCACCGAACGGGTGCCGAACTCCGGTGCGCAGGTGGACCACACCGCGCTTCCATGGAGGTGGCGGCCAGGAAGGCGACGATCGTCTCGGGCACGTGCGGCAGGTAGGCCGCCACCCGGTCCCCGGCCTCGACGCCGAGCGCCCGCAGGCCGGCCCGGCAGCGGACCACCTGCTCGGCCAGCTCCCCGTAGGTCAGCTCGCTGCGCTCCCGGGTCTGGGAGCGGCCGACCAGGGCCACGCGGGTCGCGGTTGGCCGGGTCGGTGGCCACCCGCAGGATGTGCCCGGCGTAGTTGAGGGTCGCCCTCGAACCAGCGGGCACCCGGCATGGCCCGATGCGACAGCACCGACGTGGCCGGCGTGGCCGACTCGATGTCGAAGTGGTCCCAGATCGAACGCCAGAACCCCTCGAGATCGGTGACCGACCACTGCCACAGCTGGTAGTCGGCGAAGTCGCCGATGCCGCACTCGCAGCAGCCAGGCCACGTAGCGGCCCAGGTTCGACGCCGCCCCGGACGCGCCGGTCGGTTCCCACAACAGATCGCCAGCCGCCATGGCCGCGAACGCTACCGGCCGCACGGGGCGGCGATGAATATTCGTGCCCTTCACCGTCACACCCCCTCGGTAGGGTCGTGCACAGGAGGTGACCATGCCCATCGTCGAGGCCGAAGGGCTCGTGAAGCGGTTCGGCAAGACCGAGGCGTTGCGCGGTCTGGATCTGCAACTCGAGCGCGGCACCGTGCTCGGCGTGCTCGGGCCCAACGGCGCCGGGCAAGACCACCGCGGTGCGCATCCTCACCACGCTGCTGGTGCCCGACGGCGGCCGCTCCGCATCGACGGGATCGACGTCGTGGCCGAGCCGCACAAGGTCCGCGCCCGCATCGGCCTGACCGGCCAGTACGCCGCCGTCGACGAGCGGCTCACCGCCAAGGAGAACCTCGAGCTGGTGGGCCGGTTCTTCCGCCTGGGCGACGCCCGGGCCCGGGCGATGGAGCCTGCTCGGTGCGTTCGAGCTGGCCGGCGAGGCCGACCGGCCGGTCAAGGGCTTCTCGGGCGGCATGCGACGCCGTCTCGACATCGCCATGAGCCTGGTGGCGCGGCCCCGGGTGCTGTTCCTCGACGAGCCGACCACCGGGTTGGACCCCCGCAGCCGGCTGGGCATGTGGGATCTGATCGAGAACCTGGTGGCCCAGGGCACCACCACGCTGCTGACCACGCAATACCTGGAGGAGGCGGACCGGCTGGCCCACTCGATCGTGGTGGTGGACCACGGCCACGTCATCGCCGAGGGCACCGCCGAGCAGCTGAAGACCCGCATCGGCGGTGACCGCATCACCATCACCCTTCCCCCTGACGGCGATGTGGCGGCCACGGTCGCCGCGCTGGCGCCGTTCCGCATCGACGGCGCCGAGCCCGCCCGCGAGGGCCGCGGAGCTCACCGTCGGCATACGCCCCGGTACGACCACGCCCGACGTGGTGCGCGCCTTCGACGCCGCCTCGGTGGCGGTGGCCGACGTCGCCATCCAACGCCCCACCCTCGACGACGTGTTCCTGGCCCTCACCGGCCACACCGCCGCCGACGCCGACCCGCAGGAGGATGCCGCATGACCGCCGCCGATCCCGCCCTCATGGACGACGCCGCCTCCCGTGCCGCCGCCGTGGCCCCCCAGGGTGAGCTGCACCACCTCCAGCACGGCGTGCTGTCGGCGCTGCGCGATTCGTGGATCGAGGCCACCCGGCACCTGCGGGTGATCCCCCGCAACGCCGACCTGCTGATCTTCGCCACGCTGCAGCCGATCATGTTCGTGGTGCTGTTCCGCTACGTGTTCGGGGGCTCCATCGTCATCCCCGACTTCGACTACGACCAGTACCTGATGCCGGGCATCTTCGCCCAGACGGTGGTGTTCGGCTCCGCCTTCACCGGCATCGGCATCGCCGAGGACATGCAGAAGGGCTTCATCGACCGCCTGCGGTCGCTGCCCATCTCCCAGTCGGCGGTGCTGATCGGCCGCACGGTCAGCGACACGCTGCGCAACATGATCACGTTCGCGGTGATGCTGGTGGTGTCCTTCGCCATCGGTTTCCGCTTCGAGGGCGGCCTGGTGCGCGGTGTCGCCGCCACCGCGCTGCTGCTGGCCTTCGCCTACGCCTTCAGCTGGATCCAGGCGCTGATCGGCCTGTCGGTCAAGTCGGTGGAGGCGGCCAACTCGGCCGGGTTCATCTGGATGTTCCCGCTCACGTTCGTGTCGAGCGCGTTCGTGTCCACCGAGAACATGCCGTCCTGGTTGCAGCGGGTGGCGGACGCCAACCCCTTCACGCTGGCCACCAACGCCGCCCGGGCCCTCTACAACGGCCGTGACCCGGGCAGCTCGGTGTGGCAGTCGCTGCTGTGGGCGCTGGGCATCACCGTGGTGTTCGCCGTGCTGACCATCCGCCGCTTCACCACCACCGCCACCCGCGGCTAGCGGTGAGATCCCGGTGGGTGCTTGCACGCGGCACGCCCACCGACCAGCCTTGTGCGGTGAACATCCCGGCCGAGCCCACCACCCCCGTCGCGTCCGACTTCATCCGTGAGCAGGTGCAGCGCGACCAGCAGTTGGGCACCTACGGCGGCCGGGTGCAGACCCGCTTCCCCCCCGAGCCCAACGGGTACCTGCACATCGGCCACGCCAAATCGATCTGCCTGAACTTCGGTGCGGCCGCCGAGTTCGGGGGCACGTGCACGCTCCGCATGGACGACACCAACCCCGAGACCGAAGACGTGGACTACGTCAACGCCATCGAGGCCGACGTGCGCTGGCTGGGCTTCGAGCCGGGCGAGACGCTCTACGCGTCGGACTACTTCGAGACGATCTACCGCTGGGCGGAGCGGTTGATCGCCGAGGGCCTCGCCTACGTCGACGACCAGGACGCTGAGACCATCTCGGCCCAGCGGGGCGGGTTCACCGAGCCCGGCACCGACAGCCCGTTCCGCAGCCGGACGGTGGCCGAGAACCAGGACCTGTTCCGACGCATGCGCGACGGCGAGTTCCCCGACGGCTCCCGGGTGCTGCGGGCGAAGATCGACATGGCGCACCCCAACCCGCTGCTGCGCGACCCGGTGCTCTACCGGATCCGTCACGCCCACCACCACCGCACCGGTGACGCCTGGTGCGTCTACCCACCTACGACTGGGCCCACGGCCAGTCCGACGCCATCGAGGGCACGACCCATTCGGTGTGCACGCTCGAGTTCGACTCGCACCGCCCCCTCTATGACTGGTTCCTGGAGACGTTGGGCGCCCTCGGCGAGCTGCCCCGCCCGGTGGCTGAACGGCCCCGCCAGTACGAGTTCGCCCGGCTGCAGCTGACCCACACCGTGCTGTCGAAGCGCAAGCTGCTGCACCTGGTCAACAACGGGCTGGTCGACGGTTGGGACGACCCGCGCATGCCCACCCTGCGGGGCCTGCGCCGACTGGGCTACCCGGCGGCGGCGCTACGGGCGTTCTGCGGGCACATCGGGGTGGCCAAGGTGAACTCGACCCATGAGATCGAGCTGCTCGAATCGTTCGTGCGCGACGAGCTCAACCGCATCTCCGAACGGCGCATGGCCGTGCTCGACCCGATCAAGGTGGTCATCGAGAACTACCCCGAGGGCCACATCGAGTGGCTGGATGCGGTGAACAACCCCGAGGACCCCGACGCCGGCTCCCGTCAGGTGCCGTTCAGCCGTGAGCTATGGCTGGAGCGCGACGACTTCATGGAGGTCCCCGCGCCGAAGTTCTACCGGCTGTCGCCCGGCAACGAGGTGCGCCTCCGCTACGCCTACTTCGTGCGCTGCGTCGGCGTGGTCAAGGACGACACCGGCCGGGTGGTGGAGCTGCGCTGCACCTACGACCCGGCCACCGCCGGCGGGCAGGCGCCCGACGGGCGGAAGGTGAAGACCACGCTGCACTGGGTCAGCGCCACCCACGCCGTCGACGCCGAGGTGCGCCACTACAACCGTCTGTTCACCGAGGCCTACCCCGACGCCCAGGAGGGGCGGGACCCGCTCGAGTTCCTCAACCCCGACGCCCGGGTGGTGGTGACCGGCGCCAAGTTGGAGCCGGCGCTGGCCGACGTGCAGCCGTTCCAGCACATCCAGTTCGAGCGGCTCGGCTACTACTGCGCCGACCCGGAGCTGGCCGGGGTCTTCCACCGCACGGTCGGCCTGCGTGACGACTGGGCCAAGATCCGCAAGCGCCAGGGCCAGAAGTAGCCCGCAGCCTCAGCGGTTGAGGCGCAGCCGGCGGTTGGCGGCGAACGTGGAGGCGGCCAGGCCGACCACGGCGACAGCGGCGCCGAACAGGAACGTCCACACGTAACGGCTCTGGTCGGGGGATTCGCCCAGCACCACCAGCATGATCTGGATGCCCGACACGATGCCGACGAAGAGCATGGTCTGGTTCATGCCGGTGGCCACACCGAGGTCCTTGGCGTCGACCGAGCCGGCCACCAGCGTGGTGTACGCCGGTGAGCCGATGCCGGCCGATGCCCCGGACAGCACGAGGCCGAGCAGCACGAAGGCGATGCCGGCCGAGGTGGAGCCGAGCGCGAACGCGCCCATGGACGTGACCATCATCGTGGAGGCGGCGATCATGGGGATGCCCTCGCCCACCTTGGTGGTGATGATGCCGCCGAGCGGCGAGCACAGCGCGAACGCACCGGGCCGGGGGGCCATCAGCAGGGCGACCAGGCCCACGCCGTACCCGTACCGGTCGCCCAGGAGCAGCGGCACCACCACGAAACCGCCCATGTAGGCGAACTGGTTGGCGGCGTTGGCCACCAGCGGCGCGGTGAACGTGGGCCGGCGGAAGTAGTCGAGCCGCAGCAGCGGATGCGGGTGGCGGCGCTCGGTGCGCAGGAACCACACCAACGACAGCACGGCGGCGACGGCCAACCCCAGGACCAGGGGCTCCATACCGGCCCGTACGGCCCGGCTGACCGCCAGCAGGGTGAAGGCGATGGTGCCGGCCAGCGACACCGAGCCGATCACGTCGAGCGGCACGGCCGCACCGCGCTCGGACTCGCGCACGATGCGCAGCGCCAGGCCGAGGGCCACCACCGTCACCCCGGCGAACACCCAGAAGATGCCGCGCCAGCCGATCACATCGACCATCGGGCCGCCCACCACCAGGCCGATGGTGGGTGCGCCGGTGGTGGCGAACTGGAACCAGCCCATGGCGGTGGCCCGCTTCTTGGCGCCGTAGGCGGTCATCATCAGCGCCATGCCGTTGGGCTGGACGAGCGCGCCGGACATACCGAACAGCACGCGGAAGGCGATCAGCGACGCCGCGTTCCACGCCAGCGCGCACAGCACGGTGGTGATGACCGAGCCGACCAGGCCGATGAGGAACATGCGGCGGTGACCGCGGATGTCGCCGAGCTTGCCGCCGAGCGGGGTGAACACGGCCATGGCCAGCATCAGCCCGGTGACGATCCAGCCCAGCGTGGTCCGGCTGGTCTGCAGGTCCTCGGCGATCACCGCCAGCGAGACGGTCACGATGGTCATCAGCGAGCCGAAGCCCATGACCGCGGCCATGACCACCAGCAGGAGCCGCTTGCGGTAGGCGGCGTCGGCGCCGTCAGCACCGACGGCGTCGTGCCGATCGGGCGTGGCCCCCTCGGCGGCGTTGCGCTGGCGGGCGGCGCGACGCCCCATCACCTTTGACACTCGTGTCAGGTTAGGGCGTCGTCGCGTTCGGACCGGTACCCGGACGCCATGCTGTGACCGGTGCCATGGCGGTAAAGTCCGGACATGGGTGACGAACGGACGAGCCGGGGTTGGTTGGTCGGCCTGCTGGTCGCCGCCGTGATCATGGTGGGCGGCACCATCGGCCTGGCCCGGATCGTGGGCGAGCCGGCGGGCGAGGTGCGCCTGATCGACATCCCCGATGGCACCGCCGCCCGGTTGGCGGCCGGCGAGGACGTCGACATCGTGCCGGAGAACCTCAACCTCCGCTTGCGCGACACCTTGGTGCTGGTCAACCACGACTCGGTGACGCACTCGATCGGGCCGTACCGGGTGGCGGCCGGACAGCGGCTGGAGACGGAGATGTCGAAGGCGGCCACCATGGAGGCCAGCTGCTCGCTGCACCCGAGCGGCTCGATCACGCTCGAGATCGGCACCTGATGTTCAGCGGCGAGCTGTTGTCCATCCACCGCACCAGCCGCGGGTCGGAGCCCATGGAGCTGCTCGCCCAGGCCTCGCTGGTGGCCGGCGTCGGCATCGAGGGCGACCGCTACGCCACCCGCACCGGCACGTACTCGGCGCGCCACCACGTCGATCGCCAGGTGACCCTGATCGAGGTCGAGACCCTGGAAGCCCTGCGCCGGGATCGAGGCATCGAGCTGACCGCGGCGGAGCACCGCCGGAACCTGACCACCCGCGGCGTGCCCTTGGGTCACCTGGTGGGCGCCTACTTCCGGGTCGGGCCGTGCGTGCTGTACGGCGGACGGTTGAACGTGCCGTGCAAGCACCTCGAGGCGCTCACGGGCAAAGCGGTGCTGCGCCCGCTGCTCAACCGGTCCGGGCTCAACGCCCGCATCGTGGTGGGCGGCGCGCTGCGGGCGGGCGACGTCATCGAACCCGTCGATCGCACCACGTTGCCGCCGGAACTGGTGGCGGCCAACGAGCTGGTCCCGGTGGAGCCGGCGCCGGACGTCTGATCGCGGACGTCTGACCGCGCCGGCTCCCGGCAGCGCTCAGCTCAGCTCGGCTCAGTCCTCCACCCAGCGCACCGGCAGCTCGCCGATGGCGCCGACGTGCAGGTTGGCCAGGCGCTTGGGCGGACCGGCCAGGCGCAGGTTCTTCAGGTACGGCGCCACCGCCTTGAACACCGCCCGCAGCTCCCAGCGGGCCAGGTTGGCGCCCAGGCAGAAGTGCTGACCGTGGCCGAAGGCGAGGTGGTAGTTCGGGTTGCGGCCGATGTCGAGCGTGTAGGGCTGGTCGAACTGCCGCTCGTCGCGGTTGGCCGACGGGTACCACAGGCCCACGATCTCGCCCGCCTTGATCGTGGTGCCGTGCAGCTCCACATCGGTGGTGGCGGTGCGGGCGAACTGGATGACCGGCGAGGTCCAGCGCACGACCTCCTCCACCGCCGTCTCCACCGTGGCGTCATCGGCCCGCTCCTCGAGCACGGCCAGCTGGTCGGGGTGCTCGAGCAGGGCGAGGATGCCCCGGGTGGTGGCGTTGCGGGTGGTCTCGTTGCCCGCCGCGATCAGCAGCGTCAGGTACCCGTGCAGCTGCTGTTGGGTCAACGGCTGACCATCCACCTCGGCGTGGACCAGCAGCGAGGTGAGGTCGTCGCCGGGGTTGGCCCGCTTCTCGCCGATGATGCCCTCGATGAAGTCGAAGTACTGCACCCGCAGCCGCTTGCGCATGTCGCGCCGCGACTCGCCCGGCTCCGCCCACGCCATCGAGTCGGTGTTGAACATCGAATCGGTCCAGCGGTGGATGTCGGACCACCGGTCGACGGGCAGGCCCATCATCGAGCAGATCGTGGCCAGCGGCAGCTTGACCGCCAGCTCGTCCACCAGGTCCACCGGCTCACCGCCGGCGGCGTCGAGCGCGGCCTCGAACTCCCCGACGAAGCGCTGCGCCAGCGAGGCCAGCTCGTCGCCCATGCGGCGGCAGCGGGCCGGGGTGAACTGGCGGGCCACCAGCATGCGGAACGCGGTGTGCCGGGGCTGGTCGAGGTAGACCATGTCGTCCACCTCGTCCGGGTCCCAGCCGTGGCGGTCGGCCTTCTTCAGGCGGGATTCCGCCAGCAGCCGGTGGTGGTCCCCGCCGGCCAGGCGCAGGATCGGGCCGCCGTTGATGAAGCGGGCGTTGTCCGAACCCACCGCCCGGACGTCGGCGTAGCGGGTGAGTGCCCAGAACGGGGCGATGCCGGGACGCTCGTAGCGGTAGATCGGCGCCTCGTCACGGAGCCGGTCCCAGGCCTCCCACGGGTAGCCGTGCTCGAGGTACCGACCGATCGAATGGATGTCGAGCTCG
Organism: Acidimicrobiales bacterium; assembly: GCA_041394365.1. GTDB lineage: Bacteria > Actinomycetota > Acidimicrobiia > Acidimicrobiales > CAIXPF01 > CAIXPF01. The sequence continues at coordinate 152,896 of JAWKIM010000011.1, forward strand.
TCCAGCGTGCTGCCCGTCGCGTTCTCCGTGACCACCATGGCGGCGATGTTATCGAATCCGGGTTCGAGAAACCGGCGTCGGGTCGGCCTCCCCGCCCGCACGGACCGTACCCGTCCGCATCGGCGGTCCCGGTGAAACCGGCTGCGGGTAGTGTCCACCCATGCCCGAGCCCGCCGCCCCGCTCGTCACCACCGAGGCCGGGACGCTGTCCGGCCTGGCCGTCGGTTCGGGGGTCGACGCGTTCCTGGGCATCCTACGCCGCCCGCCGGTGGGACCACGCCGTTTCGCACCCCGGTGGCACCGGAACCGTGGGGCGGGATCCGGCCGGCCGACCGCCACGGCCCGGCGCCCATCCAGGGCGGCGGGTCGCCCGAGCAGGCCCTGCTCGACCTGTCGGTACCTCCAGAGCGAGGACTGCCTGAACCTGTGCGTGTGGACCCCGACGCTCGACCGGGCCGCCCGCCTGCCGGTGCTGGTGTGGCTGCACGGCGGCGCGTTCCTGACCGGCGCCAACTCGGTGCCGGCCTACGACGGCGCCCGGCTGGCGGCGGGGCGTGGTGGTGGTGTCGGTCAACTACCGGCTCGGTCTGTTCGGCTGGTTGCGGCACCGCAGCCTCGGCGCCGACGGCAACCAGGGCCTCGACGACCAGCAGCTGGCGCTGCAGTGGGTCCACCGCGAGATCGCCAACTTCGGCGGCGACGCCGGCAACATCACGTTGTTCGGCAACTCGGCCGGCGGTGGTTCGATCGCCGCGCACCTCGCCGCCGCCGGGCCCCACACCCGCCTGTGCCGCCGGGTGGTGCTGCAGTCCGGCGGCGTACAACCTGATCGGCACGGTCGACGAGGCCGACGCCACCGTCGACGGCTGGAACGCCACCTGGGCACCCCGCCGGCCAGCTGGCGGTCGCTGAGCACCGAGCAGCTGGGAGGCGCAGGACGTGGCCACGCCCCGATCCGGCGGGGTGTTCTACCGACCGGTGGCCGACGGCGTGCGCCTGCCCGCCGAGCCGGCCGCCCAGCTGCAGCGCAACTCGCCACCGGTGGGCATGCTCATCGGTTCCAAGCGCCGAGGAGTACGGCTTCTTCTGGGGGCGCGACGAGCGCTTCGACACGGTCAGCGACGAGCAGCTGCTGTCGATCATCGGGCGCTGGCACACCGAGCCCCGAGGAGGTGTGGACCGCTACCGCCGAGGCCCGCCAGGAGCGCGGCGAGCCGACCGACAACCGCTCGATCGGCCTGGTGGCCGCCGGCGACGTGATGTTCCGGGTGCCGTCGATGGCGCTGGCGGGTTGGCACAGCACCGCGCCGCCACCTTCGCCTACCGCTTCGACTGGGCCCTCGCCGCTCTACGGCGGGCTCATCGGTGCCGCCCACGTGTTGGAGGTGCCGTTCGTGTTCGGCACCTACGACCATCCACGGTGGCCGCCTACACCGGCTTCGACGTGCGCCCCGATGCGGTCGCCGCCCTGTCGGAGGAGGTGGCATCGGCCTGGGTGCGCTTCGCCAGCACCGGGGATCCGGGCTGGCCCCGCTACGACGTGGCCGAGCGGACGACCCGCATCTTCGACGCCGCTTCGAGGCTCGAGCGCGACCCGGCCGGCCCCGAGCGGCAATGCTGGGACCCGACCGCCCTGCGCCGCTGACGCGGCCCGCCGGCGATCGCTCAGGGTGCGACGATCGCCTGGAACGCGCCGGCCTCGTGCAGCCGGCGGACGAAGCCGTCCTCGTAGGCGCCCTCGGGATCGTCGCGGACGAAGGCGTCGAGCACGTGTGCGTCCTCGCCCACCAGGATCCGCCAGCGCCCGGCCCGCACGCCGTCGAGGATGATCGTCGCCGCCTCGGCCGCCGTGGTCGGCGCGGTGTTGCGGAACATCGCCCCCCAATCGGTGGCGGCCGCATCGAGCGCTCCGCCGAGCACGGCCACGGAGTTCAGGGCGATGCCGGTGCCGATGTGGCCGGGCATCACCACCGACGCACCCACGTGGGGCGTTGAGCCGCAGGTCGGTGATGAGCGCCTCGGTGAAGCCCTTGACCGCGAGACAGCGCGGCGTAGGCGGTGTGGGCCCGGCGCGGACCCAACGGGCCCAGAAGCCGTTGACGCTGGCGGTGTTGACCACGTGGCCGGCGTCGGCCCGGACCAGCAGGGGCAGGAACACCCGGCAGCCGAGGTAGACCCCGCGCCAGCACACGTCGAAGGTGCGTTCCCACTGGCACGACGCCTGGAGGAAGCTGCCGCCGCCACCGATGCCGGCGTTGTTGAACAGCAGGTGGGCGTGATCGGTGCCGAGCGCGGCCAGCGCGGTGTCGCGGAAGCGGGCCAACGACTCCTCGTCGGTCACGTCGCACACCGCCGAGACGAACGTGCGCCCGGCCCCGGCCGGGGCCGCCTGCGCAGCGGCGCAACGTCTCGGCCATGTTCTGCCCGACAGGTCGCAGATGGCCACGTTCGCCCCCTCGGCCGCCAGCTGCACGGCCAGCTCCCGGCCCATGCCGTCACCCCCGCCGGTGATGATGGCGATCCTGCCGTCGAAGTGGTCCATGGCTGCTCCGTTCGCTGCGCTCTCGTCGGGGTGTCGCAGGGAAAGCCGGTCGTCCCGACAACGTCGCGACGCCGCGCCTATCCCCGGTCGTCGCCTTTCTAATCGAGGTTCGGGCCGCGGGTAGGCTGGTGGCATGGACCGCGCCCACCAGAACGCCCTCGCCGCCCGCATCCTCGAGCACCGCGGCGCGGGCACCCAGGACCTGGCCGACGCCGAGATGTTCCAGGGCATCGAGGTCTACCGGGACACCGCCCAGGGCGTGGCCGAGCGCGAGCAGCTGATCAAGCGGTGGCCGATCGCGGTGGCCCATGCCAGCGAGCTGCCCGAGCCGGGAGACTTCATCACCGACACCATCACCGGCACCCCGCTGCTGGTCATCCGCCAGGGCGACGGCTCGGTGCGGGCGTTCGTGAACCTGTGCCGGCACCGCGCCACCAAGGTGGAGTGGGAGGCGTCGGGCAACCGCCGGCTGTTCACCTGCCCCTACCACGCCTGGAGCTACGAGCGCGACGGCGCCCTGCGCAACATCCCGGTGCAGGATGTGGGCTTCCCGTGCGTGGACAAGGCCGACCACGGGCTCATCGAGCTGCCCTGCGAGCAGCGCCACGGCATCGTGTGGACCATCCTCACGCCCGGCGCGGCGCTCGACGTGGCCGCCTACCTCGGGCCGGAGCTCGATGCCGAACTGGCCGGCTGGAACCTCGACGCCGCCGTGCAGGAGCGCATCGACCGCTTCGACAACCCGTTCAACTGGAAGCTCACCATCGACGGGTTCCTCGAGGGCTACCACCTGCGCTTCCTGCACGCCAAGACCATCGGGCCGTACACCGTGCCGGACCTGTGCCTGCACGACGAGTGGGGCCCGCACACCCGCATGACCATCGTGCGCAAGAGCTTCGAGGCCCAGGAGCACCTCCCCGCCGAGCAGCTCGACCTGCCCACCTGCACCATCCCCGTCTACATCCTGTTCCCGGCGACGATCCTCGTGTGGCAGAACGACCACTGGGAGCTGTGGACCTCGTTCCCCGACGCCCGTGACACCACCCGCTCGATCGCCCGGGCCCGCCTCATGGCGCCGGACGCCAACAGCGTCGATGCCCAGCGGGCGCTGTGGGACAAGAACTGGCGGATCCTGATGGACACGGTCGAGCAGGAGGACTGGAAGGCGATGGAGTACCTCCAGGAGGGACTCGACGCCGCGCCGGAGCACGTGGTGTTCGGGCGCAACGAGCCGACCCTGCAGCACTTCCACCGCACGATCGAGCGCTACACGGGCGAGGCCGCCGCCACCCGGTAGCCGCGGTCGCCACCGGCGCGAGCCGAGCATGGTCCCGGCCCGGTCGGCCATGATGGCGCCCCGAAGCACAGGGAGGTCCGGACGTGGGTGACTACGAGGTGTTGTGGCCGCGCAGTGCGCGCACGGCCGAGATCACCGAGCTCGCCGAGCGGCCGGCGGGCCTGGAGGGCAAGCGCATCGCGTTCATCTGGGACTACCTGTTCCGGGGCGACGAGATCTTCCCCATCCTCGAACGGGAGCTGCGCGCCGCCGTGCCCGGCGTGCAGTTCGTCTCCTACGAGGCGTTCGGCACCACGCACGGGGCCGGTGAGCAGGACGTGCTCGCCTCCTTCCCGGAACGCTTCCGCGAGCTGGGGGTGGACGCGGCCATCTCCGGGATGGGCTGTTGAGGCAGCTGCACGCCCGCCGTGTTGCGGGCCTCCGCCGCCGCCGAACTGGCGGGCGTTCCCACGTCGTCGTTGGTCTGTGAAGGGTTCCTCGGCCAGGCCGCCACCACCGCATCGGGCTTGGGCATGCCCAACCTGCCGGTGGCCCCGGTACCCGGCCACGTCGATACCCAGCCGTATGCCGAGCTGGAGCGCAACATCATCGAGGTCACCCTGCCGGCGGTGCTCGCCAACCTGACCGCGCAACCCGACCGCGCCCGGCCCGTGCCCGAACCCGGGCCGACCGAGGTGGTCTTCCGGGGCAGCTTCGAGGAGGTCAACCGGCTCTACCAGGAGAACCGGTGGTCCGATGGCCTGCCGGTGGTGCCACCCACCCGGGAGGCGGTCGAGCGGTTCCTGGCCTTCACCGACCTCGACCCCGACCACAGCTTCGGCCCGCTGCTGCCGGACAAGCGGGCCGCCACCGTGTGGTCGGTGGCGGTCAACGGCGTGATGGCCGGCTGCCGGCCGGAGTACCTGCCGGTGCTGCTGGCGGTGGCCGAGGCGCTGGCCGATCCCGCCTACGGTGTCGAGCACTCCGGCAACACGCCCGGCGCGGAGACGTTGATCACCGTCAACGGTCCCATCGCCCGGCGGTTGGGGTTCAACGACGAGCAGGGCGTGCTGCGCGACGGGTTCGTGCCCAACACCACCGTCGGCCGGTTCCTGCGCCTGTACCTGCGCAACGTGGCCGGCTTCCTGCCGTGGCAGACCGACAAGGGCACCTACGGCAACACCTGGCGGGTGGCGATGGCCGAGAACGAGGCGGTGCTGGCCGAGATCGGCTGGCCGCCGCTCTCCTCCGACCACGGCTTCGCCCCCGGTACCGACGCTGTCACCATCTCCCGTTACACCGGCGGCGGTGTGGTCACCTCGGTGTTCGGTCAGCACCCCGACCAGATGGTCGACTACCTCGCCGATGCGCTGGCCAAGATCGGCGGCTGGGAGTACGTGTTCAGCGTTGGTCTGGCGGCGGACACCTACCGGCCGCTGGTGCTGCTGACCCCGGTGCTGGCGCGCACGATCGCCGCCGCCGGCTGGTCCCGCGACGACCTCAAGCAGGCGCTGTGGGAACGGGCCCGGATCCCCGCCCGGCGTTTCGAGCGGTACCTCGGCGAGTGGACGAACCTGGTGCCCGGCCGCCGCACGCTGGAGGACCTGGTGAACCTGCGCAAGGCCCACCCCGTCTACCGGCAGTCCACCGATCCCGAGCGCCTGGTGCCCATCGTCGCCGATCCCGCGCACATCGCCGTCGCGGTGACCGGCGACCCGCTGCGCACCAACGCCTACGTGTTCGCCCACAACGGCATGCTCGGCTTCCCCACCGCCAAGGCGGTGCGCCTGCCCGCCGACTACGAGGACCGGCTGGCCGCCGCCGGGGTGTGAGCGGGGCGGCCGCCGGCATGGGCGAGGGCGCGTGGGTGGTGCTGCCGGCCGCGCAGCGGGCCGACGGCAGCTGGATCGACGACACGCTGGCCCGGCGCTCGGTGGAGGCCGGCGTGACCGACCGGGCCCCCGACGCCGGCCGTTTCCCCCGCCAGCGCGTGGAGCTGTTCCGGGCCGCGGACGCGGGCGCGGTGGTGGACGAGGCGTTCCGCCGGCGGGGCTGGACCGACGGGCTGCCGGTGGTGGCGCCCACCACCGGGCGGGTGGCGGCGCTGGTGCGGGCCTCGGCCCGGCGGGCCGAGGAGGTGGTGGGAAAGAAGGCGCACTAGGTCGGGCAGGCCACCGTCGACCGGATCGCGGCCAACGCGGTGATGGCCGGCTGCGGCGCCGAGCAGTTCCCGTACGTGCTGGCGGCGGTCGACGCGGTGTGCGACCCGTCGTTCAACCTGGCCGGGGTGCAGACCACCGACGAGAACGTCGCCCCGCTGGTGGTGATCAGCGCGCCGCTCGCCCGCCGGCGGGAGGCGATGCTGCACAGCGGGTGTGGGGTGCTCGGCCCCGGCTGGCGGGGCAACGCCACCATCGGACGGGCGCTGCGGCTGGTGCTGCAGAACCTGGGCGGTGGTTGGCCGGCGGCCGTCTCACTGGCCGGCGCCGGCCAGGCCGGGCGGTCGGCGCTGGTGGTGGTGGAGGACGATGACGCCTGCCCGTGGGAGCCGCTGCGGGTCACCCGCGGGTTCTCGCCCGACGATGCGGTGGTGGTGGTCGGCCGGGCCGAGACCGCGGTGAACGTGACCGGCGGCCTGGCTGAGGTGGTGTCGGTCATGGCGTCGGCGACCTCGGCGTTCACCGCGCTGCACGGTGGCTCGGCGGCGCTGCTGCTGGCCCCGCACACCGCCGCGGCGCTCGCCGCCGGGGGTTCGAGCCGGGCCGACGTCGCCGCCCGCCTGGCGGCCGAGGCGGTGATCCCCGCCGAGCGCTGGCGCTCCTGGTGGGTGGCCGGCGCGGTCCGGTCGGTGTCCCACCCCGGCGACGTGCCGGTGCTGGCCGCACCGGACCGGCTGCTCGTCGTGGTGGCCGGTGCGACCGTGCCCATCGCCCAACACGTGTGGTTCCCGGGCTGGGGGTTCCCGCCGGCCCACGTCGCCCGCCGCGTCGAGCCGGTGGGTGGAGCGATCGGTTGGCGGCGTTAGCGTCGCTCGGATGAGACGCATCTTGTCGGCCCTGCTCGCCGGTGTGGCCGTGGCGGGCCTGGGCGCGTGCGGGCTGGTCGATGGTGGCCGCAATGGTGGCGGTGGTGCCGGGGGTGGTGCCGGCGGCGACGGTGGCCGGTTCGTCGAGCTGCTCGGGCGCATCCCCGACGAGCCGTCGTACCGGGCCTACGTGCTGATGGCCGACGTCGAACGGGCCCGGGCGTCGGTGGGGGCGACGCAGCCGGGCGATGACGACGCTGCGCTCGAGCAGCTCTTCGAGCTGTCGCTCGCCACCGACGGCAGCCCGTCGTTGCTGACCGCCGGGCTCGGATCCAACGACGTGCGCGACCTCGACGAGTGGCGGCAGGCGTTCGGCTTCACGGTGGCCGAGGTGGCGGCCGGCTTCGACGCCGGCGAGCCCCCCGAGGATCTGCACGGCGTGGTGGTGGCCGACATCGCTGCGGTGGGCGAGGCGGTGCGCGACGATCCGGACTGGCGGGACCAGCTGCGGGAGGTGGACCACGACGGCAGCCGCTTCTTCGCCTGGGGCGAGGAAGGGGTCCCCGACTTCGAGCGCACCGGCGGTCCCCGGCCGTTGGGTGTGGGCGGCCGCCTGCTGGTCGACGAGGACGCGTCGCTGGTGGTGCGCGCCAACTTCGATGCGCCGATCCGCGCCGCCATCGACGCCGCCGATGGTGCGTCGTTGGCCGACGACGGCGAGGTGCGGGCGCTGGTGACGGCGCTCGATGCCGCCGGGGTGTCGTCGCTGTACCTGACCGCCGCCCAGTCGATCCCGCAGCCGTACCTGGGCGCCGGGCCCGATGTCGAACGCAGCGGCGTGCCCCGGGCAGAGCTGCTCGGCGGCGGTCACGGCATCGTCGACGGTGAGCCGGTGATGCTGTGGGCCGGTCTGTTCCGCACCGAGTCGAACGCCGCGGCAGCGGCCGAGGTCGTGGGTCTCGCCCTTGCCGAGGGGGTGTCCTTCGTGACCGGTGAACCGTTGCGATCCTCGGTGGAGCCGGTGTCGATCACGGTCGAGGAGCGCTTGGTGGTGGCGACCCTGCGGCCGGTCGGCGACGCGTCGGTGGCCTGGCTGTGGCGGGCGTTCCAGCAGCGCGACGTGCTCTACAGCCTCGGTCCCTGAGCGGCGCCGGTGCCGTAGCGCTCGGCGAGCAGCCCGGCGGTGCGGGCCAGCGCGGCGCGCAGCTCGATCGGTTCGAGGACCTCGACGACGGGCGCCAGCCGCAGCAGCTCGTCGTGGGCCACCTCGATCGACTCGACCGGCAGGTCGATGATCAACCGGCGATCATCGACCGGATCGGGCCGGGCCGACGCATCGGCCGCCTGCCAGGCCGCATCGATCACCGCGGCGCGCAGCCGGTGCACGGCGTCGGCGTCGATGCGCAGGCGCACCATACCTCGCAGCATGCTGCGTTCGAAGTCGGCCTGGGAGCGGCGCCACTCGGAGCCGAGATCGAACCCGGCCGGGCGGCGCACGGGTTCGTCGAGCGAGCGCACGGCGACGACGCGCTCCACCCGGTAGACCCGCACGTCGGGCCGGGGGCCGGCGGCGTCGGGGGCTCGGGACGCACCGGTGCGCCCGCGCCCCGCCTCGGCCAGCAGGTACCACCGGCCGGCTTTGAGCACGAGGCCGAGGGGCCCGATGCGCCGGCGCACGGTGTGCCGCGCTGCGGGCAGGGACGGCGGACCACCGCGCCGGTAGCGCACCTCGACGCGGGTTCCCCGCCACAGCGCTTCGCTGAGCGCGGGGAGGTGGGCGAGCGCCTCGGGGTCGGTGGGTCGGTCGAACCAACCCGGCAGGTCCACCAGGAACCGCTCGCGCAGGCGCTGGGAGCGGGCGCGCAGCTCCGGGGGCAGGGCGGCGTCGAGCTTGGCCTGGGCGGCGGCGACCACGGCTCCGAGGCCGAGCTGGCTGGCGGCGGCGGGCACGCCGATCAGGCCGAGGGAGCCGGCCTCGGCGTCGGTGAGGCCGGTGAGGCGGGTCTGGTAGCCGTCGAGGAGGCGGATGCCGCCGCCGGGACCGCGTTCGGCGTAGACGGGGACGCCGGCGGCGGCGAGGGCCTCGATGTCGCGGTAGATGGTGCGAACGGAGACCTCGAGCTCATCGGCCAGGCGCGACGCCGTGCAGGGGCCGAGGTTCTGCAACAGCAGCAGCAGGTGGACCAACCGGGCGGCGCGCACCGGTCGGACGCTAGTTCCCGACAGTTGACAGAAGCTGTCAGGTAGGGAGGAGCATGCTGGTGCCATGATCGATGAGTCGAGCAACGTGGGAGCCGCTTCGACGGCGGCGGCGACGGACAGGACGGCCACGGGCGCCGGGCTTGGCGCCGCGATGTGCTACGGGTTCGTGCTGCCCGGGGGAAGCGCACCCGAGCAGGTGGCGCTGGCCGAGCTCGCCGAGGAGGCGGGGTGGGACGGGGTGTTCGTCTGGGAGGCGGCGTTCGGGGTGGACGCGTGGGCACTGCTGGCGGCGATGGCGGTGCGGACCCGGCGCATCCGGCTCGGTACGTTGTTGAGCCCGCTGCCGTGGCGGCGTCCGTGGAAGCTGGCCAGCCAGCTGCTGACCGTCGATCAGCTGTCGGGCGGGCGGGTCATCCTGTCGGTGGGGCTCGGTGCGGTCGACGACGCGGTGGGCAGCACCGGCGAGGTGACCGACCGGCGGGAGCGCGCGGCGCTGCTCGATGAGGGGCTCGACGTGATCGATGCGTTGCTGGCTCGTGATCGACGCCACCACGGCGCTCGGTTCAGTTTGGACCTCGATCGCCCCGAGGCGTTCGGGCCGTGCGAGCCCGTGCAGCGGCCCCGGCCGCCGGTGTGGATCGTGGGCCTGTGGGGGGCCGAGCGTTCGATGCGGCGGGTGGAACGGGGCGAGGGCTACCTGCCCAACGTGGCCGGTGGGCCGGGCGCATCGATGCTGGAGCACGTGCCGGCGATGCGGGCGTGGCTGGATGAGCGGGGGCGCGGCGGTGCCGGGCGGCTGCTCGATCTGGTGTGTGAGGGGCAGACGCCCGCCGACGACGCGGCCGCAGCGGCGGACGCGGTGGCGCCGTACCGGGCGGGCGGGGCCACGTGGTGGATCGAGAACCGCTGGGGTGGCGATCCACACAGCGCGGCCGGGTTGGCGGCGGTGCGGGAGCGGCTGGCGGCCGGTCCGCCGCGGGGGTGAGCGCTGGGCTTCGCGTGCGGGGCCCGTTCAGGCGGCGTGCGGGGTCAGAGCGGGCCCGAGGTGGTCGAGCGGCCCGCACGGTGGGTGGTTCGTGGTGTAGCCGCGTTGCGGGCCGGCTGGCCCGATGGGTCCGTAGGTGCCGCGTTCGGGTTTGGTGAGCCGACCTTTGGTGACCTCGTAGCTGCAGGCGTCGGAGAGGGCCTTGGCGGGGTTGGTCGAGTACACGCGGTAACCGTGGTGGTGCAGGAGCGCGTGCAGTTCCGGGAGCTTCAGGGGACCGGCCCGGCGCAGCAGGGTGACGATGGTGCTACGGAGGCGGCGACCCCAGATGGCGTCGTGCTCGGCGTGGAGGGGCGGGAGGCGACAGGAGCCGTCCGGGGCGGGTTGGCGGGCGTAGTGGGTGGTGCGGCGTCTGAGGCGGCCGAGGGCGGCTTTGAGTTTGCTGGCCAGCTCGTGACGTTGTTTGGCGAGGTCGGCGAGTTGGTTGTCGACGTCGTCGAGCTGGGCGAGGAGGGCTTCGGCCTCGGCCTGGACGCGGGCTCTGACGGCACCGAAGATCGGGTGGTACTCGTCGGCGGGATCGGAACGATCGGGCGGGGACATGGGAGGGCCTGCTTCGGGTTCGACGAAGGAGGAAGGCCGCTTCCGGGTGCCCGGCCATCGAAGGCAACGGCACGAGCCCAGCACGCCGGCGAGGCGGGGTGCCAGTCGTACGGCGTGCCGATCGATGGACGGCCGGGAGTTTCGTCAGCGGACCACCCCTCCCGCCCGTCCTCCCATCACGCGCCGCGTCTCCTCCCCCACCCGCCGCCACCCACCCACCTGACGGGGGTCACCCCGTATCGGAAAGAATCGCCGTCGAATCTTTCCGATACGGTCCCGGCCACCCCTCGGGGAGGAAGGATGTGGTCGCTCAGGGTGACGTGGCGGGTGTCGGTGGTGAGGGGCCGGCGGGGCGCGCCAGGTGGCCCGTGCCCGTGGGCTTGCTCGATCCCGAGCGTGTGGCTGATCGGCGCTGCGACAAGCTCGATGCTCGGCCGGCACGGTGCCGCTCCGTAGGCTGGCCCGTCGTGGAAACGGTCTGGGTGCTCGGCGATCAGCTGCACCGCCGTCGGCCCCTCGCCGCTGCCGGCCCCGACCGCACCCGCATCCTGCTCGTCGAGTCGGTCGCCAAGCTCCGCACCAACACCTGGCACCGCCAGCGCTTCCATCTCGTCCTCACCGCCATGCGACGCCTCGCCGCTGAGCTCCGAGCCGACGGCTTCGAGGTCGACCACCTGCACAGCGAGAGCCTTGCCGCTGGGCTCGCCGACCACCGCCGGCACCACCGACCCACCCGCGTCGTGGCCATGGCCCCCGCCTCGGCCGACGGCCGCGCCCTGCTCGACCGACTCGGCGTCGATCAGCTCCCCAACGAGCAGTTCCTCTGCCCTGAGGACGAATCCGCTCGTTGGATCGCCGAGCGAGGACGCCGACGGCTGGTCATGGAGGACTTCTACCGCTGGCAACGTCGCCGCCTCGGCTACCTCATGGACGCGGACCAGCCGGCCGGCGGCCGGTGGAACTTCGACAATGACAACCGCCAGCCCCCGCCTCGCAACGCCCCGGCGGACTTCTGGCCCGAACCGCCGCGCCAACCGCTCGACGACCTCGATGCCGAGGTTCTCGACGATCTCGCACGGCTCGAGGCCGACGGCACCATCCGCCTGACCGGCTCCCTCCCGACGGCACCTGGGCCACCAGCCGAGCCGAAGCGCAGCGCCGCCTCACCCACGCCGTGGAAGTCGTCCTGCCCCGCTTCGGGCCCCACGAGGACGCCATGCTCACCACGAGCTGGCACCTCGCCCACACCCTGCTCAGCCCTACCTCAACCTCGGGCTGCTGCACCCAGCCGAGGTGTGCGACGCCGCCGAGGCCGCCTTCCAAGCCGGTCGCGCCCCCGTCGCATCCGCCGAGGGCTTCATCCGCCAGATCATCGGCTGGCGCGAGTACGTGTGGGCGCTCTACTGGCACCACGGCCCCGACGCCTACCGCCGTGCCAACGCTCGATGCCCGCCGGCCGCTCCCACCCGCGTTCACCGCCGGGCCGGACACCACGCAGCTGCGCTGCCTGCACCACACGCTCGGCGACATCGACCGCCACGGCTGGACCCACCACATCCAACGGCTGATGATCCTCGCCAACCTCGCCCTGCTGGCCGGCGTCGACCCGCAGGCCCTGACCCGCTGGATGTGGGCAAACTTCGTCGACGGCGCCGAATGGGTGATGCTCCCCAACGTCATCGGCATGGGCACCTACGCCGACGGCGGCCGCATGGCGACCAAGCCCTACGCCGCCGGTGGTGCCTACATCGACAAGATGAGCGACTACTGCAAGGGCTGCCGCTACGACCGCCGCCGCCGTACCGGTGAGGATGCCTGCCCGTACACCACGCTGTACTGGGACTTCCTCTCCCGCCACCGCGAGCGCTTCGAACGCAACCCCCGCGCCGCCCAGCAGGTGCGGGCCGCCCAGCGCCTGACCGATCTCGACGAGGTCCGCCGCCACGCCGTGGACATCCTGGACCGCCTCGATCGGGGCCGGCTGTGAGCGGCGCGGACCGCGACGGCAACCGCGACGGCGACGCCGCGACACCGCAAGACGCGAGCACGACGACGACCAGCCGCAACCGTCGGCGCCGGGGCCGCGGACGCGCAGAGGCCTCGGGGCAGCCACGCCCGCCCCGCCCGCCGCGCCCGCCGGTCGATCCCGCCGAGCTCGAAGCCCGCCGCCAGCGCCGTGCCGCTTCCATCCCGCCCCTGCGGTACCCGGCCGAGCTGCCGGTGGTCGAACGCCGTGACGAACTGGTGGCGGCGATCCGCGACCACCAGGTGATCATCGTGGCCGGCGAGACCGGTTCGGGGAAGTCGACCCAGCTGCCCAAGCTGTGCCTGGAGGCGGGCCGGGGCCTCGACGGCATGATCGCCCACACCCAGCCGAGGCGCATCGCGGCGCGCGCCGTGGCCGAGCGGGTGGCCGACGAGCTCGGCGAGGACGTCGGTGGCATCGTCGGGTACGCCGTGCGCTTCACCGACAAGGTGTCGGAGCGCACCCTGGTCAAGGTGATGACCGACGGCATCCTGTTGGCCGAGATCCAACGTGACCGTCAGCTCCGCCGCTATGACACGATCATCGTGGACGAGGCCCACGAGCGCAGCCTCAACATCGACTTCCTGCTGGGCTACCTCACCGACCTGCGCCGGCAGCGACCCGACCTGAAGCTGATCATCACCTCCGCCACCATCGACACCGCCCGCTTCGCCGCCCACTTCGACGATGCCCCCGTCATCGAGGTGTCGGGCCGAACGTATCCGGTGGAGCTGCGCTACCGCCCGCTCGAGGGCGACGCCGAGCCCGATGCCACCGACCGCGATCAGACCCAGGCCATCTGCGACGCGGTCGACGAGCTGTGCGACGAGGGCCCGGGCGATGTGCTCGTGTTCCTGTCCGGCGAGCGCGAGATCCGCGACGCCGCCGAGGCGCTGCGGGCCCAGGACCGACCCAACACCGAGATCCTGCCGCTCTACGCCCGGCTGTCCATGGCCGAGCAGCACCGGGTCTTCGCGCCGCACCGCGGCCGTCGCATCGTGCTGGCCACCAACGTGGCCGAAACCTCGTTGACGTGCCCGGCATCCGCGGCGTGATCGACACGGGCACCGCCCGAATCTCGGCTACAACCGCCGCACGAAGGTGCAGCGGCTACCGATCGAGGCCATCTCCCAGGCGTCGGCCAACCAGCGCGCCGGCCGCTGCGGGCGGGTGGGGCCGGGCGTGTGCATCCGGCTCTACAGCGAGACCGACTTCGCCACCCGACCCGAGTTCACCGAACCGGAGATCCTGCGCACCAACCTGGCCTCGGTCATCTTGCAGATGGCGGCGCTGCGCCTGGGCGACATCGCCAGCTTCCCGTTCATCGAGCCGCCGGACCGCCGCGCCATACGGACGGTATCACCCTGCTCGAGGAGCTGGGCGCGCTCGACCCGAGCTCGAGGGCGAGCGGGGCTGGCTGACCCCGCTGGGCCGGCGCCTCGCCCGCCTGCCCATCGACCCGCGGCTGGGCCGGATGGTGCTGGAGGCGGAACGGCTGCACTGCGTGCGGGAGGTGCTCATCATCACCGCCGCGCTGTCGATCCAGGACCCGCGCGAACGGCCCACGGGCAGCGAGGCGGCGGCGGCGGAGCAGCATCGTCGCTTCAGCGGGCAGGCGCCCGACTCGGACCTGCTCGCCTACCTCCACCTCTGGAACCACCTGCGCGAACAGCAGCACGAGCTGTCCTCGAGCGCCTTCCGCCGCCTCTGCCGCAAGGAGTACCTCAACTTCCTGCGGGTGCGCGAGTGGCAGGATCTGGTGGCGCAGCTCCGCCAGATCGCCAACGAGCTCGGCATCCGGGTGAACCACGACGACGCCGCCCCCAACGAGGTCCACCGGGCGTTGCTGAGCGGCCTGCTGTCCCAGATCGGCCTGCGCGACCCGGAGCGCAACGAGTACCTGGGTGCCCGCAACGCCCGTTTCGTCATCGCCCCCGGTTCGGTGCTGCAGCGCAAGGGCCCGCGCTGGGTGATGGCGGCGGAGCTGGTGGAGACCAACCGGCTCTATGCCCGGCGGGTGGCTCGCATCCAACCGGAGTGGGTGGAGCGGCTCGCGCCCCACCTGGTGACCTACCACTACAGCGATCCACAGTGGTCGCCGGCGCGGGCCAACACGGTGGCGCTGGAGAAGGTCACGCTGTTCGGGCTGCCGCTGGTGGCCGGCCGCCGGGTGGACTTCGGCCGCATCGACCCGTCCTTCGCCCGGGCCACGTTCATCCGCCACGCGTTGGTGGAGGGCGACTGGGACACCCGCCACCGTTTCGTGGAGCACAACCGGGCCGTGCTCGACGAGGTCAAGGCCCGCCACGACAAGCTGCGTCGCCACGTCGATCCCGACGACGAGGCGCTGTTCCGCTTCTACGACGCCCGGGTGGGCGACGAGGTCACCGCCGGCGTGCACTTCGACCGCTGGTGGAACAAGGCCCGCCGCCACCAGCCGGACCTGCTCGACGTCCGCCCCGAGGACCTGCTGGGCGACGGCGAGCCACTGGCGGACGATCCCGACGCGTTCCCCGACGCGTGGCGCAGCGGCGAGCTGGCCCTGCCGCTGGCCTACCGCTTCGAACCGGGCGATGAGGCCGATGGCGTGACCGTGTCCATACCGATCGGTGTGCTCAACCAGGTGCGACCGGCCGAGTTCGAGTGGTCGGTGCCGGGGCTTCGGCTCGAGCTGGTGACCGTGCTGGTGCGGGCGTTGCCCAAGGCGTTGCGCAAGGAGCTGGTGCCGGTGCCCACCCATGCCGCCGCGCTGCTGGCCGAGCTGGACCCTGCCGCGGGACCGCTGCGCGAGGTGCTGGCCCGCCGCATCGCCCACCGGCTCGGCCAGCCCGTACCGGCAGGTCTGTTCGACGAGGCGGAGGTGCCCGCCCACCTGCGCATGCGCTTCGAGGTGGTAGGCCCCGACGGTGCGGTGCTGGGCGCCGGTCGGGATCTGCCGGCGCTGCAACGTGCGCTCGGCCCGCGCCTGCGGGCCACGTTGCGCCGTGCGGCGTCGGAGGTGGAGCGGACCGGCCAGCGGACCTGGACCTTCGGCGCCATCCCCACCGTGCTGGAACCGGCCACCGCGCCCACCGCGGCCACCGCGCCCACCGCGGCCACCGCCGGGCCGGGGGGCCACGCGTTGCGGGGCTTCCCGGCGCTGTACGACGAGGGCGACACGGTGGGGTTGCGGGTGGTGTCGAGCCCCGAGGAACAGGCGGCGACCCACTGGGACGGCACCCGGCGGTTGTTGCGGCTGACCACCAGCTCACCGTTGCGGGCGTTGCGACCGATCATGGGCAACGACGTGAAGTTGGCGGCGACCCGCTGCGGGCTGGGCCTGACCGACTTCGTGGAGGACTGCGTCACCGCGGCCTACGACCACCTGATCGACGAGGCGGTCCCGCGGGACGAGGCCGGTTTCGAGTCGCTGCGCCGGCCGTGGCGGCCGCCGCCTCGGGGCTGACCGTGCGCGTCGCCGGCCAGGCGGCGGCCGCCGTGCGCCTCGCCGCCACCTTGCACGTCCGCCTCGACGGGTTCGTCAACCCCCTGCTGGCCGCCACCGTCGCCGACCTGCGGTTGCAGCTGGCCGATCTGGTGCACCCCGGGTTCGTGGGCGAGCTGGGCGTCGAACGGCTGGAGCAGCTGGAGCGGTACCTGCGGGCCATCGGCCGCCGGTTGGACAAGGCCGAGCGCGACCCGCACGGCGATGTGGCCCGCCTGCGCAAGATCCATGCCCTCGAGCACGACTTCGACCGGATCGTGGCGCAGTGGCGGCCGGGCAGCCACCCCGCCGAGGCCGAGCGGGTGCGGTGGCTGCTGGAGGAGCTGCGGGTGGCCACCTTCGCCCAGGTGCTGGGCACGCCCGAGCCGGTGAGCGAGAACAAGGTGCGCGCCGCCCTCGAATCGCTGCGCCGTCTCGCCTGACGGCGGTCCGCCCGACCCGTCGAGGGAGCGGGCCCCGTCTGCTCAGGTGCCGCCGCGTAGGGCGGTGATCGGCTCGATGGCGGTCGCCTTCCACGCCGGGTAGACCCCCGCCACCAGGCCGATGGCCAGGCCGGCCAGCGGGGCGACGAGCGGCAGCCACGGATCGACCACCGGTGTCCAGCTGCGGGTGGCGGACACGGCCACGATGGTCAGCAGGCCGGCGGAGGCGCCCAGCACCCCGCCGAGCAGGCCGACGGCGGCCGATTCCACCAGGAACTGGGCGGCCACGTGGCGCCGGGCGGCGCCGACGGCCCGGCGCAGGCCGATCTCCCCCACCCGCTCGAGCACCGACACCAGCGTGATGTTGGCGATGCCGATGGCGCCGATCAGCAGCGAGATGCCGCCGAGCACCAGGAACAGGCCGTTGATGTCGGCCTCGACCTGTTCCTGCACGCCCCGGGGTGAGCGGGGCAGGCTGACCCGGAGGCGCTCGGGTTGGTTCGGGTCGAGGGCGATGGCCGCCTGCGAGCCGATGAGCTCGGCGGCACCGACGGCCACGTCGATCTGCACCTGCTGGGGCGCCTGCACGGCGAAGCGGGACCGGGCGATGCCGTCGGGCACGATCACCGCGCCGAGCAGCTCCGGCTGGCGGGCCACGCCGTCGAGGATGCCGACGATCACGAGCGGGCGATCGTCGATGAACACCACCGGCGCCTGGTCGACCCGGGTGACGTTGAGCCGTTGGGCGGCGGCCGGGCCGAGCACCGCCACCGGATCGCGCCTCGTGTTGTGGCCGTCGTCGAACACCCGACCGGTGCGCACCTGCGCCCGTACGGCGTCGAACGTACCGGCGGAGACGGCGACCACCGGCAGCTGCAGCGCGTCGCCGACGGTCGGGTCGATCACCGGGTAGGTGCGGGCCGCCTTGGTCCCGAGCGGTGAGTAGGTGCCGGCGGCGCGCACGCCGTTGAGCCGGCTGAGGCGATCCCCGGCGTCCCACGGGATCGACGAGCGGACCGGCTGGTCGCCGCCGAAGCCGAAGCCCTGGTTGGCCGGCCGCACCTGGACCGAGGTGGCGGCCAGCTCGTCGAAGCGGGTGATGATCTGGTTGCCGGCGGTGCGGGCCAGGCCGAGGGTGGCCACCAGCGCGGCCACGCCGAGCACGGTGCCGAGGGCGGTGAGCATGGTGCGGGCCGGTCGGGCGGTGAGGGCGGCGGCCGCTTCGCCGAGCAGATCGGCGGGCCGCAGGCGGGCGCGGCCGCGGTCGCCGTCCGACGCGCTCACGCCGTACCGACCGGTAGGGCGGACGGTGGCTGCTCGGCCCGCAGCCGGCCGTCCTCCATGCGCACCCGGTGCCGGGCCCGTGCGGCCACCTCGGTGTCGTGGGTTATGACGGCCAGCGTGAGCCCGTCGGCGTGCAGCTCGTCGAACAGGTCGAGGATCTGGGCACTGGTCGCCTGGTCGAGGTTGCCGGTCGGCTCGTCGGCCAGCAGCAGGCTCGGCCGGTTGACCACGGCGCGGGCCACCGCCACCCGCTGGCGCTCGCCGCCCGACAGCGTGAGCGGGGTGAAGCCGAGCCGGTGGCCGAGCCCGACGCGCTCGAGGGCGGCCACCGCCCGTTCACGTCGGGCCCGGGGCGGCACGCCGCTGTAGAGCAACGCGAGCCCCACGTTCTCCTCGACACTGCGGTGGTTGAGCAGGTGGAAGGACTGGAACACGAACCCGATCCGGCTGCCGCGCAGGTGCGCCCGCCGGGCCTCCGGCAGCGTGGCGGTGTCGATGCCGTCCAGGCGGTAGGTGCCGCTGGTGGGCCGGTCGAGCAGGCCCAGGAGGTTGAGCAGCGTGGACTTGCCCGAACCGGACGGCCCCAGGATCGACACGTAGTCACCACGGGGGAT
This sequence comes from Acidimicrobiales bacterium, assembly GCA_041394365.1. Taxonomy (GTDB): domain Bacteria; phylum Actinomycetota; class Acidimicrobiia; order Acidimicrobiales; family CAIXPF01; genus CAIXPF01. Next base: position 171,359 of record JAWKIM010000011.1, read on the forward strand.
CACGAGGTCGACGTCCTGCACGGCCCGCACCTCCGGCGGTCCCGGGAAGCTGCGCCCGATGCCGGTGAGCGCCACCACCGGCGGCGTACCGGGCGGTCCCGGGTCACCGGAGCGGGCGGGCTCCACCTCAGCCATCGTCGGCGGCGGTCGCGGCGCCGTCGCCGGAACCGTCGCTGTTCTCGTCGGTCTCGGCGTCGGTGCCGGTGTCCGGCGCGGTGGACCCGCCGGTTGCGGCGCCACCGGCGTCGCGTCCCACCACCACCCGGTCGCCGACCGCGAGGGGGCCGTCGAGGGAGGCGATCTCCACGTACCCGTCGGCCGACAGCCCGGTGCGCACCGCCACCAGACGGGTCGGCTGGTCGGGTTCCTCCTCGACCTCGACCTTGGCCGAGCCGTCGGCGGTGGCGAACACGGCGGCCAGCGGCACGGCCAGCACCTCGCCGGCGGTCGACTGGATGGGCACGGTCAGCTTCACGTTGACGCCCAGCAGGGCGCCGTCGAACGTGTCGGGCTCCACCACCATGGCGTACTTGCCGGCCGGGACCCCGGTGCCGCCGGTCTTGTCGGCGAGCTCGGTGATGGTGCCCTCCACGTCGCTCCCGAGGCCCTCCTCCTCCACCCGTACCCGGGCGCCGACGGCCAGCAGCGGCCGGTCCTCGGCGGCCACCGACGAGCGGATGCGGACCGACGCGTTCGACAGCGCCGCCACCGCGCCGGTGCCGATGGTGTCGCCGCGGGCCACGCTGAGTTGATCGAGCCGGCGCGGCATGGTCTTGACGAAGACGACCTCGGCCGCCGGCACCTTGATCCCGGTCTCGGCCCGCACCCGGGCCAGCTCCGCCAGGGCGGCGTCGAGGGCCTGCTGCTGGGCCGAGGTGTCCACCGCGGTGCGCTCGTTGTAGCTGACCCGGGCGATCTCCACCTGGCGGTCGAGCCGGGTGATCTCGGCCGGGTCGGCCCCGTTGGCGCGCGCCTGGTTGGCGGCTGCCACCGCGTCATCGATGGCACCCAGGAGCTGCAGCCGCTCCGACTGCGAGATGCCCACCGACGACAGGGCGCGCTGGGCGCTGTCGACCGTCGCTTCGGCGTTGCGGAGCCGCTCGCTCTCCGCCGCGGTGGGCCCGACCGGGGCGTAGCCGAGCTGCGTGTACCACGCCCGCACCGCCGTCTCGGTGGACGCGTCGAACAGGGCGTCCTGCGGGCCGGGGTCGAAGCCGAGGCGGCCGAGGGAGGCCTCGAGCTGGGCCACGTCGTCGCCACGGCTGTTGAGCCCGAGGGTGCGGAACATCGGCAGCTCGCCGTTGAGCAGGACGACCGGGCGCTCGGCCACCTCCAGCAGCACGTTGCCCTCGACCAGCTCGCTGCCCTCCGGCACCGGCGCCCCGGTGACGATGGCGGGGCCGCCGCCGGCGATGGCGGGATCGACCTTCACCTCGACGGCGTCGGCCAGCTCGACGTCGCCCCGCACGACCACGTTCTGGCTGAGGGCCCGCTGCTCGACGGGCACGGTGATGCGGCTGGGTGGTGGGGCGACGGCCCCATCGGCGGCCGACCGCGGCGACTCGATGGCCCGCCCGGCCAACCAGCCGGCCCCGGCGGCGAGCACGGCGACGGCCACGACCACCAGCAGGACGTTGCGGCGCTTCATGCGCTCACCGGCTCACCTGCGGGCCCGATCAGCCGTTCTGCTCGAGGAGCTCGTCGATGCGGCCGCGGTTGGCGTCGATGAACTCCTGCTCGAGCTCGGCGGAGATGCGCGACTGCACCTGGTACAGCTCGCGGCTGCAGTCCCAGTTGGCCACCGCCACCTTGCGCTCCCAGGCCTGGGCCTCGGCCAGCTTCGCCTCGTCGATGGCCGGCGGACCGTCCATGGCGGTGGCCATGGTGCTGTCCTCGCTCGCTGCCGGCCGGCGGCGCGGTGGTGACGACCTCCATCCCGTAGAGCTCGTTCATCTTCTCGCTCGCCTCTTGGTACATCTCGTCGATGCCGGCGTAGGTGTAGCTCCTCGGCCATGCAGCCGGACCACTCGGTCTGGGCGGCCACGATGGCCGGGTCGTTCTCCATCGCCCGGTAGAGCTCCTCGAGCTCGTCGCTGAACTCGGTGTAGAACGCACTGGACGTGTCGGTCTCGGCCCGGGCCTCGCCGTCGCAGCCGCTCGGTGCCGGCATGGTGGCCATCGTGTCGGGCGAGGCGCTGGGGTCGAAGTCGACCATGTCGCCGTACAGCGCGCCCGCTCGTAGGCGGCGCGCTCCGTCTCCGACAGCGATTCGACGTAGGCCTGGTTGGGATCGGTGGGCGGGGTGGCGGATGCGAACGCACCGCCGTCCTGCTCGACGGTGGTGGACATGCCGAAGCCGTACTTCTCGGCGAACTCCCGCGAGTCGTAGGGAAGGTCGTCGCTGAAGGGTCCCGTGCCCATGAAGGCGGCCGGGTCCTGGGGCGTGTACTCGAAGCCTTCGGCCCGCATGCACTCGGCCACCTGCTGCTGCACCTCCCGCTCCTGGTCGATGAAGCGCTGCTGCTGGGCCTCTTGATCGGCCGGGTCGGTGCTGAAGCCGAGGAGGGCGGCGAGCGGCGAGGCCACCGTGGTGGCGGTGGCGGCGTCGCCGGCGTCGTCCCCTCCCCGCAGGCGCCCAGCACCAGGCCGCCCAGCACCAGGGCGGCCACCAGCGCGGTGGCCGGTCGTGCTCGCATCGATCCTCCCTGCCGCTGCGTGGTGATCGGCCGGTCCGTTTGCACCACGGCGTACGGGAGAGTCAAGCACAACGCGGCTCGCCAGCGGAGGCGCTTCCCTGCCGCTCTCGGCTCGGCGGCGGCCGTCAGCCGAAGGCGGCGTAGGTGCCGGCGGCCACCATGGCGTCGCAGCGGGGTGATCAGCCCGGTGAGGCGGCGGGTGCCGGCGTCGCCCACCGGTGCCCAGATCGAGGCGCACAGCCGATCCGTGTCGGCCTCGATGCGGTCGCGCCGGCGATGCCGTGCTCCGTCATGGCCCTCGGCGTCCACCCAGGCCCGGGCGGCCAGGCGGTCGACGGCTGCCGTCCACTGCGCCTCGTCCCAGCGGCGGGTGGCCTGGGTGATGCTCAACGGGAAGCGGCCGGTGCCCACCTGCACCACCATGCAGTCGCAGGGCCCGAGGCCATTGGCCACCAGCAGGGCGATGTGGGCGTCGCCGCGCCACTCGCGGATGACGGTCAGCTGTTGCCACAGCGCCACCAGCGGATCGGCGGGCAGGGCCACCGCTATGTTGGCGGCGGCCAGCGGCTTGCCCGCCAGGTCGAGCCCGGCCACGACCGGATCGACGATGGATCGGGCCTCGGCCACCTGCTCGGCGTCGAGCGTGGCCCCCACCCGGGCCAGTGCCCGCTGCACCACCCGGAACCGGGCGGCCTGGAACGCGGCCGGGGAGGCCTGCTCCCACAACCCCGTGCAGGCCGGGCACTGCGGCGGGGCTGAAGTTGTAGAACGTGGCCAGCACCACCTCGGGTGGCACCGGGCCGAGCGGCGCGGCGCGCGGGCCGAAGTAGGCACCCTGGCCGGTGATGCCGAGCGCGCCGTACTCCTCGCCGGTCTCGGGCACGAAGGACACGAAGCGGTGCACGAGGTTGATCATCATGTGCACGTCGTGCACGGCTGCGGGATCCATGGCCGTGACGTTAGCGGCGGCCCCGGCCCCGTCCGGGTGCCGTCTAGCCGGGCGGCCGGTTGGCGCGAGCGCGGCCACCGCCCTGGTGCCCCGCCCTCCCGCCATTGCTCCAATCGGACCAGGGTGGACAAACCGTGGAGCATGGTCGCTGTCGGGTGGACTAGACCCTGGCGGTGCGTTCCCATCGGTCTCCACGCCGCTTCGCCGCCGTCGTGTCCGCGGTGGCCCTGATCGTCTCGTGCCTACGGGTCGACGGCGGACCGGCCGGGGCCCAGGCCGTGACCACGCCCCACGTCTCGCACCCATCGCCGTTGTCGGCGTTCTTCCCCCCACGGCGCAGCGGGTGTACGAGGGAGACACCGGCGCGCTGGATCCGGGCGGGTTCCCGTTCGGTTTGCTCACCGTACCGCTCGGTCCGAGCGTGCCCAGCGGCGCCACCGCAGCCATCGTGAACGTCACCACCGTGACCCAGTTCCCCGTGCAGTTCAACGTGTGCGGCACCCGTACCCAGGCGCAGCCGTGGTGGTGCAACAGCGGGGCCTCCACCGCCTATCCCGATTTCCTGGAACCGGGCCAATCCCACGCGGCCCAGCTCATGGCGACGGTCGGACTCGGAGCGGACCGGACGTTGAGCATCGAAGGGCTGTGGGCGCCCGGCCGGGTGACGGTGGACCTGCTCGGCTACTACGCCCCGCCGGGGCCACGCCCGCCGCCGGCAGGTACCGGCCGAGCGCCGCAGCGCCCTCGACACGCGCGACGTCGGGGGCCCACTGGAGGATGGGGCCGTCACCGTGTCGCTCGGGGGCCTCGTGCCCGCCGACACCAGCGCGGTGATGGCCACGGTGACCGTGGTCGACGCCGACCGCGACAGCTACGTCACCGCCTACCCCACCGGTACCGCTGCGCCGTACGCCAGCAACGCTGCTGCTGGCCCCGAACCGCACCCTGACCAACCAGTTCGTGGTGCCGGTGACGAACAACGGGTTCGACGTGCGCATCTCGGGCCGGGCCCACGTGCTGGTCGACGTGGTCGGCTCGTTCACGTCCTCCGCGCCGGCCCCCGGCGCCGACGGCTGCGTGCCGATCGTCTCGACGCCGCTCGACGTGCCGGCCCAGGCGGGCGTCGACCCCTTCACCGATCCGTACGGCAACGCGCTGCGGCCGGAGGTGCCGAGGACGGTGCCCTTCGCGCCGGTCTTCGGCCGGCCGTCGGGGCGCTGTCGCTCGTGGTCGAGGCCCAGCCCTTCGGCGCCGGGTTCGTCACCGTGTGGGCCGGCGGTGCCCGCCCCTGGACGACGAACCTGTTCAGCCAGTCCGGCAACCAGCGGACGAACGTGGCCGCCACCACCGGCGTCAGCGGTTCCGGCTTCGAGGTGGTCTCGACCGAGCTCACGTTCGTGGGCGTCACCGTGCTGGGCTACTACGCCGCCTGATCCCTCCGGCTCATCGCGGCCATCTCCCGGCGCCGCGAGCGGGCGGGGTGGCGCAGCTGGATCAGGCCCGCCGGGGCGACCGCCGTAGGTGCGCTTGAGCCGGGCGCGTCAGCTGGCCGTGATGTGGTGGCACGACCCTGCATCGGCTGTAGACAGCGGGCATGTCTTCGCTGGAGACCGCGATCGTCCGGCACCACCGTCGGCCCGTGGCGGCCGTGGTTGCCGTCGGTGCTCGTGCCGGTGCCGCCCGCCAGGGTCTTCGAGGGCTTCGTGGCGGGCAGTCCCCTGCCCGCCACGTCGTCTTCGTGGACGTGCCCTCGACCCGTACGTACCGGTCGGTACGACGGCGGCGGTCAACCTCAGCCGGGCCACACGGGCGGGCATGCCGTTCGGGTTGTGCGGCGACCCCCCGACCCGCAGCGGTGATCCCTGCCCGGGTGGCGTCGCCACGGGCGTGACCCCGGGCGATCCGGCCACGTCGATGTTCGCCATCGTCCCGCTCGGCCCGGCACGGATGCTGCGGGTGGTTGGCGTGATCTACGACTCGATGGTGGCGGTGGACGTGCTCGGCTACTTCATCGACGGGGGCGCCACGCCCACCGCCGGGCGCTACCGCCCGATCGAGCCGCACCGGGTGCCTGACACCCGGCAGGTGGGCGGGTCCGGGGTGGGTGGGTCCGGGTGGGTGGGTCCGGGTGTGGTGAGGCGCCCTGCCGGGCCGGTCGATGACACCTCGGTCACCGTCTCGGTGGACGGCGTGGTGCCGGCCGACTCCGGCGCGGTGCTGGCCACGGCGCAGCTGGTGGACGTGGCGCCGATGCGCACCGTCAGCAACCTGGCGTTGGTGCCGGTGACCGACGGTCGTTTCGAGATCGACGTGCAGGGCCGGGCGCACGTGGTGGTCGACGTGGTGGGCTCGTTCACGTCGGCGGCGTCGGCCCCCGGGGGTGACGGCCGCTTCGTGGCCGCCACCGCCTCCGGCCCGCTGGTACCGACCGCACCGAACGGTACGGACCCCGAGACGCGCATGTTCCGCCGGGGCGTGGTCGGCTCGGTGGCGGTGGAGGCCGCGCCCTCGGCGCCGTCTCCCGGCGCGGTGCTGGTCCGGCTGGATGCATACACGATCGAGCCGGCCTACGTGACGCTGTGGGGCGCCGGGCCGGTGCCGTGGGCCACCGCCCTGTTCAACGCGCTTCGAGACCCACGCCACCCAGGCGGTCGTGCCGGTGCGCGACGGCCGCTTCTCGGTGGTGGCGTCACAAGATGCGCTGCTCCGCCTCGACGCCACCGGCTACTTCACCGCCTGAACGAGATCGGGTGGCCGGCATCGAGGCCCGCCCCGCCTGCGGAGGCGGGCACTGTCGGCGGGTCGACAACCCATCAGGGCGGTGCTTCGGCGGCGATTCGACGTCGATTCGACCGCATCGACCGGTCGGGTTCGACCACCCACCGGTGGTGGCCACCACCTCCGGTGAGGCGGCACAGCCACACCGATGGTGGCCGGACTTCGTGTCTCACGACCAATTCCGAATCGTCGTCGAATCGAGCGCGACGGAACTCACCCATACCCCCCGGCATGGCACCCACCAACCACGAACTGGACCGCCACCCCCGCCCGCACCAGCAGGCGGGAGAACCCAGCCCCACCGAACCCGGCGCGCTTCAGCCCACCACCGTGCCGTTCAGCTGAACACGCTCGTACCGCGGTGCGGGACGCCGGCAACCAACGCCGGCTGCACGGGCCGCCGGCCACCTGGAAACCGGTGCCGGCGAGCAACGAGGCCGGTGTTGGTGAGCGGTGAGGACACCCGGTCGCCGGCGCCGCGCTGACCCGTTCGCTCGGGCGAGCCTCCGTCAGACGTCGCGGCGCGGCAGGCGGGTGAGGCCGCTGACCTCGATGCCCTTCGCCCCCGCCACCTGCACCTCGCGGCGCACGAAGCGCCAGCGGCCGTCGGGCTCGAGGCGGAGCTCGTCCACGTAGCGGCCCCAGATCTCGAACTGGTTGCCGTCGGCCAGCTGGTGCCAGGCGTAGATGTGGGCCCGGGCGGTGGCGGTGTTGCCGTCCTCGCCGGGGAACACCCGGATGTTCGACAGGTGGTGGGTGGTGGCGGTCATCGGCCGCAGCAGCTTGCGGAAGCGGGCCTCGATGTGGGCCCGACCCAACGCCGGGTCCCCCTCAGCGAACACACCGTCCTCCACGAACAGGGCGGCGAAGTCCTCCGGGCGGTTCTCGTCGACGCAGTCGCAATAGTCGAGCAACGTGGTGGTCACGCCGGCGACGACCTCGTCGTGGGCTTGCGATCGCTGCGTCATGGTGCTCCCCAAGGTGTTCGCCATCGGGCGGTCGGTGCTCCCCCTCATCGTTGCCGATGGAGGGCCCGCGGTGCGCACCATCCCCGGCCAGTGCCCATACCCAACGGTATGCCCGACGGTACGCCCCGGGTGGCGCCTACGCTGACGCCCCATGGTCGAGCGCAGCGGGCCGGGTGTCACCCAGCGAAGAGCGGACGTCGTGGTGGTGGGCGGCGGCATGGTCGGCATCGCCACCGCCTGGGCGCTGGCCCGCGCCGGCGCCTCGGTCACGCTGGTGGAGCGCGACGGCCTGGCCGCCACGCCTCGGGCCGCAACCAGGGGCTGCTCACCGCGCCCCACCCGCCGCCCCTGCGTGCCATCGCCGCCGCCGGGCTGGCCGGATACGAGGAGCTCCACGACCGCTCCGGCGGGGCCTTCTTCCTCGACCGCTCCCCGCACGGCTGCCTGCTGGTGGGTGCGGGCGACCTCACCGGCGCCGCCCTGGCCGCCGAGGAACCGCAGCTCGGTCCGTCGGTGACCGCCGCCGCGCTGGAGCCCGACGCCCGGCGCGTCGACCCCGGTGCGCTGGCCGCCACGCTGGCCGCCGAGGCCATCGCCGCCGGGGTCGAGGTGCGCACCGGCGCCGAGGTGCGCGAGCTGCTCTGGGACGGCGACCGCACCCGGGTGCGGGGCGTCCGTACCGACACCGAGGCCATACCGGCCGGTACGGTGGTGGTGGCGGGTGGGCCGTGGTCGTGGCGGATCTGCCGCAGCGGCCCGTTCGATGTGCCGGTGCACGGCGTGCGCGGTTGGCTGGTGGTGACCCGCCCGGCCCCGTTCCGCCTGCGCCACGCCATCGAGGACAGCGACTGGGACGCGGCCAAGGCCGCGCTGCGCCCGGCCACGGTGGCCGAGCTGGCCGGGCTCGACGGCTGCCGGCCGCCGGGCCCCGCGATCGCCGGGCTGGTCCAGCAGGACCCCGCCGGCCGGCTGTTGCTGGGCGCCTCCCTGCAGGTCTCCCCCACCGACCACCCCGAGGGTCAGGCCGAGGCGGTCGCCGGGGTGTGCCGGCGGGCGGCCGAGCTGGTGCCGGCCGTCGCCGGGCTGGCGGTGGTGGAGGTGCGCACCTGCCGGCGGCCGCTGTCGGCCGACGGGTTGCCGCTGCACGGTCCGGTGCCCGGCGTCGACGGGCTCGTGCTCGCCACCGGGCACGGCAGCAAGGGCATCGCCTGGGGGCTCGGCTCCGGGCTGGCGGTGAGCGCCGGCATCCTCGACGGCGCCTGGGTGCCCGAGCTGCTGCCCGAGCGCTTCGCCCGCTGAGACCGGGCGTCGCTCGGGCTCGCAACGAAGCCGATCAGCCCCGGCTCAGGCCCGTGCCGGCGAGCGTGCCGGCAGCTCTGCGGACGGATCGGCGGTCGACGCCCGCGGGTAGCGCCACCACAGCAGCACCGGCGCCGACGCCATCAGCGCCACCGACACCCACCACGCCCGGGCGATGCCGTCGATGCGGTCCTGGCCGGCGGTGTCGCCGATGATGGCGGCCGAGATGGCCACCCCCAAGGCCGAGCCCAGGTAGCGGATCGTGTTGTACGCCGCGTTGGCGGCGCCGAGCTTCTCGTGGGCGACGTCCCGCAACGCGGCCGAGTTGGCCGGCCCCAGCATCAGGCCCATGCCGAAGCCGATCGACATCGTGCCCGGCAGGAACCCCACCACGTAGCTCGCCCCCGGGTGCAGGCGCCACGCCATCCACGCCACCCCGAACGTGGCGATGAGCGACCCGGTGACCAGCAGCGTCCGGTAGCCGGAGCGGTCGGCCAGGCGCCCGGCCAGCACGGTCACCGGGATCATCGACACCGCACCGGGGCTGATGGCGAGGCCCACCTCGAAGATCGAGAACCCCCACACGGTGGTCATGAACAGCGGGTACATGAACCAGGTGGCGGCGGTGGCGGTGGCCAGCAACCCGGCCGACACCGTCACCACCCGGAACGAGCGCACCTGCAGCAGCGACAGGTCGAGCAGCGGTTCGGGGTGGTGCAGCGAACGGCGCACGAACAACGCGCCGGCGGCGACGGCGGCCACGACGATGCCCACGATCGCCGGCGAGCCCCACCCCCAATGCCGGCCCTGCACCACCGCCAACGCCAAGCCACCGACGGCGAGCGTGCCGGCGGCGGCACCGATCAGATCGAGCGGTCGGGGTTGCGTGGGGCGGACCCCCGGGTCCAGCCGCAGCCGCCCGCCCCACCAGGCGAGCAGGGCGAACGGGATGATCACCGCGAACACCAGCCGCCAACTGCCCACCTCGAGGATGCCGGCGGCCATGGTCGGGGCCACCGCCGAGCCCAGGATCCCCATGGCCGACCACAGCGACACCACCGAGGCGTGCCGCTCCATCGGGAACAGCGGCAGCACCGCGGCCAGCGAGGACGGCAGCACCATGGCCATGCCGACGGCCTGCACCACCCGCGCCGCGATCACCAGCTCGATCACCGGCGCCACCGCCGACAGGGCGGCGCCCACCGAGAACACCCCCATGCCGGCCAAGAACACGAAACGCCGGCCCCAACGGTCCGACAGGCGCCCACCGAGCAGCATGAAGGTCACCTGGGTGACGTTGAACGCGGAGACCACCCAGCTGATGGTGGACAGCGAGGCGTCGGGGAAGTCGCCCTCCAGCACCGGCACGGCGATGTTCGAGGCGGTGGTGACGAACGCCCCGAGGAACATGGCCGTGGCCGCCACCAGCAGCGCCTGGTTGGCGCGACGTTCGCTCGTTGTCACCCTGGTACCCCGCTTCGACCCCCGCCGACCCGGCGGGCGTGATTGCCGAGCGTACTCAGCAGCGCGGCAGACTGGTCGAACCATGAGCGCCGACCTCGAACTCGCCCATCGCCTCGCGGATGCCGCCGACGCCATCGCCCGGCGCTACTTCGCCACCGACTCCTACGAGGTGCAGACCAAGGCGGACGGCAGCCCGGTCACCATCGCCGATCAGACCATCGAGGAGACGATCAAGGCCACGCTCGCCGCCGAGCGCCCCGGCGACGGGGTGTTGGGCGAGGAGGTCGGCCCGTCGGGTCCGGCCGATCCCCGGTGGATCCTCGACGGCATCGACGGCACCCACAACTTCGCCGCCGGCCGCACCGAGTGGGGCACGCTCATCGCCCGCCAGCAGGACGGCGAGATCGTGCTCGGCGTGGTGACCAGCCCGGCCATGGGGCGCCGCTGGTGGGTGGAGCGCGGCGGCGGGGCGTGGACGGCGACCATGGCCGAGGACGGCTCCCTCGGCGAGCCCCAGCCGATGCACTGCTCGGACACCGGCCGGCTGGCCGACGCGGTGGTGAGCGGCGTACCGGGCCCGACGTTCTTCAAGGACCCCGACGACTGGCGGGTGCCGGTGGCCGCCGCCGTGCTGCGCGGCGACGTGCAGCCCACCGCCTTCGGGCACAGCGCCCTCCGGGTGGCCGCCGGGGAGACCGACGCCACGCTGCACCTGCACGGCGGGGTGTGGGACCACGCCGTGGGCGTCGTGTTCGTGGAGGAGGCCGGCGGCCGCTTCGCCGACCTGTGGGGCGGCCGGCGGCTCGACACCAAGACGGCGGTCTTCGCCAACGCCGCCGTGTTCGACGAGGTGATGGCTGCGCTGCGCGCCGCCCTGCCCGAGGGCAGCACGCCGCCCGATCCTCTACCGTAGGGCCGGTTGGACGAGCCGGTGCACCCGGATCGGGTGCCTCGTCCGCAGGAGGTGGCCATGACCCTCGTGCAGGAGCCCTCGGCCGTCGGCACCGCCGTCGACACCGACCCGGCGCTGGCCGCCGGCAAGTCCCGCGCCGGCGGGGCGCGCTCGCCGCAGCAGCCGGCGCTCGACGCCGCCCAGCTGGCCGCCTTCCATACCGATGGGTACCTGGCGCTGCGCAACGTGTTCGGCGACGCCGACCTCCAGCGTTTCGAGCGGGCCGTGGTCAACCACCCGCCGCTCGATCAGCACGTCGCCGGGCAGACCTACCCGGGGCCGGGGCGATGGACGCTGGCCCGCAACGCGTTGGCCGACCCCGACCTGGCCTACCTGGCCGCCCGGCCGGAGCTGGTGGAGCCGGTCCGGGCGGTGCTCGACGACGATCCGAAGCTGCTCATGTGGGCCTGGTACGACCGCACCCCGGGCGGGCCGGGGCTGCCCAGCCACAACGACTACAAGCGCTGGCGCCCGATCGGCTCCTCCATGCGCTGGACGTTCGCCATCGTGCCGTTCGTGGACTTCGACGACGTGGCCGGACCGTTGCTGGTAGCCCCCGGCTCGCACCGGGTGGCCCACACGCAAGACCCGTGGGCGCCGGTGTGGAACGCGGAGCGGCCCCGGCGGCCCGCCGAGGACGCCTTCGTCGACCCGCAGTTGCGCCGCGGCGACCTGCTGCTGATGGACATGCACTGCTGGCACCGGGCGGGCGCCAACAACGCCGCCCACCACCGCACCGGGATGTTCACCAAGTGGTGCGCCGCCAGCCAGCCGCCGGCCACGGGCTGGTTCCCCCACCACGAGACCGTGCGCCTGGGCCTCGGCCCGGAGGCGGAGCACCTGCTCGGCTACTGGTCGGCGGCGCCGATCACCGCCACCGCCGCACTGCTCGAGCGCACCCGGGGCGAGCGCCGGCAGTACCTGCTCATCGAGCGGGACGGCCGGCTGTCGTTGCCGGTGGGCCCGGCGCAGAAGGAAGGCTCGATCCCCGACTGGGACGAGGGCAACCTGCTGGCCGGGCTGGTCGACTCCCTGGCGGTCGAGCTCAAGGCCCGGCTGCCGTGGCTGTCCTACGTGGGGGACTACGGCGACCGCACCGATGCGCACGGTGCCGGGCTGACCCGTACCTACGGGTATCGGGTGCCGGAGCACGCCTGGGGCATCCAGACGGCGGCGTCGGTGTGGCTCGACGCCGAAGCGGTGCGGGACCGCGCCGCTTCGCTGACCCAGCCGTGGGTGCTCGACGCCATCGCCGAGTGGGAGCGCGACGATGTCATCCGGGGCAAGGGCGTGACCGAATCGACCGGCCGGGCCGACCAGTACGCCGTCTGAGCGCACGCATGCGGATCAGCGCCGCCGTCCTGCACGAGCAGGGTCTCCCCCGGCCCTACCGCGACAGCCGTCCCTTCGAGGTCACCGAGGTCGAGCTCGACCCACCGGGGCCGGGCGAGGTGCTCGTTCGCATCGCCGCCGCCGGCCTGTGCCACAGTGACCTGTCGGCGGTGGCCGGGGCCCGGGCCCGGATCCTGCCCGCCGTCGGCGGCCACGAGGGCGCCGGCGAGGTGCTCGAGGTGGGCCCGGGGGTGGACAACGTGTCCCCCGATGATCACGTGGTGCTGGTCTTCGTGGCCGCCTGTGGCCGCTGCCGGGACTGCGTCGGCGGGCGGCCCAACCTCTGTCAGTCGTCCTGGGCCAGCCGGGCGGCGGGCACCCTGGTCACCGGCGCCCGACGGCTGCACCGGCCCGCCGGGGCCGGGCCCGGGCCGGGCGCACTGCACCACTGGTCGGGCATCTCCTGCTTCGCCGACCATGCGGTGGTGGCCGCCGGCTCGGTGGTGCGCATCCCGCGCGACGTGCCGCTGCTCGACGCCGCCAGCTTCGGTTGTGCGGTGATCACCGGCGTCGGCGCAGTGGTCAACACCGCTGCGGTGGGCGTGGGCGCATCGGTGGCCATCGTGGGCCTCGGCGGGGTCGGCCTGTCGGCGTTGCTCGGCGCCGTGCTCAGCGGGGCGAACCCCATCATCGCCATCGACCTGCAGCCCGCCAAGCTGGCGCTGGCCCGTTCGCTCGGCGCCACCCACGCCCTGCCGGGCGACGCCGCCGACCTGACCGAGCAGGTGCACGACCTCACCGGCGGCGGCGTCGACCACGCCTTCGACATGGCCGGCGGTCCGGCCACCGCCGAGCTCGCCTACGGCCTGCTGCGCCGCGGCGGGGCGCTGGTGGTGGCCGCCCTCGCCGATCCATCGGTCCGACTGTCGATCCCCATCGCCGCCGCCGTGTCGGAGGAGAAGCGCATCCTCGGCAGCTACATGGGCTCGGCCAACCCGGTGCGCGACATCGGACGGTTCGTGGCGCTGTACCGGGCCGGCCGGCTGCCCGTCGACCGGCTCCGCTCCGCCACCATCGACCTGGCCGCCATCAACGAGGGCTTCGACCGGCTGGCGGACGGGCTCGCCGTGCGCAGGTCGTCGCCTTCGGCCCCTGAACCGAAAAGACAGCAGGCCCGGCCCATGCCGTACCGTATGGTACGACACGGGACCAGGCCCGCCGAGCGACGTGCAGGCGGCAGGGGCGAACCCCTGCGGGATCAGTAGATCTCGAACAGACCGGCGGCGCCCTGGCCACCACCGATGCACATGGTCACCACGCCGTACTTGGCGCCGCGGCGCTTGCCCTCCTGCAGGATGTGGCCGGCGCAGCGGGTGCCGGTCATGCCGAAGGGGTGGCCGATGGCGATGGAGCCACCGTTCACGTTGTACTTCTCGGGGTCGATGCCGAGCGTGTCACGGCAGTAGAGGCACTGCGGCGCGAACGCCTCGTTCAGCTCCCAGATGTCGATGTCGTCGACCTTGAGGCCGTGGCGCTTGAGCAGCTTCGGCACCGCGAACACCGGGCCGATGCCCATCTCGTCGGGCTCGCAGCCCGCCACCGCCCAGCCCTTGAAGGCGCCCATGGGCTCGAGGTTGCGCCGCGACGCCTCCTCGGAGGACATCAGCACCACCGCGGCGGCGCCGTCGGAGAGCTGGCTGGCGTTGCCGGCGGTGATGAAGTTGCCCTCGCCGCGCACCGGCGGCAGCTTCGACAGGCCCTCGAGGGTGGTCTCGGCCCGGTTGCACTCGTCGCGGTCGACCACGTAGTCGACGATCGACTCCTCACCGGTGGCCTTGTCGACCTTCTTCATCTTGGTGGCCATGGGCACGATCTCGTCGGCGAACTTGCCGGACTCCTGGGCGGCGGCGATGCGCTGCTGGGAGCGCAGCGAGTACTCGTCCTGGTACTCGCGGCTGACGTTGTAGCGCTTGGCCACGATGTCGGCCGTCTCGATCATGGCCATGTAGATGGCGGGGTACATGTCGGTCAGCTGATCATCCATGTTGATCGAGCCGCCCATGCCGGGGTTCGGCATGGAGATGGCCTCCACACCGGCGGCGACGGCCACGTCACAGCCGTCGTTGCGGATGTAGTTGGCGGCCAGCGCGATGGCGTTGAGGCCCGACGAGCAGTGCCGCTGGATGGTGGAGCCACCGGTGGTGATGGGCAGACCGGCGAGCAGGCCGGCCAGGCGGCCGAGGTTGCCGGCGCCGTGCGCACCGTTGCCGAGGTAGAGGTCCTCAACCGCCTCGGGTTCCACCCCCGACTTGGCCACGGCGTGCTTGATGGCGTGGGCGGCCATGCTCATGGCCGGGGTCAGGTTGAACCCACCCCGGTGTGACTTGGCCAACCCGGTACAGGCGTAGGAAACGACGACGGCTTCGCGCATGCGTGTGCTCCGACTGTGCTGGTCGAACCTCGACCGTGGACGAACAGTTCCGCCCTACTTGCTAGCCGATGGCGGGGGTCCGCGCCCGTCGATCGCCCCGAGCCCGCACCGGAGGGTCGCGACGCGGCGTGGTGCCCGATGCCACGCAGGAGGGCTTGACCTCCAGCGCGCTTGAAGAATTACGGTGCGCCACGCCCCATGGCGTCGCCGCACCGGGGCCGCGATCGGAGCCCCCATGACCACCACCTCGCCGGCCGACACGTTCGGCATCGATCCCGCCGTCTACCACCGGCGCTGGTACATCCTCGGCTGCCTGTGCCTGGTGCTGGTGCTGGTGGTGGCAACCGTCAGTTCCGTCAACGTCGCCATCCCCAGCCTGGCGCGGGCCCTGCGGCCGACCGACACCCAGATCCTGTGGATCGTCGACGCCTACGCCCTCACCTTCGCCGGCCTGCTGCTGTTCGCCGGCGCCCTGGGCGACCGCTTCAGCCGCAAGGGCGCGCTGCTGATCGGCCTGGTGATCTTCGCCGGGGCCTCGATCCTGTGCAGCTACTCCAGCTCCCCCAACGTGCTCATCACGTTCCGGGCGGTCATGGGGGCGGGCGCGGCGCTGATCATGCCCTCGACGCTGTCGCTGCTGGGCTCGGTGTTCCCGGTGCAGGAACGGGCCAAGGCCATCGCCATCTGGGCCGGCTTCGCCGGGGCGGGCGGCGCCATCGGTCCGGTGGTGGCGGGCGCGCTGCTGACGAGGTTCTGGTACGGCTCGGTGTTCTTCGTGGCCGTGCCCATCGCCGTCATCGCGTTCCTCGCCATCGCGGTGATGGCCCCCGACTCGACCGACACCAAGCCCGCCGCGCTCGACCCGCTGGGCGCGCTGCTGTCGATCGTCGGCCTGAGCTCGCTGCTGTTCGCCATCATCGAGGGCCCCGAGAAGGGGTGGGGCAGCGCCCTCGTCGTCGGCTCCTTCGTGCTGGCGGCGGTCACGCTGGTGGGTTTCGTGCTCTGGGAGCAGCACAACGCCGAGCCGATGCTCGACATCGCCTTCTTCCGCAACCCGCGCTTCACCATGAGCGCCATCGGCATCACCGCCATGTTCCTGGCCATGTTCGCCACGTTCTTCGTGCTCAGCCAGTACCTGCAGTACGTGCGCGGGTACACGCCGCTGCGCGCCGGTGTGGCCACCCTGCCGTTCGCGGCGGTGATGATCGCGGTGGCGCCGCGCTCGGCCGCGCTGGGAGCCCGCATGGGCATCAAGCGCATGCTCACCATCGGCCCGCTGGTGGGCGCCGTCGGCCTGGGCCTGCTGTCGCTGGTGGGCGAGTCCACCCCCTATGCGCTGCTGGCGGTGTACCTCTGCATCACCGCGGCCGGCATGGCCATGACCATGCCGAGCTTCACCGCCGGGTTGTTCTCGAGCGTGCCGCCGCACAAGGCCGGCGTGGGCTCGGCGGTCAACGACACCACCCGCGAGCTCGGCGGCGCCATCGGCATCGCCGTGATCGGCAGCGTGGTCACCGCCGCCTACCGCTCCCGGGTGTCCGATGCCCTGACCGCCCTGCCCCCGAGGCGGCCGAGCAGGCGCAGCGCAACGTCGGCCGGGCGATGCAGGTGGCCGAGGGGCTGCGCAGCACGTCCCCCGCCCAGGCGGAGGGCTTCGTCAGCTCGATCCGCGACGCCTTCGTGGCCGGCGGGCAGAGCGGCTTGCGGGTGGCGGCCGTGGTGGCGTTGATCGTGGCCGGCCTGCAGGCCTGGAAGTACCCCGCCGGCAACGACGTCACCGCCGGCCACGGCCACGGCCACTGAGCGGTACGGTGCGGCCATGGCAGCTGAGGGACCGTGCATCGTCACCGGGGCATCGACGGGGATCGGGGCGGCCACCGTGGCCGCCCTGCTCGCCCAGGGCCGGGAGGTGGTCAGCCTCGACATCGCGCCGCCGCCCCCCGGCGTGGCCGCCCACCACCACTGCGACCTGGCCGACCCGGCCGCCATCGCCACGGTGGCCGCCGCCCTCGACGGCCGCTACGCCTCGCTGCTGAACATCGCCGGGGTGCCCGGCACCGTGCCGGTCGAGCTCGTGGGACGGGTCAACGTGCTCGGCCTGCGGCTGCTGACCGACCTGCTGTTCGAGCGCATCGCCGACGGCGGCACGCTGGTCAACGTCGCCTCGATCGCCGGCAACACGTGGAAGCGGCGCATCAAGCCCATCCTGGAGCTGCTCGGCACGGCGTCCTACGACGAGGGCCTGGCCTGGTGGAACGCCAACATCGACCAGGTCGGCACCGACCCGTACTCCTTCTCCAAGGAGGTGGTGGTCGTGCTGACCATGCAGCTGGCCGGCCGGGGCATCGAGCGCGGCATCCAGGTGAACGACGTGGGGCCCGGGCCCACCGACACCCCGCTGCTACCGGCGTTCCGCGAGCAGACCGGCGCCCGGCAGATGGAATGGCTGAACGACCAGGTGGGCCGGGTGGGCACCCCGGCCGACATCGCCGAGGTGCTCGCCTGGCTGGCGGTGGGCGAGCACCGCTGGCTCAACGGCAACCACCTCACCGTCGACGGCGGCCTCAGCGCCGGCATGCAGGCCCGCTGGGTGGACACCCGCTCCTCACCCGACGGCCGGGCCTGACCGCCGGCCCGCCCCGCCCGCTCAGACCTCGTGGGGGCAGCAGTCGGCCACCGTGACCGGCAACGGCGTAGCGCTCACCCCTGACTCGGGGCACAGCTCCACCAGCAGCACCTGGCCGCCGGGGTAGCCGCTCGGTGCGCCGCAGTAGAACGCCGGCACCCCGCCGGCGGACACGTCGGTCAACACGTGGTGGTGGCCGAGGGCGACGTAGTCGGCGCCGGTGGCGGCGATGTCCGAAGCGGTGATCAACGACGAGCGCGACACCGCGTCGGGCGAGTCGTCGCCGATGTGCAGGCCGTGCCCGAGCACCAGGAACCAACCGTCGTGCTCGCCCCGCTCGGCGACGCCGTGCAGCGGGCGGTACTTCGACGAGTGCTCGTCCATCGCCCGGGCCCAGATCTTCACCTGGCCATCGGCCACGTGCTGCACCCGGCCCTCGAGCTCGTCGAAGAACACGATGTCCCGCTGGCCCAAGGCCTCACCATGCCGTTCGGTATGGTAGAGCGAGTTCTCGTCGTGGACGTCGTGGTTGCCGGCGATGAGCACGCTGAAGCCCACCATCGCCTCGAGCGCGTCGAACGCCCGCAGCACCAGCTTCTCGTCGACCCGGGTGTGATCGAACAGGTCCCCCACCACCAGCACGCCGTCCACCGCGTGCTGCTCGGCCAGCTGCCCGACGGCGAGCAGCGGGCAGATGCAGTGCTTGTGGTGGGTGGCGGCGCCGTGGTAGCCGTGCGAACCGAGGTGGACGTCGGAGGTGTGCAGCAGGCGGAGCTTGCGACGGGCCATGTCAGCGCAGCGTCCTGAAGTAGTCGCGCACGTTGGCCACGAACAGCTCGGGCTGCTCGAAGGCGGCGAAGTGCCCGCCCTTGGGCATCTCCGTCCAGTGCACGATGTTGGGGAAGCGCTTCTCCATCCACTTGCGCACCGGGGGCACGATCTCCTTCGGGTACACCGCCACACCGGTGGGTACGGTCACGGTCAGGCGCTTGCGGCCCGCCCGAAGCTCTCCCAGTAGAGCCGGGCCGACGAGGCGCCGTTGGCCGGAGCCCAGTAGAGCATCACGTTGTCGAGCAGCTCGTCGCGGTGCAACACGTTCTCGGGGTGCCCGTCGCAGTCGGTCCAGGCATAGAACTTCTCGAGGATCCACGCCGCCTGCCCGGCCGGCGAATCGGTCAGGCCGTACCCGAGGGTCTGGGGCCGGGTGGACTGCTGCTTGGAGTAGCCGGAGTCCCATTGGGCGTAGAACGCGAGCCGTCGATGGCCCGCTGCTCCTCGGCGGAGGGCTCACCCTCCAGCTTGGGAGCGCCGATCATGGCCAGCGTGATGTGGATGCCCAGGCAGTGCTCGGGGTCCTGCCCGCCGATCGAGGTGGTGACCGCCGAGCCCCAGTCGCCGCCCTGGGCGAAGTAGCGGTCGTAGCCGAGGCGGGCCATGAGCGCCATGAACAGCTCGGCGATGCGGTCCACGTTGGTGCCGGCCGCCTTCGGCTTGGCGGAGAACCCGTAGCCGGGCAGGGACGGCGCCACCACGTGGAACGCGTCGGCGGCGTCCCCGCCGAAGCGGGTCGGGTCCACCAACGGCTCGATGACCTTGTGGAACTCGACGATCGAGCCGGGCCAGCCGTGGGTGATCAGCAGCGGCTTGGCCTCGGGGTGGGGCGAGCGCTGGTGGATGAAGTGCAGGTCGTGGCCGTCGATGGTGGTGGTGAACTGGTCGAAACGGTTGAGCGCGGCCTCCCGCGCCCGCCAGTCGTAGTCCTCCGCCCAGTAGCGGCACATGTCCTGGACCCAGGCCAGCGGGACGCCCTGGCTCCAGTCGTCCACCAGCTCCGCCTCGGGCCAGCGGGTGTTGCGCAGGCGCGCCCGCAGGTCCTCGAGCACGTCGTCGTCGACGGCGATGCGGAACGGTGTGATCTGGTCGCTCATGGCGTGCTCTCTCCCCTGGGTCCCCGAGTGCGTCCGAGCCTAGAGGCTGCTCGCCGCCATCGCCGTCCTCGCCGCCATCAGGCGATGCCCGTGGTCGCCACCGGTCAGATGGTGATGATGCGGGCCTCGACACCGAGCTCGGCGGCGATGCGCCCCATGTCGTGGGGATCGCTCGTCAACACCGCGGGCGCACCACCGATGTCGGCCAGCACCTGGCCCACGTGGGCGTCGGCCACGGACACGCCGAGCGCGGCCACGATGGCCGCGGCCCGGTCCGCGCCGGGACCGTCCAGCCCGGGTCGCTGGGCCCGCAGCCGGTTGAGCGGACCCGAGCGGGCAGCACCGCGGTCCCACCCCGCTTCCACCTGCACGGCGGCGGGGACGATCAGCGCACTGTGGGGCACGCCGCGGCGGCCGCGCGTGGCGAGCACGTCCACCATGGCCAGCGCGACGGTGCTTGCGGTGTCGCGGATCGGCCAGGGCCTGCACCGCCTCGTTGTCCAGGATCAGATCGGGCACGGTTCACGCCACCGCGGCGAGCCCGGCGGCGTACAGCAGCACGTCGTCGGCGTCGGCCCCGGGCCGCAGCGCCACCACCGCGGCTGCGGCACGAGCCAGCAGATCCGGTCGGGCGGCCAGCGCGCTGCCGTCGAGCTCGGCCGCCGCCTGCGCCAGCTCGACGAGCGACGGCCGTGCCCGGGGCACCCGTTCGTAGTGCGCATCGAGCACGGCGCGCTGGGCGAGCGCCTCGAGCGAGCGCCGCAACCCCGTGACGGTGAGCTCGCTGGCCGACCCGGTCAGGCCCATCTCGGCGGCCAGCGCCGCGGCGTCCCGCAACGCAACCGGCAGCCGGACCGAGGTGCTGGCCGCATCACGCTCGCTCTCGGAGCGGTCGAGGAGATCGAGCAGCCGGTCGAGGCGGGCTCTCACCGGATGGGTCGGGCGCCTTCGCAGACATCGCCATGAGACGAGTATACCACGAGCCGTACCACGCGGAGGACGGCCGGAGAGCCGCCGTATCGCCGGCCGCGTTCGGCGCGCTCGTTCCCGCAGCCGGCTCAGACGATGCGGGTGTCGTGGTTGCCCCAGTAGCGGTCCCGCAGGATGCGCTTGTAGAGCTTGCCGGTGGGCAGGCGGGGCAACTCGTCGAGGAAGTCGATGGAGCGGGGCACCTTGTAGTGGGCGATGTGCTCCTTGGCGTAGGCCAGCAGCGTCGCCTCCAGCTCGGGCCCCGGCGTCGTGCCGGCGGCGGGCTGGACCACGGCCTTGACCTCTTCGCCCATGTCGGGGTTGGGCACGCCGAACACGGCCACGTCGGCCACCGACGGGTGCATGATCAGGCAGTCCTCGATCTCCTGCGGGTAGATGTTCACCCCGCCGGAGATGATCATGAACGACTTGCGGTCGGTCAGGTAGAGGTACCCCTCGGTATCGACGTAGCCCACGTCGCCCAGCGCAGTCCACAGCGCGTGCTCGGGGTGCTGCGAGGAACGGGTCTTGTCCGGATCGTTGTGGTACTCGTAGGCCACCACGTCGCGCTCGAAGTAGATGACCCCCGGCTCGCCCACCGGCAGCTCGGTGCCCTCGTCGTCGCAGATGTGGATCGTGCCCACCAGCGGCCGGCCCACCGAGCCGGGGTGCTCCAGCCACTGGGCCGAGTCGATGAACGTGAAGCCGTTGAACTCGGTGCCGGCGTAGTACTCGTAGAGGATCGGGCCCCACCACTCGATCATCTGGCGCTTGACCTCGGGCGGGCACGGGGCGGCGGCGTGGATGGCCACCCGGTGGGAGGACAGGTCGAACCCGGCGCGCTCGGCCGGGTCGAGCTTGAGCATGCGCGTGAACATGGTGGGCACCCACTGGCTGTGGGTGACGCGGTGCTGCTCGATGAGCCGCAACGACTCGACCGGGTCGAAGCGCTCCATCACCACGCAGGTGCCGCCCAGCGCCTGGGTGGCGGTGGTGGCCGACAGCGGGGCCGAGTGGTAGAGCGGTGCCGGCGACAGGTACACCACCTGGTCGTCGAAGCGGAACAGCCCCACCATGATCGCTGAGATGAGCAGGCTCGGCTGGTCCACGCTCTCACCGCTGAGCGGGCGCTTGATGCCCTTGGGCCGGCCCGTCGTCCCCGAGGAGTACAGCATGGTCTCGCCGCGGGGCTGGCTGGCCAGCGGCTCGGCCGGCATGGCGGCGATGGCGTCCTCGTAGGCTTCGAAGCCGTCGACGGTGCCGTCCCACATGTGCCGCACGGGGCAGTTCTCGAGCGCCGGGACGACGGCTGAGGCCAGCTGGCCCAACGAGCCCGAGGCCACCAGCGCCCGGGCGCCGCAGTCGTTGACGATGTAGGCCGCCTCATCCGCCTGCAGGTACCGGTTGATGGTGGTGAAGTACAGGCCCGAGCGCATCGCCGCCCAGAACACCTCGAAGTAACGGGGGTGGTTCTCGGCGAGGATGGCCACGTGATCGCCGGGGCGTAGGCCGGCCGCCCACCACAGCTGGGCCAGCCGGCGCGAGCGGTCCTCGAGCTCCGCGTAGGTGACGACCGTCCCGTCGAAGCGGGGACCGGCCATGATCACGGCGGGCTTGTCGGGCGTGGTCTGCGTGGATGCCGGGGTACATGGCCGCAGTGTTGCACGCCCGGCCCGCCGCGGCGTTGCCCGGCCGGCACCCGGGCTCGCCGGCCAGCGGCGCACTACCGTGCGGGCATGGCGAATGAGTTCGGACACTTCCCCAGGCCGACCCCGCCACGCTGCCCGATGTGCTGCGCAGGCGCATGGAGGTGTGGTTCGACAAGGCCTACAAGGACGACAACCTGTTCCTCACCCTGGCCCGTCGACCCGGGGTGCTGGATCTGTTCCTCAACTGGGTCGCCTTCGTCTACACCGATGCGTCGAGCCTCGACCCGAAGATGGTCGAGCTGTGCCGCATCCGCATGGCCGCCCGCAACCAGTGCGTGCATTGAAGCCTCGCCCGTAGCGCATCGTTGGTGCGCCGAGGACTGACCGAGGACCAGGTGCAGGCCGCCATCGGTGACCTGGACGCCCCCGAGGCCCACGAGCTGCTCGACACCAAGACCCGCACCGCACTGCGGGTGGTGGACCTGCTCGTGACCGAGCACCCGATCATCGACGACGCCACCTTCGCCGAGCTGACGACCGTGTTGGACGAGGGCGAGCTGCTGGAGCTGTCGGCCGTGATCGTGATCGGCGCCGGCTGGCAGCGCATGATCGAGGCCTACGGCATCCGGCCGGACTATTGGAGCGAGGCCACGCCGATGCCGTGGCAGGAGGACCGTGATGGCTGAACGTGCCGCTACCGACCCGGGTGCGGTGGACACCGTCGACTTCCACTTCGACGTGATGTGCCCGTGGGCGTACCAGACCTCGCTGTGGATGCGCTCGGTGCGCGACCAGCTCGGCCTCACCGTCAACTGGCGGTTCTTCTCGCTGGAGGAGGTCAACCGCCGGGACGGCAAGAAGCACCCGTGGGAACGGGAGTGGTCCTACGGCTGGTCGATGATGCGCATCGGCGCGCTGCTGCGGCGGCGCGACATGGCGCTGCTCGGCGCGTGGTACGCCCGGGCCGGGCGGGCGTTGCACGTGGAGGGCCACAAGCCGCACGAGCCCGAGGTCGCCCGGCACCTGTTGCGCGAGCAGGATCGATCCGGCGACCGTCGACGAGGCGATCGCCGATCCGACGACGCACGATGAGGTGCGGGCCGAGCACCAGAAGGTGGTCGACGCCGGCGGGTTCGGCGTGCCCACGCTGTTCTTCCCCGATGGGCAGTGCCTGTTCGGCCCGGTGCTCTACGACCCGCCGACCGGTGCGGCCGCCGTGCGCCTGGCACGCCACCACCGCGTGGCTCGAGTTCCCCCACGTGTACGAGGTGAAGCGGCCGAAGACCCGGGTCGACGAGGCCGCCATCGCCGAGGTGTTCCGGCCGTACCTCGAGGCCCGCGACTGGGTGAGCATCGACCGGGGCAAGGTGGTGGCGTTCCGCAAGCCCGGCAGCTGAGCGCAACGGGGTCGGACGGCCCGTGAGCACAGCGAGCGATCCGGCCGCCGGCTCGGTCGATGGCCGCTGCGCTCGGTGCCGGTCCGGCGGTCCGGGCGTTGCGCCATCGACCCGAGAGGTGACCCGGGAGCCCTTCGCGCTCGATTCGACGTCGATTCGGAATTGGTCGCCGGACACGGAATCCGGACGCTCGCCGTGCCGCGGCGGGGGCACCGCGTCGCCCTGTACACCGGCCGCGGCCACCCCGGCCGGGCTGGCAACGGCGTCGATTCGACGTCGAATCGGACCGAGGGTCCGCCGACGAGGGTCCGACCGCGGTCCGCCGACGAGGTCCGCCGACGAGGGTCCGGCGCGCGGTCCGCCGACGAGGGTCGGCCGACGACGGTCCGCCGCCACGGCTCCGGACCGACCGGCCGGCTACTCCAGGACCTCGGCGGCGGCGAGCTCGGCGATGCGGTCGCCGTCGTAGCCGAGGATCTCGGTGAGGATGTCGTAGGCGTGCTGGCCGAGCGACGGCGCCGCCACCGGCACCACCGGCGAGCCCTCGATCTGGAAGCGGGGCGCCTCGATGGTGATCGGGCCGTGTACGGCGTGCTCCACCGTCATCCAGTGCCGGCGGTGGGCCAGCTGGGCGTCGACGGCGAGCTCGTTGGCCGAGTCCACCGCATGGGCGGGCACCCCGGCGGCCTGCAGCCGCGCCGCCAGCTCGGCGGCATCCTGCGGCGCGGTCCACGCCGAGATCAGCTCGTC
This sequence comes from Acidimicrobiales bacterium, assembly GCA_041394365.1. Classification (GTDB taxonomy): domain Bacteria; phylum Actinomycetota; class Acidimicrobiia; order Acidimicrobiales; family CAIXPF01; genus CAIXPF01. The sequence goes on from JAWKIM010000011.1 coordinate 195,547, forward strand.
GAGCTCGCCGGCGCGCGCCAACCGTTTGCCCCCCGGCAACGCCCGCCAGGAGGCGTCGAAGCCGGCCACGTCGCACAGCGCCTGCCACTGGGCGTCGCTCTCGCACACCAGCGCCACCCACCGATCGGTGCCGGCGCACGGTGCCACCAGGTGCGGCGTGGTTGCGGTCGCGGTTGCCGGCCCGTTCCCAGATGCGACCGTTCACGTCGAAGTCGAGGAACGCCGGCCCCAGGCTCCACATCGCCCCTCGGTCTGGGACACGTCGAGGTAGCACCCCTCCCCCGTGCGCTGCTTGCGGAGGCAGGCGGCCAGCAGCGAGGCCACGCCCATACGGGGCGAGAGGTAGTCGGTGTAGCCACCGTAGGGCCCCACGCAGGTGCGGTCGGGCCAGCCGGTGGTGTGGAAGAACCCGGCCATGGCCGCGCCCAGGTTGCCGAACCCGGCGAAGCTGGCCAGCGGCCCCACCTGACCGACCAGCGACGACGACAGCATCACCACCTCGGGGTTGAGCTCGCGCAGCCGGTCGTAGCCGAGTCCCCAGCGGCCCATCGCCCCCGGCGAGTACGCCTCGGTGACCACGTCGGCCCAGCGCACCAGGTCCTCGACCACGGCCTTGCCCTCGGGCTTGGTCGGGTCGAGGCACAGGCCGAGCTTGCCGGCGTTGGCGTTGAGGTACACCGCCGAGCCCTCGGGATCGGGCTTGTCCTGGAAGAACGGGCTCAGCGTCCGGCCCATCTCGATGCGGTTGGAGGACTCGATGCGCACCACCGTGGCACCGTGGTCGGCCAGCACCCGCGAGATCGACGGACCGGCGAGGGACCACATGAAGTCGAGCACCTTGAGGCCTTCGAGCGGGCGGCGGGACGCCATCCCGCCCGCACCGGCGGCGCCGCCACCGACCGGGACGTGCACCGACGGGCGCCGGGCCAGCGATGCGGCCGAGAACACCTCGTCGTCGCCCTCCCCCAGCGTCGGGGGCGCGCCGAGCGGGGCGAGCCGGCCGGTGGACGGCTTCACCACCGGCCCGGGATACCGAACGGTACGGCCCAGGGCGGGGGTGTCCACCCGGTCCCAGTAGTCGCGCACCTCGAAGTGCTCGAAGCCGAACACGTCCTCGATGGTGGAGGCGGGGGCGATCAGCAGCTTGCGCTGCATGGCGCCGTCGAACAGCTCCTGCTTGGTCTTGCCGTCGCAGAAGCGCTGCAGCACGTCCTTGAGCCGGTCGAACTCCTCGACGGTCTCCTCGCCGGTGTGCAGCTGGGTGCCGAACATGACCCAGTCCTTGTCCCGGGTGTGCTCGTCGCAGCCGCCCTCCTCGTAGATCCACTCGAACAGCCGCCGGCTGAACGGACCCACCGCCGCCCCGAACAGGAACGTGATGGACACGGTGCCGTCCTGGCACGGCCACACCAGCTTCACGTCGAGCGGCCCCAACCGCATGCCGCCGCCGATGCGGGCGCCGAGCGGGGCGTTGAAGAACGGCGCCAGCACCATCGACTGGGTCGACTGCATGATCGACTGCTGGGCGGAGATGTCGCAGAAGCGGCCCACGCCCGAGGTGGCCCGGTCCCACAGGGCGATGAGCGCAGCGTCGGCGGCGTCGCCGCTGGGCTGGAACCAGGCCTGGGGCACGGCGCAGCGCACCGGCGAGCGGTCGGCGTCGCCGCACAGCAGCAGCTGCCCGGCCGACGCCAGCGCCACCAGGTCGGGCGCCTGCCACCCCGCCTTGGGACCGGTGGAGCCGAAGGGCGTGATGGCCACGTGGACCAACTGCGGGTTGGCCGCCGACAGCGCGCCGTGGCCGATGCCGAGGGCGTCCAGCTCGCCCGGTGCCGCCGTCTCGAACAGCACGTCGGCGGTGCGGGCCAGCTCCACGAAGCGGGCCCGGTCGCCCTCGCTGCCGGCCAGGTCCAGCACCACGCTGCGCTTGCCCCGGTTGGCGGCCCAGTGCACCAGCGAACGCTCGGGATCTGCCTGGTCCCCGGCGAAGGGCCCCAGGTGGCGGGCCCGCTGGCCGCCGGGCGGCTCGATGGCGATCACCTCGGCGCCGAACGATGCCAGGATCTCGGCGGCGAGGTGGCCCCGCTCGTCGGTCAGGTCGAGGACGCGGATCCCGTCGAGCATGTCATCTCCTGGGTGGGCCGGATGGTGGACGCGCCGACTGTAGCGGGGCGTGACCGCTGACACAGTGTCAACCAGCGCTGCCGGCCGGCCTGGTGAAGTAGGTGTATGGGTACCAGCTGAACACGTGGGTCCAGCCCTCGGCCTCCATCTCGGCGATGGGCTTGCCCCGCCGCAGCGACACCACGCGCACGTGCTCCCATGCCCGGTCGGTCTGCTCGAAGTAGAGCTTCGCCAGTCCCCCGCCGACCAGGCGGTGCCCGAGCAACCCCTCGCGACGCAGCACCTCCACCTCGTTGAAGGCGGTCACGCCGGTGCGCACGAGCCGCTCGCCGGGGCCCCCGGCGCCCAGGGGCGGCTCCGACGGCGCGAAGCGCTTCTGGGCCGCCTGGCGGGTGACGCCCAGCGTGGCGCCGATGTCCTCCCAGCTGAGGCCGGCCCGTCGGGCGGCCGCCACCCAGTTGCGCAGCGACGCCTCGCTCTCGTCGGCCACCACGGCCGCCGCCTCCACCAGGCTGCGGTACCCGTCGACATCGGCCGACTCGAGGGCGCCGCGCTGCTCCAGGTGCCAGGCAAGCACCAGGTCGGCGGTGCGGTTGCGCAGTTCCTGCTCTTCCCGCGGGCTCAACATGCTGTCAACTCTAGATTGACAGAACGCACGGCGTCAACGATACGTTGACGTCTGGCCCGGGGCGGCGACGGCCTGCGGCACCCAGCCCAACACCTCGTCCACGTCGCGATCGGGCGCCACCTCGGCCGTCAACCGGGCGCTGCGGACCCGATCGAGACGGAAGATCCGGCCGGCATCGCGCAGTCGGCACCAGCCGATGAGGTACCAACCGTCACCGCTGCCGTAGAAGCCGTGGGCCTCGACCGCCCTGGCGGTCGCCTGTCCGTTGCGGTCGACGTAGCGGAGGTTGACCACCCGGCGTTGACGGACCGCGTCCTGGAGGGCACGGCGGACCGGTGCCCGCACGGCCGGACCATCGGCCGGCACGGCGCGGATGCGGCCCCGCAGGCGCTCCACCTCCAGCCGGGTGGGGGTGGGCAGCGCCTCGAGCAAGCGGGCCATCGCCTGCTGACCGGCGGCGCCGAACGGGAGCGACCCCACCGCCGAAGCGGCCAGCAGCAGCGCCGTCACCTCCTCGGCGTCGAGGCTGAACAGCAGGCGGGCGTCGGTGCGCTGGTGCAGCACCGCCCCGCCCCGCCGGCCGGCCTCGGCGTAGAGCGGCACGCCCGCCCGCCGCAGCGTGTCCAGATCGCGCTCGATCGTGCGGCGGCTCACCTCGAAGCGCTCGGCCAGCGCCGCCGCGCTCACCGGTACGCCGGCGCTCCGACGCAGCTCCTCCTGGATGGCGTAGAGCCGGTCGAGTCGGGCCATACCTCCCAGTGTGGCGCGCGCCGGTGTCGGCCCACCAGCAGCCGCCACCCATCGGGAAACTCCGACAGGGGGCTGTCGCCGGCGGGCGCGATGCTGCGGCCATGCTCCAGGGACTGCGCTCCGCCATCTACCCGGTCATCGACCTCGAACGCTCGCGCCGCTGGTACCGCGACCTGCTCGGGGTGGCGCCCTACTACGACACCGATCGGTACGTCGGCTTCGAGGTGGGCGGCTACGAGTTGGGTCTGTTCCCCGGCGGTGACCCCGGCCGCTGCGACGTGTACTGGGGTGTCGCCGACATCGAGGCGGCCCTCGCCACCCTGCTGGCGGCCGGCGCGACCGAGCACCAGGCCATCCACGACGTCGGCGACGGCATCCGCATGGCGTCGGTCATCGAGCCCGGCGGCGCGCCGCTCGGCATCATCGAGAACCCCCACTTCCGGGGCGGGCGCTAGCCCGGTCGGGCCTCAGCCGGGAACCGGTGCGCTCGCCGCCATGATCCAGTCGATGGCGTCGTTGCCGTCCCTGGTGCCCCACAGCCCCGGACCGCCGCCCCGCACCCGGCCGGCGGGCACGGGATCGACCCGCCGCCACTCCTGGGCCACCACCCGGTGGGCGATCTTCCAGGCGCCGTCGCGGTGCTCGAAGCGGTCGACGTAGCGGATGCCCCAGATGTCGTCGCGGCCGGAGCCGTCGGCCAGCTCCTCGCGGTGGTAGGCCACCGCGTAGGTCTCCGCCCGGGCCACGTCGGCGCCCGGCTCCACCTCGATGAGCATGTTGCCCATGAAGTGCATGGTGGCCACGAACTTCGGCAGGAAGCGCTCCGCTCCGGCGATGAACGTCTCCACGTCGCCCTTCATCGAGCCGTGGTCGTCGTAGGCATCGGGGTGGTAGCAGGAGCGCACCAGCTCGAAGTCCATGCGGTCGATGCCGCGTGCGTAGCGGTAGATCACCTCGGCGATCTCCTGTCGGGCCAGCAGCTGATCGATGGTGAGTGCCATCGACCCGTTCTAGCGCGACGGCGGCAGCCGTGCTCGGCGATCAGCCCCGCAGGGCTTCGGGCCGCGGGTCGGCCAGCCGGCCGAGCGGCGACTGGGCCCGCAGACCGCCGTCGACCACGATCGCCTCGCCGGACACGAAGGACGACTCGTCCGACGCCAGCCACACCGCGGCGGCGGCGATCTCCTCGGGCAGGCCGAGCCGGCCGAGGGCGTGGGCGTCGACGTTGCGCTGCAGCACCACCGGGTCGGCCATCATGCGCGACACCGGCGGGGTCTGGATGGTGCCCGGGCAGATGGCGTTGACCCGCACGCCGTCGCGGCCATGGTCGGTGGACAGCGCCCGGGTCAGGTTGATCACGGCGGCCTTCGACGCCGCGTAGACCACCGCCCCGCCGTCGCCGTGCAGGCCCGAGATCGGCGCGGTGTTGATGATCGACCCGCCACCGGCGGCGATCATGGCGGGCACCGCTACTTGGCGCCGAGGAACACCGAGCGCACGTTGACGCCCATGACGAAGTCCCAGTCCTCGACGCTGAGCTCCACCGCCGTGCCCGGCCGGAGCGTGCCGGCGTTGTTGAACAGCACGTTGAGCCGGCCGTAGGCATCGAGGGCCCGCTGCACCAGGGCCTGCACCGAGGCGGCGTCGGCCACGTCGACCTCGACCGCGGTCGCCTCGCCGCCCGCCTCCCGGATGGCGGCGGCCACCGCTTCGGCCTTGCGGCCGCGGATGTCGGCCACCACCACCATCGCCCCCTCGCGGGCGAAGCGGTGGGCGCTGGCCTCGCCGATGCCCGATCCCGCGCCGGTCACGATGGCGACCTTGTCCTCCAGCAGCATGTTCCGTGTCCCCCTGCGCGAGCCGCGCGACGTGCGTGCCCCGGCCGTTCCGGGCAGGGACATCATGTCGCGAGCCGCACGGTGCTGCCACGATCGCCCGGCCGGCGGGCCGGCGGGCCGGCATGGGGCGTCAGCGGTCGGCGGGGCCGGCCACGCCGTGCTCGTAGGCGTGGATCACCGCCTGCACCCGGTCGCGCAGCCCGAGCTTGGCCAGCACGTTGGAGACGTGGGTCTTGACGGTTGCCTCACCCATGCCCAGCGTCGAGCCGACCTCGGCGTTGGTCATCCCCGCACCAGCAGACCGTGCACCGCTCGCTCCCGGCCGGTCAGTGCGGCGAGCGGATCGGCGTCACCGCCACCGGCTCGGTGGCGGCCGCCGTCGGGGTCGGGGCAGGCCCGGCGGTAGCGGTCGAGCACCCGGGCGGTGACCGCCGGGTCGAGCACGGCGTCGCCCGCCGCCAGGCGCAGGACCGCATCGAGCACCTGTTCGGGCGTGGCGTTCTTGAGCAGGAACCCGGCGGCACCGGCGCGCAGCGCCGTGCAGCACCTCGTCGTCGTCGAACGTGGTCAGGATCAGCACCCGCACCCCGGGGCAGCGCCGACCGATCTCGGCGGTGGCCCACACGCCGTCGCGCCCGGCCATGCGCACGTCCATGAGCACCACGTCGGGGCGGTGCTCGACGGCCAGGCGCACGGCCTCCTCGCCGTCGGCGGCCTCGCCCACGATGCACAGGCCGAAGCTCTCGAGGATCGTGCGGAACGCCACCCGCATCAAGGGCTGATCGTCGACCAGGCCCACCCGCACCGGGCCGGCCGGCGCACTCACCGCCGGCTCCCGGCGGCCAGGGCATCGAGGGGGAAGCACGCCTCCACCACGAAACCTCCCTCGTGCGGGCCGGTCGTGACCCGGCCGTCGAAGGGGGCCGCCCGTTCCGCCATGCCCACCAGGCCCCGCCCGGCACCGACACCGGCGGCGGTCGGCGGGCCCGCGCCCAGCGGGTTGCGCACCTCCAGCCGCAGCCCGGTCGGTTCGAGGGCCACCGTCACCCACACCGTACCGGCGGCGCCGTGTCGAGCAGCGTTGGTCAGCGCCTCCTCGACGATGCGGTAGCAGGTGGTGGACAGCGCCGGGCTGATCGGACCGGTGGGGCCGACCGCGGCGCACACCGCCGCCAGATCACCGCCACCGCGCACCGCCATCCCGGCGCGGCACCACTGCTCGACCAGCGCCGGGAGCCGCTCCAACCCCGGGGCCGGGGGCGGGATGGGCGTCGGCCCCTCGGCGTCGGGTGCGGTACCGATCGGTATCCCGCTCGGCTTCGCCGTGCCGTCGGGCTTCGCCGTGCTGTCGGGCTTCGCCGTGCCGTCGGGCTTCGCCATACCGTCGGGTCTGCCGTCGGTGGGCGGGTGCAGGGGGCGGAGCACGTCGAGCAGCTGGTGCAGCTCCGTCACCGCCTGCCGGCTCGACTCCTCGATGCCCGCCAGCGCCCGGCGGGCCCCGTCGGGGTGCCGGTCGAGGCTGACCCGGGCCGCTCCGGCCTGCACCCCGATCAGGCTGACGTGGTGGGCGACGACGTCGTGCAGCTCCCGGGCGAGGCGCGCCCGCTCCGCGGCGATGGCCTGCCGGGCGCGCTCGTCGCGTTCGCGCTCGGCGACCGCCAAGCGCTCCTCGACCGCTTCGAGGTAGAGGCGGCGGGTGCGGCCGGCACCACCGGCCACGGCGGGCAGGCCGACCATGCCGGCGGCCAGCGCCCCGGCGGCCAGCGGGTCGCGCCCTTCGGACAGCCCGCCGAGGAACCACAGCAGCCCGAGCGCCGCCACCGCCGCCACCATCCGGCGTCGATGCGGGCTCCAGGCGCCGGCGGCCCCACCGCCGCCACCAGATGGCCGGCGAGCAGGAGGTCCAGCGAGCCGGCCGGTGCCAGCGAGCCCGTCACGGCCAGCAGCGCCAGGGTGGCGCCCAGCACCACCAGCGGCCGGCGACGTCGCCACCACAGCGGGAGCGGGAGCACCACGGCCAGCACGGCGAGCGCCGGTGCGCCCAGCGGTGCCGCCCCGGGGGCGGTGGCGGCGCCCCCGTCGACGGCGAGCACGTTGAGCACCCCGGTGGCGGCGAGCGCGGCCACCAGGGCGGCATCGCCCGCCCGGGGAGCGCGCAGCAGGCCCTGGACCATGCGGGCAGTGTACGGACCGATCGCGAGGACCACGGTGGGTCAGCGGTCGTGCCCCATCGGGGCGATCCCGCAGGGCGCGCCGGCCGCCGGGGCCGTCGCCGGCACCGATGCCGACGTGGGGCGCTGGCGGAACGGTTCGAGCCACTGGCCGGCGAGCGTGGTGGCCGTCGGGTCGTCGACGCCGTAGCGCTGCGGACGCTCGTGGGCGGGCATGCGGTAGGTGCCGAACACCACGTCCCACACGGGCAGGAAGGCGGCCAGGTTCGTGCCGCCGCAACCGGGGCGGGCCTCGTGGTGCCAGTGGTGGAACTCCGGGGTGGCCACCAGCGTCCACAGCGGGCGAAGCCGCCAGCGCACGTTGGCGTGCAGCAGCACCCCCACCGCCAACTGCAGCACGAGCAGCGCGCGGCGGCCTCGGCCGGGAACCCGGCCACGATGAGCAGCACGGCCGGCGGGCCGGCGACGAACCCGTCCAGCGGGTGGTTGCAGGCACGCTCACCCAGTCGAGGTACCGACTGGAATGGTGGATGCGGTGCAGTCGCCACAACGGGGACCACGTGCTGGGCACGGTGCACCCAGTAGAAGACGAGATCGAACAACACGAAGCCGACGACCGCCCGCACCGGCGAGGGCAACGCACCGACCAACGGGCGGAACGTCCACCCGCTCACCCACGCCGCTCACCAGCGCGAGCGTGCCCGCTGCGAGCAGCAGCGCCACGCCGGCGAGGCCGCCGGCCAGCGCATGCCCGACGTCGAGCAACAGGCCGGGTCGCCGCCACGGCTGACGATGGCGGGGCCACCGGCGCTCGAGCGGCACGACGGCCACCACGAGCAGCGCGAGGGCACCGAGGGCGCTGCGGTCGATGGCCAGCCCGAAGCCCGCCAGCAGCACGGAGCCGACCCGGAGCGACGACCGTCGCAATCGTCTCGTCACATTCGGAACTTGGCTCGTCACGCGTCGCGCGGCCGGCGCATGGTGCGGGAAGGGGTGGGGAACGGTCATGTCGCCCAGGGTGCGCGACGCTCGTCCGCGCCGCCTCCGGCGTCCTGACGAGGACTTCTCCACCGCTCGGCGGAGCCCGGCCTCCCCCGAGCGGTGGAGCGCGGGCACGTGTCGGGCGAGGCGTCGGCCCGGGCGGCGAGCGATCTTCCGCTCATTCGCGCCGCGAAGATGTAGCGCAATCGTCATCTGTTGCCCTACGGTGCTCGTGGCGGTCATCGAACCGCAACAATTCTTGGCGGCGAGCGGGTCACAGGCGGACAGGACTCGGTTGTCCCATCGAGATGGCTGGACTCGAAGGACGAACCATGACGAGCACCCCTGCGAGCGCGGCGACGCCGCGCACCCGCAACCGCTGGCGGCGGCGCGAGTTCCTGGGCGCGGCCGCGGCTGCGCTGGCGGGCTTCTCCTGCCAGGGCTGGCCCGACTGGATCCGGGTGGCCCGGGCCCGCGACGTGGTCGCCGGCGGCGGCGGGCCGATGCGGCCCCGGCCCGGTTGGGGCTGCACCATGCCGGGCGGTACGTCCACGTCGACCCCCTCGACGTCCACCACCTCGACGTCGACCACGGCGCGCCCACGACCACCGCCGCGGCGAGCCCGACGACGGCCAGCACGGCGCCGCCGGCGGTCGGCGGCGGTTCCGGAACGCCCGCACCATCGCCCACCCCGTCGCCCAACAACCCGCCGGTGCCGCCCACGCTGCCGCCGGGCCGGCACCGATCCGCCCGCCATCCCCGACCAGCCCACGCCCATCGGCGATCCGCCCGCCCCCACCGACCCGCTGCCCCCGATGGGCAACCCCGGCAGCGGCACCCCGCCGGTGTCGCCGCCGGTGACGGTGGAGCCCCGTCCACCACGACCACCGCGGTGGCCACGACGGTGCCGGAGACGACGACCACCACCGAGGCGCCCACCACCACCTCCACCACGCGCCCTCGACCACGACGACCGCGCCCTCGACGACGACGACCGAGGCGACGACCACCACCAGCGCCCCGACCACGACCACGGAGGCGACCACCACCACGGTGGCCGACGGTTCCACCACCACGGCACCGGACGGGTCGAGCACCACCAGCTCCACGTCGAGCACCTCGACCACCGCAGCGTCGACGACGACGACCGAGGCGACGACCACCACCGCGCCCACCACGTCGACCACGGCGGCCACCACGACCACCGAGTCGACAACCACCACGGCGCCCACCCCGACCACCACGGCCCCGCCGCCCGACGTCACCGTCGAAGACGAGGCCGCCCACGTGCTGCGCCGGTTGAGCTTCGGCACCACCCCGTCGATGCGCCGGGAGATCGTGGCCATGGGCATCGATGCCTGGATCGACCGGCAGCTGGCCCCGAACACCATCGACGACAGCGTGCTGCAGGGCATCATCCGCACGTTTCCCACGCTCACCGCGTCGAACGCGTCGAACTACGACAACAACAACGACGTCGTGCGCGACGAGCTGCGCCACGCCACCGTCCTGCGGGCCTACGGCAGCAACCGGCAGCTGTACGAGGTGATGGTCGAGTTCTGGAACAACCACTTCACCGTCGCCCTGAACCAGTCCTACCTGGTCGGCCTCAAGACGGCCGACGACCGCACCGTGGCCCGCTCCAACCCGTTCGGCCGCTTCGTCGACCTGCTGCTGGCCTCCGGCCACAGCCCGGCCATGCTGATGTACCTCAACAACGCCCAGAGCAACGCCAACTCCCCGCAAGGGGTCAACGAGAACTGGGGTCGGGAGCTGCTCGAGCTGCACACGCTCGGCATCATCAACGGCGAGCAGGTGTACACCGAGGAAGACGTGGTGGCGCTGGCCAAGGTGATGTCCGGCTGGAGCATGAACTGGACGACCAAGGAGTTCGAGTACCAGAGCTACCGCCACAGCCGCGAGACGGTCAGCCTGCTCGGCGGGGCCTGGACCTCCTCGGGGGCGGGCTACCAGGACGGCATCAGCGCGCTCACGTTCCTGGCCCGGCACCGCTCGACCGCCCGGTACCTCAGCTACAAGCTCGTGCGCCGCTTCGTGTCCGACGATCCCGACCTGGGTCTGGTCGAGGCGCTGGCCGACGTGTACCAGGCCAACGACACCGCCATCGGCCCGGTGCTCAAGGCCCTGTTCAGCTCACCGACGTTCCGGGCCGCCCGCCGCACCAAGGTGCGGCGCCCCTTCGAGCTGCTGGCCGCGCAGCTCCGCGTGCTCAACGCCCGCATCGAACAGGGCCGCGACTCCAACGCCTCCCGCACGCTGGGCACGCTGCTGGGCGAGATGGCCAACCTGCCCTTCGAGTGGCCGGCGCCCAACGGCTACCCCGACGTCGCCGGCTACTGGGCCTCGGCCGACGGCATGCTGCAGCGTTGGGAGCTCGGCGGCCGCCTGGCCAACAACGGGCTCAACGGCATCGCCGTGGATCTCGCCGCCCTGCTGCCCAACCCGCTGCCGGCCACCGCCGGCGCCGTCGTCGACGCCCTCGCCCTCCGGCTGCTCGACAGCGGCTTCCAGCCGGCGGAGCGCGCCGCGCTGCTCGCCCACCTCGGCAAGGCCGACGCCGATCCGGTCACCCGGGCCGAGGTCGACGCCAAGCTGGGCACGCTCGTCGGGCTCGCCCTCGACACGCCCAGCTTCCAGCTGCGCTGAGCGGACCACCCCTCTTCCCTCCGGTCCGTACCGGTCGGTCCACCGCCATGGACCGACCGGTACGGACCTCCCTCCCGGGTCGATCCGCCCCGTCGGCACCGATCCGTCAAGACCGCCCTCCGATCCGCCCGTCGAAACCGCCCCGCAGGAGCAGCCATGTCGAGTTCCACCCTCTCCCGCCGCCGCTTCCTCGGCACCACCGTGGGCGCCGGCCTCGTCGGTGTCAGCGCCGGCACGACCACCCGCCTGGCCTTCGGCGACCCGAACGACCCGGCCACCGGCGACATCCTGGTGAGCGTGTTCCTGCGCGGCGGCGCCGACGGGCTGAGCCTGATCCCCGCCTACGGCGATCCCGACTACGCCCGGGTGCGGCCCACCAACGCCATCGCGCGGCCCGGCCAGGCCAACGGGGCGCTCGACCTCAACGGCTACTTCGGCATGCACCCGGCGATGCGGAACCTCTACCAGACCGCCTGGGGCAACGGGCACCTCGCCGTCGTGCACGCGGTGGGCCTGCCCGACGCGGAGTCCGACACCCGGAGCCACTTCGAGGCCCAGGACTACTGGGAGCGCAGCTCGGTCGACATCTCGCTGCGCACCGGGTGGATCGGCCGTTACCTCGGTGCCGCCGGTGCCACCAGCGTGGTGTCCGGGGTGGGCATCCGCTCGGCGCTGCCGGTTGCGTTGCACGGTTTCAGCGGCACGCTCGCCGTCTACAGCCTCAACGGGTTCCGCCTCGACGGCTTCCCCTCGGCCGACATGGCGTCGGTCGGCGCCCAGCTGAACGCCATGTACGCCTCCGTGCCCGGTCCGCTGGGCAGCGCGGCCCGCAGCGCGCTCACCGCCACCGAGCTGATCTCCACCGCCGGCGGCATCGGCACCCAGAACGGCGCCGTGTACCCCAACACCGGCGCCGGCCGCGACCTGCGCGCCGTGGCCCAGCTCATCCGGGCCAACATCGGGCTGCGGGCGGCCTGCGTGGACGTGGGCGGTTGGGACATGCACGAGAACATGGGCACGCCGGCCAGCGGCCAGATGGCCGATCGCGCCCGGCAGCTGGCCGACGCGCTGGCCGCCTTCTACACCGATCTCGGCACCGGCATGAACGAGGTCACCGTGGTCACCATGAGCGAGTTCGGGCGGACGGTCGAGGAGAACGGCTCCGGCGGGCTCGACCACGGCCGGGGCAGCTGCATGATGGTGATGGGCGGCTCCATACGGGGCGGTGTGTACACCAACTGGCCCACGCTGCGAGCGGGGCTCGACCGCAACGACGACCTGCTGGTCACCACCGACTTCCGCACCGTGTTGGCCGAGATCGTGCAGAAGCGCCTCGATCCCGCCGCGCTCGGTTCGGTGTTCCCGGGCTTCGGCGTGCCGACGCTGTTGAACCTGGCGCAGTGACGGGAGGCGTTGACACGCTTCCCGCTGCGCTGGTGGACTCCTGCGCCATGCAAGCCCGACCGACGTCGCTCTCCCCGGCTGCGATCGCCGAAGCCGCCGAACTGCTGGTGGACCTGCGCCGGCGCCACACCGAGCGGATCGCCGAGCTACCGCCGTCGTGCCGGCCGGCCGACCTGGCCGACGGCTACGCCATCCAGGACGAGGTGGTGCGCCGCCTGTGCGAGGAGCACGGCGGGCAGCGCATCGGCTGGAAGGTGGCCTGCACCAACGCGCTGGCCCAGCAGGCGCTGCAGGTCGACCACCCGATGTTCGGTCAGCTGCTGTCGCACTCCACGAGCACGTCGCCGGTGGTGCTGCACGCCGCCGAGTTCACCACCCGGGTCATCGAGTGCGAGTTCGGCCTGCGCATCGGCCGCACGGTGCCGGTGTCGGATCTGCCGTACACCGCCATGACCATCGTCGACCACGTCAGTGACGTGCTGCCGGCCATCGAGGTGGTCGACCACCGCTTCGCCGACTGGTCGTTGGGCGCGCCGTCGATCGCCGCCGACAACGCCATCCACGGGTGGTGGGTGCACGGTTCGCCGTTCCAGGGCGACTGGCACACGCTCGACCTCGCCACCCACCCACTCGAGGCCCGCATCGACGGGGAGCTGGTGGGCGACGGCACCGGTGCCGCCGTGCTCGGCCACCCCCTCAACGTGCTGGCCTGGTTGGCCAACGAACTGCCGCGCTACGGCCACCGGCTCGTCGAGGGCGACCTGGTGACCACCGGTGTGTGCACCGACGTGTTCACCGCCGATCCGCCGTCCACCGTGGTGGCCGACTTCGGCTCGTTGGGCACGGTGTCGGTGCACTGGGCGTGAGCCCGTCGCTCAACCGCCGATCTCGTACCAGCCGCCGAGCTCGACGCAGTGGTGGTCCACCTGGTTGGTGTCGGCCAGCTCGAGGTTGAAGAACGATCGCTCGGCCTCGGCGAAGTAGGGGCCGGCGTGCCAGGTGCCGCGGTGCAACAGCACGGCGACGTCGCCCGGCACCTCGAAGGCGGCCAGCCGGGCGAGATCGGGCCGGGCGTCGGGGTCGTCGGGGTCGAGCGGTGGCGCCCCCCCCCCCAACCACGGGGCGCCGCCCCCCCAGGCCAGGCACTGGGTGACCGCGCGGTGCCGGGTGATGCGGTCGAAGCGCGGCGGCTTGTCCCGCAACCGCATCAGGTAGAAGCGCGGGGTGCCGCGCCCCAGGTCGAGGGCGGCGTCGATGTCGCCGGCCGCGATGCCGTCGTCGGTGGCCTCGAGCACCAGTCCGAACGGCGCGAACGCATCGACCGTGGGCGGCCCGGCGGTGATCGTGATGCTGCTCATGCGACCTGCGCCTCCACCTGCAGCTGCTCCGGTTCCTGGAACGCCGCCAGGCTGGCCACCAGGTCGTGCTGCTGGTCGCGCAGCAGCGAGCGGGCGATGGCGGCGACCACGCGCGGCGCGGCGTACTTCAACCCGCTGATCGAGGTGGAGTGCGGCCCCTGGCTGACGTAGCACGACGAGTTGGCCGCGTAGATCCGTGCGATGGCGGCTGGACCACCCTCGCGCGGCACCAGCTCGAACCCGGCTCCCAGGTACGGGGCCGCGCCGAGGCCGTCGTGCTCGTGGCCGGCGGGTGGCCGGTAGCGGTCGACCCAGCGGGTGATCCACGCTTCGATGGGCGCCAGCTCCGGTCGGGCACCGAGGTCGATGCGGGCGCCGGTGGCGCAGATGATGCGGTCCCACGTGAACGTCCCCTTCGGGGTGGCCACCTCGATGGTGCCGTCCGTGCAGCGCAGCTCGTCCCAGGGCGCGCCGGCGTGGATCCGCAGGTTCGGGTGGCGCACGGCCCGCCGGTAGCCGTCGGGTGCGGGTGGCTGGTCGGCACCGTCGAAGAAGCGGGCCACCTCCCAGCGCACCGCGTCGTCGAGGTCGGCGAAGTGACCGAGGAAGCCGTGGTACTCCACCGCCCGGTGCGGGTTGACGGTGGGCATCACCGGCCGGCGGAAGCACAGGTCGACGCCGGCCGCGCCGGCGTCGAGCACCGCGGCCGCGGCGTCGAAGGCGGAGGCGCCGTGTCCGAGCACGCCGACGCGCAAGCCGCGGTACGCGCCCGGGTCGTAGCCCTCGCAGGCGTGGTGGCGGAGCGCGGCGGGCACGGCCGCGGCGATGTGCTCGGGGGTGTGCCACAGGCCCCCGCCGGTGAAGCCGGTGGCGAGCACCACGTGCCGGGCGTGGACGGTCCACGCCCGACCGGAGGCGGGCTCGCGCAGCTCGGCCCGCACGAGGTCGTCCCGGCCGGGCACGGGGTGCAGCGCGCCGAGCTCCACTCCGCTGACGAGCTCGATGCCGGCCTGGGCGCGGAGCCAGTCGAGGTAGTCGGCCCAGTCGTGGCGGCCGATGCGCTCGATCCGGGTCCAGGCGTCCTGGCCGTAACGGGCCCGGTACCACGCCACCGCGGTGAGCGAGGCCACGCCGGTCTCCACGCCGACCTGGTGCTTGGGCGTGCGCAGCTCGTTCATGCGGGCGATCGTGCGCCACGGCCCCTCGGATCCGGCCGGCGCGGCATCGATGACGGTCACGTCGGTGATGCCGGCGCGGCGGAGGTTGAACGCCACGGCGATGCCGCTCTGGGCACCGCCGACCACGAGCACGTCGAGGGCTCGCTCGCCGTCGGGCCCGGGACGCGGGGTCACCCAGGGGCGGGCCGGGTAGGCCAGCAGGGCGAGCTCGTCCTGGGCCTTGCGGGCCAGCCTGGCCAGCGGATCGTCGGTCACCGGGCTCCTTTGCGAGGGCGGGTCGGGTTCGTGCACCACTCTCGGCCGGGGCCGGTGGCGGGGGCAATGGCGGGGTGCGAAACGGCGGGTGAACTCGGCGTTTCAGGGATCGATCACCGATCTGACATGCGTCTCCCCGGTGGCCGCCCGTGTACGTTGTGATCGCAGACGGGGGACGCTGCGTCTCGACTCATCGCACTAGGGGAACCAATGAAGGTCGACTTTCCGATCATCTCGGCGGACTCGCACATCACCGAGGCACCGAACACGTACATCGACTACATCGACAGCAAGTGGGCCGACCGGGCGCCGCGGGTGGTGGAGACCGACAACCACGGCGACGTGTACGTGATCGACGGCATGAAGCGGACGATCCCCATGGGGCTGGTGGCCGCCGCCGGGCAGGACCCGTCGCAGCTGAACACCAAGGCGCGCTACTCGGAACTGCCGAAGTCCGGGTATGACCCGAACTTCCGTCTGGCCGACCAGAACCGCGATGGCGTGTCGGCCGAGGTGATCTACCCGTCGGTGGGCATGGTGCTGTGCAACCACCCCGACTTCGACTACAAGAAGGCGGCGATGGACGCGTACAACCGCTGGATCGCGGAGTACTGCGACGTCGACCGCAACCGCTTGCTGGCGCTCGGCCAGACGCCGATGCGCTCGCCGGAAGAGGGCATCAAGGACCTCGAGAAGATGAAGGAGATGGGGATGCGCGGCGTGATGATGCCGGGCAACCCCCAGGTGGAGGACTACGACTCGCCGATCTACGCCGAGTTCTGGGAGGCCTGCATCGAGCTGCAGCTGGTGCCGAGCTTCCACATCCTCACCAGCACCACCGATGCCCTCAACCGGGCGCGGGGGCCGAAGATGAACGGGTTCCTGTCGATCATCCGTGGCTGCCAGGACATCATGGGCATGTTCGTGCTCGGCGGGGTGTTCGAGCGGCACCCGCGCCTGAAGCTGGTGTGCGTCGAGGCCGACGCCGGCTGGGTGCCCCACTACATGTACCGGATGGACCACGCGTTCAAGCGGCACCACAAGTGGCTGACCGCCAACGTGCAGTCGATGCCGTCGGAGCTGTTCAAGGAGCACATCTACCTGACGTTCCAGGACGACTTCGTCGCCTTCCGCAACGCTGACCAGATGAACTGGCGGCGGCTGTGCTGGGCGAACGACTTCCCCCACTCCGACTCCACGTGGCCCTGGAGCCAGGAGATGCTCGAGCAGCAGACCGGTCACCTGACCGACGAGCAGCGCCGGGCGATGCTCTGCGACAACACGGCGGAGCTCTACGGGATCGATGTGGCCGCCCTGCCCGTTGGTGGCGATGCGCTGGTGGGCGCCGGGGCGTCCTGACGCCCGCCCGGCAGCTCGCGCCACGGCGCGCTGCCGCTGCAACTCCGAGACGCCCGGTGCCGGGCGCCATCATGCGATCGGTCGGCCCCCAGGTCGCAGATCGCGGTGGCGACCCGCACCGGGCGTCGACGCGTCCGGCACCCGTGGGCCCGTCCGACCCCCTTGCGCCCGCCCGCCCGCCCTGCCCCCTCTCCCACCCCTACCCCGCCCCGTCATGGCGAATCGCACGGGATTCGCCATGACGGGGCGGGGTGGGGTAGGTCAGGTCGGCCACCTGTGAGCGTCCGGTCGCCGGCGGCATCGCTCCGGCTCGGGCATCAGCCGGCCCGATCGGCCTTCACTGTCACAGGGTCCGTGGATGATGGCGCCACGGTGATCGAGGTGCGGCACCGTCCATCCCCCTCCGCCCTCCGCTGCTCCCCTGTTCTCGAAACGAGGCTCGCCATGTCGAGCTCCGACCACGCCCGCGGCACCGGCTCCGGCCACGACGACGACCGCGGGAGACGGACCCCGCCTCTTCCGGCCCGCGACCCCACGACCCGATCAGCGACGAGGGCCACCGTCGCCGCGACCCGCTCTTCGGTGAGGGCCCGGTCTTCGGTGAGGGCCCGGTCTTCGGCCGGAAGCGGGCCGCGGTCGAGGCCCTCTGCGCGGAGCTCACCACCGAGCTCGAGGAGGTCGACCGCCAGCTCATCGCCCTCGCCCGCCGGCGGCGGGACCTCGCCGCACAGCTCACCCAGCAACGCCGCCGCCTGCACCGCCGCCTTCCCTGGCCCGGCCGCTCCCCCGCCTCCGACGGCGCCGCCCAACTCCCGCCCATCCCCCACGACGCCACCTACGTCTGGGGCCGACGGCTCCGCTCCACCTGCCGCGCCATCCTCTCCCGGCTCGGCCAGGCCACCCTCGTCGAGCTGCACGCCACCATGCACCGCCTCGGCTTCGCCGTGGCCAGCCGCACCCCGGTCAAAGCCCTCGCCGACGCCCTCGGCTATGACGCCGACGCCGGCCACGTGCTGCGCATCCGTCGCGGCACCTACGGCTTCCCGCCCGGCGCCCGCAGACCGACCGCCATGTGGCGCGGCGGCCCGCCGATCGGCCACGTCCCGCCGCCCACCACGTGATGGGCGTCACGGCACCAGCCGACGCGCCTACGATGGCCCCATGGAACTGCTCGGTGTGCACCACATCTCCGTCAACGTCGCCGACAACGAGGCGGCCGAACGGTTCTATGTCGATGTGCTCGGCTTCGCCAAGCTGCCGCGTCCCGACTTCGGCTTCCCGGGCACGTGGCTCGGTCTGCCCGACGGTCGCCAGGTCCACCTCATCCAGGTCGACGGTTGGGAGGCTCCCAAGGGCCAGCACTTCGCCCTGCACGTCGCCGATCTCGACGCCGTGCGCGACGAGCTGCTCGACCGCGGCATCAAGGTGTCCAAGGTCTCCGAGATCAACGGCGTCGGCCGCCAGTGCTTCTTCAAGGATCCCTGCGGCAACGGCATCGAGCTCAACGAGCCGATCACCTCCCGCCGCGGCCGCCCCGTGGCCGCCGCCGCCTCGGTCTGAGCGGGCTCAGCGGATGGCATAGCCGGACGGGGCCGGCAGCTCGCGCTTGGTGAGCACGTAGTCGATCAGTCCGTACTGCACGGCATGTTCGCCGCGCAGGATGTGATCGCGGTCGATGTCGGCCATCAACTTCTCCGTTGGCTGGCCGGTGTGCCGCACCAGGATCTCCACCATCCGCCGGCGCATCTCCACCACCTCCGCCACCGCCAGCTCCAGATCGGTCGACTGCCCCTGCACGCCCCCGTGCGGCTGGTGGATCAACACCCGGCTGTTGGGCAGCGCCGCTCGCCGGCCCGCCGCGCCCCCGGCCAGCAGCACCGCCGCCGCCGACGCGGCCTGGCCCACGCAGATCGTCGCCACCGGGCAGGACAGGTACTGCATCGTGTCGTAGATGGCGAACAGCGCGTTCATGTCCCCGCCGGGCGAGTTGATGTAGAGCGCGATCTCCTTGCCCGGTGCGTCCGACTCCAGGTGGATCAGCTGCCCGATGATCAGGTTGGCAACCTGATCGTCGATGGCCGTCCCCAGGAACACGATCCGGTCGTTCAACAGGCGCGAGTACAGGTCGAAGGCGCGCTCCCCCCGCATCGACGTCTCCACCACGGTCGGCACCAGCAATCCGGCCACGTCGGCCACCTCCTGCAATCAATGGGTTGCACATCACCGTAACCACGGCCACCTCCTTGTGCAACCATTTCCTTGCACGAGCGCGGTAGGGTGACGGCATGGAGATGATCCAGGAGTTCCCCGTGCCCACCGACGAGCTGTGGGACGCCATCGCCGACGCCGACCAGCTCGGCGCGTGGCTCGGCGACGAGCTCGAGGTCGACCTCCGCCCCGGTGGCCAGGGCCGGTTGGTGGATGATGGCGAGGTCCGCCGCCTGGTCGTGGAGGAGGTGACGCCAGGCGAGCGCCTGTCGTTCACCTGGTGGCCGGAGACCCCGACGGTGCCGGGCCGCCGACCACGGTGGAGCTCGTGGTGGAGCCCGCACCGGCCGGCAGTCGCCTCATCGTGCGGGAGCGGGCACCGCTGAGCACCCGCTGGTCGATGCACCTGCACGCGCTCGCCCTGCACTGCGCCGCTCGCACCACTGCCACCCTGCGGTGCTGACCCACGCCGCCGCCCCGATGGACGACGTGTTCGCCGCCCTGGCCGACCCCACGCGGCGCGCCCTGCTCCAGGAGCTGCTCGAAGCCGGACCGGCCACCGCCACCGCCCTCGCCCCGCAGTTCCCGGTGAGCCGTCAGGCGGTGGTCAAGCACCTCGCCGTGCTGGCCGACGCCGGCCTGGTGGCCGCACAACGCCACGGGCGCGAGGTCCGCTACGAAGCCCGCACCGACCCGTTGGTCGACGCCGCCGCCTGGCTGGCCGCCGCCGGCGCCCGCTGGGACCGCAGGCTGGCCCGGCTCGCGCGCCACCTCGAGCCACGCTGAGCGCTACCTTGCCGCACCATGGCAGGCGCACTCGAAGGCATCGTCGTACTCGACCTCTCCACGCTCGTGCAGGGCCCGCAGTCGGCGGCGATGCTGCACGACCTCGGCGCCGAGGTGATCAAGGTCGAGCTCCCACAGATCGGCGACATGGGCCGCCATGTCGACGTGCTGCCCGACTACGGCTTCTCGTCCCCCTACATCGCCTGCAACCGGGGCAAGCGCAGCGTCACCCTCGACCTGCGCACACCCGGCGGCAAGCGGGCCTTCCTGCAGTTGGTGGACCGAGCCGACGTGGTGCTGTCGAACTTCGCCCCCGGCACGCTCGACGCCTGGGGCCTCGGCTACGAGGACCTCGCCGCCCACAACCCCCGCATCATCTGGGCCGCCGGCAGCTACCTGGGCCCGCAGGGTGCCGACGCCACCCGCGAGGGCGCCGACATGGTGGGCCAGGCGATGGGCGGCATCATCTCCACCACTGGTGACGACGGCGGCCCGATGACCCCGATCGCCACGTTGGTGGCCGACCACTGCGGCGCCCAGAACCTCAGCATCGGCATCCTGGCCGCCCTGTTCGCCCGCAACCAGACCGGTCGGGGCCAGAAGGTGGAGGTGTCGTTGCTCGGTGGGCAGATCTGGCTGCAGGCCATGGAGTACACCCACCTGTTCATGACCGGTGAGGTGGCGGGCCGATCCAACGGCGGCCACCCCCTGGTCAACGCGCTGTACGGCATCTTCCCCACCGCCGACGGTTACCTCGCCATCGCCGGGTGCCCCGAGCACCTGTGGCCCGGCATGTGCGCCGCCATCGACAGGCCCGACTGGCTGCAGCACCCCCGCTTCGGCCAGTACTTCGTCACGGCCGAGATCAAGGCCGAGATGCGCGAGGAGTTCAGCGCCATCTTCCGCACCCGCACCACCGCCGAGTGGTGCGAGCGCCTCGCCGCCAACGGCCAGCGCTTCGCCCCGGTGCGCAGCCACGACGAGGTGGCCGCCGACCCGCAGGCCTACGTCAACGGCTACCTGGCCGAGGTCGACCACCCCGACTGGGGTCGCATCAAGGTGGTGGGCA
Source organism: Acidimicrobiales bacterium (assembly GCA_041394365.1). Taxonomy (GTDB): domain Bacteria; phylum Actinomycetota; class Acidimicrobiia; order Acidimicrobiales; family CAIXPF01; genus CAIXPF01. The sequence goes on from JAWKIM010000011.1 coordinate 216,323, forward strand.
ACCCCATCGCCATGAGCGACACGCCCAGTCGTTACGGCATCGAGGTGCCCCACCTCGGCCAGCACACCGAAGAGGTGCTGCTCGAGGCCGGCTTCACGTGGGACGACATCGAAGCGCTGCGGGCCGACGGCGCGTACTGACCGGTACGGACGGACCGGCATGGCCACCCGTCGCATCGACGCCGCCGAGCGGCGCGCCCGCCTCGGCCGCCGTCACGGCCTGGCCGGACCGGCCGCCCGGTTCCCCGACGCCACGACGGCGGCCGCCGCACTCGTCGGCCTGCACGCCACCGACCCGGCCACGGTCTTCCTCGCCGCCCGGGCGCGGGTGACGGACTTCCGGGTCGATGCGCTGGAGACCGCCCTGTACGACACGCAGGAGCTGATCAAGCACCTCGGCATGCGGCGCACGTTGTTCGTGCTGCCCCAGCGCGACCTGCACCTGGTGCAGGCCGCCGTCTCCGACGATCTGCTGGCCGCCCAGCGCCGACGCCTCATCAAGGAGGTGGAGGCCGCCGGTGTCGCCCGACCGAACGGCGGCGCCCGCTGGTTGGCCGCGGCGGAGGAGGCCACCGTCGCCGCCCTCGAACGCCTGGGACCGGTACCCGGGGCCACGCTGTCGCGCCACGTGCCGGAGCTGCAAGCGAAGATCGGGTACGCCCCGGGCAAGAAGTGGGGCGGCGAGGTGGGCGTGGCCAATCGCGTCTACACGATCCTCGCCCTGGCCGGTCGCATCCGCCGCGGCCCGCCCGGCGGGTGGACCAGCAGCCGCCACACCTGGGAGCCGATCGCCGGACCCACCGGTACGGTCACCGACGCCGCCACCGCCCGCACCGAGCTGATCCGGCGGTGGCTGGAGGCCTTCGGCCCGGCGACGGTGGCCGACATCGCCTGGTGGACCGGGCTGGGGCTGACCAAGGTGCGCGCCGCCCTGGCCCGGCTCGACACGGTGGCGGTGGACCTCGACGGCGAGCCGGGCGTGGTCCTGGCCGACGACGTCGACCCACCACCCGACGGCGCCAACGCCAACGCCGGCGCGGAACCATCGTGGGTGGCGGCCCTGCCAGCGCTCGACCCCACGGCGATGGGCTGGAAGGGCCGGCGGTTCTACCTCGACCCCGCGCACGTGCCGGTGCTGTTCGACCGATCGGGCAACGTGGGCGCCACCCTGTGGGTCGACGGCCGCATCGTGGGCGGCTGGAGCCAGCGCCGCAGCGGCGAGGTGGTGCACCGCTTGCTCACCGACGTGGGCGCTGAAGCGACCGCCGCCATCGAGGACGAACTGGCTGCGCTGCAGCGCTTCCTGGGTGACGTCGTCGTCTCACCGCGCTTCCCGGTGCCGCTCGACAAGGAGCTGCGCGGCGACGGCTGATCCGTGCCGGACGACGGGTGACCGGCGCGACGGGCCGGCGCCGCTCAGTAGATCGTCTGGCGGAGCCGCTCGGGGTAGGCCGCGTCGTAGCCGGCGCCATCGAAGGCGCCGTCGCTGATGCCCTGCAGGATCTGGCCCATCGACGGCAGCGACGAGCGGGGCACCTGGGTGGCCGGGTCCCACAGCTTGGAGCGCACCAACGCCTTGGGGCACTGCGTGTACACGGTGTCCACGCTGATGACGATCACACAGGTGGGCACCTTGTCGCCGCGTTCACCCATGGCGAACGAGGCGCACAGCGCGGCATCGCGCGACAGCACCGCCCGCCCGTTGACCCGCAGCGTCTCCCCGATCCCGGGGATGAGGAACAGCAACGCCACCCGCGGGTCGCGCACGATGTTGCGCAGCGAGTCCACCCGGTTGTTGCCCCGACGGTCGGGGATGGCCCGGGTGCGTTCGTCGAGCACCCGCACGAAGCCGGCGGGGTCGCCGCGCGGCGAGCAGTCGAGCCCCTCGGGCCCGGCGGTGGCCAGCACGACGAACGGTGCGGCGTCGATGAAGCGCCGGTAGTCCTCCGAGATGCAGGGCAGCTCCTTGAGCACCGCGGCCGGCACCGGCTCGCCGTACAGCTCGTCGAGCTCGGCTTCCGACGTGATCAGCTCTGTGGTGGTCAGCTCCGACGCGGTCCGCATCACCGCACGCTACCCAACGGCGGCGCGCAACTTCCCGTGCAATTGCCCGAGCTGCTCGATGATGGCGTCGACGCTGCGGGCGCCGGCCTGGAACATGGCGGTGGCGTTGATCGAGGTCCACTCGAAGCCCATCTTCGAGATCGACTCGGCCCGGCGGACCACCCGGTCGTGCTCGGCGTAGAACGTCTTGCCCTGCGAGTCGGTGGGCGGCGGCGCCAGCATGGCCTGCATGCCGATCGACGCCGGATCTCGACCGTACTCCTCGGCGTAGGCGCGGATCTTGGCCACCGCGGCGAGCGTCTGCTCGTCGCTGCCCAACGCCGATCCCATCCACCCGTCGCCCAGGCGGGCCACCCGCCGGAAGGCGGGCTCGCTCAGCCCGCCCACCCAGATGGGCAACCCGCCGCCCTGCGGGGGCTTGGGGTGCATGCCGATGGCATCGGCCGGGTAGTACGGGCCGACCAGGTCCACCTGCTCGTCCCGCCAGTAGGCCCGCATCGCCTCGATGGCCTCGTCCATGCGCTTGCCCCGGTCGGTCCACCCCATCTGCAGCACGTCGAACTCGCACTCCTGCCAGCCGACGCCCACCCCGAGCCGCATCCGACCGGCCGACAGCGTGTCGAGGGTGGACACCTGCTTGGCCACCAGCACCGGCTGACGCTGCGGCAGGACGAGCACCTCGGTGGACAGGCTCACCCGCCGGGTCACCGCCGCCGCGAAGCCGAGCAGCACCAGCGCCTCGAGCACCGGCATGGTCGACGGGTAGCGGGGGGCACCGCGCCGTTCGGTGGGAAAGCCCATGACGACGTGGTCGAACACGGCCAGTTCGTCGTAGCCGATCTCCTCGATGGCGCGGGCGAGATCGACCACCTTGTCCGGACCCTCCCGGAAGGCGACGCTCGGGAACTCGACGGCCAGCTTCATGGATGCTCTCCCCCTGCTCGCGCCGCCCCCGGCGCCGATCGAACGGCGCCAGCCTGTCCGACACGGCCGCCGGGACGCCAACCAGCCGTGCGTCCCCCGACGATCGGGTCCCAGGCCACTCCCGGTTGGGGGCCGGGGCGCACCATGCTGGAGACATGACCGAACAATCCGCGGCCTGGAGCGACGTCGGGGCCAAGCTCAACGCGCTCGGGCAGAAGCTGCGCACCCACTTCGAGCAGGCCCGCCGCGACGAGCCCGCCACGCCGGTGGCCGACGCCCCGGTCGCGCCGGTGACCGACGCGGACGCCGGCGCCGCCCCCGACGCCGAACAGCCGCCGGCCGACGACACGTTGCAGCGTGCCCTGCGCAAGCTCGGCGACGCCATCGACGACGTGATCGATGCGGTGGGCGACCGTGAAGGACCCGGCGGTCAAGGCCGACGTGAAGGACGTGGGCTCGTCGCTGTCGGCCGCCATCTCCAAGAGCGTCGAGGAGCTGTCCGACCGATCTGCGCAACCCGTTCAGCCGCTCCAAGAGCGGCGAGCCGCCCACCGGCGACACCGGCCCCACCGGCACCGAGCCGACGGCCGAACCGCGCCGCGACGATCCCCCCACCGCCACCTGACCGCGACGTCATCGTTGCGCCCGCAAGGGTTACGCTGCGGCGATGGCCTACCAGGACTACCTCGCTACCGAGATCGCGCTCGATCACGCCGACGGTGTGCTGACCCGGCGGGAGGCGCTGCGCCGGCTGGGGCTCATGGGGCTCGGCGCGGCTGCGTCGGTCAACCTGCTCGCCGCCTGCGGTGGTGACGGCGACGACACCGTACCCGCCGGTACGTCGGCCGCCACCGGCGACACCACCGCTGCGACCGACACCGCGGACACGGCGGCTGCGCCGTCGAGCAGCGCTGCCACCGCCACCACCGACGGGTCCGCCACCACCGACGCCCCCGCGGCGCCGAACAGCGCCACCGGCGCCCAGGGCCTGGCCCCCGCCCGCATCACGTTCCCCGGGCCCGCCGGCGAGCTCATCGGCTGGTTGGCCACCGCCGAGCAACCCAAAGGGGCGGTGCTGCTCATCCACGAGAACCGCGGGCTCACCCAACACTTCAAGGACCTGCCCGGTCGGTTCGCCGCCGCCGGGTACACCGCCCTGTCGATCGACCTGCTCTCCCGCCAGGGCGGCACCGAGGCCATCGGCGACGAAGGAGCCGTCACCGCCGCGCTCGGCCAAGCCGCCCAGGCGGATCTCACCGCCGATGCCAAGGCCGGGCTCGACGAACTGGGCAAGCGGGCCACCGGGCACACCCTCGCCGCGGTCGGCTTCTGCTTCGGCGGTGGGCAGGTGTGGTCGCTGCTGGCCGCAGGCGAACCGAGGCTGCACGCCGCCGCACCGTTCTACGGACCCGGGCCGCAGGGGGCTGACTTCAGCGGCTCGCCCAACGCCGCCGTGCTCGGCGTCTACGCCGAGAACGACAGTCGGGTCAACGCCAGCCGCGACGCCATGGGCGCCGCCCTCACCGCCGCCGGCCTGACCCACGAGCTGCGCACGTTCCCCGGCGTCGACCACGCGTTCTTCAACGACACCGGCGCCCGCTACAACGCCGAACAGGCCGCCGCCGCCTTCGAGGCCGTGCTCAGCTGGTTCGGCACCCACCTCAGCTGACCGACGGGCCCGCGGCCGAGCGGCCGGCCCGAGCGTGGGCAACCGGCCGCCGCGGCGTCGCCCGGTTGCGCAAGACTGCGCCGGTGACCTTCCTCGATGTGACGACCGACGGACCCCTGCGCCGGCGCGAGTTCGACCTCGACCGCAACGGGCGGCTGGTGTCCGGCGTGCTGTGGGAGCCGGCCGAGCCCACTCCGGCCGCACCGCTGGTGCTGCTCGGCCATGGCGCCTCCGGCGACCGCCACCAGCTGCCGTTGCCGTGGCTGGCCCAGCGCCTCACCGGCGAGCACGGCTGCTTCGCGCTGGCCATCGACGGGCCCGTGCACGGCCGGCGTTTCGTGCCGCCCGGGGGCCGCGAGTCGTTCTGGCCGGAATGGCAGCGCGAGGGCACCGTCACCGACATGGTCGACGACTGGCGCTTCGCCCTCGACTTCGCCCAGAGCCTGCCCGAGGTCGGCGCCGGGCCGGTGGGCTACTGGGGTCTGTCGATGGGCACGATCTACGGCGCACCGTTCGTGGCCGCCGAGGAGCGGGTCACCGCCGCGGTGCTCGGCCTGATGGGCATCGTCGGGCCCGCTCACTACGTGCCCACCATCACCGCCGCGGCCGAGCAGATCACCTGCCCCGTGCTGTTCCTGATGCAGCTCGAAGACGAACTGTTCAACCGTGAACAGTATCTGGCGCTGTTCGACAAGCTGGCCACCCGTGACAAGCGGCTGCACGCCAACCCGGGCCTGCACCCCCAGGTGCCGGTGGAGGAGCTGCACCACTCGATCGAGTTCCTGCTGCGCCGCCTGCGCGGCGAGATCACCGACGCCTCCCCCACCTTCACCGTGTCCAACTGAGCCCGGCGGCGCCGGCTGGTCGCTGCGGCGCAGCTCGATCCCGGCGGCGCTTTGTTGCCGCTGCGCCAGCTGCGGCGCAGCTGGATCCCGGCGGTGCTTTGTTGCTGGGGGCTGCGCCCCCAGACCCCATCGGCGACCGGCTCGCGAGCTCGCTCGGCCGCCCGGCCGCCGGCTTTTCAGCTGCGGCGCAGCTGGATCCCGGCGGTGCTTTGTCGCTGGGGGCTGCGCCCCCAGACCGCATCGGCGACCGGCTCGCGAGCTCGCTCGGCCGCCCGGCCGCCGGCTTTTCAGCTGCGGCGCAGCTGGATCCCGGCGGCCTCGCGATCCCAGGTGGCGGGCGTGATGCCGTCGCCGCGAAGGGACTGCTTGCGCACCTTGCCCGACGGGGTCTTGTCGAGCGCGTCGACGACCTCCACGTAGCGGGGCACGGCGAAGCGCGGCATGCGCTCCACACAGAACGCGATCAGCTCGGCGGGGTCGATGGTGGCACCGGGCTCGGCCACCAGCACCGCCTTGATCTCCTCCTCGCCGCCGGCGCCGGCCACCTTCACCCCCACCGCCGCGCTCTCGAACACCGCCGGGTGGTTGTTCAGCACCTGTTCGATCTCGTAGGAGGAGATGTTCTCGCCCCGGCGGCGGATGCGGTCCTTGAGGCGATCCACGAAGTGGAGCCGGCCCTCGGCATCGAACCGCCCGGCGTCGCCGGTGTGGAACCACAGGTTGCGCCACGCCTCGACGGTCTTGTCGTCCATCTTGAAGTAGCCCACGTTGAAGCAGAACGGCTGGCGGGGCCGCACCAGGATCTCGCCCACCGTGTCGGGCGGCAGCGCCTCGTCGGTGTCGGGGTCGGCCACGATCACCTCGAAGAACTCCTCCAGCACCCGGCCGGCGCAGCCGGGGATCACCGGGTCGGCCGGGTCGCTGTAGGCCACCATGTTGATCTCGGTCATGCCGAAGCCCTGCACCAACCGCACGCCGAAGCGCTCCTCGAACGGCGCCCCCCACTCCTCGCCGATCGGCACGGCCATGATGCGGGTCAGCCGGTGGCCGCCGCGGTCGCGCGGATCGGGCGGCCGGCGGTAGATGAACTCGGGCATCACACCCAGCGCGTTGGTGGCGGTGGCCCCGCAGTCGATCACGTCGTCGAGCCACGCCCCCACGCTGAAGCGCTTCACCACCGTGGCCGCACACCCCGCCCACAGGCAGGCGTAGATCTGCATGAACAGCGCGTTGGCGTGGAAGAACGGCATGCACACGTAGTACCGGTCGGCCGGCGTGAGGGCGGTGGCCTCCGCCGCGCCCTTGGCGAACAGCACCAGGTGGGCCTGGGGCAGCAGCACGCCCTTGGCCGGGCCGGTCGTGCCCGAGGTGTACATGATCGTGCACACGTCGGACGGCTCGGCCCGCAGCAGCGCCGACGGGTCGACGGCGGTGGCGGCGAGCTCGTCCCAACCGTGCCAACGCGTCGCCGCCAGGGCCGCCGGCCGGGAGCCGACGGGCACGTCACCGTCGCCGCCGATGATGACCGTGTGCTCGATGCCGACGCCGTTCGTGTCCACCAGCGTGAACGCATCGAGCAGCTCGGCGTCCACCAGCACCACCCGCGGATCGCTGTTGCGGACCTGGTGCTCGAGGAAGCTGCCCTTCAGCTCGGTGTTGATCGGCGTGAAGATGGCCCGACGCTTGTGGGTGGCCAGCATCGCCACCAGGAACGCCACCGAGTTCAACGCCAGCGCCAGCACCCGATCGCCGGGTTGCACCCCGAGGCGGCCGAGCGCGGTGGCCACCCGGTCGCTGGCCTCGTCGAGGCCGCGGAAGCTGATCGACTCCCCCTCGGCGCTGACGAACTCGGCGTCGCCCAGCTCGTTGGCCCGACGCCGCAGCAGCTCGGGCAGCGTCCAGTCCGAGCGGGGTGGCTCCGAGGGCACGACGGTGGTGCCGGCTGCAGGGGCGTCGGTGGTCACGATGGTCCTTTCGGGGCAAGGGTCGAAGCGGTGCCAGCAGGGCCGGGCGTCGCCGGCGGTGGCGCGGCCGCCGTCACGCGGGCAGCGGGACGAGCTCGTTCAGGAAGGCGGCGATGGCGGCGTTGACCTGTTCGGCCGCCCGCCGGTGCACGTGGTGGCCGGCGCCCTCCACGACGACGGTGCGCACCGGGCCGGAGAACTTCTCCGCCGCGTAGCGGGTCGCCCGCAGGAACATCTTGTCGCCGTCGCCCACCACCTGCAGCACCGGCGCCTCGATGGCGGCCAGGTTGTCGATCACCCACGAGTCGTGCTGGGCGAGCAGGCCCACGGCCTCGGCCGGGGCGCCGCCCTTGGTGATCCCGGTGCGGGCCATCTCGTTCCACTGCGCCCGGGCCGCCTCGTCACGGAAACCCGGCCCGGTGGCCACCAGCACCAGGGCGGCCACCCGCTCGGGGTGGCGCAATGCGAACGCCAGCGACAGGTAGCCGCCGAGCGAGTGGCCCATCAGCACCGCCGGCCCCGGCGCGCTGTCGACCAGTGCACCGATGTCGGCCACGGCCAGCTCCCGGCTGTAGTAGGCCGGATCGAGCGGGGCGGCCGAGCGGCCGTGGCCGCGCAGATCCCAGCTGACGGCGGTGCGGCCCAGCCCGGCCAGGAATCCCACCTGCCCCCGCCACGTGTCGCCGGTGTCGGCCCCGCCGTGGGTGCACAGCACCAGCGGGCCGCGGCCGTGGCGCTCGACGTGGAGGTGCGACAGGTCGCTCGGGGTGTCGGACACGGCGGTTCACGCCTCCCGGTAGAGCCGGATCACCCGGCGGGCGAACGATTCGACCAACGCGTGGAGCTGGTCGTTGGGGAAGATGAAGTTCACCCCGGTGAGGCCGTCGGCCTCGAGCTGCCGCAGCCGCTCGACGATCTCTTCGGGGCGCCCGGCGAGCGTGAAGTTGCGGATGATCTCCGGGGTGATGAACCTCGCCTCCCCCTCCTCGAGGTAGGCGTAGTGGCTCTGGTGGAGCTGCTGGTGGGCACGCGCCGCGTCACGGCTGCGGTGGTAGGCGAGGTAGTCCTCCCAGATGGGCAGCACGTAGGCGGGCGGCTCGGCGCCGGTCTCGCGGTGCAGGTCCACCAGGTAGTGCACGTTGGCCATGATCGCCGACCCGCACTCGGCGATCGCCCGGGGCGAGGCGAGCGTCTCGCCCGGTTCCAGCAGCAGCAGGTTCATCAGCGCGTAGACCTCGACCTCCGCCGGGTTGCGCCCCGCCGTGCTCGCCGCCGCCTCGGCCCGGCCCCTGGCCTCCGCCACCGTCCCACCCCGGGGGACGCTGGTCACCAGCGCGTCGCCCAGCTCGCCGGCCAGGGCCTGCGCTCTCGGCCCGAGGCCGCCCACGTGGATGGGGACGCGGGCGTCGCCGTGGCCGAGGTTGCGGTTCTGGAAGCGGATCGGCCGGCTGCTGTCGCCGTGGCGGTAGTCCACCTCCTCGCCGTCGAGCAGCGCCCGCACCACCCGCAGGTACTCGGCGAACGGCTTGACCGCCATCGGGCGGCGCCCCATCGTCCGCATCGCCGTGTTGCCGGTGCCGACCCCGCAGAACGTGCGACCCGGCGCCAGGCGGTTGATGGTGGCGATGCTGTTGGCCAGCACCGGGGCGAGCCGTAGGCCGGCCACCGCCAGCCCGGTGCCGATGCGGATGCGCTGCGTCTGCTGAGCGGCCAGGGCCAGCACGGCCCACGGGTTGGACGTCAGCAGCTGGGTGTCGGGCACCCAGCAGAAGTCGTAGCCGAGGTGCTCGGCGTGGGCGATCAAGCCCACGTCATCGATGCTCGACACGGTCAGCCCGAACAGCATCGGCGCATCGTAGGTCGCCCCGCCGCCCGGTGGTGCCGGCACCAACCGGTGCGCAGATTCGCCACACGACCCGTCGGGGGAAGAACATAGGGGCCATGGCCAACCGCCTCACCTTCCCCGATGCCGCCCTGCCGGCGTCCACCGAAGAGATCCGCACCCGCATCCGGGGGTTCCTCGATGCCGAGCTCGCCGCCGGGACGTTCACCCCCCGGGCGGACACGTGGCTGTCGGGTCACGACAGCGAGTTCTCCAAGAAGCTGGGCAAGGAGGGCTTCCTGGGCCTCACCTATCCCAAGCAGTACGGCGGTCAGGAGCGCTCGGCGCTCGATCGCTTCGTGGTGGTGGAGGAGCTGCTCGCCTACGGCGCCCCCATCGCCGCCCACTGGATCGCCGAGCGCCAGTCGGGCCCGTCGATCATCAAGCACGGCAACGAGGCCCTGCGCGAGGAGCTGGTGCCCGGCATCGTGCGCGGGGAGATCTACTTCTCCATCGGCATGTCCGAGCCCGACTCCGGCTCCGACCTGGCGTCGATCCGCTCCACGGCCAAGAAGGTCGATGGCGGCTACCTGGTCAACGGCACCAAGGTGTGGACCAGCCAGGCCCACAACAACCACTACTTCATCGTGCTGGTGCGCACCACGCCGGCGGCGGAGTCCCAGGGTCGGCACAACGGCATGAGCCAGTTCGTGTTGGACCTGCGCTCCCCCGGCGTGGAGATCCGCCCCATCCGGCTGCTGTCGGGCCACCACCACTTCAACGAGGTGGTGATGAACGACGTGTTCGTGCCCGACCACATGCTGCTCGGCACCGAGGGCAACGGCTGGGCCCAGGTGATCGGCGAGCTGGCCTACGAGCGTTCGGGCCCGGAGCGCATCCTGTCCACCTACCCGCTGCTCGCCTCGCTGGTCGACGCCGTGGGCCCGAACCCCTCGGCCGAGGCCGCCGCCGAGATCGGCGTGCTGGTGAGCCGGATGACGGCGCTGCGCCGGCTGTCGATCTCGGTGGCCATGTCGCTCGACGCCGGGCGGTCCCCGGTGACCGAGGCGGCGCTGGTGAAGGACCTGGGCACGCAGCTCGAGGGCGAGATCCCCGAGGTGGCCCGCCGCCTGGTGCCGCCCGGCCAGAACGAGCAGTTCGACGTGCTGCTCGCCGATTCGATCCTGTCCGCACCGGGCTTCACGCTGCGGGGCGGCACCAACGAGATCCTCCGGGGCATCGTCGCCCGAGAGCTGGGAGTGCGCTGATGAGCACCGTCGATCCGCTGCTGATCGAGACGATCGAGTCGATGCTGGGCGACCTGTGCGAGCCCGAGAAGGTGGGCGCCGCCGAGGGTGGGCTCGACGCCGACCTGTGGAAGGCGTTGGTCGAGTCGGGCATGGCCACCGTGGGCCTGGCCGAGTCGGCCGGCGGCTCGGGCGGCACCCTGCACGACGCCGCCGCCATCGCCAAGGCGGCCGGGCGTTACGCCGCCCCGGTGCCGCTGGCCGAGCTGTCCCTGGTGGGCGGCTGGGTGTGCGAGCAGGCCGGCCTGGCCCTGCCCGACGGGCCGGTGGCGGTGGTCATCGGCGACGGTCGCCGCACCTACTGGGCGCCGGTGGCGGCCAGCTTCGTGGTGGTGACCGACGCGGGCGTGGCCGTGGTCGGCACCGACGGGGTCACCCTGGGCGCCTCGGGCGTCAACTACGCCGGCGAGCCGTGGGCCGACGTGACCGTCGCCGCCGGGACCTCGTTCGTGCCCGGGCCCACGCCGACGCAGGTGCGGGCCCGCGGCGCTGGCCCGCTCGCTGCTGATGGCCGGTGCGCTCGGCCAGGCGGTGGAGCTGTCGGTGCAGTACTGCAACGAGCGTGAGCAGTTCGGCCGGGCCATCGGCAAGTTCCAGGTGCTGCAGCAGTACCTGGCCCATATGGCCGGCGAGGCCGCCGCGGCCGAGGCCGCCGCCGACAACGCGGTCGACGTCGTCGCCGGGGGCGCCTCCGACGCCGAGGCCGTCGCCGTGATCGCCGCCGCCAAGACGGTGACCGGTCGGGCGGTGGGCATCATCAACCGGCTGGCCCACCAGATCCACGGCGCCATCGGCTACACCGACGAGCACCGCCTGCAGTACAGCACCCGGCGCCTGTGGGCCTGGCGCGACGAGCACGGGGCCGAGGCCGAGTGGGCGGCCACGCTGGGCCGTGCGCTGGCCGCCGCCGGCGGCGCGGCGCTGTGGCCGAACACGATCACCGCCTGGCCGCCGGCCGCCCGCTGAGGGCCCCGGGCCGCTGGCACCGACCGGCGGGCCCCGGCTTCGGCCGGGGCCCCTTCGCGTTAGGGTGCGGCCCATGGGAGCGCCATCCGCGGGCAGGCCCGCAACGCTGGACTGGTACGGGTGCGCCACCTATCGCCTCACCGTGGGCGATGTGGTGGTGTTCCTCGACGCCTACATCGACCGGGTGCCGGACGCCGCCGGGCCCCAACCGCCGCAGCGGCCGGAAGACGTCGAGCGGGCCGATTGGATCGTCATCGGGCACTCGCACTTCGACCACCTCTGGGGCGCTGAACGCATCGCGGCGCGCACCGGCGCCACCATCATCGGCTCGCACGAGACGGTGCGGGTGATGGAGAAGGCCGGCGTGCCGCTGCGCCAGCTGCTGCCGGTGGCGGGCGGCGAGCGCATCGCCCTGGGCGACGGCGTCTTCGTCTCGGTGTACCCCAGCCTGCACTCCTGCGTGTGGTCCCACCAGGGCATGCACCCCGCCGACGAGGTCTGCCTGGGCGACCTGTTCGTCACCCACCAGGAGCGCCAGGAGCGCTTCGGGCAGCTGTTCTCGTTCATCGCGTCGCTCGGTGATGACACCAAGGCCCACCTGCGCGACTCCGACCAGGGGCCCCGCGGCGACGGCCATACCCTGGTGTACGTCTTCGACACACCGGAAGGTACGTTGCTGTACCAGGACACCTCGGGGCACTGGTCGGGCATCGTGGCCAACCTGCGGCCCGACGTGGCCATCATCGCCGCCGCCGGCCGGGCCAACATCGACGGCGAGCCGATCCAGGGCTCGCTGGCCCAGTTCGTGGCCCGCCAGGCCTCGCTGCTGCGCCCGAGGCGGGTGATCCTGTCCCACCACGACGACTGGCTGCCGGGCTTCTCCATCGACACCGACGTGGCGCCCATCCGCGACGAGCTGGCCCGCTGGCTGCCACGCTGCGAGCTGGCCGAACCCGGCTACCTCGACGGGTACCCGGTCTTCGCCGGGCTCGGCGCCGCCGGGGTGGCGACGTCGTGAGCAAGCAGTCCCTCGCCCGCCAGATCGCCGCGCTGGTCAACCCCATCCACAACGTCAGCTACTACACGCCCGAGATCCGGGTGTTCAACGACGAGCTCGGCATCAAGGGTTGGTGGACCGCGTACTTCGCCTACCGCTCGGCGCCCATGGGCCAGGTCGAGGCCGAGGTCATGGCGGCCACGTTCTACGGGTTCGCGCCGCGGATGATCCGCCGGGGCGTGCCCGCGGTGTGGGAGCGCGTCACGCCCCGGCAGGCGCTCGACGTGCGCCTCGATGCCGTCGACCGGGCCTGGCGGCGGATCTTCGCCTCGGCGCCGCCGACGGCCTCCGCCGGGATCGTCGAGGCCGCCGGGCTGCTGCGCCGCAGCATCGAGGGCGTCGACGGCGGCGCCCGGCCGCTCTACGCCGGGCACACCACGCTGGCCTGGCCGGCCGAGGACCAGCCGCACCTGGTGCTGTGGCACGCCTGCACGCTGCTGCGGGAGCACCGCGGTGACAGCCACACCATCGCCCTGGCCGCCGCCGAGGTGGACCCGGTGCAGTGCCAGGTGCTCATGGCCGCCGCGGCCACGGCAACAAGGCGACGCTGCAGAAGATCCGCGGCTGGGACGACGAGGAGTGGGACGGCGCCGTGCGGGCGCTGCACCTGCGCGGCTGGGTGCACGCCGACGGCACGATGACGCCGCAGGGCCGTCAGGGCCGGCGTGACATCGAGGAGCACACCGACGCCCTGGCCGCCGAACCCGCCCGCCGCCTGGGGTGGCCGGCGTCCAGCGGCTGGACGCGTTGCTCGCTCCGGTGCACGAGGTGCTGCTGGGCCCCGGTGGCATCCCCGGGGTGTGGCCGCCGGCGCACGTGGTCGAGGGCAAGGAGCCGAGCGACCGATGAGCGCCGGGGAACGGCTGGCCGGCACGCCCGAGCCGATGGCGTACTGGATGGGGGCGGGCGGGGTGCGCATCGCCGGCGACCACTGGGGGCCCGACGACGGGCCGCTGGTGTTGTTGCTGCACGGTGGCGGCCAGACCCGCCACGCCTGGAAGGGCACCGGTGAGGCGCTGGGCGGGCGGGGTACTTCGCCGTCGCCCTCGACGCCCGCGGCCACGGGGACTCCGACTGGTCACCCGATGGGGTGTACGGCCCCGACCGCATGATCGCCGACCTGGTGGCGGTGGTGCAGGCGCTGGGTGGCCGGCGGCCGGTGCTGGTGGGCGCGTCGATGGGCGGTGGCATCAGCCTGCAGGCGGTGGGCGAGGACCACGTCGACGCCACCGCGCTGGTGCTGGTGGACATGGCACCGCGCCTCGAGCCGGAGGGCGTGGACAAGATCCTGGCCTTCATGGACGGCAACGCCGAGGGGTTCGCGTCGCTGGAGGAGGTGGCCGACGCCATCGCCGGGTACCAGCCGCACCGATCCCGGCCGCGGCGGCTCGACGGACTGGGCAAGAACGTACGGCTCGGTACGGACGGGCGCTACCACTGGCACTGGGATCCCAAGTGGCGCCAGGGCGCACCCGATCTGGAGCTGCTCTACCAGCGGCAGTCGGCCTGTGCCCGGCGCCTGCGACTGCCGACGCTGCTGGTGCGCGGTGGCCTGTCCGACGTGTTGAGCGAAGAGGGGGCCCGCAGCTTCCTGGAACTGTGCCCGCACGCCGAGTACGTCAACGTCACCGACGCCTCCCACATGGTGGCCGGGGACCGCAACGACATCTTCGCCGGCGCGGTCATCGACTTCCTGGGCCGGGTCGTGCCCGTGGGGGCGGCGCCGGTGCAGCCGCCCCACGAGCTGCACCCATCGACCGAGATCGACACGAGCCTGCACGACCTGCCCTGAGCCCTGCCCGGGCGTTCCGACCGGGATGCGACCGGCTCAGGCGAGCGGCACCGCCACCACCACGACGTTGTCCTCGTAGCTGCGGGCATCGGGGTCGAACGCACCGCCGCAGGTGACCAGCACCAGCGCCGGATCGCCGTCGCGCCGCCAGACCACGTCGGCGGGCAGGGCGTCCTTGTCGTAGCGGTCCACCGAGACCACCCGGAAACGGCGCACCGCCCCGTCGTCGAAGGACACCGCCACCACCCGGCCGACCTCCACGTCGGCCAGCGCGAAGAACGCGCCCGGCAGCCCGTCGTAGTCGACGTGGGCGGCCAGCACCGCGGCGCCGGCCTCGCCGGGCCGGGGACCGAAGGCGTACCAGCCCACGTCGCTGCGCCCGGGCACCTCCAGCGAACCGTCCCCGGCCACGCCCACCGGCACGACCGGGGCACCGCGCCCACCGTCGCCCAGGTCCAGACCGACCGGTACGGCGCGGGTGGCGAACACGTCGGCCGGGTCGCCGGAGCGGATCGGGACCGAGCCCACCGGCGCCGGCGCCGGCGTCGTCCCGTTTGCGTCCAGCGTGGGACCCGACGTACCGACCGGTGCGCTGGACGCCACGGCGGCCACCGCCGCGTCGGCCGCGGGTGCCTCGGGCTCTGCCGCGTCGGCCAGCGCCGCGTCGTTCGCTCCTCCC
The DNA here is from genome assembly GCA_041394365.1 of Acidimicrobiales bacterium. GTDB lineage: Bacteria > Actinomycetota > Acidimicrobiia > Acidimicrobiales > CAIXPF01 > CAIXPF01. Next base: position 231,411 of record JAWKIM010000011.1, read on the forward strand.
GGTCCATCGGCGGCGGCGCCGCACCCCGCCAGCAGCGCGGCGGCCGCCGTCAGCACGACGGCGGCCACCAGCGAGCGGGCCCGATGGGAGACCGTGGGCCCCACGGCCTCAACGGGTGACCGGCAGCAGGCGCCGGGTGGCGAAGGCGCCGCCGCTGAGCAGGAGCAGCCCACCGGCCAGCACGAACAGGGTGAGCCGCCCGATGCCCGCGGGCTCGTCGGCCGCTAGGCCGCTGTTGCCGGTGTCGACCCTGGCGGGGGCGGTGTGCAGCCCGCCGATGGTCTGCACCACGAGGTCCACGGTGTTGGCGTCGAGCGCTCCGATGGCGTAGACGATGGTGTTCGTCCCCTCGGCCACGGTGACCGGGGCCGGCACCAGCACGGCGGTGGTACCGGTGGCGGCGATGCCGGTGGCGTAGCTGCCCACCGGCAGCGTGACCGTGCCCTGGCCGCCGTTGGCCAGGTTGGTCAACCCGCTGACCGGCGCGCCGTTGAGCACGATGTCCACCGCGGGGACCTTGGCGGTGTGGCGGATGGTGACCTTGCCCTGGCCGGCCGCGATGGTGGCCACGTCGTTCACGAACGGGCTCAGCTTGGGCGTGCCGTTGGCGTCGAGGTGGGCCACCAGGCTGACGTTGGCCCCGCCCGGCACCGCAGCCGACGGCACATCGATCACCGGCGTGGCGGTCTGCGGGTCGGCGTTGGCGGCGAAGACCGGATGGCGTAGTTGCCCGCCGGCAGATCGAGCGGACCGGCCACCGACTTGGAAGCGAAGTCCTCCAGGGTCAGCGCCCCGTTCACGTAGACGTCGACGGTGGCGCCGGGGATGCCGTGCACCACCGACACCTTGGAGCTCTGCTGGGCGCCGGCCCGGGGCAGGAACGAGGAGGACAGCGCCACGAGGGCGCCAGGGTCAGCAGCAGCGACTTGCGCATGGTGCACCTTCCGGTAGGGGGTTACCGGTGCTTCGCACCAGCCACGGCGCGGATGCAGCAGCGTTCCGGAACCGCCGGACCGGACAGACCGGAGAGACCGGACAGACCGGACAGACCATACGGTACGGTACGGAGCGGCCGAGCCGGCCGGGAACCCGACAGTGCCGTGCTTCGGCGGCGATTCGACGTCGATTCGACGGCACCGACCGGTCGGGCTCGGCCGCCCACCGGTGGCGGTGTTCACCTCCGGTCAGGCGGCACCGCCACACCGATGGTGGTCAGACTTCGTGTCTCACGACCGATTCCGAATCGACATCGAATCGAGCGCGAAGGAGCCCGCCCAGACCCCTGGTCGGCCGAGCCCTCCGGCACGTCGGCCCGGGCTCACCTCAGAGCAGCCCGCTGCGCCGCTCGTCCTCGACGGCGGCCGGATCGCGCTCGGCCGGGTCCCCGTACCCGCCTCCGCCGGGGAAGCTGAGCACCACCCGCTCCCCCGCCGGCACGACGTTGCGGCCCACGGCGACCAGCTCCTCGCCGCTGCCGGCCAGGCGGATCGAGCCGCACGCCCCCGGCTCGCCGCCCTCCCGGCCGCGGGCGGGGTGGCGCACCCGCTCGTAGGTGCAGGCCAGCGTGAACGGCTCGTCCTCGAGCGAGCCAAGTTCCACCACCTGGCCATGACCGCCCCGGAACCGGCCGGCCCCACCCGATCCGGCGCGCAGCTCCTTGCGCCAGAACACCACCGGCGTGATCGCCTCGTTGATCTCCACCGGCATGTTGCGCACGCCGGAGGGGAAGGCGGTGGCCGACAGGCCGTCGGCCCCCGGCCGGGCCCCGGCGCCGCCCGAGTGGAACGACATCAGCCCCCACCGCCGGCCGCCCGCCCCGACGCCGGAGGCCACGATGTTCCACAGCGACGACGTCCCTTCGGCCGGCACCCGCCCTGCCAGCACCTGGTGCAGGCAGCCGAACACGGTGTCGGGCAGCATCTGGCCCACCACGTGGCGGGCGTTCACCGCATGGGGGTGCGGCGCGTTGAGCACGCAACCCTCCGGGGCGCGGACCCGCACGACCTCCAGCGAACCGGCGTTGTTGGGCACGTCCGGCCCCACGATGCAGCGCACCCCGAACGACGTGTAGGCGTCGGTGTAGGCCATGGGCACGTTGATGCCGTGCGGCTGCGCCGGCGACGTACCGGCGAAGTCCACGGTCAGCGTCTCGCCGTCGTTGGTGAGCGTGCACACCAGGTCGATCGGTTCGCTCACGCCGTCGATGCGCATGGTGTTGTGCCAGCTGCCCCGGGGCAGCTCGGCGATGCGCTGCACCATGGCCGCCCGCGACCGCTCGAGGATGTGGGTGCCCAGCTCGTCGAGCGAGTGCAGGCCGTACTCGTCGAGCATCTCCGACAGCCGCCGGGCCCCGATGTCGTTGCAGGCCGCCAGCGAGTACACGTCGCCGATGACCTGCACCGGCTCGCGCACGTTGGCCCCGATGATGCGCAGCACCGTCTCGTCGAACACCCCGCCGCGCGCCAGGCGCAGGATCGGGAGGTAGAGGCCTTCGTGGTAGATCTCGCGTCCCTCCGTGGAGAACCCGATCCCGCCGATGTCCACCACGTGGGAGGTGCAGGCGAACAGCGCCACCAGCCGGTCGCGGTGGAACGCCGGGGTCACCACCACGAAGTCGTAGAGGTGGCCGGTGCCCTTCCACGGGTCGTTGGTCAGGAACACGTCGCCCGGCGCCATCGTGACGGCGGGGAACTCGGCCAGGAAGTGGCCCACCGACGCCGCCATCGAGTTGATGTGCCCGGGGGTGCCGGTCACCGCCTGCGCCAGCATGCGGCCCTGCGGGTCGAACACGCCGGCCGACAGGTCGCCCGCCTCCCGGGTGGAGGTGGAGAACGCCGAGCGCACCAACGTGCGGGCCTGCTCCTCCACCACGGCGATCAGGCGCTGCCACAGCACCTGGCGCTGGATCTGCTGCAGTGCGTCATCGGCCACCGGCCACCTCCACCTCGATCGTGGTCGTCCCCATCATCGCCCGCCCGGTCAAGCGACCGACGGCTCCCGGCGCAGCACCAGGTTGGCGTCGCCGTCGAGGGCGGCCGACCACCCGGCGCCCACCACCGTGGTGGTCTGGTCCTCGACCACCACCGCCGGGCCCCGGACCACCAGCGCGCCCAGGGCGGCGCGGACCACGACGGCGTGATCGCACCAGTCGGCGACGGCGGCCTCGAAGGCGGGCCGCTGCGCCGTGACCACGAGCGCCGGCGCGTCCCACGCGGGCTCGTCGAGGGTCGGCGGGTCGGCCACCACCGTGGACAGCGTGTACACCCACGACAGCACCTCCACGGCGAGGCCGGGGATGGTGCGGGCGAAGGCGGCGTCGTAGGCCGTCTCGAAGGCGCGGTGGAGCTCGTCGGCGTCCGGCCACGCGTTCGGGCTGCCCGTACCGGTCGGTACGGGGACGTCGAGCTCGTGGCCCTGGCCCACGTAGCGCATGGCCGCCCGGCAGGACGCCACCGTCGCTGCGCCCGGGGCGGCCGAGCCCACCACGGCCGCCGCCTCGGCGGCCATGGCGGCCACCACCGCGGCGGCCGCCGCCGGGTCGAAGGCGTCGAGGCGCTGGTAGGCGGTGCGCACCGCCTCGTAGGACACCGCCGCCCGCAGGAAGCCGATGGCGGAGCCCACCCCGGCCCCGGCGGGCACGATCACCCGGTCGATGCCCAGCTTGTCGGCCAGGCGGCAGGCGTGCAGCGGCGCCGCCCCACCGAAGGCCACCATCGTGCAGCGGCGCACGTCGCGACCGCGCTCCACCGCGTGGACCCGGGCGGCGGCGGCCATGTTCTCCTCGACCACCTCGCTCACCGCGTAGGCGGCCAGCGGCAGCGGCAGCCCCAGGGGCTGCGCCACCGCGTCGGCCAGGGCGGCCTCGGCGGCATCGACCGACAGCGTCATCGTGCCGGCGGCGAACCCGGCGGGATCGAGCCGGCCGAGCACCAGGTCGGCGTCGGTCACCGCCGGCCGGGTGCCGCCCAGCCCGTAGCAGGCCGGTCCGGGCTCGCTGCCCGCGCTCTGCGGCCCCACCGTGACCCGGCCGAGGGCGTCGACCGCGGCCAGCGAGCCGCCCCCGGCGCCGATCTCCACCATGTCGATCACCGGGATGCGCAGCGGCAGGCCCGAACCGCGCAGGAAGCGGTAGCGCCGGGCCACCTCGAAGTCCCGGGCGGTGGCGGGCACGCCGTCCTCCACGAGGCAGAGCTTGGCCGTGGTGCCGCCCATGTCGAAGCTCAACAGCCGCTCGATGCGGTGCTGGCGGGCCAGCCGGGCGGCCAGGATCGCCCCACCGGCGGGGCCGCTCTCCACCAGCACCACCGGCTGGCGCACGGCCTGTTGGAGCGTGCACAACCCGCCGGACGACTGCAGCAGGAACAGCGGTGCGGCGATGCCCAGCGCGGCCACCCCGTCGGCCAGCCGCTGCAGGTACGACGCCACCAACGGCTGGACGTAGGCGTTGGCGCAGGCGGTGGAGAACCGCTCGTACTCGCGGATCTCCGGGCACACCTGCGAGGCCAGCGTGAGCCACACCCCGGGCAGCTCCTCGGCCAGGATGGCGGCGGCCCGCCGTTCGTGGGCGTCGTCCACGTACGCGTGCAGGAACCCGATGGCCACCGAGGTCACCCCGGCTCGGCGGAACGTCGCCGCCGCCGCCCGCACGCCGTCCTCGTCGAGCGGGACGAGCTCCTCGCCGCGGGCGCTGTGGCGCTGTCGCACACCGATGCGCAGCTCGCGCGGGACCAACGGCGCCGGGCGTTCCATCAGCAGGTCGTACTGCTCGAAGCGGTCTTCGTGGGCGATCTCCACCGTGTCCCGGAAGCCGTCGGTGGTGAGCAGGCCGGTCACCGCGCCGGTGCGCTCGATGAGGGCGTTGGTGGCCAGCGTGGTGCCGTGGACCACGCCGGACACGTCGCCCGGCGCCACGCCGGCCTCGGCCAGGACCGCGGCCATACCCTCCAGTACGGCGCGCTCGGGGGCGGCGTGGGTGGTCAGCAGCTTGCGGGTGTGCAGCGCGCCGTCAGCCCGCTCCAACACGACGTCGGTGAACGTCCCACCGATGTCGGCGGCCAGGCGCACCCCGGGCCGCACCCCCGAGCCCGGTGCCGGAGGGGACGCCGCGGCCAACGTCAGCCCTCCATGGCCTGCACCACCGCAGCGGCGAACGCCTCGGTGGTGGCGTTGCCGCCCTGGTCGCGCGGCAGCCAGGCGCCGCGGGCGTACACCGCCGACACGGCGGCGTCGATCCGGTCGCCCGGTTCACGCTGGCCGAGGTGGCGCAGCATCCACGCCCCGGCGAGGATCAGCGCCGTCGGGTTGATGTGGTCGAACTGGTCGGCCGGCGCCGGTGCGCCCTGCGGGGCCTCGAAGTAGGCGAAGTCATCGCCGAAGCAGCCCGACGGCGTCAGCGTCATGCCGCCGACCTGACCGGCGCCGCCGTCGGCCAGGATGTCGCCGTACTGGTTGGGCAGCACCAGCACGTCGAAGTCCTCGGGGTGCAACGCCAGGCGGTGGGCGAGGTCGTCGACGATCACCGTCTCCACCTCGATCGGGTAGTCGGCGGCGATCTCGGCGCAGACCTTGGCGAAGAAGCCGTCGGACACCGCCAGCATGTTGGTCTTGGCCCCGATGGTCAGCCGGCCGGGGTGGCCCAGCTCCCGGCGTCGCACCGTCTCCTCGCAGGCCCGCCGGGCGATGCGCTCGGTGAAGTCCCGGGTGATCACCTTCACCGCGAAGCGGCCCTCCGCCCCCGGCGGCAGGCGCACCCCCTTGACCTGCTCCACCAGGCCGGAGGCGCGCAGCACGTCGAGCTCGCCCTCGAAGCCGATGTAGAGGTCCTCGTGGGACTCCCGCACGATCAGGTAGTCGAGGTGCTCGGGACGGGCGTAGGGCGAGGCGAAGCCGGGCCGCCACTGCACCGGCCGCAGGTTGCACCACGTTCCCCGCCCGTAGCGGAGGTGCAGCACGCCCGGGGTGATCCCGCCGGTGGAGCCCAGCAGCACCGAGTCGGCCTGGTCGAGGCGGGGGTGCACGGCGGCGACGCGCTCCTTGGGCGACAGCGGGGTCAGGTCGGCGCCGGTGGGCAGCAGATCCCAGTCGATGCGGGCGCCGGCGGCCTGCAGCACGGTGAGCGCTGCCTCCATGGCGCCCGGCGAGGCGCCGTCCCCGGGCACGACCGCCACCCGTGGCTGCTCTGTGGTCGGGCTCACGCCGCACTCCTGTCGTGGTCGTCGCTGGTGCGCCGGTCACCCTACCGGCCGGCGCTCCCGGCCTTCGTCGCCGGCCCTCGTCGCCTGCCCTCGTCGCCTGCCCTCGTCGCCGCGCCGGATGGCGGCGGCGGGGGCGCTACAACTGGACCCATGAGGGTCCTGCTGGTGGAGGACGACGAGTCGATGGCGGCCACCCTGTCGGTGGGCTTGCGGGCCGAGGGCTACGCCGTCGACGTCTCCCACGACGGCGAGGACGGCCTGTGGCACGCCCTCGAGGAGGACTACGACCTCATCGTGCTCGACGTCATGCTCCCCCGGCGCAACGGGTTCTCGGTGGTCGCCGCCCTGCGGGAGGCCGGGCGCGGCGTGCCCGTGCTGATGCTGACCGCCAAGGACGGCGAGTGGGACCAGGCCGAGGGCCTCGACGCCGGCGCCGACGACTACCTGACCAAGCCGTTCTCCTACCCGGTGCTGCTGGCCCGCATCCGGGCGCTGATCCGCCGCGCCGCCGGCCACGGCAGCCCGGTGCTGGCCGTCGGTCCGCTGCAGCTCGACGTGGCCACCCGGCGGGTCACCGTCGACGGCCGAGAAGTGGAGCTCACCGCCCGGGAGTTCGCGCTGCTTGCCTACCTCGCCCACCGGCCGGGCACGGTGGTGAGCAAGAGCGAGCTGCTGCAGCACGTGTGGGAGCAAGTGGAGACCACCGACCCCAACGTGGTCGAGGTCTACGTCGGCTACCTGCGCCGCAAGATCCACGCCGGCCTCGACGAGCCCCTGCTGATGACCGTGCGCGGCGCCGGCTACCGGCTCGGCCTGGCCCGCCGCCGTGAGCGGCCCGTCGAGCGACCGGCGCGCCGGGCATCGCGCCGCGCTCGGTGCGCGCCCGCATCGTCGCCGCCGCGGTGGCGTCGGTGGGCCTGGTGCTGCTGGTCGCCGCGCTGTCGATCGTGGCGGTGGTCGGCGCGCTCCTGGAACGACCGATGCGCGGCGAGGCCCGGGCCCACGCCGCCGAGGTGGCGGCGGTGGCCACCGGCGGCTCGAGCCGGCACCGGCGCCGCTGCCGGCCCTGGCCGCGCCCTGGCCGACCCTGGCCCAGCTGCTGGACGGCGACGGGCGGGTGCTCGCCGCCAGCCGCGAGCTCGAGGGGCTGCCCCCGTTGCTGGCCACCACCGCCGCCGACCGGGAGCCGCAGGGTGAGACCCGCCTGCGCTACGGCGGGCGGGAGCAGCGCTTCCGCCTCGATGCCGTGGTGGCCACGGTGGCCGGCGAGCAGCGCACGGTGGTGGTCGCCACCTCGTCAGGCCAGGTCGGCGCAGTCACGGCCGCGCTGGCGCGCGCATGGCGGTGGCCGTGCCGGTGCTGGTGGCGGTGGTGGCGGCGCTGGCCTGGCTGCTGGTCGGCCGGGCCCTGCGGCCGGTGGAGGCGCTTCGGCGGGAGGTGGCCGAGTGGCCGCCACTGCCGGCTGGCCCACCCGGCCGGGCTGGAGGGCCGGATGGGTCGGGCCGTTCCACGGGTGCCGGGCCGCGCCGGGGCAGCCCCGCGACGAGGTCGGCCGGTTGGCGGGCCCGCTCGACGGCCTGCTGGGCGAGCTCGCCAACCAGCGCGACACCCAGCGCCGGTTCGTCGCCGACGCGTCGCACGAGCTGCGCAGCCCGATCGCCAACATCCGCGCCGCGCTCGAGGTGGCCCGGGCCCATCCCGACAGCCGGCCGTGGGCCGAGGTGGCGGCCGACATCGAGGCCCAGAACGAGCGGCTCGGCCACCTGGTGGAGGACCTGCTCGTCCTGGCCCGCGCCGAGGCCGGACAGCTGCAGCCGCAGCGCCGGCCGGTGGAGCTGGGCCACCTGGCCGCCACCGTCGTCGACGAGCACCGGACCCGCATCGCGGCCCGTGCGACCCCGCTGCGCCTGGTGCTCCACCGCGTCGACGAGGCCGCCGTCGATGGCGACGAGGCCCAGCTGCGGCGGGTGCTGGTCAACCTGCTCGACAACGCCTGCGCCCACGCCCGGGCCGAGGTCGGGGTGGCCGTGGAGCGGACCGGCCGGCAGGTCAGGCTGACCGTGCGCGACGACGGCCCGGGCATCCCGGCCACCGAGCGGGCCCGGATCTTCGAACGGTTCGTCCGCCTCGAACCCGATCGGTCCCGCCCGGGCCGCACCGCCGCCGGGTCGGGCCTGGGCCTGGCCATCGTGGCCGAGCTGGTGGCCGCCCACGGGGGAACGGTGACCGTCACCGGGGGCGGGCCGGGGGCGGTGTTCACCGTCGGCCTGCCGGTGGCGGCGCTCTCAGCGTCCTCTCAGGTGGCCACCGGCATGCTGGAGCCATGAAGCTGCCCCGTGGTTCCGTCCGCTGGCTCCTGCCCGCCGCCATCGTCGCCGGCACCGCCGCCGCCGTGGCCGTGCCCTCGCTCCTGCCCGCCGGGGCCGATCCGGTGCCGGTGCTGCCCGAGCTGACCCCGGCCGAACTGCTGATCAAGGCGCAGCAGGCCGACGTGCAGACGTTCTCGGGGGCGGTGCGCGCCACGGTCGATCTGGGCCTGCCCGACATCGCCGGCCTCGGCGGCTCGGGCGTGGCCCCGGCCAGCATGATGGAGCTGCTGTCGGGCACGATCGACGCCCGCGTGGCGGCCGACGGCAAGGACCGCCAGCGCGTGGCCCTCGACGGCGATCGCTCCGAGACGGCGTGGATCCACAACGGGGGCGACGTCTGGTCCTGGGACTCGACCACCAGCCGCGTGGTCCACCTCGATCTGACCGCCCTGGCCGCCGACGGATCCCACGCCGGCGACCCCTCCGATGCCACCGAGCACGCCGACCCGGCGCATGACGCGCTGCCGGCCCTGACCCCCGATGCGGCGGCTGACGCCTTCCTCGACCGGGTCGACGCCAGCACCGAGGTGCGGGTGCAGACCCCTGGGTACGTCGCCGGCCGGCCGGTGTACGAGCTCGTGCTCGATCCCCGCGACGAGGCCTCCACCATCGAGGATGTGGTCATCGCCATCGATGCCTCCACCGGCATGGCCCTGCGCCTTCGGGTCGACGCGGTGGGCGCCGACACGCCGGCGGTGGAGATCGGTTTCACCGAGATCTCCTACGACCAGCCCGACCCCTCGACGTTCGCGTTCACGCCGCCGCCGGGGGCCGAGGTGGTCGAGGCCGACGGACCGGGCGACCTGTTGCCGTTCAGCCGTTTCGGGCTCGGCGGTTTCGGTGATCGCCGTGACGATCGCCGTGCGCCCGGTGACGCGCCGGGCGGCGGGCCCGGCACGACCATACCTGATGGTATGGGGATGGTCCCGGGCGGTCTCGAGAGGGTCGGCGAGGACTGGGCCACGATGGTCGTGGTGCCCGCCGCCGACGTGCCGCCGCTGGTGGGCGCGCTGCTGGCCGAGGCCCCCACGGTGGACGGGCCCGGCGGTGAGGCCAGGGTGCTGCGCAGCCGGCTGGTGAACGTGCTGCTGCTGGCCGACGGACGCCTGGCCGTCGCCGCCCTCGATCCCGCCGCCATGGCCACCCGCATCGGATGAGCACCGGCGAGCTGTCCGCCCTGCCGGCCTTCGACGTCGGACCGCCGCCCGACGCGGCGCCGGCGGCCCGGTCCTGGCGGGCGGTGGCCGCCGCCGGCACGGTCCGCGCCGCCATCCGCACCGAGGGGCTGACCAAGCGCTTCGGTGAGCAGGTCGCCGTCCGACCGGGTCAGCCTCGAGGTCCCCGAGGGCGCCGTGTTCGTTCCTCGGCCCCAACGGCCTGGCGCAAGACCACCACGGTGCGGCTGCTCGGCCTGCTCACCGCCGACGCCGGGCATCGTGGAGCCTCGGCCGGCCCATGCCCGACGCCGCCGACGAGGTGCTGCCCGCCGTCGGGGCGCTCATCGACGGGCCGGCCTGCCACCCGTGGCTCACCGGCCGCCAGAACCTCGAGCGCTTCGACGCCTGCGGGCCCGACGGCCGCCGCCGCGACCGAGCCGACCGCATCGAGCAGGCCCTCGCCCGGGTGGGCCTCACCAACGCCGCCGACAAGCGGTTCAAGGCCTACTCGCTCGGCATGCGCCAACGGCTCGGCCTGGCCAACGCCCTGCTGCGGCCCCGGCGCCTGCTCATCCTCGACGAACCCACCAACGGCATGGACCCCCAGGGCACCCGGGAGATCCGCCACCTCGTGCGCGAGCTCGTTGCCGAGGGCACCACCGTACCAGCCGGAGCCACCCGCTCACGACTGGAGCAGCTGTGCACCCACGTGGCGGTGATGAACAAAGGCGTTGCCGAGCAGGGCGCCCTGGCCGAGCTGCAGGCCGGCACCCGCACGGTCGTGCGCCTCGACACCACACCGGGCGACGCCGACATCGCCGTCGCCGTGCTGGCCGCCGCGGGCCTGGCGGCCAGGGCCGAGGCCGGCTCGGTGACCGCTGCCCCCGACGGTGCGACCGCGGGCGCGCCGCCCGAGGCCGGTGCGGCGGCTGGTGGCGGCCGGCGTGGCCGCGCCACTTCAGCATCGAGCGCCCGAGCCTGGAGGACACGTTCGTGGCGCTCACCGGGAGGGGTTTCGATGTTGCGCAATGAGCCTGGCCACGCTGTTCCGGCGGCGCCGCACCCAGGCCATGCTGGCCGCCCTGGCGGTGGTGCCGGTGCTGATCAGCGTCGTCGTGCGCGCCACCGGTGGGCCCGGTGGCGGCGAGGGACCGCAGTTCCTTCCAGGTGACCCACAACGGCGTGTTCGCCGTGCTGGCCGGGCTCACCGTGACCCCGCTGTTCTTCCTGCCGATGGCCGTGACCGTGGTGGCCGTGACGCCATCGCCGGCGAGGCCGGTCTCGGCAACTTATACCTCCTGGTACGGTCGCAGGGCTGCGGTTACCGCTCGCCACCAAGGCGGTGGCCGTGGCGGCGTTCTGCCCGGCCGCCACCGCCACGGTGGCGGCGGGCCGGACTGCTGGCCGGGGTCGCCCTGTTCCCCCTCGACCGGGTGACCACCCTGTCCGGCGACACCTTGGTCCTCACCGGTCGGCATGGCGCGCATCGGCCTGGCCGTTGCTGGTGGCGGCGTCGTTGTTCGGCATCGCTTCGCCCGCAAGGCTGTTCGTGTCCACCATGACCGACGTGCCGGTGGGGGCGATGGCGGCCACGCTGGCGCTGTTCATCGCCATCGGCGCGCCCAACGCCCCGCCCTGCTCGACGCCATCCACCCGTTCCGCTCACCTCAACTACCGTACTTACGCCGACTCTGTTGCGCACCTGGACATCCGCTGGGGCGACATCGCCCGCAACGTCGATGCCTGCGGTGGCCGTACTCGGCCGTGCTCGGCAAAGTGCCGCTCTGGCCCGCCTCACCACCAAGGACGTGCTGGGCTGAAGGAAGGCTGATCCGGGCGTGGCAGACCGTCTGCCGCATGCGCGCAGCTTTCGCTCCGGAGCACCGCACCTGGCCGGCCCCACCTGGGCCCGCGGGTGCGCAACTACCGGCCTGTTCTTCGTCGGGCAGATCCTGTCGGTGATCGGCACGTGGACCCAGAACACAGCCATCGCCTGGATCGCTGCAGGGCCGAGTCTCGGTCGACCGCGTGCCATCTGGCGCTGCAGTTCCTGCCGCTACCGTGCTCGGGGTGTGGGCCGGCGCCATCGCCGACCGCACCGACAAGCCGTTTCGCTGCAGGTCACCAACTCGGTGGCCGGCGTCATCGCCCTCGCCACCGCCCTGCTCGTCAGCACCGGGCACACCTCCGCTGCGCACGCTGGGCATCAGTTGTCGCTGCTGGTGGCGCGCCAGCGCCTTCGAGACCCCGCCCGCCAGACGCTGGCGGCCGAGCTGGTGCGAGGCGAGGACCTGCCCAGCGCGGTGGGGCTCAACGGCGCCATCATGAATTGCCCCGGCTGGTGGGCACCGCCATCGCCGGCGTGCTCATCGCCACCGTCGGCGCCACCCTGTGCCTCTACCTCAACGCCGTGTCGTTCCTGGCGGTGGTGGTGGCCATGCAGCTGATGCGGCGACCAGTTCAACGTGGTGGCCCGCTCACCGCGCGGCAAGGGCCAGATCCGTCAGGCCTGCGTTACGCGCTGGGCCACCCGGAGGTGCGGTGCCGCTGGCGGCCATGGCCATCGTCGGGACGCTGGCGTTCAACCAGCAGGTGACCACCCCGCTGCTGGCCCGCATCACGTTCGGACGCCGGCCCTGGGGCTGTTCGCCGCCTTCGGCTCGGTCGGCGGGCGCGGGGCGCTGTTGGGCGCCATCACCGCGGCCGCCTGCTGCCAGGCCGGCCGCCCTCATCGGCTACGCCGCCGCCATCCTGCTCGGCATCAGCGCGCTGGCCGTTGCGCTCGCCTCCACCGCGGCGGTGGCCCTGCCGTTGCTGGCCATCATGTCCTTCGGGGCATCGATGTACGTGTCGGCCACCAGCACCCGGCTGCAGCACGGCCGATCCTTGCCTTCTGGCCCGGGTCATGGCCTCAACGCCATCCTGTTCCTCGGCTCCACGCCGGTGGGCAGCGTCATCGTCAGCGCGGTGTCCGACGCGACCAACCCGCGGGTGGCGGTCGGCCCCGGCGGCGTCGGCGGCGCCTTCGGCACGGGGCTGGTGGCGTGGCGCCGCGGCGCCCGCCGCCATGTCGGCACGCATGGCGACCTCGCCGGCGGGTCCTGGCCGGCGCGGGAGCGACGCCGGCGCCAGACTTGATGTCGCAGCCGGTCCGAGGGCCAGCACCGTTCCATGTTGACCGGACAGCAGTACAAGGACCTGCTCGCTGACGGGCGGCTCACCTACTTCGAGGGCCAGCGGATCGATGACCTGCCCGGCCATCCCCTGCCTTCGGCCAGACAAGCACCGCACCGCGGTGGGCTACGACAAGCTCACGACCCGTCGCCCACCGCCACCAGCCTGCTGCTCAGCGTCCCCCGCTCGGCGGACGACCTGCGGGCGCTGATCCCGATGCTGCACGACGCCGCATGATGGCCCACGTCACCTCCACGTCGATCCAGACGCTGAAGACGGCGGCCGGCAAGATGGACGGCGTCAAGCCCGAGTACATCGAGCGGATGAACGCCTACATCGACGAGCGCAGCGCAACGACGCGCATCACCCAGTGCATCACCGACGCCAAGGGCGACCGCAGCTGCCCGCCGGGCAAGCAGGACGACCCTTGGACGCCTACGTGCACGTGGTGGACCGCCAGCGACGGCGTGGTCATCCGCGGCGCTGCTGCACATCACCGGCGCGCCGTTCGGTCACGACCTGCTGACCATCCCCACGAAGGCGATGAAGCCGGGCGAGGAGGAGGTCCATCGCCTGCTCACGGTCAACGCACCGGGCGTGCGCATCATCAACACCACCTACGCGCCGCTTTCACGAGGACGCCCGCTCGTTCTTCGTTCTCGTCGAAGTACCACTACCCGAGGGGTTCGTGATCTCTTTCGACGACGTGTTCGTGCCCAACGAGCGCATCTTCCTCGACGGCGCGAAGACCTCCTACGCAAGGATCTTCGCCCACTCCCTCGGTCTGTGGGAGCGCCTGGGCGGCCTCGTCGGCGTTCGTGGACGAGAGCGATCAGCTGGTGGGCCTGGAGTGCAGCTGGTGGCCGAGGCCAACGGCACCGCCGGCATCAGCCAATGTCATGGAGAAGATCTCCGAGATGATCATCCACGCCACGCTGATCCGCTCCACGCTGGAAGCGGCCACTGCGGAACTGCAACATCGGCCTCCGACGGCGCCGCCGCCTTCCCAACGAGCCGTACGTCAACGCCGGCAAGTCCACGCCGCAGCCGCCAACTACAACGTGATGGTGCGCCACCTCCACGACATCGCCGGTGGTGCCGCGTTGACCGCGCCGGCACCGGCCGACTTCGAGAACGAGGGAGGTCGGGCGCTGGCCCGCAAGTACATGGCCACCTCCAAGGACGTCGACGGCGAGTACCGCTCCATGCTGATGGCACACCATCCATGACCACCGCCGATGCCTACGGCGGCTGGAAGTTCGTGACCAACATCCAGGCCGGTGGCGGTCTTGGCCCAGCGGATCGTCACCCGCAAGCACTACGACATGGACCGGCGAAGCGCCTGGCCCTCGAGGCGACGGCCTGTCCGAGGGCGACGCCCACCGGAGCCTGAGCTCGCTGCCCCGAACTCCTGAACGTGCCTTCGCTCGTGGCGCGAACTGCCGATTCGCCACGAGCGGTTCCCGTTCGTCGCCACGAGCGGGACCCGTCTGGCCTATGGGTGGGTCTAGCGGCTGGGGCGCGGGCCCAACGCCACCACCGGCAGCACCTCGGTGCCGAAGCGTTCCAGCGTGGCGCACAGCGTGGGCTCGGCCATGCCCCCCAGATCGAACATGAACGCCATGCGATCGAGGTCGAGCCGTTCCTGCACCGATCCGCTGATGCGGTCGATGACCTCCTCGGCGCTGCCGCACATCGCCGGCCCGGCCAGCAGGGTGTCGTAGTCGAAGGCGAGGGCGGGCGCCGGGCGTGTACGCCTGCACGAGCTGCTGCACCCAGTCCCAGTAGCGGCGGTAGTGCGGCTCGAACGTGGCCTGCCGCCGCGCTGGTCACCCCGGACATGGTGTGGCTGGCTGAAGCGCCGGGCGACCGGCATGGCCGGCCTCAGCCCAGGCGGTGCGGCAAGACTTCGGCCATGGGGCGAACGCCTCGATGGGGGCGAAATTACCGCTCGGCAGCATCAGCGGCAGGCCCAACCGGGCCGGCCAGCGCCACGGTGTCGCGCGACGAGCCACCGCCGATCCACACCGGCAGCGGTCTGGACCGGCCGGGGCCGGGCGGTGAAGCGATCGAGCGGCGGGCGCAGGCCCCCGGCCGTATGGGTCACCTCCCTCCTCGCCGAGCAGGCGGACCAACAGCTGCACGTGCTCGGCGAACAGCTGCTGGAACGACGCGGGTCCTGGGCCGAGGCTCGAAGGTACGGGCGAAGTAGTTGCCCTGGCCGGCCACGATCTCGGCCCCCGGCCGCCGGTCAGGCAATCGAGCGTGGCGTAGTCCTCGGCCACCCGCACCGGATCGAGGTTGGCCACCAACGTCACCCCGGTGGACAACCGGATGCGGTTGGTGCGCTCCCCCACCGCGGCCAGCACCACCGGCGGGGCCGAGAGCTGGTAGCCGCTGCCGTGGTGCTCGCCGAGGTGCACGTTGTCGAAGCCGAGCTGCTCCGCCTCTACGCAACGCTCCACGATGCTGCGGTGGCGCCGGGCGTCGGAGGGTAGCTGCTCCGTGACCGGGTCCGGCAGCACGTCCCCCAACGACGCGAGTCCGATCTCCATGGGGGCGGACCGTAGCCGCACGGCCCGATCACCGCCTTCACCCTGCCCTGCCGGTAGGGTGCTGCGCCGTGATCGCACTGCTCGCTGTGGCCGCCGGTCTCGTCCTGCTCGTCGGCGGTGCCGAGCTGCTCGTGCGGGGCGCCGCCGCGCTGGCCGCCCGGGCCGGCGTGGATCCGGTCATCATCGGGCTCACCGTGGTGGCCTTCGGGACCAGCGCACCCGAGCTGGCGGTGTCGTTGGCATCGGCCGCCGGCGGCGACGAGGAGGTCGCGCTGGGCAACGTGGTGGGCAGCAACATCGCCAACATCCTGCTGATCCTGGGTGTGTCGGCGTTGATCGGCACGCTGGTGGTGGCCCAGCGCATCGTGCGGCTCGACGTGCCGATCGTGCTGGGCGTCACCGTCGCCGTGGTGCTGATGAGCCTCGACGGCGGCATCGGCCGCATCGACGGCTTCCTGCTGGTGGCCGGCGTGCTGACCTACACCGGCTGGTTGGTGCGCGACGCCCGCCGCGAGAGCGCCGCCGTACGGGCCGAGTACGGCACATCGATGGACGAGCTCGAAGGGGCGGCAGTGGACAAGCCGCTCGCCGTGCAGCTCGGCATGACCATCGGCGGACTGGTGGTGCTGGTGGTGGGCGCCCAGCTGCTGGTGGGCGGCGCCGTCAGCATCGCCGAGTCGCTCGGGGTGAGCGACCTGGTGATCGGCTTGACGGTGGTGGCGGTCGGCACCTCGCTGCCCGAGCTGGCCACCTCCGTCACCGCCGCCCGGCGGGGCGAGCGGGACCTGGCCGTGGGCAACGTGATCGGCTCCAACCTGTTCAACCTGCTGGCCGTGCTGGGGGCCACCGCGGCCACAGCTGGCACCATCGAGGTCGGCCGGACGGCCATGCGGGTGGACCTGCCGGTGATGCTGGTGATCACGTTCCTGCTGGTGCCGGTGTTCTGGAACGGCTTCACCGTGACCCGCCTCGAGGGCCTCGTGCTCGTGCTCTGCTACGCCGCCTACCTGGCCTACGTCACCCTCGCCGCCGCCGAGCACGACCTGGTGACCACCATCGAGCTGGTCGCCCTGGTGGTGGTCCCGGTGATGATCGTGCTGTTCTCGGTGGCCGGCGTGCGGGGCTGGCGCCGCGATCGGGCCCAGCGCACCGGCGGTGGCGCAGCCTCCGGACCGGCGGCCTGAGCCGGCCGGCCGGAGGTCGAAACGGTCAGGCCTGCTTGGGCTCGAGCTTCAACGACACCGAGTTGATGCACCACCGCTGGTCGGTGGGCACCGGGAAGCCCTCGCCCTGGAACACGTGGCCCAGATGCGAGCCGCAGTTGGCGCAGCGCACCTCCACCCGGGGATAGCCCAGGAGGTGGTCGACGAGCAGGACGACGGCATCATCCTCGGTCGGGGCGTAGAACGACGGCCAGCCACAGCCGCTGTGGAACTTCGTGTCGCTGCGGAACAGCTCGGCGTCGCACGCCTTGCAGCGGTACACGCCCTCGGTCTCGGTGTCGGTGTACTCGCCGGTGCCGGGGGGCTCGGTGGCCGCGTGGCGCAACACGGCGTAGGACAGGCGGTCGAGCTTGTCGCGCAGCTCGGCGTCGTCGAGCTGCACCGGGTACGGCGTGCCATCGGGTCGGGTGTCGGACATCTGTTCCATCGGCTCACCTTCCGAGCGGTCGCTGGTCATGGGCTAGCGGGTGCCGTTCCAGTCTGGCCCATCCGGCCGCTGCACGGCGGTCAGCGGTCGGCGGTGGGTGGTTGGTGCGGTGGTTGGGGTCGGCGGCGGTGGTTGGGGGTCGGCGTGCGGTGGTTGGTGGTTTGAGGTTGGGGGCGGTGGTTGGTGGTCGGTGGCCCTGCCGTGGGTCTGGGCGGACTCCTTCGCGCTCGATTCGATGTCGATTCGGAACTGGTCGTGAGACACGAAGTCCGGTCACCCTCGGTGTGGCGGTGCACCCTGACCGGAGGTTGAGGCCACCACCGGTGGGCGGCCGAACCCAACCGGTCGATGGCGTCGAATCGACGTCGAATCGCCGCCGAAGCACGGCGTTGGTGGGTGGCCGGTCGGCTGAGGTCGCCGCCCGCGCAGGCGCGGCTACGCCCCCGCACCCCATCGCGTCGGGCTCGCTGCGCTCGCGCCCCCGCCGGCCGAGCGTGCCCTCAGTCCAGGCTGTCGGCCAGTTGTGGGCGTTCCCGCAGCGACCGCTTGAGCTCGGCCATGCCGGGAAAGGTGGCCACCTCCCAGATGGCGTCCCACAGGCGCAGGGCCTCGTCGCCGCGGGGCACCCGGGAGATCACCGGGCCGAAGAACGAGTACTGCTCGCCGTCACGCCAGAAGCTGATGATCGGGGTGCCGACATCCTTGCCGGTGCGGCTGAGCGCCTCGTCGGTCTCCGCCTGTAGCACGTCGTCCCACGCGGCGTCGTTGGCGGCGTCGAGGTAGCGCTCGTCGATGCCCACCGAGCGCAGGTAGTCGGGGAAGCCGGCCTCGAAGTGGTCCACGATGTCGTGGCGGCGGTGGCGGACGTGGATGTCACCACCGAACTGGGTGTACAGCTCGCCCATGCGGGCACGACCCTCGGCGGCACGCACCGCGGCGGCGACGCGCAGCAGCTTCTGGCCGCTGCCGTGGCCGGCGATGTACCCGTCGGGGAAGTCCTTCTCGTAGTCCTTGTCCTTGTTCAGCAGCCGCAGGCTGATGAAGCGCCAGTCGACGTCGAGCTCCCGCAGCCGGGCCACCTCGGCCACCCAGCGGGAGGTCAGCCACGCCCACGGGCAGACCGGGTCCCAGAAGAACTCGACGTCGGGGCGGTCCAGTTGGGGCATGGTCATCCTCCTGTGCGGGCGGCCGGCAGGGACCATACGCAACGGTATGAACGCCGGCCGCGCCCAACCTAGCGACGAACCCCACCCGCGGCCGGGCTCAGCGGCCGGTGAACCTCGGCGGTCGCTTCTCGAAGAACGCCTGCGCCGCCTCGCGGGTGTCCCGCGAGCCGAAGATGCGCACCAGCCGGTCGGATTCCACATCGAGGTGGTGCGCCAGATCGAGCCGCTCGGCGTCGTTGACGTTGGCCTTCAGCCCGGCCAGGGCCAGCGGTGCCCTGCCCACCAGCTCGGCCGCTCGGCGGTTGACCTCGTCGAGCAAGGCGTCGTCGTCGAACACGGCGTTCACCAACCCCAGCTCGGCCGCTTCGTCGGCCCGCAGGCGATCACCGAAGAACAGCAGCTCCCGCGCCCGGGCCGATCCGGCCACCCGGGGCAGGAACCAGGTCATCCCGAAGTCGCCGCTGAGGGCGGCGTGCACGAACGCGGTGGTGAGCGTGGCCGAGCGGGCGGCGTAGCGCAGATCGCAGGCCATCGCCCACGACATGCCACCGCCGGCGCACGGCCCGTTGATGGCGGCGATCGTCACCTTGGGCATCTCGTGCAACAGCTGCGAGGTGTGGGTCAGGTGGCGCAACTCCCGCACCCGGGTGGGCAACGGCTTGGGCGGCCCCGACTGGTCGGCCATCTGCGACAGGTCGCCCCCGGCGCAGAAGCCCCGACCGGCGCCGGTGAGCACCACCACCCGCACGGCGTCGTCGTGGGCGCAGTGCTCGAGCAGCTCGAGCGCCTGCTCGAACATCGACGTCGTCTGGGCGTTCAACCGGTCGGGGCGGTTGAGGGTGAGCGTCGCCACCCCGTCGCGCAGGTCGTAGAGCACATCGTCAGCCATGCGCCGCAGTCTCCCACGCCGGGCGCCGGCCGCCGCCGGCACCAGGGTCACCAGGTGGGCGGGCGCATGCGGTGCCACGTGGTGGCGTCCTGGTAGGCGGCGCCGGCCCGGAGCACCAGCGCGTCCTCGAACCAGCGGCCGGCCAGCTGCAGCGAGGCGGGCAGGCCGTCGGCCAGGCCCATGGGCAGGGCGATGGCCGGCAGGCCCAACGAGTTGTACGGCGGCGTGTAGAGCGTGCGCAGCCGGACCTCGCGGTCCCCGCCGGCGCTGTCGTAGCGCAGGGCGGTGGTGCCGGTGGTCGGGGTGGCGATGAGATCGACCTCCCCGAACAGCTCGGCGATGCGCTGCCGTCCGACCTCGCGCACGCGCTGGATCTGCACGTAGTCGGCGGCGCTGATGAGCGCACCCTGGGCGATCCCGCGGCGGGTGTCCACCCCGTAGTCCGCCCACCGCTCGGCCAGCATCGGGCGGTGCCAGGCGAACGCCTCGGCGAACAGCCCGCTGAAGCAGCCCTCCAGCAGCTCGCCCCACAGCGGGAACGTCACGTCCACCACCTCGGCCCCGGCGGCGCGCAGGTCGGCCACCGCCTGCTCGAAGCACGCCGCCACCGCCGGCGACGCGGTGCCGTCGCCGACGGTGGCGCTGCGGGCTACGCCGATGCGCACCCCGGCCAGCCCGGCATCGATCCCGTCGAGGAACCCGCCCGCGGGCCCCGCCACGCTGGTGGGATCACCCGGATCGGGCCCGGCCATCACCTCGAGCAGGGCCGCGCAATCCCGCGCGGTACGGGCGAGGGGCCCGATGTGGTCGTAGGTCAGCCCGAGCGGTACGCAGCCGTTCTTGGGGACGAGGCCGAACGTGGGCTTGTGCCCGGTCACCCCGCAGTACCCGGCCGGTAGGCGCACGCTGCCGGCCGTGTCGGTGCCGATGCCGGCCGGGAACAGGCCGGCGGCCACCCCGGCGGCCGTGCCCGAGGAGGAGCCACCGGTCCAGCAACCGAGGTCCCACGGGTTGCGGGGCAACGGGAACGGCTTGTGCGCCTCGGCCTCGGAGGTGTCGCGGCGGTGCAGGCGCGGGTCGGGGAACCCGATGGCGAACTCCATGGTCGAGGTCTTGCCGCAGATGATCGCCCCGGCGGCGCGCAGCCGGGCCACCACCGGGCCGTCCCCGCCGTCCCCCCAGGCGGGATCGAGGGCGAGGGACTGGGCCGTGGTCGGCCCCTCGTCGGTGGCCAGGATGTCCTTCATACCGATGGGTATGCCGTGGAGGATGGAGCGCACGTCGCCGGCTCGTCGCTCGGCGTCGAGGCGCTCGGCGGCGGCGCGGGCCTCGTCGTCGAAGCGGCGCAGGTACGCACCGATCAGCGGATCGAGCCGATCGGTGGCCGCCAGGTGGCACTCCAGCAGCGCCACCGACGTGGTCCGACCGGCGGCGAGGGCGGCGGCCAGCTCCACCACTCCGGCACTGCGCAGCTCGGTCTCGTCCGGGGCGCCGCCACCATCCGGACCGGTTGGTATGGACGGCGCGCTCACCGCGGCCACCGCACGATGACCGGCGCGGCGTCGCCGCACGCCACGGCGTACTGGCGGGCCATGCGGCGGTGCAGCACCGGCAGGGCGGCGGCGATCTCGGCCACCTCGTCGGCCGGTGGCACCACGCCGGCAGCGGCCAGCATCGCGGCCACCACCGCTCGCGCGGTGTCTGTGGTCTGTGCGTCGTCCATGGCGCGGCACGATAGCCCCGCAGCCGCAGAACCCGGGCCGGAGGGCGCGTTCGACCCGTCGCCGGAACCGAACGGTGCGCAAGAATCCGCGTCGTTGCCGGGGACGATGGCGCGCCCGGCCAAGCCAGGGAGGGCCGCTCGTGTCCCGTTCTGTCGCAGCGCTCATCCGTTCGGCGTTCGATCCGGACGCCGCCCTGCAGGTCGAGGTCCGCGGCGTGGTGCAGGGCCGCCCGATCCCGTGGTCCGCCTCGTCGTGCGCGATGACGACGCCCTGGCCCACCTGGCGCTTCACCCGGGCGAGCTCGGTTTCGCCCGCGCCTACGTGTCCGGTGCGCTCGACGTGCAGGGCGACCTCTTCGAGCTGCTGCGCATCCGCGCCACCGGCGAGGCGGTGCAACTGCCGTTGACGGAACGGCTGCGCTTCGCGCGGCTCGGCACCAGGCCGTGGCTGGCCCCGCCGCCCGCCCCCGCCGAGGAGGTCAACCTCGGCGGCGCGGGGGCGGCACCGCATCGGGCGCGACTGCCGCGCCATCAGCCACCACTACGACGTGGGCATGAGTTCTACGGGTTTGCTGCTGGGCCTCACCATGGTGTACTCGTGCGCCGTGTTCGAGCACCCCGCCGACTCGCTCGAGGTGGCCCAGACCAACAAGCTCGAGCTCATCTGCCGCAAGCTCGCCCTCGAGCCCGGCATGCGCCTGCTCGATGTCGGTTGCGGCTGGGGCAGCCTGGTCCGCCATGCCGCGCCGCACCACGGCGCACGCGGTGGGCATCACCATCTCCGCCGAGCGGCCGCTCGCCCGGGCCCGCATGGCCGCCGACGGCCTGGCCGACCGGGTCGAGATCCGCCTGTGGCACCGCGAGGTTGGCCGCGACCACTTCGACGCCACCAGCTCGGTGGGCATGAGCGAGCACGTGGGGCGGGCCAACCTCGACACCTACTTCGACATACTGCGCGGTCTGCTCGTGCCGCAGGGCCGCCTGTTGAACCACCAGATCGGCATCGGCCCCGAGAAGTCGCGGCCCCGGGGGGCGCGCAACGCCGCCGCGGCGCGCGGCTCCTTCGTCAACCACTACGTCTTCCCGACGGCGAGCCGCAGGACGTGGGCGAGCTGGTCGCGGTCATGCAGGGCACCGACCTCGAGGTGCGCCATGTGGAGAGCCTGCGCGAGCACTACGCCATCACCTGCCGCCGCTGGGTGGAGAACCTGGAGTCGAGCTGGCACGAGGCGGTGCACATCGCCGGTGAGGGCCGCGCCCGGGTGTGGCGGCTGTACCTGGCCGGCGCATCGGTCAACTTCGAGCTGGGCCCCACCCAGGTGCACCAGGTGCTGGCGGTCAACACGCCCACCAGCGGCGCGCTGCGCGGCCGGGCCCGCCTCCCGTTGCGCCCGGCGTTCGAGCGGGTGCCGTTGACGCGACGGGATCGCCTCTCGGCCTGACCCCCGATCGCGACGGCCCAGCCCCGGTGGGCGGTGCCGTGCGGTAGGTTGGACGACTCTAGTCAATGCGCACGTTCGGCGTCGGGGATGCCGAACGGTGCACGAAGGGGGAAGGGACGGCCGCTGCATGAGCTCCAGCTACGACATCCACATCAAGGGTGGCACCATCGTCGATGGCACCCTGCCCCGCTACCGGGGTGACCCTGGATCAAGGACGGGAAGATCGCCCAGATCGGTGGCAAGGCCAAGGGCACCGCCGACAAGGTGATCGACGCCGACGGGCTGATCGTGGCCCCCGGCTTCGTGGATCTGCACACGCACTACGACGCCCAGATCCGCTGGACCCGTACTGCACGATCTCGGGCTGGCACGGCGTCACCTCGGTGGTGCTGGGCAACTGCGGCTTCGGCTTCGCCCCGGTCAAGCCCGACTTCCGGGAGCGCTTCGATGCTGACGATGGTCCGCACCGAGGCCATCCCGTTCCAGTCGATGGTCGAGGGCATGCTGCCCAAGTGGGACTGGGAGACCATCCCCGAGTACCTCGACAGCCTCGAGCGGGCGCCGCTGGGCATCATCTGCATCCAGTACATGCCCACCGCCTCGCTGATGATCTACGTGATGGGCCTGGAGGCGGCCAAGACCCGCCGCCACCCCGCAGGAGCGCAAGGAGATGCAGCGCCTGCTGCACGAGGGCATGGACGCCGGCCTGTGCGGCTTCTCCATCCAGCGCCTCGGCCCGAACTCGGTGCAGGCCGACTACGACGGCACCCCGATGGTGACCGACACCATGTGCGACGAGGACATCCTCGCCCTCGGCGAGGTGTTGGCCGAGCGCGACGAGGGCTTCATCCAGCTCACCCAGGGCACCGGTGACATCAAGGCCGACATCGCCTTCATCGAGAAGCTCGCCGCGGTGGCGCAGCGCCTGATCCTGCACAACGTCGTCGCCCCGGCCCGCAAGGATCCCGAGGTGCACCGGCGTCCGCTGCGCTGGATCGAGAAGCTGGCAGCAGGGCCTGCCCGTGTACGCCCAGTGCGGCACCGGCCGGGCCGGGTTCGCCTTCACCCTCGAGCACTGGAACCTCTACGACGCCTCCCCGGCCTGGCGGGCCATCACCACCGGCTCCAAGGAGGAGCGCATCGCCAAGATGCAGGATCCCGAGCTGCGCCGGGCCGTGGTGGAGGAGTCCGAAGAGGCCGACCGCCGCCTGCGGGTCATCCAGGCCGGCGTCGGTGGCGATCCCGCCCAGCTGATCATCCAGGGCGTCAACCGCCAGGCCGACATGCAGCAGTACGTGGGCCGCTCGGTGGGCGACATCGCCAAGGAGCAGGGCAAGCACGTCATCGAGACCATGCTCGACCTGTCGCTGCAGGGCGATCTCAACGTCGAGCTCCTCGGCCCGGACAAGGGCTCCAACGCCGAGTTCATGGCCGAGATGATGAACGACTCGCCCTACGCCATCCCCGGCGTGTCCGACGGCGGCGCCCACACCAAGTTCTTCACCGGTGGCGCCTACACCACCGACTTCCTCACCTGGCTGGTGCGCGACGAGGGCGTCGTGTCGCTCGAGGAGGCCCACTTCCGCCTGTCGGCGCTGGCGGCGCACGCTGCCGGCTTCCGCGATCGCGGCGTGCTGCGCGAGGGCGCGGCGGCCGACGTCGTGGTGTACGACATGGAGGAGCTGGCCATCGATCCGCCGTGGATCGGTACCGCCGAGTACGACCTGCCGGGCGGCGAGTGGCGCCGTCCAGCGGGCCAAGGGCTACCAGAACATCATCGTGAACGGTGAGGAGACCTTCACCAACGGCGAGTGCACCGGGCCCTGCCCGGCAAGCTGCTGCGCCACGGCCGCGGCTGAGCCCGGACGACCTCGAGCGGCGACCGTCGCCCGCCGTGCCCCATGCGGGCCGGCCGGCGGCGGTCGTCGCCGTTTTCGGGCGTTCTCACCCATCCATGGTGGGCGGAACGTCCCGATGCCGGTCGCGATTGGGGCGGCCGTCCCGTTGTCCGTCATACCCCGCCACGTATATTGTCCGGACAACAGATCGCCCCCACCCGCAGCCACGAGGTCACACGCACACCCATGGGATTGTTCAACCGCCGCTCTGCCACCCCCACCGCTTCGGAGGCCCCGGCCCCGCCCCTCGAGGACATCGGCGTGGACCGTGCCGCTGCGCTGCACGCCAGCGGCGTCGTGCTGCTCGACGTGCGCGAAGCGGACGAGGCACGCAGGGCACGCCCCCAACGCTGTGCACCTGCCCTCGGGCGCGCCGCCACCCAGCTGCAGCACCTGCGCAAGGCGCCGCACGTGTTGTGGTCTGCCGCCCGGCGGACGGTCGCGGCAGGCGGCCGGCTGTTGCGCGACGCCGGGGTGCGGTGAGCAACGTGGCCGGCGGCATGGCCGCTTGGGCCCACGCCGGTCACCCGCTGACCGCCTCGGCCGGCGGTCGCCCCGGAGGTCCGCTGAGCGGCGCCGCCCGGCCCGCTCAGGTCCGTGCGGGGCGGCCATCTGGATGCGCATCTCGTTGCGGCTGACCGGCCGACCAGTCGGCCACCAGGCTGAAGCGGCTGCCCCGGATGGCCGCCACCCGCCACTCGATCGGCTCCCCGTGGCAGGTGCCCAGCCGTTCGATGGAGAACACCGCCTCGTCCGCATCGAGGTGGAGGCGCCGGCGGAGCTCGACGGTGGGCACAGCCGGGCGGATCCGCTCCCAGCCCTCGTTCGGCCGGTTGCCCCGCACCCGTTCGAGCTCGTTGTAGAGCGAGGTGTGGGAGAAGTCGGCGTCGAGCAACGGTCGGGCCACCTCGGCCGGCAGCCACACCTGGTCCACCGCCAGGGGCTCGTCACCGGCGTAGCGAACACGATCGAGGAAGACCAGTTCGGCGTCGGACGGCAGCCCGAGGCGTTCAGCGGCGACGGCGTCGCACACCACCTCCAGCGACGCCGTCTCGCTGCGCTGGGCGACGCCGGACTCCTCCACCACCTGGAACAGGCTGTAGAGCGAGCCGAGGGACCGTTGGAAGGTCCGCTGGTCCACCGAGGTGCCGATGCCTCGCCCGCCGCACGATGCCGTCGGCCCCGAGGCGGGCGACGGCCCGGCGGGCGGTGGCGGCTGACGCCGTAGACCGCCATCAGCTCGCGATCGGTGGGGAACCGCTCGGTGAAGTGCGATGCCTCCATGCGCCGGCGCAGCTCGCGCTCGAGCTGCACCCACAGCGGATCGTCACCGCGGCGGTCGAGCCGGCGGGCGCCGGTGCGGAACCCGACGTCGTCCGGTTCGGCCGTCGCCTGCGCTGCGTTCGCCAAGGTGTCCATGGACGTGCCCTCCGGAGCGGTGGAGCGGATCAGGCGTCCTGCACGGCGCCGGCCCATGCCGAGTACCCACCGAGCAGGTTTGGACACGTCGGCGAACCTGCTGGCGCAGCAGGCTGGCCGCCACCGACGAGCGGTAGCCGCCGGCGCAGAACACCACGGTGGGGCGGGTGGCGTCGAGCTCATCGAGGCGCGCTAGCTGGCCGACGGGGATGTTGACGGCATCGGCGATCGTGCCGGCCTCGAGCTCACCGGGGTTGCGGACATCGACGAGCTGCAACCCGGCCACCTCCCCGAGGCGCTCGCCCAGCTGGGTGGCGGTCAGCCGCGATGCCACCCGCACGTCGTCGCGGTGCTCCACCATGGCTTGATAGGGGTCGGCGAGGTGGCCGATCACCCGGTCGAAGCCGATGCGTGCGAGCCGGTTCTTGCCCTCGAGCTCCCGGCCCGGCTCGGTGATGAGCACGATGTCCACGTCGGAGGGCACGATCGAGCCGGCGTACTCGGCGTAGCGCCCGGCCAGGCCGACGTTGATCGCCTGGCGGAGGTGGCCGAGCGCGAACACCTCCGGGTCCCGCCCGTCGATCAGCAGCGCACCGGCGGCCACCGCGGCCAGCGCCGCCTCGTAGGTCATGGCCGGCGGCGGGGCCTCCTCGTCGAGCAGCGCCCGGTCCTTGCGGTTGAGCACGGCGTCGTAGACGAAGTAGCCGGGTGCGGGGGGCTGGCCCTCGGTGACCAGGCTGAGGAACGTGGCCTTGTCGGGGGCGCGCAGGGCGTAGTTGGTGGCCTTCTGCTCGCCGATGGTGGACACCAGCTCGGTCGAGAGGTTCTTGCCGCAGGCGGAGCCGGCCCCGTGGGCGGGGAACACCTTGGTGGCGTCGGGCAGCGGCATGAGCTTGTGGTGCAACGAGTCGTAGAGGCGGTCGGCCAGCTCCTCCCGGGTGAAGCCGATGGAGGCGAGCAGGTCGGGCCGGCCCACATCGCCGATGAAGAGCGTGTCGCCGGTGAACACACCGAACGGTACGGCGCCCTGCTCGGCCTCGGCGGCGTGCTCCCACACGACGATCGACAGCGACTCGGGGGTGTGGCCGGGCGTGTGGCGGAACTCGAGGGTCACCTCGCCCAGGCTGTACCGCTCCCCGTCGCCCACGCCCATGATCTCGAACTCGGCGTTGGCCACCGATGAGTAGGCGATCCTGGCGCCGGTGGCGGCGGCCAGCTCCAGGTGGCCGGATAGGAAGTCGGCGTGGAAGTGCGTCTCGATGACCAGCTCGATGCGCAGCCCGGCGGCTTCCGCGTCGCCCAGGTACTCGGCGATGTCCCGCTGCGGGTCGATGACCACGGCGCGGCCGGTGGTCTCGTCGCCGATCAGGTAGGAGGCGTGGGAGAGGCAGTCGAGGTAGTACTGGACGAACTTCACGGTGGGCTCCTGGCGGGCGTTGGACGCGGCGTGCACCGGTGCACCGCTACGGCGGGCACGATCGGACGCCCAATTGTACGGACAATCTTGAGCGTAGGCCGCCCCGGGTCGCCTGGCAACCACCCGGCAAGGCAAATCCCACCGGTCCGACCGGGTTGTCGGCGACGGCGCGGCACCACTCGGGGAGCACCGTCGGTTGTCAGCTCCCGCGACTTCGGGTACGTTGGCCATAATGTACGTACAATTCCTCGCCGGTCACTGCGGTGAGGTCGGTCCCGCCACGGCGGACCGGATGCGAACGAGCCGAGAGCACACCTTCATGAGATCGACCAGACTCCAGCCCACCAACCCACCGATCGAAGGAGCCGGCCGAACCCTGCCGGCGTGCGCCGCCGCCGGGGCCGTGCCGAGCCACCGGGCGCACACCGCTGCTGCGGTCCAACCCCGCCACAGGCCACCAACGGGCCGCCCCCTCTGCCTGCGGCCCCTCGACAAGGAGCTCGACTGACATGCGCGCACTGCTGGCCTCACCCCTCGGGTTCCTGATCGGGCTCTCGCTCGGCGCCCTGGGCGGCGGCGGCTCGATCCTCGCCGTCCCCGCACTGGTGTACGGCGCCGGGCAGGGAGCCAAGGCGGCCACCTCCACGTCGCTGCTGATCGTCGGCATCAGCTCGGTCTTCGGCATGCTGTCGCACTGGCGGGCGGGGCGGGTCCGCGTGGGCGCCGGGCTCGTCTTCGGCGTCGTGGGCATCGGCGGTTCGCTGGTGGGTTCGGCGCTGAACCGCTCCGTCGATCCCGACGTGCTGCTGCTGGCCTTCTCCGGCCTGATGATGGTCGCCGCCTGGCGCATGTGGGTGGGCAGCCGCAAGCCCGCCCCCGCGGTCGGGGGCACCGGTGGCGCTGCGGGCGGCACCGGGGCGGGTGCCGGTTCCGTCGGCGCCGCCGTCGACACCCGCCAGGGCCTGCGCATCGACGCCGCCACCGTGGTCAAGGTGGTCATCGCCGGGACCATCGTCGGACTGCTCACCGGCTTCTTCGGCGTCGGCGGCGGGTTCGTCATCGTCCCCGCACTCGTCCTCGCCCTGCGCTACCCGATGCCCGAGGCGGTCGGCACGTCGCTGCTGATCATCGCCGTCAACTCGGCGTTCGCGTTCTCGCAGCGTGTCGCCACCACCGGTGTGGACTGGGGCACCGCGGTGCCGTTCCTGGTGGCGGCCATGATCGGGGTGCTCAGCGGCACCGAGCTGGCCAAGCGGGTCGACGCCAAGCGCCTGTCGAAGTCCTTCGTGTGGCTGCTCGTCGCCGTGGCCGTCTACACCGCCATCCGCTCGGTCATGGCGCTCTGACCCGAGCGGCGACCCGTGCGGCGATCCGGGCTGATCCGAGCCGGCTCGCCGCCGGTCAGCCGGCCGCCCGGTCGTAGCTGCGCAGCTCCACCACGTTGCCGTCGGGATCGCGCACGTAGAGGCTGGTGGCGTTGCCCTGGGCGCCCCAGCGCGTGGCCGGGCCGGCCACCACCTCGAAGCGGCCGCCGGCGGCGAGCGCACCGAGATCGGCGGGCTCGATGACCACGCAGAAGTGGTCCACGTTGGCCCCTTCGGGCGCACCGGCCAGCAGGTCGATGATGGTCGTGGGGTCGATGCGTACCGACGGGAACGGCACCGCACCCCGGCGCCACGGTTCCTCTCGCTCGACCGGCAGGCCGAGCTCGTCGCGGTAGAACCGCAGCGATCGGTCGACGTCCGCGCACTTCAGCACCAGGTGATCGAACCCGAGCACCCGCACCGCCGGCTCCACGTTGGCATGTTCATCGGCCATCACCCCCGATTCAACCATGCGACCGCCACGCAGGTGTCGGTGATGGCGGCTTCGTTGCGTTCCCATCACGACCGCTCAACATCACCACGGCGGCGCCGATGGAGCGCCGTGGTGGGAGCGGACAAGTTGCTGGGAGCCATGCGCGCCATGGTCGTCACCGTCGATGGCGCGGGGACGGTGCGCGACGTGCGCGGGCCCCTCGAGGAGCTCCTCGGTCGCCGGCCCGACGAACTGCTCGGGCGGTCGCTGGCGCGGCTGGTGGCCGAGGAGGACCTCGACCTGCTGCCGGACGGCTTCGGTCCGCTCCCGGCGCCGGGTGCCGTCCACCATCCGGCGCCGTTCCGGCTGCACCTGCTCACCGGCGACGGTGGCCGCCTGCCCGTCGACGTGCTGGTCTCCAACCTCCCTGACGAGCCCGAGGTGGCCGGCTGGGTGGCGGTGCTCGTGCCCCGCCAGGCGATGGCCACCATCACCGAACCGCTCGAGCTGCTGCTGGCCGACGCCCCGCTGGAGGAGGTCATGACGGCTGCGCTTCGGGCGCTGCGGGGTCCGGCGCCGGCCGGTCGGGCACCGTTCGCAGTGGCGCTGTGCCACCGGCTCGGTGACGGCGCCGCCCTCGAGGACCGCAGCGGCGGGGCCCGGCGCGGCGTGGTGGCGGGCGATGGCGTCCCCGCGGCGCTGCTCGACGCCATCGGGAGCTGCGACGCCACCGAGGTGGTGCCCCTGTGGCGTACCGTACCGGCTGGTACGGTACGCGACGTCGAGCTCGACGAGCTGCCGCTGGTGGTCACGGCGGTGGCGAGGGTGCACGGCCTGGTGGCCGCCCGGCTCGCCGCCGTCGAGGTCGACGGCAGGGTGGAGGCGGCGCTGCTGAGCTTCTACGACGAGCGGGCCTGGGCGCACGCCCAGGGACCCTGGCGCCGACGCTGGGAGCAGGTGGTCCAGGCGCTGGCGGTGGCGTTGCACCACCGCCAGGCCCAACACCGCCAGCGCCTGGCCGCCACCCACGACGGGCTGACCGGTCTCGCCAACCGACGGCACTTCATGCGGGCGCTCGACGCCCACCGCGGCGACGTGGCGGTGCTGTACGTGGACCTCGATCGGTTCAAGCAGATCAACGAGCGCCATGGCCATTTTGCCGGCGACCGGGTGTTGGCCGAGGTGGCCAGGCGGCTGCGAGAGGTGTGCCGGGTGGGTGACCTGGTGGCCCGGCTGGGCGGCGACGAGTTCGGGGTGTTGCTGGCCGGCGCCACCACCGACGAGGCCGAGGCGGTGGGACGCCGCATCATCGAGGCCGTCACCCGGCCGCTGCCGCCCGGGGTCGGCCCGCTCAGCGTGGGGGTGAGCGTGGGCCTCGCCGGCAGCCAGGCCCTGCTCGGTGGCCGGCCGGCGGTGGTGGAGCTGGCCGACCGGGCGATGTACCGGGCCAAGCGCGCCGGCGGTGGCCGACTGGCGGTGGCCCACCCGCACGGGCGGGTGCACGCCGTGGACGACGACGGCCACCCGGCGGGCATCGCCAGCGCCTGAGCGGCAGCGCGCCGGCGGGGCCGGACGGTCGACGGGGACGCGGCGTAGGCTCCGGCCATGCGCGCCGCCGTGGTCGACCCGTTGCGTTCCACCATCGAGGTCTGCGAGGTGGACGACCCGCAGCCGGGCCCCGGTGAGCTGTTGGTGCGGGTGCGCCGCCGGTCTCAACCGCCGACCTCGCCGTGCGCGCCGGTGGCTACCGGGTCGGCACCGGGCGCAGCGTGGCCGCTCCACCGCACCGTTGCGGGCGGGAGCGGAGTTGGCCGGTGAGGTGGTGGCGCTCGGCCCCGGCGTGACCGACCACGCCGTGGGCGATGCGGTCATGGCCCAGGGCGCGGGGTACGCCGAGCTGGCGGTGGTCAACGCCGAGCTGGCCATGCCCAAGCCGGCCACGCTGTCCTGGGAGGAGGCCGGCGCGCTGCCGGTGGGCCTGCTCACCATGCACGATGCGCTGGTCACCAACGGCCGTTGGCGCGCCGGCGAGACGGTGCTGGTCAACGCCGTCACCTCCGGCGTGGGCGTGCTGGCCGCCCAGCTGGCGTTGCACCTCGGCGCCCCGCTGGTGCTGGGCACGTCGACCAGGCCGCAGAAGTGGCCGGCGTTGCGGGCCGCCGCCGGCCTCGACGACGAGCGCTTCGTCCCGCTGACGCCCGACCAGGTGGTGGAGGTGGCCCGGGCCCGCACCGCGGACCGCGGCATCGACGTGGTGATCGACAACGTGGGCGCGGCGTCGCTGGCGGCCTCGCTCGAGGCCGCCGCCATACTGGGCCGTATTGTGCAGGTCGGCCGGCTCGGTGGCCGCCAGGGCACGCTGGACCTCGACGAGCTGGCCCGCAAGCGGGTGTCGCTCATCGGCGTCACGTTCCGCACCCGCAGCCGGGCCGAACGACTGGCCGTGCGCCGGGCCGCCTGGGCCGACCTGGCCGGCGCGGTGGCCGGCGGCGCCTTGCGGGCGCCGATCCACGCCCGGTTCCCGCTCGAGGAGATCGCCGCCGCCCAGGACGCGCTGGCCCGCAACGAGCACGTGGGCAAGCTGGTGGTCATCCCCTGAGCGCCGCCGGCGGTGCCCGGTCGCCCGGGGACCGCCGGATTGTGGGCGCCATGGGCACGGAAGTGCCAGGATTGCGCCATGTCACACATCAACTTCGTGCTGCTCGTGCTGCGGGTGGGCCTCGGCGTCACCATGGCACTGCACGGATGGAACAAGGTGCGCAAGGGGATCGCCGGCACGGCGGGGTGGTTCCAGTCGATCGGCATGCGTCCCGGTCGCCTCAACGCCCTCATGGCGGCGTACACCGAGATGGGTGGCGGGGCCTTGTTGGCGATCGGTCTGCTGACCCCGGTGGCAGCGGCGGCGATGATCGGCCTGATGGGCGTGGCCTACTGGGTGGCGCACAAGGAGAACGGGTTCTTCATCTTCAACCCCAACCAGGGTTGGGAGTACGTGTTCATCATCGGCATTGCTGCGCTGGCGGTGGGTGGCATCGGCCCGGGTGAGTGGTCGCTGGACAACGCCATCGGCCTCGGCAACCCGATCTACACCTCATGGTGGGGTGCCATCATCACGTTGGTCGGCGGCATCGGCGGGGCGGTGGCCCAGCTGGCCACGTTCTATCGACCCCCGGCCAAGGACTGAGCACCACCACGGGCACCGGCAACCCGCCCGCGGCCACCGACCGGCTCCGGTGGCGGGCGGCCGGCGATGCCGGCGTGCTGCTGTTCTCCCGTGGGGTCCGCGGGTTCGCCGACGGGTTGGTGTCGGTGGTGCTGCCGTTGTACCTGGTGGCCCGGGGGTACTCACCGGTACGCATCGGGGCGCTGGTGACGGCGACGTTGGTGGGCTCGGCCGCCATCACGCTGCTGGTGGGCATGCGGGCTCACCGCTACGACCGGCTTCGGCTGCTGCGGTTGGCCACCGTGCTGATGATCGCCACCGGTGTCGGCTTCTACGCGGCCACGTCGTACTGGCTGCTGGTGGCGGTGGCGGTGGCGGGCACGCTGAACCCGTCGAGCGGTGATGTCAGCGTGTTCCTGCCCACCGAGCAGGCGCTGTTGCCGGCCACCGTGGCGGCATCGCAGCGCACCACGCTCTTCGCCCGCTACGCGTTCATCGGCGCCGCCTGCGCGGCGGTGGGGGCGCTGGCCGCCGGGCTGCCCGAGCAGCTGCGCCGGCGCACCGGGCTCGACGCATCGGAGGCCTCGGCGCTGCGCAGCGCCTTCCTGGTCTACGCCGCCTGCGGGGTGGTCGTCTGGTTCGCCTACCGTCGGCTGCGGGCCACCCGGTGTCGGCGGGGGCCTCGCCGGCCACGCCGTTGGGCCCGGTCCCGGGGCACCGTGTACCGCCTGTCGGCGCTGTTCTCACTCGACTCGTTCGGCG
Organism: Acidimicrobiales bacterium; assembly: GCA_041394365.1. Classification (GTDB taxonomy): domain Bacteria; phylum Actinomycetota; class Acidimicrobiia; order Acidimicrobiales; family CAIXPF01; genus CAIXPF01. The sequence continues at coordinate 264,186 of JAWKIM010000011.1, forward strand.
GCGGGTTCGTGGTGCAGTCGATCCTGGTGCTGTGGCTGAGCGAGCGGCACCAGCTGTCGACGTCGACCACGGGGTTGATCTTCTTCTGGTCGGGTCTGGCCTCGGGGGTGTCGACGCTGGCCGCCCCGTGGTTGGCCCGCCGCATCGGCCTGATCCGCACCATGGCCTTCACCCACCTACCGGCCAACGTGTTCCTGTTGCTGGCCGCGTTCGCGCCGAGCCCCACCGCGGCGGTGGCGCTGCTGCTGGCCCGCGCCGCGCTCAGCCAGATGGACGTGCCCGCCCGCACCAGCTACGTCATGGCGGTGGTGGAACCGGCCGAGCGACCGGCGGCGGCGTCGATCACCAACGTGCCGCGATCGCTGGCCGCCGCGCTGCCGCCCTTCGCCGCCGGCTGGTTGCTCGAGCACAGCAGCTTCGGGTGGCCCCTGGTGCTGGGCGGGGGGCTCAAGGCGGTCTACGACGTGCTACTGCTGCTCGCCTTCGCCGAGCTGCGGCCACCGGAGGAGCGCTGAGCGCAGCTCAGGCAGGGGGCATGGACGCCGCCGCGGGCGGCATGGGCGGCGCCTGGCGCAGCGCCGCCAGATCGGGCCGGGGCCGGGCCAGGACCGGGTCTGCGGCGAAGGCGGCCTCCAGGGCGGCCGCGGCCCGCAGCACGGTGTGGTCGCCGTACATCGGGCCGATCACCTGGATACCGAACGGCATGCCGGCGGCATCGAGCCCGCAGGGCAGCGCGGTGACCGGGTGGCCGATCACCGTGATGGCGGCGGTGAGGTTGAGCCAGGCCATGTAGTTGTCGACCGGGCGGCCGTCGATCTCGGTGGGGTTGAGCTGGCGCCATGGGAACGGCGAGATGCTCACGCCGGGGCACAGCAGCAGATCGAATCGGTCGAAGAGCGCGTCAGCGTGCTGGTACAGGTCGATCTGCAGACGCCGGGCCCGGGCGATGTCGACCATCTCGGTGCCCAGCGCGGCGTCGTAGGTCTGGCGGATGTTGGGGTTGAAGCCGTCGTCCCAGCGCTCGGCCTGGCGGGCGTACTGGGCGACGAACACGTCCTGGCGCAGCGCCCAGTCGACCTCCGGGGCGCGGGTGAGGTCGAGCGTGTCGGCGCCCACCTCCTCGCAGGCGGCGAACGCTCCGGCGAAGCGGCCGACCCGCTCGGCGAACGTGGCGCGCACCGCCTCGGAGACGAGCACGCCGCCCAGGTCCGCGCTCACCGCCACCCGCAACCCGGACAGGTCGAGCGGCTCGAGCCGGGCGAAGCCGGTGGCGTCGAGCGGGAAGGCCATGGGGTCGCGCCGGCTGCCGGCGCTGCGATCGGCGATGACCGATTGCAGCAGGGCGGCGTCGGCCACCGTGCGGGCCATGGGCCCCTGCACGCTGTAGAACGTCTGGGTCAGCGTGCGCTCCTCGAAGGGCACCACGCCCGGGCTCGAGCGGTGGCCGACCACCCCGCTGTAGCAGGCCGGGATGCGCAGGCTGCCGCCGTGGTCGGATCCGGTGGCCAGCGGCACCAGCTCGCAGGCCAGCGCCACCGCCGAACCGCCGGAGGAGCCGCCGCAGGTGAGGCGGGGGTCGAACGGGTTGCCGGTGGCGCCGAAGAGCCGGTTGACGGTGTTGGCGCCGATGCTGAACTCGGGGATGTTCGTCTTGCCGATGACGATGCCACCGGCGGCGCGGATCCGCCGGACGATGCCGGCGTCGGCCCGGGGCACGAACGACGCGAAGTCGGTGCTGCCGAACGTGGTGGTGATGCCCTCGGTGAGCTGGATGTCCTTGACCGCCACCGGCAGGCCGTGCAGCGGGCCGAGCGGCTCGCCGCGCGCCACCGCCTCCGTGGCGGCGGCGGCCTCGGCGCGTCCCCGCTCGGCGGCGACGGTGACGAGGGCGTTGACGGCCGGGTTCACGGCGGCGATCTGCGCCAGGCAGGCGTCGAACAGCTCCAGCGGCGACAGCGCCTTGGCGCCGATCAGTCGGCGGGCCTCGACCGCGTCGAGCTCGGTGGGGGCGACCACGGCGCGACCCTACCGGGCGCCGGTGGTCGTCGCCGGTGCCGTCGCCGCCCACGATCGCCCGCACCCGGCCGACCGCGCCGGGAGATCCCGCACGGTACGTTCGATGGCGCCGCCGGCCGGCAGAAGACGAAGCGGCACTCGTGCACCACGAGCCCGGTGGCAGCCTCCAGCGCGGCGGCGTAGGCGGCGGCCTGCAGCTCGTAGTGGTCGAGCTTGGCGTCGACGTCGGCCTCGGAGCGCACGCCATCGGTCTTGTAGTCGACGATGACCAGGCCGTCGGCCGTCTCCACCAGCAGGTCGACGTAGCCCTCGATGACGCGGCCGCCCAAGGGCGCCGCCACGTACAGCTCCTTGTGGTGGGCCAGCGTGGCGGCGAGGCGCACCGCCGGTGCGTCGAGGGCGGCGCGCACGAAGGCCTCGACCGTGTCGGCGAGCTCCTCGATCGCCTCGATCGTGCATTGCTGCTCGACGTGGGCGCGCACGTGCTGCGGGTTGCGCAGGTCCACCAGCTGCAGGGTGGCGTGCACGGCGCGCCCGATGGCGGTGCCGGCCCTGCCCCGGCGGCGGAACGGCGTGGGCGCCACCGGCGCACCGGGGATGGCACCGGCGGCGGCCACCTCGTCCTCCAGCTCCAGCTCCGGGTCACCCTCCGGCTCGGCCTCCGCCTCCGGCGCGGCGTGAGCGGTGGCGTGCTGCACCACCGCGGTGGCCGACCAGGTGTCGGCCTCGTGGTGGGGGCCAGCAGCGCCGTCCGATCCTGCACCCAGCGACGGCGTTCCTCGACGGTGTCGAGCGGGACGACCGCCCCGACACCGTTCGGGGTGCAGGAGGCCGCCGTCACCGGCGCAGTCGGGCTGGCCGTCTCCGACGCGGTGGACACCGGCGGCTCGACCCGACGGGCGAGCGCATCACCCCCGTCGAGGTGGTAGGTCCACACGATCTGCCCGAAGCTGCGGTTGGGTCCGTCGCCGCTCACCGGCGGCTTGTGATGGCAGGAGACGACCAGGTGGTCGCGGGCCCGGGTGGCGGCCACGTACAGCAGCCGCAGCTTCTCGAAGCGGTCCATCTCCGCTTCGAGGTCGGCTCGGGGCTCGTGGAACTCGGTGGCCAACGTCTTGCTCAGGCGCAGCTCCGGCGAGCCGTCTTCGCCCCACAGCACGCTGACCCCCCGGCGGCTGCCCCCCGCCGCCGTGCTCATACCGCTCAGTATGGTGATGGGGAACTCCAGGCCCTTGGCGCCGTGCATGGTCATGATCCGCACGGCGTCCTCGTCGAGCTCGGGCAGCAGCGGCTCGTGCACCGCGGCACCGTCGGCGCCTTGCAGCGCCGCCCAGTCGAGGAAGGCCCGCAGCCCTCCCCCGCCCGCGTCCTCGAACGCCCGGGCCTGGTCCACGAGGAAGCGCAGCCGCCGCCACACGTCGGCGGGGCGCGGCGCACCGAAGCCGAGCAGGAAGCCGTGGCGCTCGCGCAACACCCGGCCCAGCAGCTCGGAGGGGCTGTGCCACCAGCGGTCGAGCCACAGGCTGCGCAGGTGGGCGAAGGCGAGGCTGACCGGCTGGTCCGCCGGCAGGCCGTCCGGCGGCTCCGAGCGCAGGTCCCAGCGACCGCCGGCGCGCCGGAAGCGGTACAGCTCCACGTCGGAGCAGGCGTACAGCGGCGAGCGGAGCGCCGCCACCAACGCCAGCTCGTCGCTCGGGTCGTCGACGGCGCGCAGCACGGCCAGCACGTCGCGGACCTCCTGGGTGTCGTAGACGAGCGTGCCGGTGGCCAGCCGGTACGGGATGGCGGCGCCATCGAGCGCTTCGCGCAGGTAGGGCAGCGAGGTGCGGGCCGGGAGCAGGATGGTCACATCGGACAGGCGGGCCGGGCGCCACCCACCACCCTCCTCGCCCACCGGCCAGGCATCGGGCCGGGCGATCACGTCGGCGATGGTGGCGGCCACGTCGGCGGCCTCTGCCCGTCGCACGTCGGCGGCCCGGGCGGCGCGGTCGAGGTGCGGACCGCCGAGCAGCAACGGCCGATGATCGATGCCGTCGCAGGGCTGCCGCATGGCCCGCAGCGGCTCGTAGGCGGGTTGGCGGCCGGGCTGCTCGTCGGTCATCAGCGTGCCGAACAGACCGTTCACCCAGTCGAGCACGGGCCCGACCGTGCGGAAGTTGGCGTTGAGGCGGGCCAGGCCGCCATCTCGGCCGAACCGGTCGCGGGCTTCGAGGAACAGCGAGATGTCGGCCCGGCGGAACCGGTAGATCGACTGCTTGGGGTCACCCACGAAGAACAGCCGGCCCGGTTCGACCTCCAGCGACGACCAGCGCGCCGAGCCGGGATCGGCCACCGCGGTGGCCACCAGCACGGCCAGCTCGATCTGCAGCGGATCGGTGTCCTGGAACTCGTCGAGGAGGAGGTGGCGATAGCGGCGGTGCAGCGCCTGCCGGGCGGTGGGGCTGTGACGCAACATGGAGCGGGCCAGCACCAACAGGTCGTGGAACTCCAGCAACCCGGCGGCCCGGCGGGCATCGGCGCTGTCGAGCACGTGCCCGGCGAGCAGCACCAGGAAGTGGCGCAGCAGTTCGTCGGTGACGCCCTGCACGATGCGGGTGCGGGTCTCGTGCACGGAGGCGACGAGCGCGCGGGCGCCCACCACGTCGGGCCAGTTCTGCTTGCTGCCCTTGCCGGCGATGTGCTTGGACCACGAGTCGCCCACGGCGCACAGGGCCTCCAACTTGCGTCCCGGCGCCAGGGCGGCCACGGCCGCCGCTTCGGGCAGCAGATCGACCGTGGCCCGCAGGTACAGCTTGTCCTGCGGGTTGCGGCACTGCTGCACACCGTCGGCCACGTCGGCCACGGCCCGGTCGAACCCATCGAACGCCAGGGGCCGCAGCGGTGGCCGGTGACCGTCGGCCACCGTGGCCAGCAGGTCCCAGTTCTCGTTGAGCCGGGCGGCTGCGTCGCGCAGCGAGGGCTGGCCGAGGTACTGGGGTTCGACGCGGATGCCGACCAGGACCGCACGGGTGAGGAGCTCCTCGTTGGCCGGATCGTCGTAGAGGGCGTCGGCGAAGCGCTGCCAGCGGTGCTCGGCGGCCAGCTGCGAGGCCACCTCGTCGGCCACCGTCACCCGCGGCGGGAGACCGGCGTCGACGGCGAACTCGCTGAGCAGCCGGCTGGCGAAGCCGTGCAGGGTGGAGATGGCGGCGCGGTCGGTGTCGGCCAGGGCCTGGCGGCACCGGTCGAGCTCGAGCAGGTCGGTGGCGGCGGCGAGCCGGCGCTCGAAGTAGGTGCGGATGCGGCTGCGCAACTCGGCGGCGGCGGCCTCGGTGAACGTGATGGCGGCGATGTCGGCCAGGGCCACGCCACCTTCGAGCACCAGGTTGGCGATCCGCTCCACGAGCTGGGTGGTCTTGCCGGTGCCCGCACCGGCCTCGACGAAGAGCGTGCGGTCGAGGCCGACCGCGCTGATCAACTGGCGGTCCACCAGGTCGGGTGGATCGGCGGGACCGCCGGTGCGCGGGTGAACGTGGCCCGCGCTCACCGCTCGCCCCCGTCGGTCGCCGAGCCGTCGGGCTCGAAGCGGTGCAGCACGGCACGGCCAGCGAGGACAGGTCGGCGAGCTTGACCTCCGCCAGGTCACCCCGGTCGCGGGCACAGCGCATCGAACTCGCACACCTACGCATGCCTCGTAGGTGTTCCGGAACGTGTCCCACTCCCCCGGCACCGCCGGGAACAGGCCGGCCTCGATGCCCTCGGCGATGGCGCCGACCACCTCGACGAAACGGGCGCGGCGCTCCTCGGTCCACGCGTAGCCGAGGCAGAGGTGGCCGAGCGCGTCGTTCACGAGCCAATGGTGGGCCTCACCTCGGTGGCGCCGAGGTGTTGCCGCGCGGCTTCGGCATAGAGGCCGAGCTGCAGGGTGGTGCCCGCCTGCGTCGGGTCACCCCGGTCGATCGTGCGGTACTTGCGGCCCTTGCCCGTCTTGTAGTCCGACACGATCACCCGCCCGTCCGCCGCGGTCGACCCGGTCGGCTCGGCCCCGGAAGGCGAGCACCCGACCGTCGGCCAGCGACACCGTCACCGGCTCGGCGCCCTCCATGCCGAAGGCGAGCTCCACCCGCTCCGGACGCGCCGCATGGGCGGCGCGGTGGCGGTCGTCGGCCTGCAGGAAGCTGTCGAGCAGGGCGAGCAGACCGGTACGGTCGAGCTTCCAGTGCACGGCGCGCCCGGTGCGGCCCCGCGCCTCGTAGTCGTCGAAGACCTCGGCGGCGATGCCGAGCAGCCGGCGGCGATGCTCGTCGGTCCACGGCTCGTGCGGCTGCGGGGCGCCGGCGGCCAACACGTCGAGCAGGAACCGCTCCAGCGCGGCGTGCACGCCAGGCCGCGGTCGAGGGCTGATCTCGATCAGGCGCTCCGGGTCGTCGCGCTCGGCCAGGCCCAGCAGGTGGGCCAGGTAGTAGCGGAACCCGCAGGCCGCCCACTGCTCGAGCCGCGACGCGGACAGCGGCAGCGTGTCGGTGGCCGGGATCGCTTCGCCGCTGGTTGCCCTCCCACTCGCTGAACGCGCCGGCCCGGCGCGCCGCCTGGGCCTCGAAGCCCCGCCCGACGAGCGCGGCCAGCGGGTGCTGCGCCGGTTCCACGCCGTGCGCACGGTCCACGGCGAGGGCCACCAGGTCACGGTCCACCACGTCGGCGGCCACGGGCGCGCCGAGCACGCCACCGGCGAACGAGCCGATCACCTCCACCACGGGCGGACCGATGCGATCGAACTCGCCGGCCGACACCGGCGAGCCGGCGAGCGCCGAGGCACTGTGCAGCAGCCAACGAGGGCAGCGACGTCCGCCCGCCGCGGAGGTCCCCGCGGGAAGCTCATGGTGCGCGCGCCGGCCAGGGGCGGCGGCGAGGCAGCAGGACGGCCCGGTGCTGGTCATCGAGGCGATCCTGCTGGCCGGGCAGCTCACCGCCCGACGTGGCTCGCGCCGCCTCACCGAGCAACGCGTCCTCCCGGCGCGGTGCCGGGCACAGCCCCTCGGCGCACCCGACGAGGAACACGGCATCGAGATCCGCCCCCGTGGCTGTGGCCAGCGGGCCGTAGAGCACCCCCCGCCCGAACCGCCCGTTGCGGCCACCGGTGACCTCCAGCTCCGCCCGCAGCGCCCGCAGGAACACGTCGTGCTCGGGTTCGGGCTCGAGCTCGTCGAGCGCAGCGAGGCGGCTCAACGCATCGACCACGCGGTTGCGGGCGCGTTGCTCTGGCTCGGGCCAGCGGGCGTGCAGCGCCTCGGGGCCGAGCAACCCGTCGAGGAGGGATCGGGCGGCCAGCGCCTTGCCCGCCCAGCTGTCCGCCCGGCGCACGGCCTCCACCTGCTGGGCGAGGTCGCGGACGAACCCGGCCAGCGCCACGGTCTCGTCGATCCGGTTCTCCAGCTGCGCCTGGCCGGCCTCCTCCTCCGCCACCCGCCGGGCCAGCTCGGCCCGGAGCGCGCCGGCGAGGGCCTGCAGCTTGCGCGCCCAGTCGGCCAGGCCGGCGACCACCCCCGCTTGGCGGGACAGCCGCTCCCACGCGACCGGGCGGGCAGCCTCGGCCCCGTGGCGCAGCGGCGCCGAACCGATGAGGGCGAGCACGCGGTCGCGCCGCCACTGCTCAGTGGGCAGGGCCAGTGCCGCGAGCAGGGTGCGCCCGGCGGCCGAGTCGGCCAGGCGCAGCCGCGACGGGCCGTTGGCCGGGATCCCGGCGCCTTTGAGGTGCTGTTCGAGCAGGGCGAGGTACGGCACCGGCACCGGGTAGAAGATGCCGATGCGCGCCGGTGGGACCCCGTCCTCGACGAGCCGGAGCACGGCGCGCACCACGGCGCGCACCTCGTCATCGGCGTCGGGCGCCGACACCAGCTGCGAGGCGCTGGGCGGCCGCAGGCGGCGGACGGCGGCCGCATCCCGTACGGGGGCGCCCACCTGGAACCGCACCGCGTGGACAGCGGCGTCGGCGGTCGGCTCACCGCTGTGGCCACCGATCACGATGGTGGGCGCCGCCCCGAAGACGATCGAGAGCAGGTGGGCGAGCGGGCGGTGCATGGGTGCCGGCAGGTGCCACACGAACGTGCCGAACGGCTCGAGGGCGAGACCGAGCAGTGGTCGATCGGCTGCGGCCAGGGCGACGGCGGCCTCGTCATGGAAGGCGTGGAGCTGCGTGGCCACCTGATCGCAGAGCCGCACCAGCGCCGCCGCCCGGTCGCTGTGGGCGGACACCCGGTGGCGGGCCTCGGGCGAGAGGTTGCTCAGTTCCCCGAACAGGGCCGCCACCGCCGCCTCGGTGGCCTCGTGCTCGGCCACGGGGGCGAAGGGGCCGGGTGCGGCGGCCAGCGCCCGCCGGACAGCCGCACCCAGCACGGGCTTGGTCAACGGTCTGGTGCCGAGCAACCGATCCGCGCCGAGCAGCTCGGCCAGGCGGAACGGGGTGAGGAACTGGACGTTGGCCACACCGCCGAGGCCGGGCGGCGGTCCGGCGAGCAGCCGGCGGGCGCCCAGGCCGACGAAGTTGGACGACACGACCACCGTGACTGGGTGCAGCGGATCGCCCGCCTTGGCCGCGGCGACGGCGCCGGCCAATGCCAGCGTCGCCGGCCGTCCGTAGGCCACCTCGTGCACGTCGATGATCACGGCGACCACCCTAACGAGGGGGTGTGACAGCGAAGGCCGCATGCCTGGGGAGCGCACCCGGCGCGGGGCGCGGCTCGCCGGCCGTCCTGGTCTGCCCGCCTGCGCAGCCCGGACGGGCGGTCCGGAACGGCGCATCGAGTTTCTCCGGTGACGAAACGGGTGGGTGGATGGGTGGGTGGAGGGGCGCGCGCGGTGCGTGGGCCGGCGTCGCCGTCCGGCAACGGGACGCCCTCGTAGGACCGCAGAACGCGGCGGTGATTCGTCACCGGAGAAACGTGATGGTGGGCATCAGACACCCACCGTGTGCGCCCGGCACCCAGCGTGGGCACGAGCGGGACCAGCCGCTACCCGGCGGGAGCGCTGGTCGGCCGCACGCCCGACGCCGGCGAGACGAAACGGCAGCCCCGGCATCGCTGCCCGGACCCCAGCGCGCCGCCGGCTCCGCTCGTCGCGGCTCAGCCCGGGGGCATCACTCGAGCAGCTCGAGCGCGGCGAGCTCGGCGATGCGGTCGACGTCGTAGCCCAGCAGCTCGTTGAGGATCGTGAAGCCGTCGTGACCGATCGTCGGCGCCGCCCGGAACGAGGTGGCCGGCGTGCGGGAGAAGCGGAACCTCGACCCCTCGATCGTCACCGGCCCGTGCAGCGCGTGGTCGACCGTGACGAAATGGCCCCGGTGCAGCAGCTGGGGATCGGCCACCAGCTCGGGGCTGTTGCCCACGTCGTGGGCGGGCACCCCCACCGCCTGCAGCGCGTGCTCCACCTCGAGCTCGTCGCGGGTGGCGCACCACGCCGCCACCACGGCATCGAGCTCGGCCCGCCGGGCCCGCCGCGCCGCGCCGTCGAGCGACGCCAGATCCGGCCGCTCCAGCACGCCGCACAACGCGCGCCACTGCTCGTCGGTGGTGACCGCCACCGCCACCCACCGGTCGGTGTCGCCGTTGCGGGGCGCGCACCGGAACACCCCGTGGGGAGCGAAGGTGGGATCCTCGTTGCCGTGCCGCCCCGCCACCCGACCGTTCAGCTCGAGGTCGAGCAACGCCGGGCCGAGCAGGTGCAGGCAGCTCTCGGCCTGCGAGTAGTCGATGTACTGACCCCGGCCGGAGCGCCGCCGCTCCTCCAACGCCGCCATCACGATGGCCACGCTGAAGCGGGGCGCCACGTAGTCTGTGTAGGCCGAGAACGGCCCGGACGGGTCACGATCGGGCCAGCCGGTGATGTGGTGGAACCCGGAGATGGCGGCCGCCAGGTTGCCGAACCCGGCGAAGTGCGCCAGCGGGCCGGTCTGGCCCATCAGGCAGCTCGACAGCATGATGAGCTGCGGGTTGACCTCCCGCAGCTCGTCGTAACCCAGACCCCACGCCGCCATCGCCCGCGGCGAGAACGACTCGCAGAGCACGTCGGCCCAGCGCACGAGATCCAGGATCACCTCCCGCGAGGCGGGGTTGCCCATGTCGATGGCCAGCCCGAGCTTGCCGGCGTTCATGTTCATGAACAGCCCCGAGCTCTCCGCACCCGACTGGCCGCCGATGAACGGCTGCAGTGTGCGCGCCACCTCCAGCTTGTGCTCGGACTCGACCCGCACCACGGTGGCGCCGTAGTCGGCCAGCACCCGGGTGGTGGCGGGGCCCGCCATCGCCCACATGAAGTCGAGGATCTTCACCCCGGCCAGTGGCAGCTCCCCCGGCACCGGCGGCTCCGTACCTTTCGGTACGGCGGGCAGCCGTGGGGAGCCGGCCAGCTCGGCCTCGACGGCGGCGGTGTCCGCCCCCAGGGCGGGCGGCGGGCCGAGCGACGTCAGCGGCGTGTCACTCGCCCGCGTGATGTTGCCGGCCATGCGCACCGGCGTGTCGAGCGCGGCCGGCTCCACCTGCTGCCAGTAGTCCCGAGCGGCCAGCTGCGGGCTGTGGGCCACGTCCTGCACGGTGGTCACCGGGGCGATCAGCAAGCGCCGAGACAGCGCCGCCTCCAGCAACTCCGCCTTGGTCTTGGTCAGCAGCCAGTCCTGCAGCAGCGCCTTGACCCGTTCGAACTCCTCCACGGTCTCGCGGCCGTCGTCGACCGCCACGGCGAAGCCCACCCAGTCCTTGTCGCGGGTGGCCTCGTCGCAGAACCCGTCCTCGCACACCCACTGCAGCAGCCGCGCGCTGAACGGACCGATGGACGAACCGAACAGGAACGCCACGGTGACGTGGCCGTCCTTGCAGCGCCACACCAGCTTGAGGTCGAGCGGCGGCATCTTCACGCCACCGGCGATGCGCACCACCTTGGGGGCGCCCATCGGCGGCAGCACCATCGACTGCGTGGCCTGCAGCACCGATGCCTGCACCGAGACGTCGACGAACTGCCCGAGCCCGCTGCGCTGGCGTTCGTGCAGCGCGATGAGCGCCACCCCGGCGGCGTCGACCGCAGCGTGGTGCCAGGCCTGCTCGAGCGAGATGCGCACGGGGGCGCGATCCTCGTCGCCGGTCAGCGCCAGGTACCCGCCGGCGGCCATCAGCACCAGGTCGCTGGTGGCGTAACCGACCTTGGGCCCGTCCTGACCGAACAGGGTGATCGACACGTGCACCAACGCCGGGTTGGCGGCCCGCAGCTCGTCGGGGCCCAGGCCGACGGCGCCCAGCGCACCGGGCGCCTCGTTGTCGATGAGGATGTCGGCGCTGTGCACCAGCGCCCGGAACCGCTCACGGTCTTCCTCGCGACCGGCGAGGTCCCACACGACGGACCGCTTGCCCCGGTTGTAGCTCCAGTGCACGAGCGAGCGCTCCGGGTCCTCCACGTCGCCGGCGAAGGGGCCTTGGCGGCGCGCCGCGCTCCGCCCGGGGGCTCGACGGCGATGACCTCGGCGCCCAGCTGGGCCAGCACCGACCCGGCCAGGTTCCCGCGGTGGTCGGTGAGATCGATGACGCGGAACGGCGCCAACATCGTCATTGCAGCCCCCTTGTGCGATGCGCTGGCCGGCGGCCCGAGCCGGCTGCCGAGCGCGCATGATAGCCACGGGCCCGGGCCCGGGCGCGCCGTACCGGACAGCATGGCCGCGCCGTCGCCGACCGGGCTGTCGACCCGGTCGACGAGCCGGTCGCCGCCTCGCGTCAGGCCCGCCTCAGGATCGCCCGGGGATGGCGTAGGAGTGGTCCTTGGCGGTGATGATCTCCACCAACGCCGGGTTCCCCTCCTGCGTCTGGCGGATCGCCCGTTGCAGCGCCGGGCCGATCTGCGCGGCGTCGGTCACCCGCTCGCCGTGCCCGCCCAGCGCCCGGGCGAAGTCGGCGTAGTTGCCGGAGATGTCGCAGCTGCCGTACTTCTCCTGGGCCACCTGCATGATGGGCAGCTCGATGGCCATCGAGAAGTTGTTGAGCAACACCGACAGGATCGGCAGCCGCTCGCGCACCGCGGTCTCGAAGTCCATGCCGGTGAACCCGATGGCGGCGTCGCCCCACACGTTGACGCACAGCTTCTCGGGACGGGCCAGCTTCGCGCCCATGGCCAACCCGAGCCCGTAGCCGAGCTGGGTGGTCTTGCCCCAGCCGAGGTAGCTCAACGGCGTGGTCGCCTTCCAGAACGGCAGCAGCTGGTCGCGCGGGCTGCCGGCGTCGTGGGTGACGATGGCCGCGTCGGGGTCGATGGCGGCTCGCAGCTCGGCCATCACCCGGTACGGATCGATGGGCGACGACGAGGCGGCCAAGCGCGGCGCCCACGTGGCCTCGAACTCGGCGTGCAGCGCGGCGATCTCGGCCTCGACCACGCCCCGGCGGGCATCGGCGCCGGCGCTCGGGCGCCCGTCCAGCTCGCCCAGCAGGGCCCGCAGGGTCAGCTGCGCGTCGCCGATCAGGGCGTGCTCGGTGGGCAGGTCCTTTTGCAGATCGGCCGGGTCGACGGTGCAGTGCACCAGCTTGGCGCCCTTCGGCATGGCCGCCCCGAACCCGGTGCGGGTGAAGCTGACCCCCATGCCGATGATCAGATCCGCCCGGTCGAGGAACGACCGCACCGCGGTGGGCATCGAGCGGCCGGCGGTGCCCAGCGCCAGCGGATGGGTGTCGGGGAAGGCCGACTTGCCCTCGATCGAGGTGGTCACCGGGATCGACCAGGCCTCGGCGAGCTGTCGCAGCTCCGCCCACGCGCCGGCGTAGTGCACCCCCTGGCCCACGTAGAGCACCGGCCGTTCGGCGGCGGCGATGGCGGCGGCCACCGTGGCCACGTCGTCGGGGTCGGGTCCGTAGCGGGTGCGCAGGGCCGGTTGGTAGGCGAGCGGCTCGGACACCTCTTCGCCGAAGAGGTCGACCGGGATCTCCACCGATGCGGGCCGGGGGCGGCCGTTGCGCAACGCCGCGAACGCCCGTCGCATGACCTCGCCGAGATCGCCGGCCGACAGCAGCACGTCGTTCTGCTTGGTCACCCGGTCGAGGTTGAGGAAGCTCGAGTATTGCGGGTCGCTGAACATCTGGCGGCGCGGGTGGCCCGCCGGCAGCACCAGCACGGGCACCGATTCCGAGTAGCACTGGGCCACGCCGCCGAACGCGTTCTCCGCCCCCGGCCCGTGCTGCATGGCGAACACGCCGACCCGCCGGCCGGAGTGGACGCGGGCGTAGGCGTCGGCCATGTGCAGCCCGATGCGCTCCTGGCGCACGATCACGGTGCGGATGTCGGCCTTGGCCGCCGACTCGATGATCGGGTTCACCGGGTAGGCGAACAGCGTGTCCACCCCCTCCCGCTTGAGGATCTCGGCGACGGCATCGGCAACCCGCATGGCTCCCCCTTCGGTGCGGTGGACGCCGGCAACCTAGACGGTGCACGGCACCGCCGCCGGGGGGCAGGCGCGCCGGAGGCGCCAGCAACTACCGTCGGCCGCCATGGACCCCCTCGAGGACAGCCGAAAGTACGCGGTCATCACCGACGACGCCCTCAACTCGCTGCGCCGGCTCATCAACGTGCCCATCACCGACACGCTCGAGCCGTGGTGCCACGAGGTCACCCGCGACGCCATCCGCCACTACGCGCACGGCATCGGCGACGACAACCCGCTGTGGTGCGACCCGGCCTATGCGGCCAAGGGACCGCATGGTGGCCTGGTGGCCCCGCCGTCGTTCATCTTCCCGCTCAACCGGGTGCTGTCGGGCTACGTGGGTGGCCTGCCCGGCATCCACGCCATGTGGGCCGGCGCCAACCTGCGCTGGTACGACCACTTCCGTCGGGGTGACGAGATCGAGGTCACCGCCCACCTCAAGGACCTGGTGGAGCACAACACCCGCTTCGCCGGCCGCTCGATCCAGCAGATCTACCACGCCGAGTTCCGCAACCAGACCGGCGCGCTGCTGGCCGAGGGCGACAGCTGGTGCTTCCGCACCGAGCGCGACACCGCCCGGGAGATGGGCTCCAAGTACGACGAGGCCAAGGCCCGCGAGCCCTACCGCTACGACGACGAGGTCCTCGGGAAGATCTGGGACCTCTACCGCAACGAAGAGGTGCGTGGCGCCGAGCCCCGCTACCACGAGGAGGTCAACGTGGGCGACGCGGTGGCGCCCATCGTCAAGGGCCCGATGACCGTCACCGGGTTCATCGCCTACGCCCAGGGCTGGGGCGGGCTCTACATCCGGGCGAACAAGCTGGCCTGGAAGCAGTTGGAGAAGCACCCCGGCCTCGGCCTGCCCAACAACGTGGGCATCCCCGACGTGCCCGAGCGGGTCCACTGGGAGAACGACCTCGCCACCGACGTGGGCACCCCTGCCGCTTACGACTACGGCCCCGAGCGCTGCAGCTGGCTCACCCACCACGTCACCAACTGGATGGGTGACCACGGGTTCCTCGTCGAGCACCGCAGCGAGATCCGCCGCCACAACCCGGTGGGCGACTGGATCACCATCACCGGCAAGGTGACCGCCAAGACCACCGCGGCCGACGGCACCCCGCTGGTGGAGATCACCCAGGAGGCCCGCCAGCAGGACGGCGAGCTGTCGGCCACCGGCGTGGCCCTCGTGCGGCTGCCCACCAAGAACGGGCAGGGCTGAACGGTGACCGCAGCGAACAAGACCGGCCAGCCGTTCCGCCTCGGCCTGATGTACGACTGCCGGGTGCGGCCCGGCAGCGAGCTCACCATGCGCGATGTGTACCGCGCCGTGGTGGAGCAGGCGGCGCTGGCCGACAAGCTCGGGTTCGACTTCATCTGGTTCACCGAGCACCACTTCGTGGCCGACGGGTACCTGCCCGCCTTCCAGCCGGTGGCCGGCGCGGTGGCGGCGGTGACCGAGCGCATCCGCATCTCCAACGACATCGCCCTACTGCCGCTCTACCACCCGATCCGCCTGGCCGAGGAGCTGGCCGTGCTCGACCAGTTGAGCGGCGGGCGCATGGAGTTCGGCATCGGCATGGGCTACGTGCCCAGCGAGTTCGCCGCCTTCGGCCACGACGTGAAGCACCGGGTGTCGCTCACCGAGGAAGCGATCGAGATCATGCGCCAGGCGTGGAGCGACGGCCCCGTCGACTTCGCCGGCAAGCGCTACCGCATCAGCGGGGTCGAGGTGTTCCCCAAGCCGATCCAGCCGGGCGGTCCGCCGCTGTGGATCGCGGCCATGAAGGAGGCGGGGGCGCGCCGCGCCGCCCGCTTCGGCACCCACCTGCTGCCCCAGGGCAACCGGGCCGAGGTGCTCGACCCGTGGCGGGAGGCGGTGCTGGCCGCCGGCAAGGACCCCGGCGACTACCGGGTGGGCGTGGCCAGGGGCATCCTCGTCACCGACGACCCGGAGCGGGACTGGCCGCCGATCCGTGACGCCGAGCGCTACAAGATGCAGGTGTACGAGCGCTTCTTCACCGAGACGCCCGACACCTACACGTTCGCCCGGCGCCACGCCGGCCCCATCCCCCAGACCTGGATCGGGCGATGCCGACCACGTGGTGCGAGTGCAGGCGTTCATCGACGAGTACGGCGTGACCGACATCGGCATGGCCGGCCTGCCACCGGGCATCGATCCCGAGTTCATGGCGGCCAACTCGAGCGCATCGCCACCCAGGTGCTGCCCCGACTCCGCTGACCTACCGGTCGGTACCCTACCGTTCGGTAGGGTACCGACCGGTCCGGTCCGGTCCGGGCCGGCCCGACCCGATGCGAGCCGGTGCGAACCGGGCCGGCGATCAGCCCAGGTGCTTGCCCAGGAAGACCGCGATCTTGGCGATGGCCTCGTCGGATTCGGGGACGAAACCGGCCGACGCCTGGAAGACGTGGACCATCTCCGGCCACACCTCGAGCGTCACGTCCACCCCCGCCGCCTCCGCCTTGGCCGCGGCGGGCGAGTCGTCGAGCAACGTCTCGGCGTCGCCCACCTGGATCAGCAGCGGCGGCAACCCGGTGCAATCGGCGCAGCGGCGCGGCCAGCGGATCGTGGGGATCGCCGCCCTCGCCCAAGAACAGCCGGGCCATCTGCAGCAGCGAGCCCTTCGACACCATCGGGTCGGCCGCCGCCCGCGTGGTCATCGACTCGCCCGTGGCCTCGAGATCGGTCAGAGGCGAGATCGCCACCGCCGCGCCGGGCAACGCGTCGCCCTGGTCGCGCAGCGACAGCAGCGTGGCCAGGGTGAGCCCGCCGCCGGCCGAATCGCCGGCCACCGCGATCGCCCCCGCGTCGAGCCCCTGGGCCCGCATCCAGCGGAAGGCCTTCACCGCATCCTGCACGGCGGCGGGGTGCGGGTGCTCCGGCGCCAGGCGGTAGTCGAGCGCCAGCACGCGGATGCCGGTGGCCTTGGCCAGGTGGCCGGTGAGGTTGCGGTGCGAATCGATGGAACCGGCCACGTAACCACCGCCGTGCAGGTACAGCAGCGCCCGGTCGGTGCGGCCGCCCGGCGCGTCGATCCACTCGGCGGGCACACCGTCGGCGCTCACCGGCGTGCCGACCACGCCCTCGGGGAACGCCCCGCCGACGCGGTTCTGGAACACGCGCATCTTCTCCACGTCCACCTGGTCGGACTGCGGCTGCTTGCGCAGCAGACCCAGGAACTTCTCGAACTGCGGACTCGCCATGGTCGGCCTCCCCCTTGTCGCCGTGGGGCGCACCGGAGGGGTGCGCCGGCCGAGCAACCTACCGGCCCGGCCGCTCGGCGGCACGACGGCGCCGCATCGGGCATCATGTCGCCCCATGGACAGCCACCTCGATGCGCACAACTTCGCCGCCCCGATGGCCGCCGGGCCCTCCGGCCCGCTGCAGGGGCTGCGCATCATCGACGTCACCCACGCCCTCGCCGGCCCCTTCGCCGCCATGTTCCTGGCCGATCTCGGTGCCGACGTGATCAAGGTGGAGGGCCCCAAGGGTGAGATGACCCGCTACGGCGGCCCGTGGACGCGCGACGACGAGGAGAAGGCGTACTCCGGTGGGTACGCCATGCGCAACCGGAACAAGCGCTCGATCATGCTCGACCTGACCAAGGCCGAGGACCGCGAGACGTTCCTGCAGCTGGTGGAGACCGCCGACGGGCTCGTGGAGAACCTGCGCTCCGGCGTGCTCGACCGCCTCGGTGTGGGCTGGGAGACCTGCCACGCACGCAACCCACGCCTGGTGTACGCCTGCATCCGGGGCTTCGGCGACCTGCGCACCGCCGAGCCCGTATGCGGAGTGGCCGCCTACGACCTCATCGCCCAGGCGATGGGGGCGTGGTGGCCTCCACCGGCGAGGACCCTGAGCACGTGATGAAGGTCGGTCCGCCCATCGGCGACACCGTGCCCGGCCTGATGTGCGCCCTCGGGCTGTTGGCCGCCGTGCACCGCTTCCGCGACACCGGCGAGGGCCAGTTCCTCGACGTGGCCATGGTCGACGCCATGATGACCATGTCGGAGGCCAGCCAGATGATGTACTCGTACATGGGCCGGCCCATGAAGCCGATGGGCAACGCCGTCGACGGCATCAGCCCGTACAACGTGTACCCCACTGCCGATGGGCACTGCGTGATCGCCACGCCCACTGAGCCGCACTGGAAGCTGCTGTGCGGGCTGATCGGCCAAGCGAGGACCTGATCACCGACGAGCGCACCAGTTCCAACCGCCGGCGGCTGCGCAACCGCCCGGTGGTGGACGAGGCTCTCGGCGGCTGGGCGCTGTCGAAGACCACGGCCGAGGTGGTGGAAGCCCTGGGCAACGTGGTGCCCGTCGGCCCCGTGTACGGCCCCGAGCAGTGGGTGCAGGACCCGCACGTGGCCGCCCGGGAGATGCTCGTCCGCGCCGACCACGACCACCACCGCCCGACCGTGGTGCTCAACTGCCCGATCGGGTTCAGCGCCGACCCCGCCGGGGTGTACCGAGGGGTACCCCGCCTCGACGAGCACGGCGACGACATCCGCGCCGAGCTTGCCGCCCGCCGCGAGGACCAGGCCGGGCAGCAGTCGTGACGGGCCCGGCGCGTTCGCGCTGACGTGATCGCGCCGGCGCACCACCGCCTGCTCAAGCGACGGACCGCGCCGACCGACGTCCCACCCGAACCAGCTTCGGGACGGGAGCGAGCAATGCAGCCGAGGGTCACGCCCACCGGTGTCGAGCGCAAGCTCGGGGCCGATGAGATCGTGGTGTCCAAGACCGACCTGCGCGGTCGCATCACCTACGCCAACAGCGTGTTCCTGCGGATGTGCGCGTGCCGCGAGCGCGAGGTGTTGGGCCGGCCGCACAACCTCATCCGCCACCCGGCCATGCCGCGGGCGCTGTTCCGGTTGCTGTGGGACACGATCAAGGCCGGCGACGAGGTCTTCGCCTACGTGCTCAACCTCGGCCTCGACGGCGCCCACTACTGGGTGTTCGCCCACGTGACGCCGAGCTACGACGCCGCCGGCGCCATGGTGGGCTACCACTCGAACCGGCGGGCGCCGCACCCGGCTGCGGTGGCCTCCATCACCCCGCTGTACCAGGCGCTGATCGAAGAGGAGCGACGCCACCGTGACCCCGTCGAGGCCATCGATGCCGGCACCGGCCTGCTGCACGCCCGCCTGGCCGAGGTCGGTCTGACGTACGACCAGTTCGTGTGGTCGCTCACCCCGGACCTGGCCCGGCGCTGAGGCGGCGATCACCGCGGGGAGGACCCGTCCTCGTCGGCCGTGGCCGGATCACGCGGTAGGCGCCACAGCCCGCTGCGGACGGCGGCCGCGCCCCGCCGTTCGAGCGGCGGCCACACCTGCCGACGGCCGTCGGGAGCGACCGGCACGGCGGGCGCAGCCGGCGTGCCCGTCGCAGCGGGCACGGCGGTGGCGACGAGCACCAGCAGGGCCGGTAGGGCGCCGAACGCCGGCGCCAGCAGCGGGATCCGCCCCCGCATGGCCGCCGCCGCGACCGTGGCCACACCGGCGGCCCGGTTGAGCTCGGCGGCGAAGCCCCAGTTGGCCTGGAGGTGCACGGCGACACCCCAGCCACACGCGAGCAACTGGCCGACGGCCAGGACCTGGGCGGTGCGGACCCGCAGCCGGCTGCGCCAGCCGCCGGCCGAGGTGGCGCCGGCGGCCAGCCAGGCGGCGCTGAGCGACGCCTGGGCCGCCAGCCACGGAGCCAGCTGGGCGGGGCCGTGCCAGTGCCCGATGAGGGCCAGCTCGGCCATCGTGCCGATCGCCGCGACGGCCGCCACCATGAGCACCGCCTGGCGCAGACCGCCCTCCTGCAGGAACCCGGCCCGCACGGATCAGCCGGCGAAGTCGAGGTACTGCATGATCCGCTCGATCTCCGCGTCGTCGATGTACTTGCGCATCTCGTCGCGGAAGCGGTCGGGTCCGGTGGCGGCGTCGTAGGGCCGGTACTCCACGATCTCGTGGGCGATGTTCTGGCCCACGCCGGGGATCGTCATCAGCTCGTCCTCGCTGGCCGTGTTGGCCGAGAGCTTGGCGCCGTCGGCCGGCGCCGTGGCGGCCGCCGCGGCCGTCGACGCCGCTGCGCCGGCCCCGCCCACGGCATCGGCGTCGTCGCTGCCACCACAGGCAGCGGCGCCGGCGACGAGCAGGAGGGCGGCCAGCCCGGTGGCGGCGTGGCGACGGGAGCGGGACACGGGACGGTGGGTGAACATGGATGAGATCCTCCGGGGTTCGGGCCACCGCGCCTGTACGGCGGTGGCACGGACCACGATCTCCCGAGGTCACCTAAGCCGACGCTAAGGGGCGCTCAGGACCACCCCCCGCAGCTCCGGTTCGAACAACACCCGGATCCGGGCCCCGCCCAGGGTGCTGCGATCGACGGTGAGCGAGCCGCCCACCTCGTCCACCAACCGCTGCACGATGGACAACCCCAGCCCGGTCGAACCGGCGCCGGACACACCGGCGGCGGCCATGGCCGGATCAAAGCCGGGACCGGCGTCCTCCACCACCAGCTCCGCCCCCCAGGCGCCGCCGTCGACCCACATGCGGAACGCCGTGGCCGGCTCGGTGTGGGCGAACACGTTCTCGAGCAGCACATCGACGGCTGCGGCCACCTCCTCGGGGTCGGCGGGGATCACCGCGGTGTCGACCAGGGCGTCGAACGTGCACGCCCGATCCTCGTCGGCGGCCAGCGCGGCCCAGAACTCGAAGCGGTCGCCGGCCACCGTGACCAGCTCGGTGGCGGCATCGGGCTCCGAGCGGGGGCGGGCGCGGCGGATGAGCTGGTCGAGCTCACCGCTGAGAGCGGCCACGTCGGCGGCCAGGGCGGCCGCCACCTCGGGGTCGGCCACCCGGTCGAGGTCGAGTCGCAGACGGGTCAGCGGCGTGCGCAACCGGTGGGCGAGCTCACCAACCATGGCCCGTTCGCGCTCCATCATGGCGGTGACCTGCGCCGACATGGAGTTGAAGGCGGTGGCGGTGGCGGCCAGCTCGCGCGGCCCGCCCACCGGGACCTCGATGGCGGTCTCGCCGGCGCCCACCCGGGCGGCAGCCGATGCCAGATCGAGCACCGGGGCCCGCAGCCGGGCGGCGAGCCGATCGGCGACCGCCACCGCCACCGCCACCAGCACCGCACCGACCAGCGACAGCATCGCCAGCGATCGCAGCACGCCGCGATGCAGCTCGGCCCCCGGGCTGAACACCCGCACGGCGCCAACGGTGCCGTCGCCGCTCACCACGGCCCGGACGACCTCGCCCCCTCCGGCCGTGTCGCCCTCGGCGCTGCGACGATCGCGCAGCGCCGACTCGAGGCGCGGGGTCAGCTCGAGCGGTGCGCCGAGCGCCTCGGTGCCGCGCACCACGGTCACCTCGAGCGGGCCGAGCTCGTTGCGCTGCTCCACCTCCCGGCGCAGGGCGTCGAGGTCGCCGGCGGCCAGCAGGGGCCCGAGCGTGGCGGCATCGGCCCGGGCCTGGTCGAAACCGCGGTCGCGGGCGCCGGCCCTGGCCGCCAGACCGAGCGGTATGACGAAGGCGGCGGTGATCATCACCGCCATAGCGATGAAGACCGCGATCAGCTCTCGGCGCATCCCGGATCCACCAGCATCACGCCGACCCCGCGCACGGTCCGCAGGTAGCGCGGCTCGTCGGCCCGTTCGCCGAGCTTGCGGCGCAACCACGACAGGTGCACGTCGACCGTCTTGTCCGACCCGCCGTAGGGTTGCCGCCACACCTCCTGGAGGATCTCGCGCTTGGTCACCACCTCGCCGCACCGGCCGGCCAGCAGAGCCAGGAGGTCGAACTCCTTGCGGGACAGCTCCACGGCCTCGCCGGCCATGCGGACCGAGCGGGTGGGCAGATCGACCACCAGCTCGCCGATGGTCAGCTGGCGCTGGGGCGAGGCGTCGGCCCCCCGGCGCAGCACGGCGCGGATGCGGGCCTCCAGCTCAGCGGCGGAGTAGGGCTTGATCACGTAGTCGTCGGCGCCGGCGTCGAGCAGGGCGATCACCGCCCGCTCGTCGGCCCGGGCGGTGGCGACGATCACCGGCACCGCCGACGCCCCCCGCAGCAGGCGCAGCACGTCGGCCCCGTCCACGTCGGGCAGGCCGAGATCGAGCACGACCACGTCGGGCGGGGCGGCGACCAGCTCCCCCAGCGCCGGCAGGCCGTGCGAGCTGCCGCGCACCACGTGCCCGCGCTCCTCGAGGGCGCGGCTCACCGAGGAGCGGATCCCGGTGTCGTCTTCGATCAGGTAGACCTCGGGCACCCCGACTCTCTACCGGCCCGCGCCGCCATCCTGCAATCACCGGCCGGAGATTTAGGGTTCTCTTGACGCAGAGCCGGGTCGGTCCGGCGCACACTGGGGTCGTGCGTTCTCGTGTGCTCCTCGGTCTGGCCTGGCTGGTCGGGACGGTCGCGTCCGCCCTCGTGGTGTGGGAGGGCCTGCGCTACGAGCCCGACGCCGACCGGTTGGGTGGCGGCTCGGTGGCGGCGGCGAGTGACAGCACGGCGGTCCGCTCGGGCGCTGCGTCCAGTACGAGTGGGACGTCGCTCACCGGGTCGACCGCGGCGGGCGACGGTGCCCCGGGCGCTGTGGGGTCAGGCGGGCCCGGCGGGCCCGCCGGCGGCGGCTCGACGACCGTGCCCGTGTCGATCAGCCAGGTCGACACGTTCACGCCGGGCCCGACGGCGGGCGGGTCAGGGGGTATCACCGCGACGGGCGGGACCCTCGGCGGGGACGGCGGCCCGCCGCCGGTTCCGACACCGGCCACGGCACCGACCACCGCCCCGCTCCCCGCTCCCGCCGCACCGGCGCCCACCGCTGCTCCGGCGACACCAGCGCCCGCACCGGCGCCGGCGCCGGCCAGCGAGGCGACGTTCGCCCTGGTGGGCGGCGTGGCCGGCGTGCGGTTCAGCGCCGCCGGGGTCGAGGTGCTGTGGGCCACGCCCAACACGGGCTTCTCCGTCGAGATCGAGCCGGAGGGCCAGGGCCGCAAGGTGGAGTTCCGCAGCGGCGGTCATCGTTCCCGCCTCGACGTGTGGTGGCAGGACGGGCCCCGTCACACCATCTCCGAGCGGGCGGACTGAGGCTGGCGCAAGCCGACCAGCAGCGGTCACCGGTCGGCCCGCCGGCAGCACCGCGGGCTCACCATGCCAAGGGGTATGGTCAGAACCCGTCGGAGAGATTCGACGTCGATTCGGTGCGACGGGGGTCGGCGAACACCGCTCAGCGCGGTGGAATGTGGGCCGATCGCGGCGAGTGGCGGGGCGGCCCGGGCCCGGTCAGGTGAGGGCGGCGGCGCCGGGGGCCTCGACGGCCGGGGGCGGGGTCATCGCCCAGGCCGGCGCGCCGAGCGGCGCGTCGGACCAGTCGAAGGTGGGCATCGGCGCTGCCAACCAGCCGCTCACGCCTTCGGCCCGCACGTCACCGCGGTCGGGATCGGCGAGCCGGACCGAGGCGACCATGTTCGAGGCCTCCACGTTGTCCACGGTGCACGTGCCCCGCTGACACCCCGGGCCGTCGATCCAGGGCAACGCAGCGCCGTTGTCGAACACGTTGCCGGCGATGTGCAGCTTCGTCATCGGCGGACGTACCAGCGGGTACGTTGCTGGCGGCCGGTGCCTGCACCGCGCCGGTCACGGCGACCTGACCGTAGGGGCTCGTGGCGCCCGGGGGTTGACCACCAGGTTGTTGAGGATCCACACGTGCCGGTTCGGGATCCACTGCCCACCTTCATCGGTGGCGCCCCAGCCGCCGGCGTCGAGGCGGACCCGGCAACCCGCCCGGTCGCCGTCGCAGCCTCGGGCGCCGGCCACCACCTCGATGGCGTGGCTGCGGGTGCCCACCCGGTGCAGCGTGTTGTGCGCCACCAGCACGTTGTACCCGCCGTTCACCCCGATGCCGGCGCCCTCGGTGTCGAGCACCACGTTGCGGTAGACCACCACCCCCATCGCCTCGTAGGTGGTCCACGGCTCCGTCATGAACTCGAAGCCGGTCCCCTGCCCGGCGGTGAAGCCCCCGGTCCCACAGCGGGTGAACGTGTTGCCCTCCACCCACAGGTACGCCGAACCGCCCTTGGCATAGGCGCACCAGTCCTGGGCGTCGTGGACCACGTTGGACAGCAGGTGCCCGCCCTGCACGGCCACGAGGTCGATGGCGTTGTCGGTGGCGCCGCCGATGTCGGACCCTTCGACGAACACGTTGGTCGACTGGTTGACCTTCAAGGTCTCCTGCGCACCTTCGTGGCGCGAGCCGCCGTCGAGCACGACGTTGCGCAGCACCAGGTGGTCGCACCGCTCGCAGTGGAACGCGTCGCCCGCCGGCTCCGGTCGCACGGTGAGATCGATCACCGCCAGGTGGGTGGTGTCGAACACGTTGAGCCCACCCCGCAGCACCACCGCGCCGCGATCGGCGGCGGCGCCGGCCAGCACGATCGGCGCGTCGGCCGTGCCGTGGCGGCTCTCCCAGTAGTTGGGGAGATCGGCGGCGTCGTAGGAGCCGGGTGCCAGCTCGATGCGCACACCCTCGACCAGGTCCGTACCTTGCGGTATCCGGTTCCAGGCCTCGGTCACCGTGCGCAGCGCCTGCCCGGGGCTGGACCCGTCGGCGCCGTCGTCGCCGTCGGGCGACACGTACAACGTCACCGGCAGCTTCGTCGGCCACCGTCACCGGCTCGGCGGTGGTGGCACCGATGGCGGCGGCGACCGCCGGCCGACGGCGAGGCCGTCTCCGCCCCGGCGCCGGCTGCCGCAGTGCCGGCGGCTGAACCGGCGGCGTCGCCCGAGGTGCCGCCGTCTGCGGAGGAGCCGGCGCCGCCACCGTCGGAACCGCAGGCGGCACCGCGGCCAGCACCGCGGCCAGCACGGCGGCGGCCAGCAGCGACCGGGTGTCACGGCGGCGAGGACGAAGGGACCGGCGGGCTCGCATCGCGTCGTATCGGCGGCCGTCGGCGCCACCTTGACCGCCGACTGCCCCCACCTTGACCCTCGATCGTCGATCGCCGGTCGGGCGGCGCCCGCACCCGGTTGCGACGGCGGACCGCAGCCGACCCGCCAGCAAGTAGCGTGCCGGGCCATGGCCGAGCTCACCGACATCATGCGCACCACGTTCGCCTGCCGGGCGTTCACCGACGAAGCACTGCCCGACAGTGAGCTGGCCGCCATCCTCGACGTCGCCCGCTTCGCCCCCAGCGGCGGCAACCGCCAGGGCTGGCACGCCATCGTGATCCGCGAGCAGGCCACCAAGGACCGGCTCATCGAGCTGTCGACCCCGGCGATCAAGCTGTACGTCGCCCAGCGCGACGCCGGCGAGAACCCGTGGAACACGATCGACGCGTCCTCGGTGGACCCCGCCACCGTCGACGTGCCCGACCGCGAGGTGCGCTGGTACACCAACCTGGCCAAGGCGCCGGTGTTCGTGCTGGTGGCCGTCGATCTGAAGGTGGTGGCCTCCGCCGACAAGGAGCTCGACCGCATCGGCGTGATCAGCGGCGCCTCGGTGTACCCCTTCGCCCACAACATCCTGCTGGCGGCGCGCGACCGGGGCTGGGGCGGTGCCCTCACCACGCTGGTAGCCGCCGCCGAACCGGAGATCCAGGCCCTGTTGGGCATGCCGTCGCACGTGGCGGTGGCGGCCCTGCTGCCCATGGGCCGGCCCCGCCAGCTGCTGACCAAGTTGACCCGCAAGCCGGTCTCCGAGATCAGCCACCTCGAGCGCTGGGACGGTCCCGCCCTGCAGGCGTGAGCGCCGGGCTCAGCGCGCGGTCTGCCCGTCGTCCACCTTGATGACCGTGCCGGTCACGAACTCCGATGACGGGGCGCACAGGTAGAGCAACGTCGAGTCGAGCTGCGCCGGGTCGCCCAGCCGCTTGCGCGGCGAGTGCTCGTAGAACGGCCCCAGCCGGGACACCATGCCGTCCATCATCTCCGAGCTGAACGCACCGGGGGCGATGCCGTTCACGTTGATGTTGAAGCGCGCCCACTCCATGGCCAGCGCCTCGGTCATGCGGTTCACCCCCGCCTTGGTGATCGAGTACAGCGCCGCCCCCAACCCGTCGTAGTTGAACGCCCCCATCGAGGAGATGTTGACCATACGGCCCGGTACCTTGGCGTCGATGAGGCGGCGGGCCACCTCGATGGCGAGCAGGTAGGGCCCTCGCAGGTTGGTGTCGAGCACCGCGTCCACCAGCTCGACCGACATCTTGTGGGCGCGCTGCGCATCGGGCAGACCGGCGTTGTTCACCAGGATGGTGACCGTGCCGAAGGCCGCTTCGGCGGCGTCGACCGCGGCCACGATCGAGGCCGCGTCGGTCACGTCGAGCTGCACCGGCACGCACGTGCCGCCCGCCGCAGGGATCTCGCCGGCCAGGGCCTCCAACCGGTCCACCCGGCGGGCGGTGGCCACCACCGACGCGCCGGCGGCCGCCAGCACCCGGGCGAAGCGGTGGCCGAGACCGGACGATGCGCCGGTCACCAGGGCCACCTGGCCGGTCAGATCGGTGGACGCGCAGGGCAGGGGGAAGTCGGTCATGGGCGGTTTCTAGCCGATCAGCCCTGGCGCAACAGCCGCTCCTGCACCCGGTTCAGCACGTTCACGAACGTCTCGGGCTCCTGGGCGCCGGGGATCAACAGCCGGTCCTCGATGAGGAAGCCCGGCACGCCGGTGATCTCCCGGTCGAGCGCCCTGCAGATCGGCCAGCACCACGTCGCGGTAGCGATCGGCGGCGAGCACCTCGGCGGCGTCGCCGGCGTCGAGGCCCACCTCGGCCGCCAGGGTGGTCAACGTGGCGTGGTCGGCCACGTTGGCGCCGTCCTCGAAGTAGGCGCGCAGCAACCGTTCCTTCAGCGGCGACTGGGCCGCCTCACCGCCGTGGTCCCACGACCAGGCCAGTAGCCGGTGGGCGTCGAGCGTGGAGACCCGCAGCGCCCGATCGAAGCGGTAGTCGATGCCCTCGGCCGCTTCCAGGGCGGTGAGGCGCTTGACCATCCCGTCGAAGGCCCCGGGGCCGTACTTGCGGTTGATGGCCGACTCGAGGTCCTTCGGCTCGGCGGTGGCGGTGGGGTCCAGCAGGTAGGCGTGCCAGTGGATCTCGATCTCGTCGGCCCAGTCGAGCTCGCGCATGGCCCGCTCCAATCGTCGCTTGCCCAGGTAGCACCACGGGCAGATCACGTCGGACCAGATGTCGATGCGCATGCGACGAGATTAGGTTGCGCGCCGGGGCCGGCGTCGCCGGTCACCGGCGAAGGGGGACAGCCATGAGCGAGCCGAGCACCGATCCCGGCACCACCACCAGAACCGCCGCCGACACCGGCCGGGCGCCGGGTGCGGAGCAGACCCGTTGGAGCACCTACGTCGAGCGGGCCCCGGCGGCGGCGGCCGGTTGGGCGCTCGCCACGGTGGTCGCCCTGGCCCGCCTCGGTGGCGCCAACGGCATCGTGTGGTCGCCCGACGGCCTGCTCATGGTCACCCAGGTGTTCGGTTCGCAGGTCACCGCCATCGACGTGGATGCCGGCACCCACCGCACGTTCTCACCGCTCGGCGGCGGCATCGCCGCCCCCGACGACGGCGCCTTCGGCGTGGACGGCACGTTCTTCGCCACCGAGCCCATGCACGCCACCGTGTCGGCCCGCCGGCCGGACGGCACCTACCGCGTGCTGCACGACGACCTGCCCGGCGCCAACGGGATGACCGTCAGCCACGACGGCCGGCGCCTCTTCGTCGACGAGTTCCGTCCCGGCGGCCGCCTCCTGGAGCTCGATCCCACCGGTGCGCGCCCACCCACCGTGCTGGCCGACGAGCTGGCCATGCCCAACGCCTTCGCCATGGGTCCCGACGGGGCGCTGTGGTTCCCCCAGGTGCTGGCCGGCGAGATCTGGCGCTACGACCTCGACACCGGCACCCTCGAACGCCGCTTCCGTGACCTCGCCACCCCGACCGCGGTCAAGTTCGACGCCGCGGGCAACCTGCTCACCAGCGAGGGCGGCGCCGGACGGCTCACCCGCATCCGCCTCGGCACCGGTGAGCGCACCACGCTGGCCCAGGTGAACGTGGGCATCGACAACTTCGCCATCGGCACCGGCGGGCGCCTGTTCGTCTCGCACTTCACCGACGGCCGGGTGGCCGAGGTGACCGGCGGCGTCGAGCGGGTCCTGTCGCCGTCGGGCCTCATCGGGCCGTTCGGCCTCGACCGAGGCGAGGACGGCGCGCTGTGGAGCGCCGACGGCCTCGCCGTCAACCGCGCCGGGGACCGCACCGGCGGCAGCCCGGTGGTGGTGGCCAGCCTGCTGGCCGACCTGCCCGGCATGGCCATCGACGTGGCCCACGCCGGGCCCGACGCGCTGCTCCTGCTCGAGCGCGGCCAGGTGCTGCGCCGCAGCCCCGACGGCGCCACCCGCTCGGTGGCCGGCCGGCTCGAGGGCGCCCGCTCGCTCGCCACCGCCCGGCGCGGCGGGGCATACCTGGTGGAACGGCGCGCCGGGCGCGTCTCGCTCATCGACGGCGAAGGTGGGGTCACGCCGCTGCTCGACGGCCTCGACCGTCCGGAGGCGGTGGCCGAGGCGCCCGACGGCACGCTGTGGATCACCCGGCGGGGCGGGGTGCTGGCCTGGCGCGACGGCGACGTCGTGGCCGACATCGACGGGTTCGACACCCCGCAGGGCATCGCCGTGCTCGACGGTACGGGGGCCGGCCGCTCCCCGGGCGCCGGCACCGTCGTGGTGGCCGAGGTCGGCACGCGCTCGGTGGTGGCCCTGCGCCCCGACGGCAGCCGGCAGGTGCTCGCCACCGACCTGCCCCTCGGCGCCCCGGTGCCCGGCGCCCGCCTGCCCCACGGGTTCAGCCCGCTGTTGGCCGACGGCGACGGCGTGCTCGTCGGCTGCGACGGCGACGGCAGCGTGCGCCGCCTGTCCCCCGCCTGATGGAGCAGGGGCAAGGGGCTGAGCGAGCGGCGGCGGTACTGGGCCATGATGGCGGCCCACCACCAGCGTAGGGAGAGCACGTGGACACTTCGCTCGTAGGGCGGACCGGTGAACCGTTCACCATGGTCGTCGAAGCCGGCAAGATCCGGGAGTTCGCCCGGGCCACCAAGTCGCAGAACCCCGACTACGACGGCGGCCCCACCGGCGAGCCCATCAGCCCCACCACGTTCCTGATGAGCGCCGCGTTCTGGCAGGGGCCCGACGCCAGCCCGCTCAACGGCGTCGAGCTCAACTGGGAGCTGGTGCTGCACGGCGAGCAGGAGTTCCGCTTCACCGGCGAGCCGCCCCGGGCCGGCGACGTGCTCACCGGCCGGGGCGGATCGACAAGGTGTTCGAGAAGGCCGGCAAGCCGGCAGGCACGATGACCTTCCTCGAGCAGGTCACCGAGTTCCGCAACACCAGCGGCGACCTGGTGGCCGAGCTGCGCTCCACCCTCATCGAGACCTCCAAACCCACCACCGAGAGCTGAACGGGAGCCCGACATGACCACCACCGAGGCAGACCTCACCGTCGGCACCGAGCGGGCGCCGTTCGTGGACAAGCCGCTCACCGTCACCGACTTCGTGCGCTACCAGGCGCGTCCGGGCGACATGAACCCGATCCACCACGACTCGTCCTTCGCCGCCCGGGCCGGCTACCCCACCCCGTTCGCGGTGGGCATGCTGCAGGCCGGCGTCCTCGGCACCTATGCCACCGACTGGCTGGGCGCCCGCAACGTGCGCCGCTTCAAGGTGCAGTTCCGCGAGCAGGCCTGGCCCGGCGACGTGCTCACCTACTCCGGCCGCATCGCCGCGGTGCGCGAGGAGGGCGGCGAGCGCCTCATCGACGTGGAGCTGGCCTGCACCCGCCAGACCGGCGGCACCCACCTGCTCGGTTGGGCCACGTTCGTGGCGCCCCGCTGAGCCGAGCCGAACGAAGAAGACCAGGAGAGCACCATGGCCACCGACGCCCGCGTCGTCGTCGTCCCCCAGCAGCTCGGCGCACCGCTCGAGGTGCACGACGTCACCCTGCCCGACCCCGGACCCCACGAGGTGGTCATCCGCCAGTACGCCTCGGGCATCTGCCACAGCCAGCTGCACACCATCCACACGCCCCGGCCGGTGGCCCAGATCCTCGGCCACGAGTCCACCGGCGAGGTGCTGGCGGTGGGCTCGGCGGTGACCGACCTGGCCCCGGGCGACACCGTCATGGTCACCTGGGTGCCCAAGGACGCCGCCCAGGCCGCCCGCCCGGGCGCCGGCGTCACCCTCGACCTACCGGACGGTACGCAGGCCAACACCCGCTCGGTGTTCACCTGGGCCACCCACACGATCGCCGACGAGATGTTCGTGGTGAAGGTACCGAGCGGTATCGATCGCGAGGCCACCGCCATCATCGGCTGCGCCGTCATCACCGGGGCCGGCGCGGTGCTGCACACCGCGCAGGTGCAGCCCGGTGACAGCGTGGCCATCTTCGGGGTGGGCGGCGTGGGCCTCTCGGCGGTGGCCGCTGCCCGCAAGTGCGGCGCCGACCCGATCATCGCCGTGGACCTCGTCGACGAGAAGCTCGACTTCGCCAAGCGCTTCGGTGCCACCATCGGCATCAACGCCTCCGAGGTCGATCCCATCGCCGCCATCCGGGACCTGACCCGGCGCGAGGGTGTGTACGACATCCTGCGCGAGCCGGTGGCCGGGGTCGACTTCGCCTTCGACTGCATCGGCGTGCCGGTGACCATGCGACAGATCTCCGAAGCGGTGCGGGCCGGCGAGTTCGGTCGCACGAGGGGCGGTGTGGCCGTGCTGGTGGGCGTGCCGATGACCTCGCTCGAGCTCGACGCCCGGTTCATGCTGCTCGGCGAGCGCACCTACCGGGCGTCGCTGGGCGGCTCGTGCTCCCCCGGCGAGGACCTCCCCCGGTTCCTGCAATGGCACGCCGAGGGCGACCTCGACCTCGATGCCCTCGTCACCGCCCGCTACGGCATCGACCAGATCAACGAGGCCGTGCACGACCTCGAGACCGGCCGCATCGCCGGTCGCTCGATCCTCGTGTTCTGACCCGTCCCGCCGCGGCCGTGCCACCCGGCCCGGCCGCGGCGGGACGCGCCACCGTCGGAGCGGTAGGTTGCCCCCCATGGCCGCGTACCTGATCGTCGACATCGACGTGCACGACCCCGAGACCTACCAGACCTACATCGCGCAGGTCCCGCCCATCGTGGCCCGCCACGGCGGCACCTACCTGGTGCGCGGCGGCAACCCACAGACCATCGAGGGCGACTGGTCCCCCGGCCGCGTCGTCGTGCTGCAGTTCCCCGACGCGGCGGCGGCCCGGGCGTTCAACGACGACCCCGACTACGCCCCCGTCAAGGCCATCCGCCACCGAGCCTCGACCAGCCAGATGGTGCTCGTCGAGGGCGCCTGAGCGCCGGCCCCGCCGAGCGGCCCGCCATGCCCTCCTCCGCCATCGACCGCAACAGCCCGCTGCCCCTGTGGGCGCAGCTGCTCGACGACCTCCGGCTCCGTCTGTCCGAGGGCGAGTTCGCCGCCCGCTTCCCCACCGACAAGGAGCTCGTCGAGACCTACGGCGTGAGCCGTCACACCGCCCGGGAGGCGGTGCGGCGCCTCACCGAGGAGGGCATCATCCAGCGGGAGCTGCAGGCTGCGGGGCACCACGGTGCGCACCCCCGAGTTCGAGCAGCCGCTCGGCGGCTCTACAGCATGTTCCGCTCGATCGAGGCCCAGGGCGCCGAGCAGCGCAGCGACGTGCTCGCGCTCGAGGTGCGCACCGACGCCGACGCCGCGGCCCGGCTCGGCGTGGACGCTGGCACCGAGCTGGTCTACCTCGAGCGGATCCGCCGGGCCGACGGGTGCCCTCGCCGTCGACCGGATCTGGCTGCCCCATCGCGCCGCCGGGGCTGTGCTCGACGCCGACTTCACCCACACCGCGCTGTACGACGAGCTGCAACAGCGGCTGGGCATCGTCATCGATCGCTTCACCGAGCGCATCCTGCCGGTGCTGCCCGACGAGCTCGACCGGGTCCGCCTCGAGGTGGCCGCCGACCAACCCTGCTTCGCCATCGAGCGGCTGGGGCTGTGCCACGACCACCCGATCGAATGGCGCCACACGCTGATCCGCGGGGACCGCTTCGCCTTCGTCGCCAGCTGGGCGGCCGGTGCGGGCGGCGCGGCGTCGGGGTCGAACAGCAGCAGCTTCGAACTGGCCCCGTGAGCGAGCAAGCCTCGCCGCCGCGGTCGCCGTCACCGGGTCCGGGTCCGGCCGTCGAGATCGTCGAGCTCGCCCACCACCTCGAGCTCGGCCCGCTGCTCGCCGGCTGGCATGCGGCCGAATGGGCGCACCTCTACGAGCCGCACGTGTGGAACCGCACGATCGCCGAGGCCGAGTTCGCGGCGATGACGATGCCGGGGACGATCCCCACCACGTGGGTCGCCTTCGAGGGCACCGGCCGCGGCGAGGAACACGTGCTGGGCTCGGTGAGCCTCATCGCCAGCGACGACCTCGACGGCTTCGAGCACCTCACGCCGTGGCTGGCCAGCCTGCATCGCTCCCGCCAGCCGCTCACTCGGCGTCGGCGGGAAGCTGGTGGCGCACCTGCTCGACGCCGCCGCCACCATGGGCATCGACCGGTGCACCTGTTCACCGCCGGCCAGGAGGCGTACTACCTGGCCCGCGGGTGGCGGACGCTGGCCCGCACCGAGGCCCACGGCCACCGGCCGCGGTGATGGTTCGCAGCACCGATCGCCACGCGGCTCGCCGGTCGGTGTCCAGCTCGTTCATCGGTGATCCCGACATCGCCGGCGCCTACGCCTACCTGCGCCGTGGGGCCACCCCGGCCGACCGCGACGCCCTCAACGGCGAGGCCCACCCCGGGCTGCACCTCGCCGGCGAGGCGGGATCGCGCCTACCCCGGCACGCTGCACGGTGCCTGGTTCAGCGGTGAGCAGCGCCGACGCCGTGCTGGCCGCCCGCCGCCGGGGCCGCCTCGATCCGCAGCGGCCCGTGGTCGTGGTCGGCGCCGGCGTGGCCGGACTGGCCGCGGCCCGGCGACTGCGGGACCACCGTGCAGCCGGCGGCGGGGACCGCACGAACGGCGGGCACGGCGGGGACGACGTTGCTGTCATCGTGGTGGAGGCCAAGGCCCACATCGGCGGCCGGGCGGCCACCGACCGCACGCTCGGCGGGCCTGTGCACCTCGGCGGCGCCTGGCTGCACGGCCACCGGGGCCATCCCTTGCACGGCTTGGGTGTCAGCGGCATCCCCACCGAGTGGGACGAGGCCGCGGTGTTCGTGGTGGGCCACGGTCCGGTCGACCCGGGACCGGCCCGGCGGGTACAGGCCCGGCTGTTGGAGCGGGTGGCCGCCGCCGCCGATGCCGCCCGAGCGCAGCCGGCCGCCACGCCCGACCCGTCCTACGGCTCGGTCGCACTGCACGAGCTCGCGGTGGTGGCCGAGCTCGACGTCGGAATGGTGGAGCAGCGCATCGTGCGAACCTGGCTCCGGGGCGAGATCGAGAGCCTGTACGCCGCTCCCCTGCACGACCTGTCGCTCCGCCATGGGTCCGAGGCCTACGAGCTCGACGGCGACGACCTGCTGATCACCACGCCCCTCGACGCGGTCCTCGAACAGCTGGCCGACGGGCTCGATGTGCGCCCGGGCCAGCGGGTGGTCAGCATCGAGGCGGTGGCCGGCGGGCCGCTCTGGCGGGTGCGCACCGAGGCCGGCGACGAGCCGCTGGCCGCCGCCGTCATCGTGACCGTACCGCTCGGTGTGCTGCGGCAGGGGCGGCCCCGGGTCGATCCGCCGTGGCCGCCGGCGGTGGCCCACGCCCTGGCCCATCTCGACTCGGGGCCCGTGGCGAAGGTGTTCTTCTCGTTCGACGAAGCGTTCTGGGCGCCGCACCCGCTGTTCTGGCTGGCCGACGACCCACCCCCGACGTTCGGGCTGTGGGTCGACGTGAGCGCGTGACCGGCAGCCCCACCCTCTGTGCGTTCGCCGTGGGCGACGACGCCCGCTGGGCGGAGGCGGCGTCCGACGACGAGCGCTGCCGGCGGGCCGACGAGCTGTTGCGCGCCGGCCGGGTGCGCAGCTGACCGGCGCACCCACAGCAGCGCCCGGGGTGCCGGCGTGACGTTCGACCCTACCGATCCGCTACCCCTGGGGGGTAGGGTGGCGCCCATGACAGCCGTGGCGGTCTCCCCCGGGTACAAGGACCGCAAAGACGATCTCCTGCGTCGCCTCCGACGGGTCGAGGGCCAGGTCAGAGGGCTCGAACGCCTCATCGAGGACGAGACCTACTGCATCGACGTGCTCACCCAGGTGGCCGCCACCACCAAGGCGCTGCAGGCGGTGGCCGTCCAGTTGCTGCAGGACCACCTCCGGCGGTGCGTGGCGGGGCCATGATCTGCTGCGAGCACGAGAGCGGCGGCGAGTGCGACTCGCTCACGGTGCCCCGGCGCGACCCCGATGACGTGATCGCCGAGGCGACGCTCGCCATCGAACGCCTGCTGCGCACCTGAGCCGCCGAACGAGCCGGCTCGACAACCGAACCTGCCCATCCGCCAACAACCTCCGAGGAGCAACCCCATGCAGACCCTCACCTTCTCCGTTCCCGGCATGACCTGCGGCCACCGCGTCGCCGCCGTCGACGAGGAGCTGGCCAAGGTGCCGGGGTGGCCAGCCGCTCGATCGACCTCGACAGCAAGCAGGTGGTGGTCACCGGCGACGAGCTGGACCGCGGCGCCATCGACGCCGCCGTCGACGAAGCCGGCTACGAGACCGTGTGGTCGTGATCGACGAGCTCGGCGTCGGCCCCCGACTCGCCGCCTTCGCGGTGGCCGGTGCGCTGGCCCTGGCCGCCGGTGCCGGCCTGGGCGCCGTCGTCCCCGCGCTGCACGACCGGCCCGCCGAGGTCGGCGAGACCCCCGCCGGCACCGCTCCCGACACCAGCGCACCCGACACCAGCGCACCCGACGCCGACCACCCGATGGACGGCATGGAGCACTCGGACACGCCATGACCACCACCACCGACACCGCCGCCGACCTCCCCCAGCCGCCCGTGCACGTCGAGCTCGCGGTGTCGGGCATGACCTGTGCCGCTTGTGCCATGCGCATCGAGAAGAAGCTCAACCGCCTCGACGGCGTCAGCGCCACCGTCAACTACGCAACCGAGAAGGCCACCGTCGACGTCTCCGGTGCGACCACCGCTCCGGGCGATCTCATCGCCGCCATCGAGGCCGCCGGCTACGGGGCCAAGCTGACCGCCGGTCGCGCCGCGGCCCCTGCAGCCGACCGGCCTCCCGCCACCGGAGCCGACGCCGGGCCCGCCGCAGCCGCCACCGGCACGGCGATGGACCCCGAGATCGGCACCGACATCGACGAGCAAGCCGGGTCCACCGGCGATGAGCGGGTGGCCGCCCTGCGCCAGCGGGTCATCGCCACCGCGGCGTTGAGCACGCCGGTGCTGCTGCTGTCGATGGTGCCCGCCCTGCAGTTCCGGTTCTGGCAGTGGCTGGCGTTCGCCCTCGCCGCGCCGGTGGCCACCTGGGGGGCGTGGCCGTTCCACCGGGTGGCGTGGAAGAACCTCCGCGCCGGCACCGCCAGCATGGACACGCTCATCTCGGTGGGCGTCACCGCCGCGTTCGCGTGGAGCAGCTGGGCGCTGTTCCTCGGCGGGGCCGGCGAGCCCGGCATGACCATGCCGTTCTCCCTCGCCCTCGGCGACGGCGGTGACGCCGGCCACCACCTCTACCTCGAGGTGGCCTCGTCGGTGGTGGTGTTCATCCTCGTGGGGCGGTTCCTCGAGGCCAGAGCCAAGCGACGCGCCGGCGCCGCGCTGCGGGCGTTGCTCTCCCTCGGCGCCAAGGATGCCGTCGTGCTCCGCGACGGCGCGGAACGTCGCGTGCCGGCGTCGCAGCTCCAGGTGGGCGACGTCGTCGTCGTGCGGCCCGGCGAGAAGGTGCCCGCCGATGGGGTCGTGCGCACCGGCAGCTCCGCCATCGACCGGTCGCTGCTGACCGGCGAGTCCGTGCCCGTGGAGGTCGGCCCCGGCGACGCGGTGGTCGGCGCCACCGTCAACACCGGCGGGAGGCTGGTGGTGGAGCTCACCCGGGTGGGGGCCGACACCGCACTGGCCCAGATGGCCCGCCTGGTCGAGGCCGCCCAGGCCGGCAAGGCGCCCGTGCAACGGTTGGCCGACCAGGTCTCCGCCGTGTTCGTGCCGATCGTGATCCTGCTCAGCATGGCCACGCTCGGCTTCTGGCTGACCAACAGCGGCGATGTGACCCGGGCGTTCACCACCGCCGTGGCCGTGCTCATCATCGCCTGCCCGTGTGCCCTGGGTCTGGCCACCCCCACCGCCCTGCTGGTGGGGACCGGGCGGGGCGCCCAGCTCGGCATCGTCATCAAGGGCCCCGAGATCCTCGAGTCCACCCGGCGGGTGGACACGGTCGTGCTCGACAAGACCGGCACCGTGACCACCGGATCGATGCAGCTGACCGCCGTGCTGCCCGCTCCCGGCGTCGATGCCGGCGAGGCGTTGCGGCTGGTCGGTTCCCTCGAGCACGCCAGCGAGCACCCCATCGGTCGGGCCATCGCCGACGCCGCGCTGGCGGCGGCCGGAGGCGCGGGCGGGGCGACGGCCGACGGGGGGCCCGCAGCGGGCGGGTTGGCCGACGTCGAGGACTTCCGGGCCGACGCCGGGCACGGGGTGCGCGGCACGCTCGAGGGGCGCGCCATCCGCGCCGCTCGTCCGGTGGGCCTGCCCGCCGAGCTCGCCGAGCTGGCCGCGGAGCATGAGCGACAGGGCGCCACGGTGGTGGCGGGCTGGCGGGATGACCACCCGCTCGGCCTGTTCGTCGTGCGCGACGCGGTGAAGGCCACCAGCGCGGCGGCCATCGCCGAGCTGCGGGCGCTGGGGCTGCGACCGGTGCTGCTCACCGGCGACAACGAGCGCACCGCCCGCACCGTGGCGGCCGAGGTGGGCATCGATGAGGTGGTGGCCGAGGTCCTGCCGGCCGACAAGGCGGCCGCCGTGGCCCGGTTGCAGGCGGACGGCCACGTGGTGGCCATGGTGGGCGACGGGGTGAACGACGCCGCCGCCCTGGCCCAGGCCGATCTCGGCATCGCCATGGGCAGCGGCACCGACGCCGCCATCGAGGCCAGCGACCTGACGCTCGTCCGCTCGGATCTGCGCAGCGCGGCCGACGCCATCCGGTTGTCCCGCCGCACCCTGCGCACGATCAAGGGCAACCTGTTCTGGGCGTTCGCCTACAACGTGGCCATGATCCCGCTGGCCGCCTCCGGTCTCCTGAACCCGATGCTGGCCGGCCTGGCCATGGCCTGTTCCAGCGTGTTCGTGGTGACCAACAGCCTGCGCCTGCGGCGCTTCGATCCCACCGCCGGGGCGCGCTGAACGGCTACGTTCACCCGGCGATGGCCGGCAAGGGAACACCCGCCACCGCGGCAGCGGCCCGGGCGAAGGTGGCGCACACGCTGCACGAGTACGCCCACGACCCCGCCAACCGCAGCTTCGGCGCGGAAGCGGTGGACGCGCTGGGGCTCGACCCCGATCGCACGTTCAAGACGCTCATCGCCGTGCCGGCCGGGGGCGGCCGGGCGGTTTGTGCGGTGGTGCCGGTGAGCGCGCAGCTCGACCTCAAGGCCCTCGCCGCCGCGGCCGGGGCCAAGCAGATGGCCATGGCGGAGCCGGCGGTGGCCGAGCGGGCCACGGGCTACCTGGTGGGCGGCATCAGCCCGCTGGGTCAGAAGCAGCGTCTGGCGCTGTTCGTCGACAGCTCGGCGGAGGCCTACGACACCGTGTTCGTGTCGGCCGGCCGCCGCGGGCTCGAGATCGAGCTCGCCCCGGCCGACCTGCTGGCCCTCACCGGCGGACGGTTCGCGCCGATCGCCCGCCGGAGCTGACGGCGCCGGTCACGGTCGGGCGCCGCCCTTCCGGTCAGGCGCCGTCGAGGTAGTCGCGCAGCTTCTGGCTGCGAAGCGGGTGCCGCAGCTTGGCCAGCGTCTTCGATTCGATCTGGCGGATGCGCTCCCGGGTCACCCCGAACTCCTTGCCCACCTCTTCCAGCGTGCGGGCCTGGCCGTCCTCGAGCCCGAAGCGCAGCCGGACCACCTACTTCTCCCGGTCCGACAGCCCCGACAGGGCCTCGAGCACCGCCTCGCCGAGCATCATCTTGGCGGCGGCCTCGGCGGGGGCCTCGGCACCGCCGTCGGCGATGAAGTCGGCCAGGTTCGAGTCGTCCTCCTCGCCCACCGGCGAGTCGAGCGACAGCGGGTCCTGGCTGTAGCGCAGGATGTCCCGCACCCGTTCGGGGGTCATGTCGACCCGGGCGGCCAGCTCCTCCACCGTCGGATCCCGCTCGAGCTCCTGCACCATCTGGCGCTGGATGCGGTGCACCTTGTTCATCGACTCGACCATGTGCACCGGGATGCGGATGGTGCGGGCCTGGTCGGCGATGGCCCGGGTGATGGCCTGGCGGATCCACCAGGTGGCATAGGTGGAGAACTTGAAGCCCTTGGTGTGGTCGAACTTCTCCACGGCCCGCATCAGGCCGAGGTTGCCCTCCTGGATGAGGTCGAGCAGCAGCATGCCGCGGCCCACGTAGCGCTTGGCAATGGACACGACCAGGCGGAGGTTGGCCTGGGTCAGCTCCTGCTTGGCGATGTCGCCATCGCGCTCGAGGCGCTTGAGCCGGCGCTTCTCCTTGGCGTCGAGCGTGTCGAGCTCACCGGAGGCGGCGAGATCGGCGAGGCGCTCGGCGGCCTCCATGCCGGCCTGGATCCGTTGCGCCAGCGAGACCTCGTCCTCGGCGTTGAGCAGCGGGACCTGCCCGATCTCCTTGAGGTACATGCGCACCGTGTCCGACGTGCCGCCGGCACCGGGGCGCAGGTTGGGGTCGATCCGTCCCATGGGCCGGCGGGCCCGGGGCAGCTCGTCGTCGCCGGCGTCATCACCGGCGTCGGCGGCGCCGGCCCGGGTGCGGGCCGGTGCGGCCGGTGCCGTGCTTGCGGCGCGGCGGGCGTCGGGCGGGGTTGCGGCCGCTGCTGCGGGCGGCACCGCCTCGTCCCCGCCGACCACCCGCAGGGGGTGGCCGGATCACCGACGAGGGCGATGCCCTCGGCCTCGGCCAGCGCGCCAGCGCATGCAAGCTCAGGCGTTCGGCGGGACGGCGGCACGATCTGCTCGAGCTCGCGGAAGGCGAGCGCACGGCTCTCCCGCGCTCGTCGAAGTAGCGCATGCAGCTTCCGGCAGTGACCCCGGCGGGCTCTGCAGAGAGGGGCGTTGAGTTGGTTCATCGTGTTCCTCGCCTGGATCGAGGAGCCAGGCTAGCAAGTCGGTTCCGGCTTGGAGTTTCGTTTCATCGTCGGCGTCATCGCTCAACAACACCGCTTGCAGGCCTCGCGACCTGCGTCGACGCCGCGGTGAGGGCCAACGGGTCTGCGGTCGAGAAGACCGCTTGGCGCAGTTCGGCCAGCGCCCGATGGGCCGCTTGTTGACTGAGCCGAAGGAAGACATCACGGATGGTGGCATCGGACTGTTCGGCGGCGGCCTGGCGCAGGAGCTCCGCCGCGTCGGGATCATCGGACTCGATGCCCTCGAGACAGTCCGGCAGGCTCGGATAGGCACACAGAGCGGTGAAAGCACGACGGTATGCGCCCTCGCTGAACAACACGGCGTCCAGCCACTCGGCCGCCTCGTCGGCGTTGTCCACGGCCACCCGCAGCGCGTCCCGCTCGGCCGCCGAGCCGATGGCGGCCCGACGGGCCGGTTCCCGGAGGTCGATGACGGCGTGCCGATCGGCCGCCGCGGCCGCCGCCGTCCGGGCGGGCGACGGTGGAGCGACCGGCCCAGGGGTCGTCGTCCCACGGTTGCGGGTGCGCCCGGTCCTCACCGTTGCCGGGCACCGGCTGGCGGCCACGGCGATCGTCGGCCCGTGGGCCCGCCGCGCCCGGCGGGGTCCGGTTGGGCCCCGAGCCCGTCCGGCGCTCCCGATCGGCCGCGGCCGCCCGCGGCCGGCCGGCGCGGTCAGCTGGCTGCGCAACTGGTCCACATCGATGCGGCACCGGCCCGACACGTCGAGCAGGTACTGGTCGCGCACCAGCGGGTCGGGATGGGCGGCGATGACGTCGAGCGCCCTGCCGGCCGCCCGGGCCCGCCCCTCGGCGGTGTGCAGATCGGCGGCACCGTAGATGCGCTGCAGGCGGAAGGCGAGGAACGGCAGCGCCTGTTCCACCGCCCGGCGCAGCGCCTCCGGGTCGTGCTGGGCTGCTCGCCTGGGTCCTGGCCCGGGGCAGGGCGGCGACGGCGACGTCGAGCTCGTAGGTCTGCTCCCACTGGTGGAAGCGTTCGGCGGCGGCCTGCCCGGCGCCATCGGCGTCGAAGGCCAGCACCAGGCGTTTGGCGAATCGGGTCAGCAGCTTCACGTGGTCCTCGGTCAACGCCGTGCCGCAGGTGGCGACGGCGCGGCCCATCCCGGCGCGGAAGAACCCGATCACGTCGGTGTACCCCTCGCAGACGATGGCCTCTTGCACGGAAACGATGTCGGCCTTCGCGGCGGACAGCCCGTAGAGGACCTTGGACTTATCGTAGATGGGGGTCCCGCCCGGGTTGAGGTACTTGGGCCCGTCGGCGCCCTCCAGCTTGCGGCCCCTGAACCCGATGGCTGCGCCCTGCGCATCGAAGATGGGGAACAGGATGCGCGAGCGGAAGAAGTCCTGCTGGCGGCCCCGGCGGTTGACCAGGCCGAGGCCGCTGTCACGCAACTCGGCGTCGCTGAGGCGCAGGTGCTGGGCCAGCTCGTCCCAACCGGCGGGCGCCCAACCCAGGCGGAACGTCCGCACCTCCTCGCCGGTGATGCCCCTGGAGCGCAGGTAGCCCGGGCGGGGCCGGCATCGGGGCCGCTCAGCAGCCGCTCGTGGTACCACTGCACGGCGCGCTCGACGGCGTCGACCAGGCGGTTGCGCCGCTTGCGGGACTCGCCCGCGTCGGCGTCGGTGTAGCGCAGCGACACGTTGGCCTTGGCCGCCAGCCGTTCGACCGCCCCGACGAAATCGAGGCCCTCCAGCTCCCTCAGGAACGTGATGGCGTCGCCCTTCTTCTGGCAACCGAAGCAGTAGAACAGCCCGGCTTCCTCGTTCACCGAGAAGCTCGGCGTCTTCTCGGGGTGGAACGGGCACAGCCCCACCCAGCGGGCGGCCGACGCGGCGCAGCGGGACGAACTGGCTGACGACCCCGACGATGTTGGTGGCCGAGCGGACCGCGATGACGTCTTCGTCGTTGATCACCGGAACCAGATCCCGCTCATCCGAGCTCCCGACGCGACGTCACGCTGCCTAGACAACCACAGTCGAGCGCGCGACCGGATCGGATCCCGCCCTTCCCCATCACGGATGGCCGGACCCGGTCCCACCGACCCCTCTCCCACCACCGCCCAACCGACACCGCCCGGCATGGGGTAGGGCCCCATGCTCGGGAGGAGGATGGGGTTGGGGCCCATCCGGGAGCGCCGGCCGCCAGCCAACACCGTGAAGCCGCCAGCCAACACCGCCCGGCATGGGGTAGGGGCCCCATGCTCGGGAGGAGGATGGGGTTGGGGCCCCATCCGGGCGCGCCGCAGGCGCCAGCAAACACCGCCCGGCATGGGGTAGGGGCCCCATGCTCGGGAGGAGGATGGGGTTGGGGCCCCATCCGGGGCGGCGAAGCCGCCAGCTAATTCAGTGCAGCACGGGGTGGTCCGTGTCGGGGTCGGCCAGGATGATGGCCTGGGCGGCGGCGAGCCGGGCGATCGGCACCCGGTACGGCGAGCAGGATACGTAGTCCACGCCGGCGCCGACGAGCACCCGGATCGACTCCGGATCACCGCCGTGCTCGCCGCACACGCCCACCTTGAGCCCGGCCTTGGTCGCCCGCCCGCGCTCGGTGCCGAGCCGCACCAGCTCGCCCACGCCACCGGCGTCGATCGTCTCGAAGGGGTTGCGCGGCAGCAGCCCCTCGTCGAGGTAGCGGGCCATGATGCGGCCCTCCACGTCGTCGCGGCTGAAGCCGAAGGTCATCTGCGTGAGGTCGTTGGTGCCGAAGCTGAAGAAGTCGGCCACCTCGGCGATCTCGTCGGCGCGCAGGGCGGCGCGCGCGTTTCGATCATGGTGCCGATGTGGATCTCGAGGTTGTGCTCGTGGCGCGCCGCCTCGATCTCCTCCTCCACCCAGCGCCGCACGAAGGCCAGCCTCGTTGCGGTGCACCACCAGCGGGATCATGATCTCGATGATGGGGTTGCCGCCGGTGGCCTGCCGGGAGACGGCCGCCTCCACCAACGCCTTCACCTGCATGCGGTACAGACCGGGCCGGATGATACCGAGCCGTACGCCGCGGGTGCCCAGCATGGGGTTCTGCTCATGCCAGTGCTTGGCCGCATCGAACAGTGCCTGCTGCGCCTCGCTGACGTACTCGCGGCGGGCCTCGGCGGTGATGATCTCCTCCATCGACGGCAGGAACTCGTGCAGCGGCGGGTCGAGCAACCGCACGGTGACCGGCAGGCCGTCCATCACCTCGAGGATCTCCTCGAAATCGGCGCGCTGCACCTTGCCCAGTTCGGCCAGGGCGGTGAGCTCCTCCTCCTCGGTGCCGGCCAGGATCGCCCGGCGGACCAGCGGCAGGCGGCTGCCGAGGAACATGTGCTCGGTGCGGCACAGGCCGATGCCCTCCGCGCCGAAGCCGCGGGCCCGGGTGGCGTCGGGGCCGTTGTCGGCGTTGGCCCGCACCTGGAGCCGACCGTCGCGGATCTGATCGGCCCAGCCCAGGATGGTGTGGAACTCCGGCGGTGGGGCGGCCTCCACCTTGGTCAGCTCGTCGAGCATCACCTCT
This sequence comes from Acidimicrobiales bacterium, assembly GCA_041394365.1. Lineage (GTDB taxonomy): Bacteria > Actinomycetota > Acidimicrobiia > Acidimicrobiales > CAIXPF01 > CAIXPF01. The sequence goes on from JAWKIM010000011.1 coordinate 306,489, forward strand.
CCCGACGTCCCGTCGATGGAGATGACCGTACCCTGCGGTACGGTGACGCCGCCGGCGGTGAAGAAGCTGCCGTTCACCTCGATGCCCTCGGCCCCCACCACCGCCGGGATCCCCCAGCCGCGGGCCACCACCGCGGCGTGGGACACGAGCCCGCCCCGGGTGGTCAGGATGCCCTGGGAGACCTCCATGCCGTGCACGTCCTCGGGCGAGGTCTCCATCCGCACCAGGATCACGTCCTCGCCCCGGTTGTAGGCGTCGAGCGCGTCGTCGGCGGTGAAGTAGACCCGGCCGACGGCCGCGCCCGGTGAGGCGGGCAGGCCCTTGCCGATGACGTGGCCGGTGCTGGCGAAGGTGGGGTGCAGCACCTGGTCGAGGTGCTCGGCGCCCACCCGCAGCAGCGCCTCCTCACGGGACAGCTTGATGACCGGGTCATCGGTCATGGTCACCGCCAGCTTCAGGGCGGCGGCGCCCGCCCGCTTGCCCACCCGGGTCTGGAGCATCCACAGCTTGCCCTGCTCGACGGTGAACTCGGTGTCGAGCATGTCGCGGTAGTGGCGCTCGAGCCGGCCGAAGATCTCGATCAGCTCGTCGTAGATCGCCGGGAACTTCTCCTTCATGGCGATGAGGTGCTCGGTCTTGCGGATGCCGGCCACCACGTCCTCGCCCTGGGCGTTCACCAGGAAGTCGCCGTAGGCCTTGGCCTCGCCGGTGGCCGGGTTGCGGGTGAAGCCCACCCCGGTGGCGGAGTTGTCGTCACGGTTGCCGAAGACCATGGTCTGCACGTTGACCGCCGTGCCGAGATCGTGGGCGATGCGCTCACGGGTCCGGTAGGCCACCGCCCGCGGCGAGCGCCACGAACGGAACACCGCCTCGATGGCACCGCGGAGCTGCTCCTGCGGATCCTGCGGGAACGGTGCACCCGACAACATCTCCACCTGTTGCTTGAAGATGCGCACCACGAACTCGAGCACATCGGCCGGCACCTCGCCGTCGGCCTCCACCGAAGCCAGCAGCTTGGCGCCTTCGAAGCGCTTGTCGAACACCTCGCCGGGCAGGCCCAGCACGATGCGGGCGTACATCTGGATGAAGCGCCGGTAGGAGTCGTAGGCGAAGCGACGGTCGGTCTGCTCGGCCAGCCCTTCGACGGAGATGTCGTTGAGGCCCAGGTTGAGCACCGTGTCCATCATCCCGGGCATCGAGTGGCGGGCCCGGAGCGCACCGACACCAGCAGCGGGTTGGCCGGATCGCCCAGCTTGCGGCCCATCAACGTCTCGAGCCGGTGCACCGCCTCGCTGATCTGTTCGGTGAGGCCGTCGGGCCAGCCCTCGCGCAGGAAGGCGCGGCAGGCCTCGGTGGTGATCGTGAACCCGGGCGGGACCGGCAGCTCCAGCACCGAGGTCATCTCGGCCAGGTTCGCACCCTTGCCCCCGAGGAGGTCCACGAGCTGCCGCGGTGCTCGCTCGTGCGCGTGGTCGAAGGCGTAGACGAACGATTCGCTCTGCATGCTCGGCTCCTCATTGAGCGCGCTCAGCGCACTTTCGGTGGCACCAGGGTAGCGCCGCGGTGTCGGGCGGCTCCCATGGGCGGCTGCCGTGGACCGCTGCACGGGACCGGTGCCTCAGCCGGGCGTCGGCGGCTCGATGCTCCAGCGGTAGCGAGGCGGCCGGTGCCGTCGTCGCAACGGCACGGGCGTGGCATCGGGGGTCAGGGCGTGCACCGGCGCGTCGGCCCGGCAGCACGCCGCCTCGGCCTCGCCGACCGCGAACGAGCCGTCCTCCCCGACGGCCACCCCGAGCGGGGCCAGGGCCGTGCGCAGCGCGTCGCCCAGCGGCCCGCGTTGCAGTTCGGCCAGCAGCGCCGGCAACGTCTCGGGGTCCGACAGCAGCCACGAGTGGCGGGCACCGTGCACCGTCACCAGGTGGCCGTGGGTGCGCTCGGCGGCGGCCCGGGCGTTGCGCAGCGGTACCAGCACGTCGCTGTCGCCGTGGATGACGAACGTGGCCACGCCGTGGTCGTGCAGCCGGCCGAGCACCGCATCGGAGCTCGGTGCCCGCAGGATGGTCAGCACCGGTCCGGCCATGCGCCATGGTCGCAGCACGTGCCCGGCGCTGGTGGGCGTGAGCAGGCGGGCCAGCTTCCACGCCTGGGCGGGGTCGCCCCACAACGGCAGCGTCGACGCCGTGTCGGCCAGCAGGCCCACGCCGAACGCTGCGTACAGCGGTGGCACGGCCCGGAACAGCCCCACCATCCGGTCCCAGACCTCGCCGACGATGGCGTCGATGAGGCACACCGCGAGCACCCGGTGCGGCTCCTCGGCCGCCAGCTCGCTCACCACCCGACCGCCCATCGAATGGCCCACGAGCACGGCGCGGCGCACGCCGAGGTGGTCGAGCGTCTCGGCCACCAGCGACGTGTAGCGATCGAACCCGGACCACAGCGGCACCGCGCCCGAGCGCCCATGACCGGGGGCGTCGATCGTGATCACCTTGAAGCCGCTCCGAACGAGTCGGGCCAGCGACTGGGCGTAGAGGATGCCCTCGCCCCCGAAACCGTGGATCACCACCAGCGGCACGCCCTGACCGCAGAGGTTGACGCCCACCTCACGGCCGGAGGGCAGCACCAGCTCGTAACGGGCCAGGCGGGGCGGCGCCACCTCCCGGGCGCTGGGCCCGGCGGGTGCGGCGGCCAGCGCCGCCACCGGCGCCGGCCGGGGCACCTCGACGCGCGCCACCCGGGCGCGCACGGCACGGCGCTCGGCCCGCGGCTCGGGATCGCTCACCGGCCGGCACCGTTCATCCAGTGGCGCCGGCACCGCAGTTCGTAGGTCACCAACACCTCATCGGCGGTTCCGATGTCGCCCACGAGCACCGTCTCGCCCTCGTACACCTGCACCCCGTTGACCAGCCGGGCGTTGTGCGTCGCCGGGCGGTTGCACCAGCAGCGCGCCTCCACCCGCAGCTCGGTCCGTTCGTCGGCCAGCTCGAGCAGGCGGGCGGAGCCGTCGAAGAGCCGGCCGCGGAAGTCGGTGAGCAGACCGAAGGCGTAGACCTCGACGTCGTGCTCGTCGACCAGCACGGCGAGCTGGTCCACCTGGTCCGGCGTGTAGAACTGCGCCTCGTCGCAGATCAGGTGGTGCAGCGCACCCACCTCGCGGCACACCGAGGCGGCCAGGTCGGCCAGGTCGAGATCGGGGCGCACCTCGATCGCGGGCTCCGCCACGCCGAGGCGGCTCGACACCGCCGACTCCACCCGGTCGAGCTGGGTGAGCAACAGCCCGTGCTGGCCGGCGCGACCCAGGTTGTGGTGGATCTGCAGCGCGAGCGTGGACTTGCCCGACCCCATCGTGCCGTAGAAGAAGCGCAGCTGGGCCACGGCGCCGCCCGAGGCGCCCGCTCAGCCGTCGACGCCGAGGAGGCGGCGGGTCTCCGCCACGTCAGCGTGCATCTGGGCCACCAGTGCGTCGATCGAGTCGAACTTGGCCTCGCCGCGCAGGCGGTGGGTGAACGTCACCCGGGCCGTCTCGCCGTACAGGTCGGCGGAGAAGTCGAGCAGGAACGCCTCCACCAGGGCGTTGTCGGCCTCCTGGTAGAACGTCGGCCGCCGGCCCACGTTGATGGCGGTGGCGTGCCGGGAGCCGTCGGGCCGCTCGTACCAGCCGGCGTAGATGCCATCGCCGGGCAGCAGGATGTCTCGTGGGACGCCGACGTTGGCGGTGGGGAACCCGAGCGTCCGGCCCCGCTTGTCGCCGTCCATCACCACGCCCCGCAGCTCGTGGTGGCGGCCCAGCATGGCCGCCGCCGCCTCCACGTCGCCGGCCGCGACGGCCCGGCGGATGGCGGTGGAGGAGATGACCCCCGGTCCGCCCTGGAGCAGCTCCAGCCCGATCGTCTCGAACCCGTACTCCGCGCCCATCCGTCGCAGCAGGCCCACGTTGCCGCCGCGGCCCTTGCCGAAGTGGAAGTCCTCCCCCACCACCACGGCGACGGCGTGCAGGCAGCCGACGACGACCTCGGCCACGAAGTCCTCGGCGCTCTCCGACGCCCGTGCCTGGTCGAAGCGGACCACATAGGTGGCGTCCACATCGAGCGCCTCGAGCAGCTCGAGCTTCTGGTCGAGGTTGGTCAGCAGCTTCGGTGCCGACTCGGGACGCACCACCGCCGCCGGGTGCGGGTCGAACGTGACCACCGCCACCCCCGCCCCTCGGGCGTGGGCCTCCCGACGGGTGCGTTCGATCACACTGCGATGGCCCAGGTGCACCCCGTCGTACCCGCCGATCGTCACCGCATAGCGCTGATCGCCGGCCCGCTGACCCCGCAGATCGTCGATCACCTTCACCGGCGTTACCTCGTCGAACCCCGAAGCCGTCCGGCGTTGGGCGCCGCGACGGCAGTGGACTACGTCGGTGTGAACCTAGTGCTTGGCACCCCGGCAACGCCGCTTTCAGTGTTCCGGGTGGGTGGGCCGCCGGGCGGCCGCTAGGGTCGCTGCGGCGCGGTGCGGACCCGACCGTTGGAGGAACCGATGGCACCGCTGGCCCGCCGCGTGCTGCTCGTCGCCCTGTCCGTGCTGGGTGCCGTCGCCGCCCCGGCTGTCCCTGCCGGCTCGGTCGACGCCGTCGGTGCGGTCGGCACGGATGGGCGGCAGACCCCCGCACCCGCTCCCGTCGTCGCCCCGGTCCCCGGCCCGCCGTCGAGCGACACGTCGAGCACCGCCACCGGCGACCCGGGCGAGCACGCTGCCCTGCCGCCGGGACCGGCCATCTCGGGAACGGCTTCATCGGCGCCCGAGCCGACCTCCGCCGCACCCAGCGTCACCGGTCGGGTGACGTGGCAGCCATGCCGCGACGGCGACATCGCCCCCGATGCCCTCGGGTCGGCCGGCTGCGCCCGGGTGGCGGTGCCGCTCGACCACGATCGGCCCGAGGGCGCCACCATCGGTCTGGCCCTGTTGCGCTGGCCCGCCGCCGAGCCCGACCGGCGGCTGGGTGCGCTGTTCGTCAACCCCGGCGGGCCCGGCGGCAGCGGGGTGGCGCTGGCCCGCAACGCCCCGGCGCTCGTCGACCCCGAGGTGCTGGCCCGCTACGACGTCATCGGGTTCGACCCCCGAGGGGTGGGCGCCAGCGATGGGCTCTCCTGCGGGGTGGCCGATCGGCTGCTCGCCCCGGCGGAGCCACCCGTCGACCCGCTCGCCGCACAGGAGGCCTACGGTGCGGCGCTGGCTGCGGCCTGCGACCGCGAGCGGCCCGGGCTGCTGGCCACCCTCGACACCGCCACCACCGCCCGGGACCTCGACGTCGTGCGCGACGCCATCGGCGAAGAACAGCTGCACTACCTCGGCTACTCCTACGGCACCGCCCTGGGCGCCACCTACGCCCGGCTCTTCCCCGGCCACACCGGGCGCATGGTGCTCGACGGGCCCGCCGATCCCGCCGTGGCCTACGTCGATTGGGTGGCCGCCCAGCTGGTCAGCTTCGAGGCTGTGCTCGAGCGCTTCCTCGGCGCCTGCGAGGCGACCGCCCGGTGCCCGTTGGCGGGCAAGGCCCACGCCACCTGGTCGACGCTGCTCGAGCGGGCCGCTGACGAGGGCCTGGCGGTGCCGGGCGAGGCGCCGATAGGACGCGCCGAGCTGCTCGACGCCACCGTGGACGTCCTCTACCTGGGTACCGCCCACCACGAGCTGCTCGCCGGTGCGCTGGCCAACGCCGCCGCCGGTGATGCCGCCGGGCTGGCCGCCCACAGCCGCCGGCGCTCCGGCCTGTCCGCCGCCGCCTACTACGGCACCGTCTGCGGCGACGAGCCGACCCGGCCGGCCGCCGCCGCGGTGGCGGCGCGCATCGAGCAGCTCCGGGTCGAGGCACCCACGTTCGCCCCGCAACTGCGCGAGGTGATCACCTGCCGCGGGCTCGACCGCACCGCCGCCGCCCCGACGTCGCCACCCGCGACCGCCCCGACGCCGCCACCCGCCACCCCGGCGGCGGACGCACCCGCTGCGGTGCCAGCCGAGGCGGCGGTGCCCTGACCACCGGGCCCGCCGGCCACCGGCGCGTCGACACCGCCGGCGCCGGGGGCCCTGCTCGTGGCGACGCGGCACGATCCGGCCACCCCGTACGACGGTGCGCTCGCCCTGCAGCGTTCCCTCGCCGGCTCGTCGCTGCTCACCTGGGACGCGGTCGGGCACACCGTCGTCGGCCATGGCGAGGTGTGCGTGGAGGCCGTGGTCCGCGCCTACCTGCTCAGCGGAGCGCAGCCGGCGCCGGGGAACCGTGCCGGCCGGTCGAACCGGTCGGCGTGAAGCTTCGCCTGGGCGGTGCGAGCGCCGACCCGCCCACCGGCGAGGCACCCGTGCCCGGTCCCGGCACCGGCACCGGCTCGCCCGTGCCCGGCGGTCGCGTCGATGTGGTGCTGCCGGGCTCGCCGGCCGAGGGCGTCCTGCTGCCCGGTGACGTCGTGCGCTCGGTGGATGGCCGGGCGGTCACCCGACCGATGTACAGCTCGACGAGGCCGCCTCGGCGGGAGGCGGGCGGGTATCGGTCAGCTTCGAACGGCCCGGCGACCCCGCCCGCGTGCGCAACGTCGTGCTGCGGGCCGACCCGGTGCCGTACTGGCTGCCGTGAGCGACACCGCCCGGTCAGGCCGGCGGCCGCTCGCTCGCCGGGCCCGGGTCAGCGTCGGCCGGCGGGGCGGGCACCGCCGGCGGGCCCACCGGTGACCGCGGCCACCACCAGGATGGGACGGACCTGGGTGGGCCCGGCCGGTTCGACCACCGCCACCAGATCGCCATCCGGTCCGTGCACGGCCGCGACCGCCTCGGTGTCGGTGCCGACGACCGCCAGGGTGCCTGTCCCCGGGGCGCAGCACCGGCCGCACCACCAGCGACGCCATCGGCAGCCGCTTGCCCTGGACGAGCGCGGCCACCCCTCGGCGTCGGCGTCCAGAAGCGTGGTAGTCGCGCAGCACCTCGGCCATGGGCAACAGCTCGAGGGCGTCGAGACCGCGGGCATCGGCCTCGGTGAAGCTGCCCACCGCGGTGCGGCGCAGGTTGCGCAGGTGGGCCCCGCCACCCAGGGCCGTACCGATGTCGGCGGCCAGCGTGCGGATGTACGTACCCGATCCGCAATCCACCTCGGCGCGGAACACGTTGGCGTCGGCGGTGGCGGCCACGTCGATCCTCGAGATGGTGACCGTGCGCGGCGCCCGCTCGACCTCGATGCCCTCCCGGGCCAGCTCGTGCAGCCGGCGGCCGTCCACCTTCACCGCCGACACCATCGGCGGGATCTGCTCGATGGTGCCCACGAAGCGGGCGGCGGCGGCGCGCACGGCACCGAGGTCGACCTCGCCCATGTCGTAGGTGCCGGTGACCTCGCCGGCCGCGTCGAGGGTGGAGGTGGTCGTGCCGAGGACCACCTCACCCACGTACGACTTGCCCAGCGCGGTCAGGAACCGCAGCAGCCGGGTGGCGCGGCCTACGCCGAGCACCAGCACGCCGGTGGCATCGGGGTCGAGGGTGCCGGAATGGCCCACCTTCCGCGTGCCGAGCACGCCGCGGGCTTTGGCGACCACATCGTGGGAGGTCCAGCCGGTCGGCTTGTCGACGATGCAGACGCCGTCAATCGCGGGGGCCGCTCGACGCGCCATCGCCCTCTCCGTCCTGATCGGCCACCGCGGTGCCCGCGTCGTCGGCGCCTGTGTCGTCGGTGGCCGCGTCGTCGCCGTCATCGGCCGGCTCGTCGGGCAGCGGGCCGATCTCGCGGAGGATCTCCTCCACCTTCCAGCCCTCCCGAACCCCCGAATCGGCGGCGAAGTGCAGCTCCGGGGTGCGCCGCAGCCGGGCCTGGCGGCCGATGGCCGCCTGGAGTCGGACCCGGCGCTCGCCGAGCGCCCCGAGCACCTCGGGATCGTCCTCGGCACCGCCGAGCGAGGAGAAGTACACCGCCGCACTGGTCGGCTCGGGTTCACCTGCACCCCGGTGATCGAGACCCACTCGAGAGCGGGTCATCGATCCGCTCGAGCTCGTCGCCGATGATCTCGCGCAGCAGCTCGTTGACCCGCGCCGTGCGCGGGTAGTCGCGTGCGCTGCTGCCGTGGCTGCGTCGGCGTCGGTTCATGCTCTCACCCTGTCTCGTCGCGGCGGCCCGGTGCCCGTCCTACCCGTTGCTGATGCCCGGCTGACCCGGGCATGAAGCCACCCCGAGGGAACCGTTCACGGCTGCTCCAACCAGGTGCGCTCGCACTCGAGCACCTCCGCCTCGGTGAACGACCACACGAACCGTTCCACCGCGTCCACCACATCGGCCGCGTGACCGGCCGAACCGGCGACCGCAGCGAACCCGAGCGTGGCCCGCTGCCAGCGATCCTGCTGGCCGACCTCGGCCGCGGCCACGCCGAAGCGATGGCGGGCACCATCGAGGATCGGTTTGATCGCCTGCCTGCGGTCCTTGAGAGACCGGCAGGCAGGCAGGTGCAGATCGGCGCGCAGCGCGAGCACGAACATGGTTGGACCGGCGGTACGGCCGGCAGCGGTCAGCTACGGGGGATCTCCCGATCCTCGTAGGTCTCGATGATGTCGCCCTGCTTGAGGTCCTGGAAGTCCGACAGGCCGATGCCGCACTCGTAGCCGGCGTTGACCTCCCGGGCGTCTTCCTTGAACCGCTTGAGCGAGGAGACGGTGCCCTTCCAGATGATCGTGCCCTCCCGCAGGAAGCGCACCTTCGAGTTCCTGGTGATGGTGCCCGACAGCACGTAGCAACCAGCGATGGAGCCGACGCGAGGCACCCGGAAGATCTCCCGGACCTCGGCCTCGCCGGTGACCACCTCTTCGAACTCGGGCGCCAGCAGAACCGAGCATGGCGTTCTCGATGTCCTCGAGGACGTTGTAGATGATCTCGTAGGTACGGATCTCCACGTCTTCCTGGTCGGCCATCTCCCGCACCTTGCGGTCGGGTCGGACGTTGAAGCCGATCAGCGTGGCGTTCGATGCCGCCGCCAGCTGGATGTCGCTCTTGGTGATGCCGCCCACGCCCCGCAGGACGAAGTTGAGCTTCACGTCTTCGCGTTCGAGCTTCTTCAGCGACTCGGTCAGCGCCTCGAGCGAACCGGTCACGTCGGCCTTCAGGATGAGGTTGAGCGTGGCCGTCTCGCCCGCCTGGATCTGGCGGAAGACGTCCTCGAGGCGGGCGCCGCCGACGCGATGTGCGGGGCGGAACCCAGCGATGCCTGGCGCTGCCAGTGCTCGCGGGTCTGTGCGACCTCGCGGGCGACCTTCTCGGTGGGGCAACGATGAAGTCGTCACCGGCCTCGGCCACCTCGGACAGACCGAGGATCTGCACAGGGTGGACGGCCCTGCCGGATTTGACGCCTGCTGGCCCTTGTCGTCGAGCAGGGCTCGGACCCGGCCCCACGCCGCGCCGGCGACCACCGGGTCACCGACCTTCAGCGTGCCCCGCTGCACGAGCACGGTGGCCACCGGGCCACGCCCGACGTCCAGGTTCGACTCCAGCACCACGCCGGTGGCCCGGCCGTCGGCGGTGGCCCGCAGGTCCTCGACCTCGGAGACCACCAACAGGTTCTCGAGCAGGTCGTCGAGTCCGAGGTTCTGCAGTGCGGAGACCTCGACCATGATCGTGTCGCCACCCCAGGCCTCGGGGACCAGGCCCCGCTCGGACAGCTGCTGCATCACCCGGTTGGGATCCGCCTGGGCCCGGTCGATCTTGTTGATGGCCACCACGATCGGCACCTCGGCCGCTCGCGCGTGCTGGATGGCCTCTAGCGTCTGGGGCATCACCCCGTCGTCGGCGGCCACCACGAGCACGACGATGTCGGTCGCGTCGGCGCCACGGGCCCGCATGGCGGTGAACGCCTCGTGGCCGGGGGTGTCGATGAACGTGATGGTGTGGCCGTCCTTGACCACCTGGTAGGCGCCGATGTGCTGCGTGATGCCGCCGGCCTCGCCGGCCACCACGTTGGTGTTGCGGATCTGGTCGAGCAGCTTCGTCTTGCCGTGGTCGACGTGGCCCATGACCGTGATCACGGGCGGCCGCAGGGGCAGCGAGTCGTAGTCGTCCTCGTCGTCGGCGAGGTCGAGACCGAGGCGCCCGCGCAGGGCGACCTCCTGCTCCTCACCCGGGTCGACCAGCCTGATGGTGGCGCCGATCTCCGCTGCGAACAGCTCGATCATGTCGTCGGACAGCGACTGTGTGGCCGTAACCATCTCGCCCTGCTGCAACAGGAAGCGGACGACGTCTGCGGCCGTGCGGTTCAGCTTGGGGCCGAGCTGCTGCGCGGTCGAACTGCGCTCGACGACGGTCTCCCCCTCCGGCACCGGCGCGTTGACCGGCGTGTAGGTGGGCATGTCGAGCGGCTGCAGCTCTTCCATGCTGCGACGACGACGGCTCTTGCGGCGCTGTTGCGGGCCACGGCGTCCACCGGGACCGCCACCCGGGCCACCACGACCTGGTCCACCACCACCGGGGCCACCACGGCCGGGTCCACCACCGGGACCGGGAGGCCCACCGGGACGACCGGCGAAACCACCGCCACCGCCGCCACCGGGACGGAAGTCACGGCCGGCTCCACCGCCGGCAGGGCGCGCGCCGCCGGGACCACCGGGCCCACCACCCGGTCCACCGGGACGGCGCGGGCCACCGGGTGGTGGCGGGATCGGACGGCCGCTGCGGGACAGCGGCGGGCCACCGGGCGGCGGCGGGATCGGCTTGCCCGATGCGGACATCGGAGGACGTCGGCCGGGGCCACCGGGGCCCGCCGGGCCAGCAGGGGCGCCGGGCCCACCGGGGCCCGCAGGTCGAGGGCCGCCGGGGCCGCGCAGACCAGGGGGCGGGCCAGCAGGAGCGGCCCACCGGGACCGGCAGGGAAGCGGCCCTGCGCCGGGTCCCGCCGGCGCACCGGGACGGGGCCCGGAGAACGGACCCGCCGGCGCGGGCCACCCGGGGCGTCCGGGCGACGGGGCACGCCACGTCCCCGGACTCGATGGGGGAGCGACCGCTCGGCGGCGGTCCGGCCGGGCGGCCGGACGGCGGACCACCCGGCGCCGGCCGCGGCGGTGCGGGCGGAGAAGCGGGGGCCCGGCGCTCACGTTGGCGGCAGGAGCGACGGGCCGGTCCATCGGCGGCCTCGGCTGCTGGGGCGGCTGCGGCGGTGGCGTGGGCGCACCCACTGCGGGCGGGCGTGGAGCGACCGGAGGTGGGCTCGACGGCCGGGGCGGAGCCTGCGGCGCAGGCAGGGTCGCCGGGGTGGGCGACGGCCTGGGCGGCTCGGCGGGCGGGGCTGCCGGGGCGACCGGAGGCACCGGGGTGGGCTCGACGGGGGTCACCGGCTGGCTGATGGGGAGCCGGCGCCTTCGGCTCAGGAGCGGCGGGCGGTGCGGGCTGCACCACCGGAGCGGCGGGGGCGGCGGGAGGTGCCGGGGCGCCGCAGGCGCAGGCTGGCTGGACTTGGCGGCCGAACGCGGAGCTGGCTCGTCCTCGGGCGGTTGGGTGTCCCGGATCAGACCATCACGTTCAGCGCGACGACCCCGCGGTCGGCCTGGGCCTCGACCACGCTGGACGAATGACTCTTGACCCCGATCCCAAGCGCTTCGCAGAGGTCGAGTGTCTCCTTGTTGGTAAGGCCAAGCTCTCGTGCGAGCTCGTACAGCCGGATCTTTGCGGGCAAGTGCTCTCTCAGCCCCTCAGGTCTTGTCGCGGGTGGGCGGCGCGCGGAGACTTCCCCCGGAACAGGTCGCGGGCAGGCCCCACACGCGGGCACTCATGCTAGTCGCGTGAACACCCATGTCGGAAACCATCTTCAGGAAGCGCCAAGGCGGGTGGCGCCGACGCGGTGCTCGGCTGGCGGAAGGCGCGGCTCCAAGCGTTGCGTTTGGTGGCCTGCAGCCAGCACTGCCCGCTGGGGCAGAGCCAGGCGCCGCGCCCGACGGCGTGCCGGTCACCAACGACCGTTCCGTCGGGCCGGCGGACGAACCTGATCAGCTCCGCCTGGGTTCTGCGGGCACGGCAGCCCACACAGGTGCGGACCGGTCCCGATGGATCGCGAGCGATGGCCGCCTGCTCAGGCGTCGGCCGCACCCGCCTCGGCGGGCGCGGGCTCGGGCTCCTCGGCCGCTGCGGCGTCGGCCGAGCCCGTCGCGGGGACATCGACCGCAGGGGCATCGGCCGCGGGGGCATCACCCGCCTCCGGTTCACCCGTCTGCCACTGCTCGGCCGACATCGAGGGGCCGCCCTCGGCGGGCTGCCACACCTGCTCACCGGTGTCGGGATCGAGCACCCACTCGCCCTCGGCCCACTCCTCGCCCTCGGCCAGCCCCTCGGTGGCCTCGTCGCGGATCTGGGTCTCGGACTTGATGTCGATGCGCCAGCCGGTCAGCCGGGCGGCCAGGCGGGCGTTCTGGCCCTCCTTGCCGATGGCCAGCGAGAGCTGGTGGTCGGGCACGATGACCTCGGCGGTGCCGGTGTCGGGATGGATCCGGACCTCCTTCACCTTGGCCGGTGACAGGGCCTTGGTGACGAAGTCGGCCGGGTCGTGGCTGAAGGGCACGATGTCGATCTTCTCGCCGCGCAGCTCGTTGACGACCTGCCGCACGCGGCCGCCCCGCGCCCCGACGCACGCGCCGACCGGGTCGACGTTGCCGTCGTTGGACCACATCGCGATCTTCGTACGGTGGCCTGGTTCCCGGGCGCAGGCCTTGATCTCGACGATGCCGTCGGCGATCTCGGGCACCTCGAGCTTGAACAGCTCCAGGATGAGGCCGGGGTGGGTACGCGACACGACGATCTGTGGCCCCTTGGCCGTCTTGCGCACCTCGACGATGTACGCCTTGAGCCGCGAGCCGGGCTCCGGCCGCTCGAAGGAGACCTGCTCGGCCTGCGGCAGCAGCGCCTCGACCCGGCCGAGGTCCAGCAGCGTGTAGCGGCTGTCGCTCTGCTGGATGATGCCGGTCACGATGTCGCCCTCGCGGCCGGCGTACTCCTCGTACTTGAGCTCACGCTCGGCCTCGCGGATGCGCTGGAGCATCACCTGCTTCGCCGTCTGGGCGGCGATGCGCCCGAAGTCGTCGGGGGTGACGTCGAGCTCGCCGCCCATCGGTTCGCCGTCCTCGTCGAGCTCCTGGGCGTGGACGCGGATCTCGAACGTGTCGGGGTCGATGGTCACCCAGGAGTACTCGTAGGCGCCGGGCATGCGCTTGTAGGCCGACTCGAGGGCGTCGGCCAACGCCCGGAAGAGGGTGTCGACCGAGATGCCCTTGTCTGCGGCGAGCGCCTGGAGCGCCTCCATCATGTCGGGGTTGCTCATGCCTTCACTCCATTTCGGCGCCTTGCGCAGGCGTCCGCGGGCCGCGACGGGGAGGGCGGCACCCTCATCCGACGTCTCCGGCCGTGCTCGATTCGCTGTTGTCCCCCGCCTCATCGCCGCCCTGCCCGCTCGGCGCAGCCAGCTGCCCGGCGCGGCGCGCCCGCTGTGCAGCGGCCTTCTGTGCGCCCGGCTTGGAGCCCTTGCCCGGCTTGGGGGGCGGCCCCCATTCGAACACGGTGCGCGCCCGCTCCAACTCGCTGTAGGGCAGCCGCCGGACCTCCACCTCGCCGGAGGGCTTGTCGGGCTCGACCCGGAGCTCGATGGCGCGGTCATCGGCGGCGACCAGCGTTCCCACCAGTCGCTCGGCGCCGGTGCGACCGCGGTGCTTGCAGGTGATCTTCTGGCCGACGACCGACTGGAAGTGCCGCGGGGTGCGGAGGGGGCGTTCCACGCCCGGGCTCGACACCTCGAGCGTGTAGCGGGTGGAGATGGGGTCGGCCTCGTCGAGAGCGCGCGAGAGCCGCTGCGTCACCTCGCCGAGCCGATCGAGCCCGATGCCGCCCGGTTCGTCGACGACGACCCGCACCACCTGGCCCTTGTGCTCCACATCGACCAACTCGACGCCGAGCGCCTCGAGTGCCGGCGCGGCGATGTCGCTCACCGTCTCGACCAGCCCCATCACACACCTCCTGACACTGAGAGTGGCGAAGGCGTGGGCTGAGCCCACGCCTTCGCCGAATTCGCTCGAACGTTGGTCCGCAAAGTATAGCGACCGGATAACGGCGGGCGGCCGACGCTCGTGGTCGGGCGGCTGCCTTGCGCAGCCACCGCTCGCCACTCCGGCCGGCGCCCCACCGATCGCCGTTCGTCGCCAACCCGAAGCCCCCGCCGTAGCCACCCGCGAACACCGCCCGGCATGGGGTTGGGGCCCCATGCGGGAGCGCCGAAGGCGCCAACCAGCACGCCGAAGGCGCCAACTAATACGCGCGGGCGACGATGGCTTCCACGTCGTCGGTGAGCTCGGTGGGTACCGAGCCGTCGGGGCGTTGCAGGCAGCGCACAGTGATCGCCTTGCCGGCGAGGACCTGCTCCCCTCCTCCCCCAGCGTCGACCAGCGGATGCGGGCGAAGCCGGTCTGCGCCGCCTCGGCCGCCTCTTCGATGGTGGTGACCGTCTGCGTGCGGGCGTCGCGCCGGGCGGTGGCCTCGTCCAGCAGGTTGGCCTGGGCGGCATCGAGCGCATCGAGCACCGCCTGTCGCACCCCGCCGACCGGCACCGCCGTCTTGGAGCCGTCGTCACGGCGCACCACGGTGACCTGTCCGGCCTTGAGGTCGGGATTCCGGCCTCGATGCGCACCACCGGCACGCCCTTCAGCTTCCCAGTCGGTGGCCCGGCGACTGAAGCTGGCGGCGGTGTGGGCGTCGAGGCGGGTCCGCACCCCGGCGCCGGTCAGCTCGTCGACCAGCGCCCGGGCGGCGTCGCGGCGCCGTCCTCGTCCACCACCAGCAGCACCACGGCCTGGACGTGGGCAGGCAGGAGCGGCACCCGCAGAGCGACGTCGTCGGCGGCACATGATGGGCAACTTCCAGCATCCGGGTGGAGGTGCCCGACGTGGTCCAGCAGTGCTGGCGCTTCGCCGGCGTCGTCGAGATGGTCGATGTCCGAACGCCACGGCAGAAGTTCTGGCCCAGCTCGTGGCTGGTGCCCATCTGCAACGCTGCCGTCGCCCATCATCGCCTCGAGCCATGGTGTTGATGGCGCCGGCGAGCGCCCGCCGAGTCTTGACCCCGACGAGCACAGGCATGGCCAGCACGTCGACGAAGGACCGGTAGGCGTCGAGCAATATGCGGGTGGCGTAGGCGGCGGCGTCGTCAGGTGGCGTGGGCGGTGTGGCCCTCCTGCGCAGAGGAACTCCGTGGTGCGCAGGAACACCCGCAGGCTATAGCTCTGGCGCACCGATGGCCCACTGGTTGAGCAGCAGCGGCAGGTCCCGGTAGGACTGCCCTTGCACCCGGCCCATGAACTCGCCGAAGACCGTCTCCGAGGTGGGCCGGACCACCACCGGTTCCTCCAGCTCCTTGCCGCCGGCGTGGTGCACGACCGCCAGTTCGGGGGCTGAACCCTTCGACGTGCTGCGCCTCTTTGCGCAGGTAGCTCTCGGGGATGAACAGCGGCAGGTACACGTTCTCAGCGCCGCCGCGCCTTGAACTGGGCGTCCATCTCGGCCTGCATCGTTCCCACAGGCCGTAGCCGTAGGGGCGGATGACCATCGTGCCGCGGACGGGCCCGTTGTCGGCCAGCTCCGCCTTGGCGAGCACGTCCTGGTACCAGCGGGGGAAGTCCTCCGCCTGCGGGGTGAGGATGGGGGCCTTGGCCATAGGCGACGGATCGTACCTGCTGGCACCGGCACCCCCGCCGGATGGGTTGGGTGGCGGCCGGGGCGCGACCGGCTCAGCGCGTGACGGTGGAGCGGATCAGCTCGACGCGGCTCTCGCTGCCGTTGGCGTCCGCACCCTGCTCGTCGAGCAGGCGCTGACGGTCCTTGCGCGCCTCGCGCTCGGCCACCGCCGTGTCGGCCCGGGCGAGAGCGGCCTCCACGCCCTGCTCGTGGATGAGCGTGGCCCACTCGACCAGGGCGTCGACCATCTCGTCCTCGGGCACCACGGCCACGTTGCGACCCTTGACGAACAGGTGGCCGCGCTTGTTGCCGGCGGCGATGCCGAGATCGGCGTCGCGGGCCTCGCCCGGACCGTTGACCACGCAGCCCATCACCGCCACCTGCAGCGGGATCTCCCGGTCGCCGAACGCGGCCATGGCCCGGTTGGCCACCTCGATGACGTCGATCTCGGCGCGCCCGCAACTCGGACAGGCGATGAGGTCCACGTTCTTGCGCTCGCGCAGGCCCATGGCCTCGAGCAGCTGTCGACCGGCCCGGACCTCCTCCACCGGATCGGCGGTGAGCGAGTAGCGGATCGTGTCACCGATGCCCTCGGCGAGCAGCGTGGCGATGCCGGCGGTGGCCTTCACCAAACCGGCCGGCGGCGGCCCGGCCTCGGTGACGCCCAGGTGCAACGGGTGGTCGGTGGCCTCGGCCAGCTGGCGGTACGCCTCGATCATCAAGGGCACGTTGGAGGCCTTCACCGAGATCTTGACCAGGTCGAAGCCGACCTCGTCGAAGTAGGCCAGCTCCATCTTCGCCGACTCCACCATCGCCTCCGGCGTCACCCGACCGCCGTACTTGCGGTAGAGCGACTCGTCGAGCGATCCGCCGTTGACGCCGATGCGGATGGAGATGCCCCGGTCACGGCACTCGGCCGCCACCGCCTTGATGTGCTCGGGCCGGCGGATGTTGCCGGGGTTGAGCCGCAGGCCGTGCACGCCGGCCTCGAGCGCGGCGAGGGCCATACGGTGGTTGTTGTGGATGTCGGCGATGATCGGGATCGGCGAGCGGGGCACGATGCGGGCCAGGCCCTCCGCCGCCTCGGCCTCGTTGCAGGTGCAGCGCACGATGTCGCACCCGGCGCCGGCGAGGGCGTAGATCTGGGCGAGCGTGCCCTCGACGTCGGCGGTCTTGGTGATGGTCATCGACTGCACCGAGATCGGTGCGCCTCCGCCCACGGGCACGCCACCCACGTGGATCTGTCGGGTCTGGCGGCGGGGGAAGCTGGTCTCGAACTGCACGGGCGCTCTCTCGGGGGGATCGGGCTACGGGAGGTTGATCGGGTTGACGACGTCGAGGTAGATCGACGACACGCCGATGGCCACCAGCAGCAGCACGACGGCATAGGTCAGCGGCATCAGCCGGGCGACGTCGGTGAAGTGGCGCCGGCCGTCGCGCTTGCGGGCTTCCTGGATCCGCTCGTACACGGCGATGGCGATGTGGCCGCCGTCGAAGGGCAGCAGCGGCACCAGGTTGAACAGGCCGATGAAGATGTTGAGCATGGCCAGGAAGCCGAGCGCCGGGGCGGCGCCCTCGCCGAAGAGGTCGACACCAAGTCGCGCCGCGCCATAGATCGAGATGAACCGGGTGTCGTCCTCGCTGATGGTGGCCCCGCCGGTCTGACCCTCCTCGGGCCCGCCCTCGGCCACCTGTTCGGCGAAGCTGCCCAACCCGGACGGGGTGAACATGCGCACCAGGCCGGTGGTCGACGCCCAGATCAGCGATCCGAACTCCCGCCCGGTCTCCGGCACCGCGGCCAGCGCGTTGACCCGCTCGTAGGGGAAGTCGGGCGACACGCCGAGCTGGCCGCGCGACGGGTCGTCGGGGTTGGTGCCGATGGTGACCGTGAGCTCGGTGGTCCGGCCGTCGCGCTCGAGCACCACCGGGACGGTCTCGCCGCGGCGTGGCTGCACCACGTCGGCCATGTCGTCCCAGCTGCGCACCGACTCACCGTCGATGCTCACCAGGCGGTCGCCGGGCAGCAGGCCCACGGCTTCGGCGGCGCTGCCGGCGGACACCTCGTCGACCTGCCAGTTGTCGATCTCCTGGCGACCGATGCCGGCCAGCACCGCATAGATCAGGCCCAGCGCGAGCAGGAAGTGCATGGTCGAACCGGCGGCCGCCATGATCACCCGCTGGTGGAACTTGGCCTGCCGGTAGGTGCGGGCCTCGTCGGCGGGGTCCACGTCATCGACGTTGTACATGCCGATGACCTTGACGTAGGCCCCGGCCGGGATCGCCTTGATGCCGTACTCGGTCTCGCCGCGTTGGAAGCTCCAGATGCGCGGCCCGAAGCCGAGGAAGAACTGGGTGACCTTCATGCCGGCCCACTTGGCCGTCAGGTAGTGGCCGAGCTCGTGCAGGAAGATCATCACGACGATGGCCCCGATGATGGCCAGCCACGAGAGCCCGCCGCGCACCCCGATGTAGGCGACGAGCAGGACGAGGCCACCCAGCCGGAGGGCCTTCTGCCACGACGGGGTGGACGGTTGGCCTTGCGGCGGGGGCGGTGGCCGGTTCGCGGGCTGCTCCGGCGGAGCATCGATGAGCGCCATCAGGGTCCTTCCTGGCGGGTGGCGACGTGTGTGCGGTTTCGCGGCGCATCGACGCCCGTCGAGGTGCGCCACCGCCGGTCACCTGCCACGTGGTCAGGACCGGGCGACGACGAGCTCCTCGGCGAGCCGACGTGCCGTGCGATCAGCATCGACAACATCGTCCACCGACTGTGCCTTCCCTCCATCATGTCGGTCCATCACCGCTTTCAGGACCTCGGCGATGTCGATCCAGCCGATCCGACCGGCCAGGAAGGCCGCCACCACCGCCTCGTTGGCGCCGTTGAGCCAGGCTGCGGCCGTCCCGCCGGTGCGGCTGGCCTGGTAGGCGAGGCCCAGACAGGGAAGCGACCGTGGTCGGGGGTTCGAACGTCAGCGTCGGCGCGGTGGCCCAGTCGATGGCCCCGTAGGCGTGGTCGAAGCGATCGGGGTAGGCCAGCGCGTAGGCGATGGGCAGGCGCATGTCGGGCCGGGACAGCTGCGCCATCGTCGAACCGTCGGTGAACGTCACCATCGAGTGCACGATCGACTGCGGGTGCACGACCACGTCGATGCGGTCCACCTCGATCTCGAACAGCTCCTTGGCCTCGATCACCTCGAGACCCTTGTTCATCAGCGTGGAGCTGTCGACGGTGATCTTCGGGCCCATGCTCCACGTCGGGTGGGCGAGCGCCTGGTCCACGGTGATGGTGGCGAGCTCGTCGGCCGGGGTGGTGCGGAACGGGCCGCCGCTGGCGGTGAGCAGCAGCCGGCTGACCTCGGCGTCGCCGCGGCCGGCCCGCAAGCACTGGTGCAGCGCCGAGTGCTCGCTGTCCACCGGAACCAGCTCGGCGCCGGGCGTGTGGGCCACCTGGCGCACCACCGGGCCCCCGGCCACCAACGACTCCTTGTTGGCGAGCGCCAGCCGGCGACCCGCCCGCAGCGCCGCCATCGTCACCCCCAGTCCGGCGAACCCGACGACGGCGTTCAGCACCACGTCGCATCGGGTGGCGGCCTCGGCCAGGGCTTCCGCACCGACCCACAGCTCCGTGCCGCGCGGCAGGCGACCGGCCGCAGCTGCGGCCGCGGCCTCGTCCACGAGCACGACGATCTCGGGCCGCAGTTCCTCGGCCTGCGCCACGACCGCATCCACCGATGAGTGGGCGCCGAGCACCCGGACCGTGTAGCGATCCGGTCGGCAGCGGACCACGTCGAGCGTCTGGGTGCCGATCGAGCCGGTGCAGCCGAGCACCGCGAGGGAGGTCATGCGGCGCCCTCAGCCCGGCAGGATGTCGAGCAGCAACGCCAGGAAGTAGACCCCGGGCAGCGTGAACAGCGTGGCGTCGAAGCGGTCCAGCACGCCGCCGTGCCCGGGAAGGATCGTGCCCATGTCCTTGATGCCCAGATCGCGCTTGATGAGCGACTCGGCCAGGTCCCCGAGCGGGGCCAGGAAGGCGACGACGAGGCCGAGGGCCAGCGACGGCCCGAGCCCTTCCCACGGGTTGGCGCCGAGCAGTTGGTTGAACACCACCGAGGCGATCACCGCGCCGAGGGCGCCGCCGAGGAAGCCCTCCACGGTCTTGTTGGGGCTGACGTGCTGCATCAGCGGCGTCCGGCCGGCGTTGCGACCGACCACATAGGCGAGCACGTCGTTGGCCACGATGGGCACGATGGCACCGAGCAGGACCCGGGTGGTGTCAACCCCGGGCGCCCGCAGGATGAGCGCGGCGAACGAGCCGAACCCGCCGACGTAGGCCACCCCGAGCATCGTCACCCCGAGGTCGGCGGTGACCTGTTCATGGTCGACGCCGAAGAGGAACCACAGCAACCCGGCCAGTAGCGCCAGCCCACCGATGAGGGGGAAGGCGATCTCGCCGCGCCAGTACACGGCGGCGGGCAGGCCGACCGAGGCCACCAGGCCCAACAGCGTGGCCGGCCGGTAGCCGCCGCGGCGGCTGGCGTCGAAGAACTCGGCGCCGCCCACCCCCAGCAGCAACAGCACGAACACCATGGTCGCGCCGGGACCGATGCGGAACAGGGCGATGGCGAACGCGGCCAGGCCCACCCCGAGCGCGACGGCGACCGGCACGTTGCGACCGGCGGGCGGTGCGGCGCCGACCGGCCGGCGGGGCCCGAGCTCGGCGGGGATGCGCGGGTGCTCGCCCGTCCCCCGGTCGTCGGGCGCCACGGCTGCGGCGCGCCGGCGGGACCGAGCCGGTCGACGGGTGGGTTCGCTGGGGTCGTCGTCGACGTCGAACGCGAAGAACTCGTCGATCGCCGGCCGCTCGCGATCGCTCAGCGCGCCACCGCGGTCCTCATCGTCGTCGTCACGCAGATCTGACACGTCGACCTCGTCGTCGTCCCAACCGGTCGAGGCCTCGCCCGCCAGCGCGGCGCCGAGGCCGAGCCGGACCACGGGTCCTCTTTGCGGGAGTCGTCGATCAGCACGCGCACCTGGCCGGTGGGCGGCGCCGTCCAGTGCGGCAGCTCCAGCTCGGCCTCGGCATCGGGCACGGAGGCCAGGGCGTGGCGCATGCCGCGCCGGGCGCCGCCGCTGAGCGGCTCGGCGTCGTCGAGCAGCTCCCGATCGCCGGGACCCTCGCCGCCGGTGGACGTGGCGGAGGCAGCCTGGGCCGAGGCAGCCGGGGCGGCCGACCCGAGCACGGTGATGTCCTCGCCGACCTCGATGCCCGGCAGCGGCTGATCGCCGCCGTCGCCCAGGAGATCGTCGAACCCGGTGGACGCGGCGGAGCCGCTCGCCCAACGCTCGGGTCGCGACAGCGTGAACGCGTCGTCGTCGAGGTCGGCGGCGTCGGGGATCGACTCGAACACCGCCCGGCGGGCCGCCCGGGGCGACTCGGTGCGGGGGACGTCCCGGAGCCCGCCGTCCGCGCCGTCATCACCGCCCCCGGCCGGCGCCCACGGGGAAGCGCCCTCTCCCTGATCGGTCTTGCCGACCAGGGTGGCCGCCTCCTCGGCGCCCACGATCCGCAGTGGTTCGGTGCCCGGCTGCGCCCGATGGCTGTCGGGTCGTTGCGATTCGTTGCTGTCGCTCATGGTTGCCCTCCTGCCGAGGGAGCCTCGACCGGGGTCGCGGTCCGCCCCCGTACGGTGGCGGTGGTGTGCTGCGCCCGCAGGGAGCTGCTCAGACCTCGAGCAGCTCCTTCTCCTTCTCCTGCAGGGCGGCGTCGATCTCGGCTTCGCTGCTGTGGGTCAGCTTGTCGAGCTCCTTCTCGGCGCGGGACAGGTCATCGGTCGAGATGTCCCCCGCCTTCTCGAGTGACTCGAGGTCCTTGCGACCCTTGTGGCGCACCCCGCGGATGGCGACCTTGCCCTCCTCGGCCATGGCCCGCACCCGCTTGACCAGCTCCTTGCGGCGCTCCTGGGTGAGCGGCGGGAACACCAGACGGATGCTGTGACCGTCGTTGGACGGGTTCAGCCCCAGGTCGGAGTTCTGGATCGCCTTCTCGATCGGGCCCATGTTGGCCCGGTCGTAGGGGGTGATCAGCAGCTGCCGGGCCTCGGGGACCTGGAAGCCCGCGAGTTGCTGCAGCGGCATGTCCTGGCCATAGGCGCTGACCATCAGCTTCTCGACCAGGGCGGGAGCGGCACGGCCGGTGCGGATCGAGCCGAACTCGGACCGGGCGTGCACGACGGCTTTCTTCATGCGGTCGGCGGCGGACTCGAGGATCTCGCCGATCCCGTCGTCGGTGCTGGCTGTGCTCACCGGACCAGAGTACCGAGATCCGCACCTGCGAGTACGGATTGCACGTTGCCCGGCTTGAGCAGGTCGAACACGACGATCGGCAGCGCGTTGTCCATGCAGAAGGTGATGGCGGTGGAGTCCATCACCTTCAGGCCGCGGCTGATCACCTCGAGGTAGCTCACGTCGTGCAGGAGCTCCGCGTCGGGGTTCGTGCGGGGGTCGTCGGTGTAGACGCCCTCCACACCGGAGTGCGTGCCCTTGAGCAACACGTCCGCCTCGATCTCCACCGCCCGCAGCGCCGCCGCGGTGTCGGTGGTGAAGAACGGATCACCGAGACCGCCGGCGAAGATGACGATGCGGCCCTTCTCCAGGTGCCGGATCGCCCGCCGTCGGATGTAGGGCTCGGCGACCTGCGCCATGTGGATGGCGGATTGCACCCGGGTGGGCTGGCCCAGGCGCTCGAGGGTGTCCTGCAGCGCCAGCGCGTTGATGACCGTGGCCAGCATGCCCATGTAGTCGGCCTGGGCGCGGTCCATGCCGGCGTGCACGCCCGTGCGTCCCCGCCAGATGTTCCCGCCCCCGACCACCACGGCCATGTCGAGCTTGTGCTCGTTGCGGACCGTGACGATCTCCGAGGCGACCTGCTCGATGATCTCGCCGGAGATCCCGTAGCCGTTCTCGTTGGCGAAGGCCTCACCGGAGACCTTCAGCAGCACGCGCTTCCAGCGCGGCCGACCCGCGGCGCGTTCCGCCGTCTGCGCTGCGGCGTCGGTCACGAGCCGATGACTGCCATCTCGAAGCGGGTGATGGTGCCCTTGCCGATGCGCTGGGCCACCGTCTCCTTGTCGCCGTGGACGCCCTGCTCGAGCAGCACCTGGGCCGCGAGCCAAGCGTTGATGCGGCCCTCGACGATCTTCGGCCAGGCCGCTTCCGGCTTGCCCTCGGCCTTGGTGATCTCGAGCAGGTTGGCCCGCTCCTTCTCGATGTCGGCCTCCGGCACCTCGTCACGGCTGAGGTACTTGGGCTTGGCGAAGGCGCAGTGCAGGGCCAGCTCGTGCAGCGTCTCCTGATCGACGCCGGTGGCCTCGATGACCACGCCGATCACGCCGCGGCCTTCCTGGCGGTGCAGGTAGGTGTCGATGAGGGAGCCCTCGGACGCCTCGACCCGGGCCACCTTGCCGAGCTCGATGTTCTCGCGCTTGGCGATCTTGAGCGTCTCGATGTCGTCCTGGCCCTCCGCGATGGCGGCCTCGCCCTTGTCGAGCACCAGTTGGGCGAGCTTGTCGACCAGGCCGACGAAGTCGTCCGCCTTGGCGGAGAAGTCCGTCTCGGACTTCAGCTCGACCAGCGCAGCGGCGTTGCCGTTGGTGGCCACGGCCACGGTGCCCTGGCTGTTCTCGCGATCGGAGAGCTTCGCCACCTTGGCGAGGCCCTTCTCACGCAGCCACTGGGCCGCCTTCTCCATGTCGCCATCGGTGGCTTCAAGGGCTCGCTTGGCGTCCATCATGCCGGCGTCGGTCGCCTGGCGGAGCTTCTGGACATCCTTGGCAGTGAAGTTGGGCATGCTCGTTCCTCGTCGAAGCGGTCGTGTTCGAGGGGTGGATCGTGGTGGGGGGGGCGCGATCGGACGGATCGGGACACCGGGCGCGGCGGCGGGACGGGCCCGCCGCCGCCCCGATCGAGGGATCAGGCGTCGCCGGCGGGGGCTTCGGCCGTGCGCTGGGCGGCGATGCGGGCCTCGCGCTCAGCCGCAGCGAGGGCGGCCTGACGGCGGGCATCGGCCTGCTCGGCGGCGCGGGCGGCCTCCTCCTCCAGGCTCATGCGACGGGGGGCCGGGCCGGCACCGCCACCGCCCTTGCGCGAGCGGATGAAGTGCCCCTCTTCCACGGCGTCGGCGATGATGCGGCACATCAGGTTCCCGGCCCGGATGGCGTCGTCGTTGCCGGGGATGACGTACTGGATGACGTCGGGGTCGCAGTTCGTGTCCACCACGGCGACGACCGGGATGCCGAGCTTGTTCGCCTCGGTCACGCCGATCGCCTCCTTCTTGGTGTCGATCACGAAGACCATGTCCGGGAGCTTCTCCATGTTGCGGATGCCGGAGAGGTTCCGCTCGAGCTTGTCGAGCTCGCGGCCGATGAGGAGGGCTTCCTTCTTGGGCATCATGGCGAACTCACCGGAGTCGCGCATGCGCTGGTATTCCTTCATCTTGCCGACGCGCTTGAGCATCGTCTGGTAGTTCGTGAGCATGCCGCCGAGCCAGCGCTCGTTGATGTAGGGCATGCCGCACTTCTCGGCGTAGGAGCGCACGGCGTCCTGCGCCTGCTTCTTGGTGCCGATGAACAGGATCGTGCCGCCGTTGGCGACGAGATCGCGGACCGAGTTGTAGGCCACGTCGACCCGCTGCAGCGTCTGCTCGAGGTCGATGAGGTAGATCCCGTTGCGCTCACCCCAGATGAATCGCTTCATCTTCGGGTTCCAGCGGCGGGTCTGGTGCCCGAAGTGGACACCGGCGTCGAGCAGCTGCTTCATCGTGACAACGGCCATGGGGACTCCTTCGGTTGCGCTCAGCCGCTGCCGACGCCCGACGGGCGACCGAAGTTGGCAGCGGTTGAAAGTGGGTGCTTGGTCTGCGGGTGTCGCACCACTGGTGGCGCGACAAACCCGGACAACTCTAGCGGACCGCCATCGACGGCAGCCGCATCCCCCGCGCCGCGGGTGATCGCGGAGGTGATCGCTGCGGCGGCGGGCCCGGCCGGGCCGCTCAGCACGGCGGCACCGCGGAGGACGGCACCAGACGCGGACGCAGGCGGGCGGGGCGGAGCAGCGGAGCCGGGTCGACGTAGATCCCGTCGATGCGGACGCCGAGCTGCAGCCGCGTCCCGCTGGTGCCCAACACCGAGCCGGTGTCCACCTCGTCGCCGACGCCGACCGCGATCGTGTCGAGGTAGGAGTACGACGAGACCGTGTGGGCGTCGTGACGGACGCTCACGTAGCGCTCGTTGGCCACGGTGCCGGCGAAGGACACGACGCCCGGGCCCACGGCGTGCACCGGGCGACCGGCGACCGTCGTGTACTCCAAGCCACGGTTGCCGGCGCCGTACTGGCCGGCCGGCAGCGAGAAGCCGACGGCGCCGGGCGCCGCCACCGGCGGGCGCCAGCGTGGGGCCGACCGGGTGGGGCACGCACTCGTGGCCTGGGCGGCTGCGGGCCATGCGCCCGGCGCACCCGGCCCGACGAGCACGCGCACAGCAGTGCGCCGGCGAGCCACCGGACGACGGCGGGCGTGGACGGACCGATCATGTCGGCCTTCCGGGACGGTGGTCGGCGGCGCAGGCAGGTGCGCAGGGCGGACGCCCCGGATCGCTCGACGTCAGGGGTCGAGGCGGCGCTGCAGGAAGATGCGCAGCTGCATCACGGCCTTGGTGTGGATCTGGCACACCCGGCTCTCGGTCACACCCAGCACCTTGCCGATCTCGGCCAGGGTGAAGTGCTCGAAGTAGTAGAGCACGAGCACCAGCTTCTCGCGCTCCCCCATCCCGTTGATCCCGAGGGCGAGCAGCTGCTTCATCTCCTTGGTCTCGAACAGGCCGACCGGGCCGTCGCCCGAATCGGGGATGGTGTCGATCAACGCCACCGACTCGTTGCGGTCCCCGTTGCCGGTCAGCATCTCGTCGAGCGCGATCAGGCCGACACCGGAGATCTGCGACAGCATCGTCTGCAGCTGGGTGATCTCGATGCCGAGCTCCTGGGCCAGCTCCGCCTCGTTGGGGGTCCGCCCGAACTCGCCCTCCAGCTTGGTCAGCGCCTTCTCGATCGAGCGGGCCTTGGCCCGCACCGACCGCGGCACCCAGTCGTAGCTGCGCAGCTCGTCGAGGATCGCCCCCTTGATGCGCTGCATGGCGTAGGTCTCGAACTTGTTGCCGCGCTCGGGATCGAAGCGGTCGATGGCGTCGATGAGCCCGAAGATCCCGTAGCTGACCAGGTCGGCCTGCTCGACGTTCTGCGGGAGGCCTGCGGCGAGGCGGCTGGCCACGAACTTGACGAGCGGCGAGTAGTGCACGATCAGGCGATCGCGCACCTGGTGGTCCCGCGTGGCGGCATACTTCCACCACAGCTCGTCCACCCTCTCGTCCAGCTCGAGCCCCACGTTTGCTCCTCCGCCCAATCGGGCACGATGTGCTGGAGCACCACGGACCGTCGTCACACGCCGGGATTCCGTGAGCTCGCGCTCCGGTTCTGCCACGCCAGGCTACTGCGTGAACGCACAAAGTGAACACGAGTCCCGTTAGTGATGCGCTCATTCCCGAACCTGGAGGATGTGCGGGCCCCGATGCATCACCAGGTTGTGTGTGGTCAAGGACTCCACCACGCGGCAGGTGATGCCCAACGGCCACCCCAAGCGGGCGACGAGCACGTCGAGGGTGGCCGGGTCCCACCCGAGCGCGTCGAGCAACGTCTGCTCCTCCGCGCTCGGTTGATAGCCGCGAGGTGCGCAGCGCTCGGGGCGCCGGGGATCGACCTTGCCGCTCCGGCCCGCGGCGGGGCGGGCGCCGAGGGGCAGCGCCTCGAGCACGTCGAGCACGCTGCGGGCCAGACCGCTGCCCTCCTGGATGAGCCGGTTGGTGCCGGCTGATGCCTCGGCGTGCACGGAGCCCGGCACCGCCAGGACGGGCCGGTTCCGGTCGAGCGCCTCCTCGGCCGTGCTGAGCGCGCCGCCGCGCTCGTGGGATTCGACCACCAGCACGGCGTCGGCCAGCCCGGCGATGATCCGGTTGCGGGCCGGGAAGCGCCACCGCTCGGCCTGCGTCCCCAACGGCGCCTCCGACAGCAGCAGACCGCGCTGGGCCACCGCCCGCCACAGCAGACGGCTGGAGCGGGGATAGACCACGTCGAGCCCGGTTCCCACCACACCGATGGGTACGGGCGACGCGGGTTCGGCCTCCAGGGCCCGCAGTGCGCCGTCGTGGGCCGCCGCGTCGATGCCGCGGGCCAGCCCGGAGACGACCGCCACGCCCGCCTCGGTGAGCTCCGCCGCCCAGCGCCGGGCCAGGTTCAAGCCGTACGGCGTGGCCCGCCGGGTGCCGACGATGGCCACCGTCGGCCCGTCGAGGATGGACAGGTCCCCGGTGCTGAACAGCACCAGTGGCGAGTGGAGGTCGTCGGCGAGCCGCGCCGGGTAACCGGGCCCGCCCCGCCGCAGCAGGCGCACCCCGGCTCGACGATGCGCGTCCCCCAGCAGCGCCGGATCGACGCCCCGACCCGCCACCGCCCACTGTCGCAGCAGCTCCGCGGTCTTGGGGCCGAGTGCGGCGCTGCGCAGCGCCGGCGCCGGTGCGCCCGGGCCGGCCAGGAGCTGCCACAGCTCGACTGGGTCCGGGCAGGCGGCGAGCAGCTGACCGAGGCGGCGGGGGCCGAGGCCGGGCAGGCTGACGAGCGCGGTCAGGTGCGCGTCCACGGCAGCCGCCCCGTCGGTGAACGCAGCCGCGCCGGCGGGGAGGCCGCGGCGGGGATCGGCTGGCGCGGTCACTCCTCCGCTCCCAGCAGCAGGTCAGGGTCGGCCCGGAGGTGCATGGCCAACGCGACGTGCTCATCGGCCAGACCAGGGCCGTGCGCGCCATCGAGGTCGGCCAACGTGCGCGCTACCCGCCGCACCCGGTCGACCCCGCGGGCGGTGATGCGCTGGGCCCGCAGCGCGTCGCGCAACAGCGCCCGGGCGGCCCGATCGGGCACGGCGTGGCGGTTGAGCAGGGCCGGGGTCAGTTCCCGGTTGGTCACCACACCCCGATGGAGACAGACCTCGCGGACGGCACGAACCCGCTCCGCCACCACCGCCGAGCACTCCTCGGCGTGGGCGGCGGTGAGCGCCTCCGGGTCGGGGCGGTGCACGGCCAGACGGAGGTCGAACCGGTCGAGCAACGGTCCCGAAAGGCGCCGGCGATAGCGACGCCGGGCCGCCTCCGAGCAGCGGCACCACGCCCCGGTGCCGGCGTTGCCGCAGGCGCAGGGGTTGGTGGCGGCCACGAGCAGGAAGCGCCGGGAACTGCACCGCCCCGTAGGCCCGGGCGATGCGGATCCACCCCTCCTCGAGTGGTTGGCGCAGGGCGTCCAGCACGGCCGGGCTGAACTCGGCCAGTTCGTCGAGGAACAGGACCCCGCCGGTGGCCAGGCTGATCTCACCCGGCCGCAGCCACGCCGACCCGCCGCCCACCAGCGCCGCCATCGAGGCGTTGTGGTGCGGTGCCCGGAACGGTGCGAGACGCAGCAGCCCGCCGGGCGGCAGGCGCTCCCCCGCCGCCGAGTGGACCTTCGTGGCCTGCAGGGCCGAACCGGGATCGAGCGGTGGCAGGAGCCCGGCCAGACGCTGCGCCAGCATGGTCTTGCCGGCGCCGGGCGGACCGACCATCAACAGGTGGTGGGCGCCGGCCGCCGCCACCTCGAGCGCCCGCCGGGCCACGGGTTGACCGCGCACCTCCGCCAGATCGGGCGGGCGATCGGCGGGATCGGTGGCCGGGGACGGCGGACAGATACCCCGCTCCCACGGCAGCAGCCCCTGCAGCGCGCCGACGAGCCCGGCCAGCGAGGCGGCGGCGCGGACCCGGTGGCGGCCCAACACCCCGGCCTCGACGGCGCCCTCGGGAGCGACCACCACCGTCGTGGTGCCGATGGCATCCACCAGGGGGACCAGTCCGGTCACCGGGCGCAGCGAGCCGTCGAGGCCCAACTCGCCGAGGAAGGCCGTGTCCCGCACCTGATCGGGTTCGAGTGCGCCGGAGGCGACCAGCACGCCCACGGCCATGGCCAGATCGAGGCCGGCCCCCGCCTTGGGCAGCCCCGAAGGCGCCAGGTTGACCGTGATCCGCTGCTGCGGCCAGCCCAGACCGGAGGAGAGCACCGCGGCACGGACCCGGTCACGGGCCTCGCGGCAGGAGACGTCGGGCAAGCCGACGACGGTGAAGGACGGCAGGCCCGACGACACGTGGACCTCGACGGTCACGGGTACGCCGTCGACGCCACGCAGGACAGCGGAGGAGATGCTCGCCAGCAACGCCAACTCCAGGTACAGGCACACCCGGGAAGGGTGCGTCACGTTGGGAGGGCGCCGCGGTGGCCGCCGAACGCACCCGGAACCGAGTGCGAGAGCGATGCTAGCAAGCACCGGTGACAGCGACGGGTCGGGCCATACTTGAGACCGTGGGATTCGATCCGCACCGGGTGCAGCGTCGCCGCCCCAGCGACTACCTCTTCGTCGCCGCCGCCGTGCTGGCCGGCATCGGTCTGCTCGTGTGGGCGCTCGCCGGATGAACGGCGGCGCGGCCGGCCCGAGCTGGCTCGATGACGTCGAGGTGCGGTTCCTGCAGCCCTACCAGGCGACCAAGCTCTACGCCTGCCCCGGCTGCAACCGCGACATACCGAGCGGTACGGGCCATGTGGTCGTGCTGCCGCGCGAGGCACCCGACCTGCGCCGCCACTGGCATCGGGGTTGCTGGGCGCTCGAAGACCGCCGCCGCCTGCGTCGCCTGGAGGGCCATTCGTGAACCAGCCCAGCCACCCCTACCGCGAGCGCGTCGCGGCGGCCGCCCACGGCGAGCTCGGTGGCGACGAGACACTGCTCGCCGCCGCCCGCTTCTCGCTCCCCCTGACCCGCACCAAGGTCGATGAGGATGGCAACGAGCGCAAGAACCTGCTCGACATGGCCGTGTTGCAGCGCTACCTCGCCCTCGTGCGCCAGCCGCCCAAGCCGATCCCCGGTTTCCCCGTGCACTGGGACATGATCATGGGCCTCACCAAGAACCGGATCATCGTGTGGAAGCCGTTGCGGAGCGGCGATGAACCATCGTCGGTGGTCGGCTCGATCGCGCTGCGGGACCTCGAGTCGGTCACGTTGGCCACCATCCCCGTGCGCGGCGGTCGCACGCTGGGCGTCAAGTTCGTACCGCGCAACGGCCCTCGGGTGCTGCTCGATGTGGTCGCCGGCTTCCGCGAGGACACCGAGCTGTTCGTGGAGGAGACCAACCGGCAGCTGGCCCGGCTCAACAGCTGAGCTGCTGGCCGCCGCGCCCCACCCTGGCGAGCAGCGACCCGCCGGCGAGCGGCCGGCGCCCAGCGCTCAGAAGGCCGCCTCCACCACCTCCACCCGCCCGGCCAGCACCGACACCACGTCGCAGCGGAGCTCCGCGGCACCGGGACGCTCCGCCGCGAGCCACGCGCCGACCAGCCGCCGCAAACGCTGCTGCTTCGCCCGGGTCACCGCCTCCGCCGGCACCCCGAAGCGCACCGAGGACCGGGCCTTGACCTCGGCGAAAACGACAAGGTCGCCACGGCGGACGATCAGATCGATCTCCCCGTGGCGACACCGCCAGTTGCGGGCCACGACCGTGAAGCCCTGCCGCTCATACCACGAGGCGGCGAGCTGCTCGCCCACCGCACCCAGGCGCCTTCCATGTGTGCCCATGCGCACTCCCAACATCGGGAGCCGGTGCCCGGCACCGGTCCCGTGGCTGAAGGAGGTCATGTGGGCGACCCCGACCCGGCCGTCGACTGCGGCCCGGACCGACCGAAGGTCAGCGCTTCTCCTTGATCTTGGCGGCCTTCCCGATGCGGTCACGCAGGTAGTACAGCTTGGCGCGGCGCACATCGCCGCGGCTGACCACCTCGAGCTTGCCGGTGATCGGCGAGTGCACCGGGAACGTGCGCTCCACGCCGACCCCGAAGCTGACCTTGCGGACGGTGAAGGACTCCTGCACGCCCGAGCCCTGCCGGCGGATCACCACACCCTGGAACACCTGCAGGCGCTCCCGGTTGCCTTCCACCACGCGGACGTGCACCTTCACGGTGTCACCGGTGGCGAACTCCGGGATGTCGTCCCGCATCGTTGCCTTGTCGACGACGTCGGTGGACTTCATGACTGGTAACTCCTCGGGGGGATCGCTGGACGCGCCGGCGGTCACCGGCTGACAGCGGACCCTTTACTTTAGGGGATCGGCTGAACCTCATCCAACCTCATGCGGACCCGCTGCGGGCGGATCCCCAATGGCGAGGTCGAACTCCGCCAGCAGCTTCGCCTCGCCCGGTTGCAGGCCACCGCGGGCCGCCCACAGGTCCGGTCGTCGGGCGGCGGTGCGGACCAGGCTCTGCGCCCGTCGCCACCGGGCGATGCGGCCATGATCGCCCGACAGCAGCACCTCCGGCACGTCGAGGCCGCGGAGCGAAGCCGGGCGGGTGTACTGCGGGTACTCGAGCAGCCCGTCGCTGAAGGACTCGTCCTCCGCCGAGGTGGCATTGCCCATGACGCCCGGCACCAGCCGACCGACGGCCTCGAGCACCACCATCGCCGCCACCTCACCGCCCGCCAGCACATAGTCACCGATCGACAGCTCGCCGTCGATCAACTCGGCGTGCACCCGGTGATCGATGCCTTCGTAGCGCCCGCACAGCAGCGAGAACCCGCCCGAGGCCGCCAGCTCGCGGGCGAACGCCTGGTCGAGCCGTCGTCCACCCGGGCCGAGGGCCAGCAGCGGCCGGGGCGGCTGCACGGCCTCGACGGTGGCGAAGATCGGCTCCGCCATCAACACCATGCCGGCGCCGCCCCCGAACGGGGCGTCATCCACCGAGCGGTGCGGATCGACGGCCACGGAACGAAGGTCGTGCACCCGCACGTCGAGCAGGCCTCGACGGCGCGCCTTGCCGAGCAGGCTGGCGCCGGCGAACTGCTCGACGAGTTCGGGGAAGATGGTCAGGACGTCGATGCGCATGCCGCCACCGGACCGGAACCGCCGGCCGCGATCAGTCGAACAGACCGGCGGGGACGTCGACGGAGATCCGACCGTCCGCCACGTCGACGACGAAGTTGAGCGGCACCAGCGCCTGGTCCTCGAGCACCAGCAGATCGGCCGCCGGGTTCGCCTCGACCGAGACGACGAGGCCACGGTCCACGCCGTCCTGGTCCACGACGCGACAGCCGATGAGCTCGTGCACGTACAGCTCGCCGTCATCGTCGCCATCGAGCGGTTCGGCGCGCAGCACGACGGCGCGCAACGCCTCCGCCTGCTCCCTGGTGGAGCAACCCTCGAACGTGACCAGCAGCTTCTGCTGGAACGGTCGGCAGCTGGCCAGCGTCAGCGGCCCGGCCGAACTGTCGAACGTGGCGCCCACCACGAAGCGCTCGGGCCGGTCCGAGATGGGGTCGAGCACGACCTCACCACGCAGGCCGTGCGCCCGTGTGATCCGCCCGACCTCGAGGCTCACTCGACGAACTCGACCTCGGCGTCGAGCCCGTCCTTGGCCGCCGCAGCACCGACGACGGTGCGCAGCGCTGCGGCCACCCGGCCGCGCCGCCCGATGAGGCGGCCGAAATCGTTCGGGGCGGCGTGCACGGAGATCCGCACCTTCTTGCCGCCTCGGAGGGAGCTGACCTCCACCTGGACGGCGTCGGCATCTTCCACCACCGCCTTGGCCAGGTACTCCATGACCGCGACGGCGGTCGGAGCGAGCTCCTGGTTGCCGTCGTCGCCCTCATCGCCGTCGGTGACGTCGTCGTGCTCGACGTCGGTCACTTGGACGCCCCGGCCTTGAACTCGTCCCAGGCGCCGCTGATCTTCAACAACTTCTCGACGGTCTCGGTGGGCTGGGCACCATTGCGAAGCCAGCGCACGGCCTTCTCGTTGTCGATGGTGATGGCGGAGGGCTCACGCCGCGGGTCATAGCTGCCCACGATCTCGATGAAACGACCATCCCGCGGCGAGCGGCCGTCAGCGGCGACCACGCGATAGGTCGGCTGCTTCTTCTTCCCCATCCGCATCAGCCGTAGCTTGACTGCCATTCTTGCCTTCCCGGATGGGGCCCCAACCCCATCCTCCTCCGCAACGTGGGGCCCCCACCCCACGGCGGCCGTCCCCACGTCATCTGCTCGGTTGTCTGCGAGGAACACGGGGCCGAACCCCATCCTCCTCCGCAACGTGGGGCCCCCACCCCACGGCGGCCGTCCCCACGTCATCTGCTCGGTTGTCTGCGAGGAACACGGGGCCGAACCCCATCCTCCTCCGCAACGTGGGGCCCCCACCCACGGCGGCCGTCCCCACGTCATCTGCTCGGTTGTCTGCGAGGAACACGGGGCCGAACCCCATCCTCCTCCGCAACGTGGGGCCCCCACCCCACGGCGGCCGTCCCCACGTCATCTGCTCGGTTGTCTGCGAGGAACACGGGGCCGAACCCCATCCTCCTCCGCAACGTGGGGCCCCCACCCCACGGCGGCCGTCCCCACGTCATCTGCTCGGTTGTTCGACTTCTTCGGTGGGCGCTCGGGCGCCCGGTGCGATCTCAGACCCGGAAAGGGCGACTGGACATCATCGTGGCTGGAACCCGGTCAGTTCAAACCGGGCAGCTTCAGCCCGCCGCCGGGGGCCTTGGACTTCTGCTTCTCGGCCAACTCCTCGAAGTTGACGTCGGGCAGGCGTACCGGGCCCTTGGCGGTGACGCGCCCGCCTCCCTTGCCCTTCTGCTTGCCCTTCTTGTCCTTGCGGCCGCCCTTGACCTTCTTCGACCCGAAGCCACCGAAGCGCTTCATCAGCCGCTGCACCTCGTTGAACTGGGTGACCAGCGCCTGCACCTCTTGCGGCTGGGTACCCGAGCCCTTGGCGATGCGTGACCGCCGCGACGCGTCGATGAGGTCGGGTTCGGCGCGCTCGGCGGTGGTCATCGACCGGATGATCGCCTCGATGCGGGCCATGTGGCTGTCATCGATCTGGGCGTCCCGCACCTCCTTCGGGATGCCCGGCATCATGCCCAGGATCCCCGACAGCGGACCCATCCGCTTGAGCTGCTGCATCTGCTCGAGGAAGTCCTCGAGCGTGAAGCGGCCCTCCAGCAGGGCGGAGGCGGCCTTCTCGGCCTGCTCCTTCTCGTAGACCTCCTCCGCCTTCTCGATCAGGGTGAGCACGTCACCCATGCCGAGGATCCGGCCGGCGAGGCGGTCGGGGTGGAACAGGTCGAAGTCGGCGAGCTTCTCACCGGTCGAGGCGAAGGCGATCGGCTTGCCGACCACCTCCTTCACCGACAGCGCAGCGCCACCGCGGGCGTCGCCGTCGAGCTTGGTCAGGATCACCCCGTCCAGGCTGAGGGTGGCGTGGAACGCCTCGGCCACGTTGACGGCGTCCTGGCCGGTCATGGCGTCGACGACCAGGAAGGTGTAGTGCGGGTCGGTCAGCTCGGAGATCCGGCGGACCTGCTCCATCATCTCCGTGTCGATGGCCAGACGGCCTGCGGTGTCGATGATGACCACGTCTCGGCCGAGCCGGTTCGCCTCGGCGATGCAGGCCCGGGCCACGTCGAGCGGGTCGCCCTGGCCCGAGCGCACCACCTCGTCGGGTGCCGAGAAGACGGGCACGTCGACCTGCCGGCCGAGGGTACGCAGCTGCTCCACGGCGGCGGGGCGTTGCAGGTCGGCCGCCACCAGCAGCGGGTTGCGGCCCTGGCTCTTGAACCAGCGGGCCAGCTTGCCCGACGTCGTGGTCTTGCCCGAGCCCTGGAGACCGGCCATCAGCACCACGGTGGGCGGGCGAGCGGCGAACGTGATCCGCATCGTCTCGCCACCCAGGGTGTTGATCAGCTCCTGGTGGACGGTCTTGATGACCTGCTGGGCCGGGTTCAGCGCCTTGGAGAGCTCCGCCCCGACCAGGCCGTCGCGCACCCGGTTCTGGAAGGCGCGCACCACGCGCAGGTTGACGTCGGCCTCGAGCAAGGCGACGCGGATCTCCCGGAGGACCTCGTCGATGTCGTCTTCCGAGAGCCGGCCCCGGTTGCGGATGCGACCGAAGATGCCCTCGAAACGATCGGAAAGCGCTTCGAACATATGCGGGGAGCAAGCCTACCGGGGATCGCGGCCGCGTCGGGGTACCCCTGCTGCCGCGCGGCTCCCCAGCCCGTGGGGGACCCAACGTCCTAGCGGGCGCCCGGCCGGACCGGTCGATGTCCACCGCGTGACCGAGATCCGCGCTGACGAGCCCGGAGACGCCGCCGGCGCCCTGCGGCTGCCCCCTGTGCCGCCGCCACCGCCGGCGCCCCCGGCCCCACCGGCGTTGCTGGCCCGCCTGGCGCCCGGCGCTGCCGTGCCACCACCCCCGCCACCGCCGGCACCGCCCGCACCGCCCGCGCCGGTCGCAGCGACCGCGAGCCGGGCACGACCCACCGAGCGCCCGCCGTCCGCCCTGCCCGCCGCCTTCCCGCCGCCGCCACCTCCTCCGTCGGTCACGGCGTCGACCGCTGCCGGACCCTCGGCGGCCGATGCCACCGACGTGGCCGATGCCAGCGACGTGACCGATGCCAGCGACGTGACCGATGCGGCCGATCCGACCGAAGCGACGGATCCGACCGATGCGACGGAGGCGGCCGATGCGGATGGTGCGCTCGCTGCGCTGGCCGACCTCGTCGCCACCACCCACCTGCGCCGGGAGCGATGGGAGCTCGCCGTGCGCGCCGACGAGCGTCGCGATCCGCAGGCCTGTCTCGAGAGCTGCCTCGCCGTGCTCGCCCTCAGCCCCGGTGACCGCCGGGCCACGCTGCTCGCCGCCCGGTCGGCGCGGGAGCTGCGCGACTGGGCCCGCGCGTCCGCCCTGCTCGGGGAGTTGCTCTGCGACGAGGAGCCGGCCGGACCGATCGACTGGGAACGCATCGTGGCCGCCACCGTCGCCGGCGACGACACCGCGGTGCGGGCCAGCTCGGCCCGGCTGGCCCTCGATGCGACCGCCTGGGCCGACGCCGATGCCCTCGTCCTCGTCGTGCTGGACGGCCGGGCGCAGGTGGCCCGCCGCCTGGGGCCGGCACGGGCGGAGATCCTGTCGGTGGCGGTGGGCGGACGGCCCCAACACGTCGGCGACATCGTGGCCTTCGACCCGCGCCTCGTCACCGCACCGGCAGCGACCTCACAGCCGGCCGACCGGGGCGACGCGCCACGACCCGACCTGCCCGAGCTGGCGGCCTTCCGGGCGCTGGCGATCCTGCGCCCCGGTGGGCGACACGTCTACTCGGCGCACGGGACCGACCCCTGTTTCCCGTGGTGGGCCGACGCCGTGGCCGAGGTGGCCACCCTCGGCTGGACGATGCGCCGGGCGACCCACGACGATCACGATCACGGCCACGCTCACGGCCACGCTCAAGCGGCAGGTGGCCACCCCGATGACGCGTTCGCCACCGTCGTGGTGCCCGCCACCGTGGCTCCCGACGAGGTGCACCGGGAGCTCGAACGGGTGGCGGCGCACTGGCCGACGCCCATCGACTGGCGCTGCTGACCCGTTCCCGGCGACGCACACCTCGGCCAGCGACCGTCGGGACGCCGGTCAGCGCTCAGCGCTCGAACAGGGCGTCGACGAACTCGTCGGGGTCGAAGGCCACCAGGTCGGCGATGCCCTCACCCAGACCGACCAGCTTCACCGGGATGCCGAGCTTGGCCTCGATGGCGAGCACGATGCCGCCCTTGGCGGATCCGTCGAGCTTGGTGAGCACCACGCCGGTCAGCTCGGTGGCCTCGGTGAACTGCTGCGCCTGCACGAGCCCGTTCTGACCGGTGACGGCGTCGAGGACGAGGAGGACCTCCGTCACGTTGCCCGGGTCCTTCCCGGCGACCCGGCGGACCTTGGCCAGCTCATCCATCAGGTTCGACTTGGTGTGCAGCCGCCCGGCGGTGTCGGCCAGCACGAGGTCAGCCCCGCGGGCGTGGGCCCGCTGCACGCCGTCGAAGACGACCGAAGACGGATCCCCGCCCTCGGCCCCGCGCACGAAGTCGGCCCCGGCCCGCTCCGCCCAGGTCTCGAGCTGCTCTGCGGCGGCCGCTCGGAACGTGTCGCCCGCCGCCATCAGCACGGACCGCCCGGCCTGCACCTGGGCGTGGCCGACCTTGCCGATGGTGGTGGTCTTGCCCACGCCATTGACGCCGACGAACAGCCACACGTTGGTGGTGCCCTCGTCGAGGCGCAACGAGCGGTCCGCCCCCGCCAGCCGGGTCTTGAGCTGGGTCTTGAGCGCCTCGAGCAACTGCGCCGGCTCGGTGATGGCCTCGTCTTTGGCCGTGGCCCGCAGCTCGTCGAGCAGCTCCATCGACGTGTCGACCCCGACGTCGGCGCGGATCAGCGCCTCCTCGAGCTCGTCCCAGGTGTCGGCGTCGATCGAGGTGCGCGACAGGATCGAACGGAACGAACCGGCGATCGCATCGCGAGCCTTGGCCAGACGCTCCCGGAACGACGGCCGTGCCGGTGGCGGCACCTCGACCGCTTCCTCGGCTTCGAGCTCCTCCTCGGCGGGCTCGATCTCGACCGGTTCGGGTGGCTCGAGCGGCTCGCCCTCGAGCACGGTCGGCTCCTCGACCGACTCCTCGAGTGGTTCGCGCTCGGGCTCGGCCGGTGCCACCGGCCTGGGCGTCGGCGCGGTCCGGGGGCGGGCCGGGACCCGCTGCAGCGGCGGCGGTTCCGCCAGGCGACGGCGGTGGCGGGTCACCACCACGCCCCCCGCCAGCAGGCCCACCACCAACACGGCGATGAGCACGATCAGAGCGATCTCCATGGCGGCCCACGCTACTGCCGGGGGCGCGGACCGGCCGTCACCGGGAGGCGGTGACGGCCGGTCCGGCGCCGATCGGCGCCTGCTGGGTGGGGAGCGTGATTAGTTGGTGGCGGCCTCGCCGACGGTGACCGTGATCGGCTGGGTGGTGCCGTCGCGCTCGACGGTGAGCTGGAGCGCCGTGCCGGGCTCGGTGGCCCGGATGATCGAGGCCAGCTCCTCGAAGGAGCGGATGGCGTTGCCGTTCGCCTCGGTCACCACGTCGCCCTCGGCGATGCCGGCGGCGGCGGCGGGGCTGGCCTGCTCCACCCGGACCACGAGGGCGCCGGCCGTACCGAAGCCGGGCTCGCCGCCCCGGATGCCGAGGTAGCCCAGACGGATCGGCTCGCCGGCCACCAGGCGCTGGGCGACGTCGTAGGCCAGATCGATCGGCACGGCGAAACCGATGCCGGCGTTGTCACCGGAGTCGGTGCGGATCTGGGTGTTGATGCCGATCACCTTGCCCTCCCGGTTGACGAGCGGGCCGCCCGAGTTGCCGGAGTTGATGGCGGCGTCGGTCTGCACCATCGACACCACGTTGCCGTTGGGGCTCTCAACCGGCCGGTTGACCGCCGACACGATCCCCTGGGTGACGGTCTGATCGAGACCGAAGGGGCTGCCGATCGCCACCGCGATGGCGCCGACCTCGACGTCCTCCCCGAGGGCGAGGGTGGCCACCGGCATGTCCGGCACCGGGTCGATCTTGACCACGGCCACGTCGTTGTTCAGGTCGGCGCCGAGCACCTCGCCCGCCACCGAGCTGCCATCGGCCAGGCGCACGGTCACCTCACGTTCGAACCCGCCCGTGCTGCGGCCGAACGCATCGCTGTTGGACACCACGTGGGCGGCGGTGAGGATGTAGCCCTGCCCGTCGTAGATGAAGCCGGTCCCGAGCCCGAAGCTGGTCTCGATCTGCACGACGGCCGGAGACACCGCCTTGTGCACCGCCGCCGCCGGCTCCTCGGCCAGGTTCGGATCCAGGGTGGGCGCCTCGGTGCGAGGGCCGTCCTGGCCGGGCGTGGTGGGCGTCGGCGTGGCCGCGGCGTCGGCCGTGTCGTCGAGTTGGGCCACCGTGCGGTCGGTGCCGGTCGCCGCCGCGCCGGACGGCTCGTCATCAGCGGCCAGGTTGCGGCCGATGGCGAAGCCGGCCACCCCGAGCACCAGGGCGGCGACGACCAGGGCGGCAACGAGCATCCGCGTCCGTCCCCGGTCACCGGTGCCGGGCCCGGGCGGGACGGGCCCGGCACCGGCCGGGAAGTGGCGGAGGGGCGGGTAGGCGGGCGGCGGCGGGGACTCGAACGGTCCGACGGCTCCGGGCGGCGGGCTCCCCGGCGGCCCTGCCGGCGGCGAGAACGGGAGGCCGGCCACCGGGAACGCGGGGGTCGGCGCCGCCGGCGGACCGGGCAGCGGCGTGGAGGGGGCACCGCTGCCCGGACCGCTCGACGGCGTGTGTGCCACGCCCGGCGCCACCGTGCCGTGGGGCGCTTCGGTGGGGGCGAGCACACGGGTGGGCGAGCCGAACGCGCCGGGGGCGTCGGGATCGTCGTAGGTGGGAGGAGCGCTACCGGGATCGTTGGTCCACTGCGTCATGAGGGTTCCACTGCGATTCGCCAGGCTCCGACGTGGAGCGGGGGACGAGGCCGACGGGTGTTCGGCGGAACGTTCCCGTCGTGGTGGTGGTTCTACCCCCCGCTGAGGAAAACCGAGGTAAGCCCGGCTGCGGGCACCCGCACCGATCGGGGTCTAGGGTTCCCACTCGTGAGCACCGTGAAGAAAGCCTGGGACCTCGTCGACGAGGCCAAGAAGGAAATCGAGAACCTCAGCGCCGAGCAGGTCAAGGCCGAGCTCGACGCCGGGACCGCCACCGTCGTTGACATCCGGGACTTCCGCGAGCTCTACCTGCGCGGCAAGGTGCCCGGCTCCTTCCACGCCGACCGGGGCATGCTCGAGTTCTGGATCGACCCGCAGAGCGAGTACTACCGCGACGTGTTCAAGCCCGAGCAGCGCTACATCCTCTACTGCGCCGGCGGTGGGCGCTCGGCGCTCGCCGCCAAGGCGATGAAGGACATGGGCTACCCGAACGTCGCCCACCTCGAGAGCGGGTTCGGTGGTTGGGCCTCGGCCGGCCTGCCGGTGGAGGACTGCAAGGAAGGCTCCAAGTGGGTGCTGCGCTCCGACGTGTCCTGAGCGGGCGCTGAACCGGGTCTCGCCCGATCGGTGCAACACCTGCAACACCTGCGAGACGGCGCGAAACGGCGCCGCCCTCAGCGAGGGCGGCGCCGTTTCGAACGCTCGACGATGGTGCTGTTCTCAGCGACCCATGCTGAAGAACTCGGCGTTCGGGCGCATCGAGGTCAGGTTCGCCATCCGGTTCGACAGGGCGAAGAACGAGGCGATGGCACCGATGTCCCAGATGTCCTCGTCGCTGAAGCCATGGCCGCGCAGCACCTCGAAGTCGGCGTCGACGATCTCCGAGGAGCGCTCGCACACCTTGATGGCGAACTCGATCATCGCCTTCTGGCGATCGGTGAGATCGGCCTTGCGGTAGTTCATCGCCACCTGGTCGGCGATCAGCGGGTTCTTCATGCGGATCCGGGCGATGGCGCCGTGCGCGACCACGCAGTACAGGCAGTCGTTGCGGGCCGAGGTGGCCACCACGATGAGCTCGCGCTCGCCCTTGGTCAGGCCGCTGTCCTTCTCCATCAGCACGTCGTGGTACGCCATGAAGGCCCGGAACTCGTCGGGACGGTGGGCGAAGCCCAGGAAGACGTTCGGGATGAACCCGCTCTTGGCCGACACCGCCTCGATGCGCTCCCGGATGTCGTCGGGCAGCTCCGACAGTTCGGGGACGGGGAAGCGGCTGATGGGGGCGTCGTTGGCAGTCGTCACGGCCGCGACGCTACGACGGTGGGCGGCGCCGCCCCCAACCGATCGTCGCGGTCGCCCTCGCCGCGGCCGCTGTCCTGCTGCGCGGAGCGATCGGCGCCGGCACCGCGAGGCGCATCGAACGCCGGCAGCCACACGGAGAACGTCGATCCGACGCCGGGCACGGAGCGCAAGCCCACCGAGCCGCCGTGGCCCCGGGCGATCTGCTGCACGATGGTGAGGCCCAGACCCGAGCGGCCCTCCGCCCGGGCCCGGCCCGGATCGCCCCGGTAGAACCGTTCGAACACCCGGGCGTGCTCCTCGGGCGGGATGCCCGGGCCCTGGTCCTGGACGGCCATCCACACCCAATCGCCATCGCGGCCACAGGCGGCCTGCACGACGGTGCCCGCCGGGGCGAGCCGCACCGCGTTGGCGAGCAGGTTGGCCAGCGCCCGCTTGAGCGCCACGGGATCGCCGTGCACGCTGAGACCGGGTGCGGTCTCCGCCACCAAGCGCAGGCCCCTGGCTTCCGCCGGGGCGGTGAACTCGGCCACGGAATCCCCGACCAGCCCGGCGATGTCCACCAGCGTCTCGCGATCGGCCGGTGACTCGCGCCGGGCGTAGGTCAACAGATCGTCCACCAGCACGCCCATGCGGTCGGCGGTGCGGCCCACCACCGCCAGCGTGTCGCGCAGCTCCTCCGCCGGTGCCTCGACGTCGCCGAGCGCCACCTCCACGTTCGTGCGGATCACCGCGATCGGGTTGCGCAGCTCATGGGACGCCTCGTGGATGAACCGCCGCTGGTTCTCGAACGCCTCGTCGATGCGGTCGAGCATCTCGTCGAAGGTGTCGGCCAGCGCCTTGAGCTCATCGTCGGGTCCCTCCAGACGGATGCGTCTGGAGAGATCGGTGGCACCGATGGTGCGCGCCACCGTCGTGATCCGGCCGATGGGCCGCAACGCCCGCCCCGCGATCACCCAACCGACGGCGATCGACACGATGAACAAGCCGCCGAGCCCGGCGAAGGAGATGGTGCGGAACCGTTCGAGCGCCCGCTGGTTGACCTGTTTCTCCAAAGCTTTGAAGACATCGAGCTGCTCGACCTCACGTTGCTCCACCCCTCGACCGCAGAACAGGAAGTTGTCCATCTCGAAGCACTGGGTCTCCCCCGGCACCTCGGTGATGACCCGCTCGGTCACCGGTTGCTTGCGCAACGCCTCGGTGAGGCCGATGTACACCAGCGACACCAGCACGGCGCCGAGGCCGAACACGACCGCCGAGTACAGCAACGACAAGCGCACGCGCACCGAGCCCCAGCCGACCCCGTGGGCGTGGGCCAGGCGGACCAGCGGCCCGCCCGTCCGGTGCAGCTCGGCGCTCACGGTGGAGGGGTCGGGCGGGGAACCCTTGGGCGCGCCCGACGGCGCCGGTGCGTCCGCCGGCGTCACGACGCGCTCGCGTCGGTGACGAGGCGGTACCCGCTGCCGATCACGGTCTCCAGCAGCGGCGCCTCCCCGTCGACCGTGAGCTTGCGGCGCAGGGTCCCCACCGTCACCCGGACCGTGTTGGTGAACGGGTCCGCATTGGTGTCCCACACGTGCTCCAGCAGGCGCTCCTGGGAGAGCACCTCACCGGGGTGGGTCATGAAGTAGCGCAGCAGCGCGAACTCCTTGGCGGTCAGCTCCAGCGTCCGCTCACCGCTGCGGGCGGCGCGGCGGGCGGCGTCCAGCTCGAGCGGGCCGACGCGCAGCAGCGCCGTGGTGTGCGGTGTGTCGCGGCGCAGCAGCGTGCGCACCCGGGCGGCCAGCTCCGGGAAGGCGAACGGCTTGACGAGGTAGTCGTCGGCACCGACGTCGAGGCCGGTGACCCGGTCGTTCACCGAATCACGGGCGGTCAGCATCAGCACCCGCGGCTGGGTACCCTCCCCCGCCCGCACCTGCCGGCAGACCTCGATGCCGTCGATCCCCGGCATGGTCAGATCCAGGCAGACCAGGTCGTAGTCGGTGAAGCCCAGGGCATCGAGCGCCTCCTGACCCGAACCGGCCACATCGACGGCGTACCCCTCGCGACGCAGGCCCTTGGCCACGGCGTTGGCCAGGTCCACCTCGTCGTCCACCACCAGTACTCGCATCGCGCCCACGCCTCTTCCATCGGGTCGGCCCCGAGCAGTTCGGACCACTGATGCGGCCTGCTCACCCGGGTACCGTGGTATCCCCAGGACGGGGGATCACCTTTACGTCGTCCTTCGCAGTCGAGTGGTTGCCTACCAACCGATCACGAAAGGTCTGCGAAAGCCGACCCCGCATCACCGTTCGTCGGCGACCCTCGGTCGGCGTCGTCGTCGTGAAGCACGGTAATCGCCCGTCGTGGTCAACCGTCAGGACCGCATCGGGCCCATCCGGGGCTCGCCGCCCCCAGGAGCCGCCCGTGCCGCCCCAGACCCCCGCCACCCCCGAGGCCAAGCAGCTCGAGACCGCCCTGTTCGAGGTCAAGCGGGTGATCGTCGGGCAGGACCGAGCCATCGAGCGGTTGTTCGTCTGCCTGCTCGCCCAGGGCCACTGCCTCCTCGAGGGCGTGCCCGGCCTGG
The DNA here is from genome assembly GCA_041394365.1 of Acidimicrobiales bacterium. GTDB lineage: Bacteria > Actinomycetota > Acidimicrobiia > Acidimicrobiales > CAIXPF01 > CAIXPF01. The sequence continues at coordinate 349,507 of JAWKIM010000011.1, forward strand.
CCAAGACCCTGGCCATGGAGACCCTGGCCCGCACCTCGGGTGGCACGTTCACCCGCATCCAGTTCACCCCCGACCTCCTTCCGGCCGACATCGTCGGCACCCGGATCTATCGGTCGTCGAGCGAGCGCTTCGACGTGGAGCTCGGCCCGATCTTCGCCAACTTCGTGCTGGCCGATGAGGTGAACCGCGCCCCGGCCAAGGTCCAGTCGGCGCTGCTCGAGGTCATGGCCGAACGGCACGTGTCCATTGGCGGTCGGACCTTCAGCGTGCCCGAGCCGTTCCTCGTGCTGGCCACGCAGAACCCGGTGGAGCAGGAGGGCGTGTACCCGCTGCCCGAGGCCCAGCGCGACCGCTTCCTGATGAAGGTGACCGTCGGGTACCCGTCCCCCGCCGAAGAGGTCGAGATCGTCAACCGCATGGGCGTGAGCCCGCCCGTGCCCCGCCAGGTCCTCGACCCGCAGGACGTGCTGGCGTTGCAGCAGGCGGCCCGGGCGGTGTACGTCGACCGGGGCGTGGTCGACTACGCCGTCAGCCTGGTGCTGGCCACCCGCAACCCGGCCGACTTCGGGCTGCCCGAGCTGACGGAGTACCTCGACTACGGGGCGAGCCCCCGGGCCAGCCTCGGCCTGGTGGCCGGCGCCCGGGCGCTGGCGCTGTTGCGGGGCCGGCGCTACGCGCTCCCCCAGGACGTGTTCGACGTCGCCCCGGAGGTGCTGCGCCACCGCCTGGTGCTGTCCTACGAGGCCGTGGCCCAGGGCCTGCACGTCGACCAGATCTCCGCCCGCATCCTGTCCACCGTGCCGGCCCCGCGGGTGGCGCCGAGCCAGGACAGCTCCTACGCCGCCGCGGGCTACGCGCCGGTCGGCGCGGTGCACGGCTACCAGCCCACGCCCGACGCGTGGAGCGACCCCGGCGCGTGGTCGGCCGGCCAGGCCGCCGGCGCCGCCCCCCTCGGTGCGTCGTACCAACCGACGCCGCCGGGCCACGCCGGATCGCCCGCCGAGCGCAACGCCATCACCGTCGACGAGACGACGGCATGGGCCCCGGCTGCGCCGGCCGGCCCCCGCGGCCCCTACGCCGACGCCGATCCGGCCGAGCGGGGCCGGGCCACGCTGCTGCCCCCGCCGCCCGCCGAGCGCGACCACGGCACGGGCGAGCCCGCCGGCACCGCCCATCCTCCGGTGGCGCCGCTCGTCCCGCCGCCGGCCCCGCCCGTCGGCGCGCCCACCCCGCAGTGGGAGGACGGGTTGCGGTCCGAGCACCGTCACCACGGCGGGTCCGATGCCGACGACGGCCTCGATCCCGCCGTGGGCGACCGCTGATGGCGCGCACCGACCCCGCCGGCGGCACCCCACCCCGGGTCGACCCGCTCGGGCTCACGTTCGGCGGCGGCCGCTCCGCGGAGGTCTTGCGCCGTCTCGAGTACGTGGTGAACCGCCGTCTGGACGGCATGCTCCAGGGCGACTACCGGGGCCTGGTGCCCGGTCACGGGACCGAGCTGGGCGAGACCCGCAGCTACCAGGCCGGTGACGACGTGCGCCGCATCGACTGGAACGTCACCGCCCGCACGCTCGACCCGCACGTGCGGGAGACGATCGCCGATCGGGAGCTGGAGAGCTGGGTGCTGCTCGACCAGTCCCCCAGCCTCGAGTTCGGCACCGCCGACTACGAGAAGCGCGAGCTCGCCCTGATCGCCCTCGCTGCGCTGGGCTTCCTGACCGCCCGCACCGGCAACCGCTTCGGCGCCGTGTTCAGCGGCCTCGGCGAGGTGCCGGCGGTGGTGCCGGCCAAGGGCGGGCGCACGCATCTGCTCGGGCTGCTGCACCGGGCGATGACCACGCCCACCGCCCGGGAGACGGGCTCGCCCGGCTCCGGGGGCCGCGGCCGACCCGCCGCCTCGGCCGGCGGCACCGACCTCGCCGGTGCGATCCACCGCCTGACCGCGCTGCACAACAAGCGGGGGCTCGCGGTGGTGATCTCCGACTTCCTCGCCGAGGGGTGGGAGCGCCCGCTGGGCCGGCTCAGCGCCCGTCACCAGACCCTGGCGGTCGAGATCATCGATCCGCGGGAGCTCGAGCTCCCCGCCGTCGGGGTGCTCACCCTCGTCGATCCGGAGAGCGGACGCCGCCGCGAGGTCCAGACCTCCTCGGCCAAGCTCCGGGCCCGCTACGCGGCCGCCGCCCTGGCCCAGCGGGAACAGATCGCCGCCTCCATCCGCGCGGCGGGCGCCGACCACCTGGTGCTTCGCACCGACCGCGACTGGCTCACCGAACTCGTCCGCTTCGTCGTGCTGCGCCGCGCCCGCGCCGCCCGCCTGCCCCGGAGAACGTCATGACCTTCCTCGCCCTGCACTGGTTGTGGCTGTTCGTCGCGGTCGGCGCCCTCGCCGGCCTCTACGTGTTCCGCCAGTTCCGCCGCAAGGACTACGCGGTGCGCTTCACCAACCTGGCGCTGCTCGACACCGTGGCACCGGAGCGTCCCCGGTGGCGGCGGCACCTCCCCGCCGCCGCCCTGCTGGTGGCCCTGTCGAGCCTGGTGGTCGCGCTGGCCCGCCCCGCCCGCATCGAGCAGGTCCCCCGGGAGCGGGCCACCATCGTGGTCGCCATCGACTCGTCGCTGTCGATGATGGCCGAAGACGTCGCCCCCAACCGGCTGGACGCCGCCAAGGACGCCGCCGTGTCCTTCGTGGACCTGCTGCCCGACAAGATCAACGTGGGGCTGGTCTCCTTCAACCGCACCGCCACCGTGCTGGTCTCCCCCACCGACGACCACGAATCGGTGAAGCGGGCCATCGGCAGCCTGCAACTCGACCAGGGCACCGCCATCGGCGAGGCGATCTTCGCCTCCATCCAGGCGATCGACACGCTGCCGCCGGCCACCGACGCGGAGGAGGAAGCGCCCGGCCGCATCATCCTCATGTCCGATGGCGAGACCACGGCCGGGCGGCCCGACGAGGTGGCCGCCGACGCCGCCATCGAACGCAACATCTCGATCTCGACCATCGCCTTCGGCACCGCCAACGGCTCGATCGTGGTGCCGGGCGAGGACCGCCGGATCAACGTGCCGGTCAACGAGGACGCACTGCGGGCCATCGCCGAGCAGACCGACGGCACGTTCTTCACCGCCGCCACCGGCGAGCAGCTCCGTGAGGTCTACGCCGACATCGGCTCGTCGGTCGGCTACGAAGACGCCCGGCGCGAGATCGGCGGGTGGTTCGTGCTCGGCGCCGTCGGCGCACTCTTCGTGGCCGCCGC
>JAWKIM010000012.1:0-343349 GCA_041394365.1 Acidimicrobiales bacterium
TGATGCCGGTGAACACCAGGTGGGTGATCCCCCGCGTGCGCAGCAACAGGTCGAGGTCGGTGGCGTAGAACGAGCCCTTGCCGGGCTTGTCCACCACCAGCTCGCCGTCGATCGGCGCCACCTCGGGCACGATCTCCCAGCCGGGCTCGCCGCGCACCAGGATCCGGCCGCACGGGCCGGCGTCGCCGATGCCGGCCCCGATCCGCTTCGAGCGCCACAGCTTGTTGGGCGGGCAGTCCGACAGGTCGGGACGGTGGCCCTCACGGGTGTGGACCACCGTCCAACCCTCGGCCCGGGCGGCGGCCAGCACCCGGGCGGTCGGCTCCAACCCGGAGCGGGTCAGGTTGAGGTCGTAGCCCATGCGGTCGACGTAGCCACCGGGGCCGCAGAAGTCGACCTGCCAGTCGATGCAGACCAGCGCGGTGCGGGCCGGGTCGATGGGCCCGTCGTAGGGCCACGGGTAAGGGTTGGCGTCGACGATGCGATCGCTCATGGCTGCTCCTCGGATGGGTGGGTGGGCGCGAGGGCGGCGAGCAGATCGGCGCTGTGGCCGATCACCCCGAAGATGCCGCCCGACATGGTGATGGAATGCAGGGCGTGCTCGCCCAGCTCGACATCGAAGGGGGCCACCCCGTCGATGAGCGTGAGGCACTCGTAGCCCCGGTCGTTGGCGGCGCGCAGCGTGCAGTCGACTGCGGCCTCGGCTCCGAAGCCGCACAGCACCAGGTGCTCGATGCCCCGCCCGCGCAACTCGTCGTCGAGGCGGCTGCCCCCGAAGCCGTTGATGCCGGCGCAGTCGAGCACGAGGTCGGCCAGCGGCGCCACCGTGTCGAGCAGCACGCCGGCCGGGTCGCCGGGGGCGGGTGGCAACCGCAGTGCCGCCCGCCGGCCCGCGCCGGTGGGGGCACCGAGGTGGCGCAACGCCACCACGGTCGCCCCCGCCCGGCGCAGCGCTTGGGCCACGGTGGCGATGACCGCACCCACCGCCTCGACCCGGCAGCTGGCGCCCGACCACGCCGGCTGGGCCCCGGCCACCAGCAGGGCGACGTGCTCGGGGCGCCACGGCCCGTTCCAGGGCCAGGGGTACGGCTCGGCCGTCACCACCGGATGCAGGTCGGATCCGTTCACGACGTCACGACTTCGGGATGTTCCCGACGACGCCTTCCACGAAGTAGTTCATGCCGTCGACCGCGGCGGCGTCGAGCGTCGTACCGGCCGGTACGACCTCGGTCCCGTCCTGGCCCATGATCGGTCCGGTGAACACCGACTTGTCGGCCTGGAAGCCGTCCTTGGCCTCGGTCACCAGATCCTGCACGTCCTTGGGCACCGATGCCCCGAAGGCGGAGGCGACGAACGGGTTCTCGCCGCTGGCGAAGCCCGCCCGGTAGTTGGCGTTGTACTTGGAGCCGGTGAAGTCGCCGGCCAGCGTGGTCTCCACGATGTCGGCGTACATCGGAGCCCAGTTCCACTCCGAGCCACCCAGCCAGCCCTTCGGGGCGAGGCTCGAGGCGTCGGCGTGGTAGCCCACCACCATGGCGCCGGCCTCCTCGGCCGCCTTGACCACCGTGGCCTGGCAGTCCTGGTGCTGGGTGAGCACGTCGACGCCCTGGTTCAGCAGGCTCTTGGCCGCATCGGCCTGCTTGGCCGGATCACACCAGTTGGAGGTGTTGACGGTGATGGTCTCCGCCTCGGGGTTCACCGAGTGGGCACCCAGCTGGAAGGCGTTGATGTTGGCCAGCGTCTGGGGGATCGGGAACGCGTACACGTAGCCGAGCTTGTTGGTCTTGGTCATCTTCCCGGCGATGATGCCGGCCAGGTACACGGGCTCGTACACGGTGCCGAAGTAGGTGCCGATGTTCGGTCCGATGGCGTCGGTGATCGTGTTGCCCTGCTGGACCACGGCCACGTCGGGGTGGGCGGCCGCCACCGTCTTGGCGGCGTCGAGGTGGCCGTAGCTGGTGGCGAAGATGATCTTGGCGCCCTTCTGGATCATGCCCTCCATCACCCGGGCCGCCTCATCGGTCTCCGGCACGTTCTCGGCGGTGATGATCTCGAGGTCGGGGAAGGTCTCCTTGAGCGCCTGGGAACCCTCGTAGGCGGCCTGGTTGTACCCGAAGTCGTCCTTGGGGCCGACGAAGATGAAGCCGACCGCCTCGGAGTCCTTGCCCGGTGCGCTGTCGGTGGCGGCGGCGGTCCCGTCCGACGCCCCGGCGGCGGTGGTCGAGGACGAGGTGCCGCCGTCGTTGCTGCTGCACGCCGAGACGAGCACCGCGCCGATGAGCGTCAGCGCGGTCAGCCGTCTCCTGGTGGTTCCGAACATGTGTGACTCTCCCTCTGTGGATGGTGTGGATACCGGTTGGTACGGGCGGGTGGGTGCCGGCGGCGTCCGTGGCGTGCGTGCCGGCGGCGTCCGGGCGGCGCGTGCGCCGGCGGCGTCCGGGCGGGCTCAGCCGAAGACGGCTTTGAGGCCTTCGGGCGCTTCGGCGGCGCTTTTGCGGCCGAGCACGACGAGGACCACGAGGATGGCGACGTAGGGGATGGACGCCAGGGCGAACTGGTTCTCCAGGATGGGCAGGTTCACGTTGCGGGCCTGCAGCGCAGGCGACAGGGCCAGTGCCGCCGAACAGGTACGCCCCGGCTGCCACCTTGAACGGCTGGCGAGCGGCGAAGATCACCACGGCCGCACCGATGAAGCCGCGGCCCTGGGTCATGTTCTCGAACCAGGCGTTGGCGTAGGCCACCGACAGCTGCGCGCCGCCGATGCCGGCCAGCGCACCGCCGAGGATCACCGCGCCGTACTGCACCGCCGCCGCCGGGTGACCGTAGGTCTCCAGCACGTGGCGTCGCTCGCCGGCCCCCCGGATCAGCAGGCCCCACCGGCTGCGGTACAGCACCCACCACGAACCGGGTACCAGGGCGTAGGACAGGTAGGTGAGCGGGTCGTGCTCGAACAGCACCGGCCCGATGAACGGGATGGACGACAGGCCGGGCACGTCCCAGGCCGAGAAGCTGTCCACCGTGCGGGCCACGTAGGCGGCGCCGAACAGCGAGGTGAGCCCGAGCCCGAGGAACATGACCACCAGCCCGGTGGCGAGCTGGTTGGAGCGCCGGGCGAGCACGAACCAGGCGTGCACGGCAGCGAGCACCGCGCCGCACACCGCGGCGCCGACCACGCCGGCCCACGGGTTGCCCGCCTCGGCGGTGACGGCGTAGCCGGCGAGGGCGCCGACGAGCATCGAGCCCTCCACCCCCAGGTTCACCACCCCGGCGGACTCGGAGAACGACTCGCCGACGGCGGCGTACAGGATGCAGGTGCCACCGGCGACGGCGCCGGCGCACACTTCGGTGACGAGCAGGCTCATGCTTCGTTCCTCCGGGAGGTCCAACCGAACACGGCGAGCAGGACGAGCGCCATCAGCACGTTGACCGTGGCGGCGGGCAGGCGGGAGTCGAGCTGCAGGCTGTCGCCCGACACGGAGATGGCGGCCAGCACGAAGGCGGCGATCGCCACCCGCACCGGACGGTGGCGGGCCAGCCAGCTGGCCAGGAAGGCGATGTAGCCGTAGGTGACCAAGAAGCCGGGCCGGAGCTTGAACTCGGTGCCGGCCAGCTGGGCGAAGCCGCCGAGACCGGCGAGCGCCCCGCCCACCGCCATGGCGCCGATCAGCAGCAGGCCGACGGCGAACCCGGCCCGGCGGGCGGCCTCGGCGTTGCCGCCGACCACCTCGAGCTTGAACCCCCAGCGGGTCGAGCGCAGCGCCCACCAGATGAGCCCGGTGGCCACCAGGGCGAGCACGATGCCGGCGTGCACGGCCAGCGAACCGCTGCCGACCAGGGGCAGGCGCTGGGCCACCGGGATCGGTGGCGAGGTGGGCTGCCCGCCGCCGGCGAGGTCCTTCCACGGGTCGTAGATGAGGAAGAACATCACGTTCAGGGCGACGTAGTTCAGCAACAGCGTGGTCACCGCCTCGCTGATGCCCACCCGGACCCGCAGCAGGCCGCCGATGGCCGCCCAGCCGGCGCCGACCACGGCGGCGAACACCGCCATGGCCACCAGCACCACGCCGCCGGGCGCGCCCTCGCCGAACAGCCGGGCGGCGCCGGCGGCGGCGACCCCGCCCATCACCAGCTGGCCCTCGCCGCCCACGTTGACCAGACCGGCCCGGGCGGGCACGGCCACCGCCAGGGCGGCGAGCACCAGCGGGGTGGCCTTGACCACGATGCCCGACAGCGCCGTGTCGCGGGTGAGCGTCTCGAACATCGACCGGTAGGCGACGATGGGGTTGGCGCCCTTGGTCCACATCAGCACACCGAAGATCACCAGGGCCCCGGCGATGGCCACGGCCCAACGGAGCACGGCGCGCACCACCGGGTGCAGCTCCACCCGGTCGGCGGCGAGCACGGCGGTGGTCATGCCGGCACCTCCATCGCTGCGCTGCCCTCGAGCATCAGACGGCCGATGACATACCGGTCGGCCTGGGCGGGATCGACGATCCCGGCGATGGTGCCCTCGTGGAGCACCGCGATCCGATCCGACAGCGCCAGCAGCTCGTCGATGTCCTCGCTGATGACGATGACCGCCGCCCTGCTCCCGCTGGTGCAGCAGCAGCTCCTGGGTGCGCCGGGTGGTGGCGATGTCGAGGCCGCGCGACGGGTAGGCCGCCACCACCAGTGCTGCGGGGTTGCCCAGGGCCCGCACCAGCATCACCCGTTGGATGTTGCCGCCCGACAACGTCTCCACGGTGCGCTCGGCGCCGGCCACCCCGAGCTGGGTGTGCTCGTCGAGCTCCTGCAGCCGGGCGCGGACCTTGCGCCAGTCGATGCCGAGTCCCCGCTTGAACTCGTCGAGGTGGGTGAGGGCGATGTGGGCGGCCACGTCGAGCCCGGGCACCACCGCCTCGGCGATGGGGTCCTGGGGCACGCCGTGGGCCCCTCGCTCGATGGCCGTACTGACCGGTATCCTGCCGAGCGGCTCGCCGCCGAGCAGCACGGAGCCCGACGACGGGCTGAGCAGGCCCAGCGCCACCTCGTACAGCTCTCGCTGGCCGTTGCCGGACACGCCGGCCACGCCGAGCAGTTCGCCCGGCCGTACGGTCAGGTCCACCTGCTTGAGGCAGGACTGCGCCCGGCCGGTGGTGGACACGCCGCGCAGCTCGAGCACCGGCGCGGCGCCGTCCGGCGGGGCCGGTCGCTCGGCGGGGATCGGCTTGACCGAGCGCCCCACCATCGCCTCGATGAGCTCCGCATCGTCGAGGGTGCGCGGGTCCACCCCGCCGAGGATCAGCTTGCCGCCGCGCAGCACGCTGCAGCGATCCGCCACCGCCCTGGCCTCGTTGAGCTTGTGGGTGATGATCACCACCGACAGGCCCTGGCTGCGCAGCCCCTCGATGGCGGCGAGCAGGGCGTCGACCTCTTGGGGGGCGAGCACGCTGGTGGGCTCGTCGAGGATGACGAGGTGGGCGCCGGCCATGAGCACCTTGAGGATCTCCACCCGCTGGCGCTCGCCGATGGCGAGATCCCGCACCAGCGCATCGGGGTCGACGGCCAGCCCGTAGCGGTCGGCCTCCTCCCGGATGCGTCGGGCCAGCGCCCGCCGGTCGAGGCGCGGGCCGGAGAGGTCGAGCGCCAGGGCGATGTTCTCGGTGACCGTGAACGCCGGGATCAGGCGCATGTCCTGGAACACCATGCCGATGCCGTGGGCCCTGGCCACCGCCGGCGAGGTGATGGCGACGGGCTCCATGTGCACCAGGAAGTCGCCCTCGTCGGCCACGTAGGTGCCGTACATCACCTTCATCAGCGTCGACTTGCCCGCGCCGTTCTCGCCGAGCACGGCGTGGACCTCGCCGGCCGCCACCTTGATGTCGATGCCGTCGTTGGCCACGAGATCGCCGAAGCGTTTGGTGATGCCGCGGCCTTCCAGGCGATGGCCGGGTCGATCGGATGCCGGCGTCGGCGTCACGGTGCGGGACGTCGTCGATGGGGACGTCGTCGATGGGGCGGTCACGGGGGCCTCCTCGGCGGGTTCGTTCAGAGCGAGTGGGCTTCTGCGGTGGCCATGCGGGCGAGGGCGCGGTGCACGCGATCCTCGACGACGGCGATGGATGCCTCGACGTGGCGGCCGAAGCGGCGCTCGGCGGCCACGAGATCGCCGGCCAGCAGCGCGTCGACGATGTCGAGGTGCTCCTCGATCGTGCGCTCGATGCGGTCGGCGGTCAGGAAGTCCTGCATGCGCACGATGCGGATGCGTTCGTTGATCGAGCCGAGCAGGTCGACGAGCACCGGGTTGCCGGCCGCTTCGGCCAGCGCCAGGTGGAAGGACTCGTCGAGCAGCACGAACCCTGCGCCGGGCTCGGGTTGCTCCACCCGCATGGCCGCCCACTCCTCGCGCAAGGCGCGCAGGGCCCGCGCGTCGTGGGGTTGCCCGCTGCGCAACGGCCGGCCCAGGGCCTGCAGCTCCAGGCCGACCCGGATCTCGTAGAGGTGGCGCATCACGGCCACGTCGGGCGCCACCGGCAGGTAGCCACCGTCGGGTGCCCGGCGGACCAGGCCCTCGGCCTGCAGCCGCATGAGCGCCTCGCGCACCGGCGTGCGGGACACCCCGAACATGGCGGCGAGCCGCTCCTCGGCCAGCCGGCTTGACAGGCCGTAGTCGCCGAGCAGCAGCCGGTGCTTCAACTCGTGATAGGCGAAGTCGCTGCGCAGCCCGCTGGCGGTTGCATGCGACGTCGTATACACGCTGGTCAGGCTTCCAGCAGGCTGTTTCCGGTCAATGCCCTCGGCGTTACGCCGCCACGTCGAGCTCGTGACGTGGACCTGAACGGCGCGTTGTCAGATTGCGCCCGGTGTCCGACCGCCCTCCCACGACACGTGGGCTGCGACCACGCACCAGCCTTGCCGAGCGCGGACCCACGTCTGCATCTGGCGGCCGAGGACCGTGTGGCCGTCGGGTACGAACTCGAGCGAGATGGTGGCCGCGTCGCGGCCGTAGGCGACGATGTCGAGGCGCCGGATCGTGCGGGGCAGGGTCTGGAAGGCCAGGGATCGCCGGTAGCGGTCCACCGCCGCGGCGCCGTACTGCTGGCCCTCGTGGCCGAAGCGGACCACCCGCTCGTCGTCCCAGAACATCGCCTGCAGCGTGTCGGTGTCGTTGGCCAGCAGCGCGGTCTCGTAGCGCTCGTGGGCGGCGCGCAGCTCGGCCAGGACGGCTTCGTCGTCGAACTCGTCGATCATGGGGCCGTACGGTACGGTACGGCCCCACGATCAGGCCACGGCGGGGTCGGTCAGGGCTGGTGCTCGACGCGGCTGCGGGCCAGCAGCGCGGCGTAGGCCCGATCGTCGGGCGCCGCCACCAGTTCGTCCACGAAGCGGTGGAAGCGTTGCCCGCCCAACTCGTTGCGGCCGAACAGCACGTGGTCGCGCCCGCCCGCCACCAGGCCGCGCTGCACGGCGAGGCCCATGGCGTAGTCCTCGTCGCCCACCACGCGGCGCAGGAACGTGATCATCTCGTCGATGCGCTGCTGGGTCTGCTCGTCGGGTGGGTGGGGTGCCAGGAACAGCTGCACCGTGGTGGATCGGTCGACGGTGGGCCCGGGCAGCAGCTGGGAGACCATGATCAGCGGGCCGCCGGCATCGAAGCGGGCGATGGACACGTGGGGGAACACCGTCCACACCCCGATGGTCAGCGCGCTGGTGCGCCACTGCTCCTCGGGCACGCCGGCCAGCTTGGCCATGGACGCGTCGGGAGCGCTCACCCGCTGGTGGGGCCCCCAGGCGTCGTAGACCGCACGATCGCAGAGGCTGTCGCCGAACGTGGCCTTGTGCAGCACCGGCAGGTGGTAGAAGTCGAGGTACCCGTCGTAGGCGACCTTCCAGTTGGGACCGGCCAGCTCCTGGCGGCCGACGAGCAGGTGGTCGGCCAGGCCGAGGTGGGACAGGGCGGCGTCGTAGCCGCAGAGGAACTCGTCGATGCGCAGCGGTGCCGATGGGTCGAGGCCGACGAAGACCAACCCGGCCCGCTCGGCGCAGGGCAGCTCGACCAGGCCGTACTGATCGGTATCCACCGGCCCGAAGTCGCGGCCGTTGCGGACCGACACGAGGGTGCCGTCGTTGCGGTAGCTCCAACCGTGGTAGGGACAGGTGAGGCGGGTGGCGTGCCCGCAGCCGGGTTCGGTCAGCGGCGCACCGCGGTGGCTGCACCGGTTGAGCAGCGCCCGGATGCCGCCGTCCTCGGCGCGGGTCACCAGCACCGGCACGCCGGCCAGCTCCACCGCCCGGTGGTCGCCCGGCCGGGGCAGCTCGGCGGTGGCCGCCGCCACCAGCGGCACCCGCCGGAAGATGCGCTCGCGTTCGAGCTCCCAGCGCTGCGGGTCGACGTAGTGGCGGGCGGGCACCGTCGTGACGGTGTCGGCCAGCGGGGCGGTTCCGGCGCAGGCGTGGGCGACCGTGCGCCGGGTGAGCTCCACCAACAGCTGCCGGGTCATCGCGGTCCTCCTCGGCCGGTCCGGACCAGACAGTACGCGGCGCGGTGGCGGTCGTGCCGGGCGTCGCGGCCCGCACCGGTTCGTCGCCGGGGCGCCCACCCGGTTCCGATTTGATCGCAACCGGTCCGACGTGTTGCGAACTTCGCGCCGGGATTTGTTCGGACAATTCGATGTCGGCGTGACGATGGCCACGCGATCTCCCTGTTCCGGCGGTGGTTTGGCGCCGTATCGGCGTCGTCATGGCGTCGTGTTGGCGCACCGGGGTCAATGCTCCACTCGGCCAGCGGCCGCTTCGGGACCTTTTCTCGACTTGGAGGACTTTGGGACGTGCCGTCGCCGGTGGGGGCCTCGGTACCGTCCAAGGCAAGACATTCGCACTGCAAGGACGTGAGCCATGACCGCGATCACCCCCAACGACGTTCTCGCCGCCTCCGGCACCCCGGTCGTCGCCGTTCGCCGCCGCACCATCGACACCGTGCTGGTCGGCGCCGGCGCCGTCGTCGCCCTCGTGCTCGCCATCGGCGGCGGGCTGCTGACCTGGGGCGCCAGCTTCTCCAACGACTACGTGCACGACGAGCTCTCCTCGCAGAACATCGTGTTCCCCGATGCTGAGGCGCTCACCGGTCAAGGTCGAGAGGACCTGCTCTCCTTCGCCGGCGCCCGCGTCGACACCGGCAAGGAGGCCGAGGCCTACGCCAGCTACATCGACGGCCACCTCGCCGCCATCGCCGACGGTCAGACCTACGCCGATCTCAGCGCTCCCGAGCGTGCCGCCAAGGCCGCGGTGACCACCGCCCAGGAGAACGGCGCCCCGGCCGACGAGATCGCCGCCCTGCAGGCCGAGGCCGGCGCGCTGACCGGTCAGCGCACCAGCCTGTTCCAGGGTGAGACCCTGCGGGGCCTGTTGCTGAGCGCCTACGCCTGGTCGACCGTCGGGCAGATCGCCCAGATCTCCTCGTACGTGGCCTTCGGTGCGGCGGCGGTGATGGCGGCCCTCGTGTTCGCCGGGCTGTGGCACCTGCGCAAGGTCGCCCAGCACTGAGCCCCGGCCGCCCGGGCGGCAGTGGGACGACAGCGACACGATCGCCTGTGGCGGCGGTGGGGTCGGGCCGAGAGCCCGGCCCCACCGCCGCGTCCGGGCCCGATGTGCTGCGGTGGCTTGTCGGTCGGTTGGATACCACACGGTAGGGTGCTTGAGGGTATGGAGGGTGTGCCCGGCGCCGTCGGAAAGAATCGACGTCGAATCGACGTGAAACCCCAGGGGGTATGTCGGTCGGGTGGGGGCCGGCGGGGTGGGGCGGCGTCGGCCGGCGCACTGGAGTGGCGGGGCCCGGGCCCCCTACGTTGGCGGCCATGAACGCCAGGGGGACGTCGCGTCGGATCATCGTCATCGGGGCCGGTCCGGGCGGCATCTGTGCCGCCATCGGCCTGCGCCAGGCCGGTTTCGATGATGTCGTCATCGTGGACCGGGCCACCGGCATCGGCGGCACCTGGTGGCACAACAGCTACCCCGGGGCCGCCTGCGACGTACCAACCCACCTCTACTCGTTCTCCTTCGAGTTGAACGCCGCCTGGAGCCGTCCCTACGCCACCCAGCCCGAGATCCAGCGGTACCTCGAGCACGTGGTCGACCGCTACGGACTCCGCCCGCTGCTGCGCCTGGGTACCGGCGTCAAGGGCCTCTACTGGGACGACGAGTGCCTCGTGTGGCGGGTGCTGACCGACACCGGCGAGGAGCTCGAAGCCGACGTGGTCGTCAGCGCCATCGGCATGTTCAACGAGCTCAGCTGGCCGCAGATCCCCGGTCTGCAGGACTTCACCGGCACGCTGTTCCACTCGGCCCGCTGGCGCCACGACCACGACCTGACCGGCCGGCGGGTGGCGGTGATCGGCAGTGCGGCCAGCGCGGTGCAGTTCGTGCCGGAGATCGCCCCCCGCACCGGTGCGCTCCACGTGCACCAGCGCACCGCCAACTGGGTGCTGCCGAAGGAGGACACCCCCTTCGACGAGGAGACCCTGGCCGAGTTGCAGGCCAACCCGATCAGCGTGCGCCGGCGGCGTTGGAAGCTGTGGCGCGAGCTCAACCTGTTCACCCAGTTCAACGACACCGAGCTGCTGGGCAGGGCCGAGCGGGCCGGGCTGCGGAACCTGGCGCTGGTGCAGGACCCCGAGGTGCGGGCTGCGCTCACCCCGACCGAGCCGTACGGCTGCAAGCGCCCGTTGATCTCCAACGACTGGTACCCCACCTTCAACCTGCCGCAGGTGGAGCTGGTCACCGAACCGATCGAGCGGGTCACTGCCACCGGGGTGGTCACCGCCGACGGCGTCGAGCGCGAGGTGGACACGATCATCGCCGCCACCGGGTTCCAGGTGCAGCGCTACCTCTCGGCGCTCGACGTGACCGGCCGCGGCGGTCGGGACCTGCGCGACGCCTGGGCCGACGGCGCCCAGGCCTACCTGGGCATCACCACCGCCGGCTTCCCCAACCTGTTCATGCTCTACGGACCCAACACCAACCAGGGCTCGATCATCTACATGATCGAGTGCCAGGTGGCGTACATCGTGCGCCAGGTGCAGCGCCTGCAGGACGAGGATCTGGTGTGGCTCGACGTCAAGCCCGAGGTGCAGGCCGCCTACAACGAGGAGCTGCAGGCCGAGCTGGAACGCTTCGACGTGTGGAAGTTCGACTGCAACCATTACTACCGCAGCCCGTCGGGGCGGATCGTCACCCAGTTCCCCGGTGACATGGCGAACTACCGGGACCGCACCTCGGCGCCCGATGCCGAGGCGTTCGAGGTGCATGCCGGTCGGCCGTTCGGCACGCGGGTGCGCCGCCTGATCGACGCCTGAGGGCCTGCTTGCCCGTGGCCGTCAGCGGTCGTCGGCGGGGAGCAGCGTGAGCAGGGTCGACCAGGGCGGCTCGAGGCCGTCGCGCAGTGCCCGCAGCCGGTAGCGCATCGTGGCCTGCACGCCGTCGGGGCGCTCGATCGACACGGCGCCGGTGCGGTCGTCGGCCAGGCCCTCCTGCACGGCCTCGAGGGCATCGATGAACGCCGCTCTCGTCGCCGGGGCGCTGAGGACGCGGGCGGCGGTACCGGCGAGCACGGTCTGGTTGCGGCCGAGCAGGGCCTCCGCCGCCGGGTTCGCCCGCTGCACCGCGCCGTCCGGCCCGCAGGTGATCTGGGCGATCGGGCTGTGGGTCCAGATCTGCTGGAGCTCGCCCTCCATGCGCTCGACCGCGGCCGTGGCGACGGCGAACGTGTCGCCGGTCGGCTCGGGTGCGTCGGCCGGCCGCCGGGGTGCATCCGGCAACCACACGCGCACCGTCGTGCCCTGGCCCGAGCCGCTGGTGATCCCCACCGATCCGCCGTGGCGGCGGGCCCTGGCCCGGATCGACACCAGCCCGTAGCGCCCGGCCGGTGTGTCCGCCGGTTCGAACCCGACGCCGTCGTCCCTGATGTGCAACCCCCAGCCACCGTCGTGGCGGCCGAGACGGATGCGCACACGGCCCGGCTTGGCGTGGCGGATGGCGTTGAGCACGACCTCGGTGCCGATCCGGTAGAGCGCCTCGGTGATGTCCGCCGGCGCATCGGCGCCGATGGCGTCGCTCACGTCGAGGACCACGCCGGCCGTGTCGGCCTCGTCGCGCACCCGCTCGACGATGGCCTGGCCGACGGCACCGGCGCCGAGGGTGCCCGGGTCGAGGTCGACCAGGGTGGCGCGCAGGCGGGTCATGAGCTGCCGGGTGTCGTTGCCGAGCTCGGCGGCCAGCGTCGGGTCGGTGTCACGGCCGAGGGCGCCGAGCCGGATGGCGAGGAGGCCAGCACCTGCACCGCATCGTCGTGCAGCTCTTGGGCGAGCCGGCGACGCTCGGCCGAGCTGGCGGCCAGCAGCGTCTCCAGCACGGCGGTGTCGACCCCCCGGGACGTGCTGGGGGTGTGGTCGAAGATGCGCACCAGCACGTAGCGGCCGGCCGCGGTGGGCAGGGGGGTGCTGCGCAGGGTGACGGCCAGGTCCACGTCACCGCTGCGGTACTGGCCGGTGAACTCGTGGGCCCCGCGCTCGAGCGCCAGGCGGGCGCTGCCCACCATCACCTGCTGGACCACCTCGGGCCGACCGTGCCCGTAGGGCAACCCGACGGTCGGGCGTTGCACGAACCGCTGCACAGCAGCGGAGGCGGCCACCACCGTGGGCGGGTCCACGTCCATGCGCACGACCGTGAACAGCTCGTCGGTGCTGCGCAGCAGCTGCTCGAGCAGTGCCGCATGCGGCAACTCGGTGGGCAGCAGCACCCGGTCGGTGGACGGCTCGTTCAACGTTGGTCAAGGGTACCGGTCGGCGAGGTCGCACGCGACGCGCCGCCGCGATCGCCCCGCGAGGTCGCCGCCCATACCGAGCAGCATGGTGCGCCGCCGGCAAGCACCGCTCAGCCGAGTGCCTCGCACAGGTCGACCAGCGCGGCCCAGCCACCGTCGCCGGGTGGTTCGATGACGTGATCCGCCGCGGCGAGCACCTCCGGCGCCGCCGTGCGCACGGCCACCGCGCACCCGGCGCCGGCCAGCAGCTCGAGGTCGTTGGCGGCGTCACCCACGCCCAGGATCTCCTCGGCGGCGATGCCCGCCAGCGCGGCGAACGCGGCCACGCCCTCCCACTTGCTGGCGATGGTGGGGATCACCGAGAGCGACGTGCCACCGTAGAGCGAGTCGGCGGTCAGCGTGGCCCGGGCCAGGCCGGCGGCGGTGATGGCGGCCGCCACCGGGGCGAGGCGATCGAGCTCGCCGCCGATCACGGTGAACGCCGCCACCCGATGCTCGGCCAGCACCTCCTCGATCGGTCCGATGCGGGCCCAGTCGGCCAGGCTCTCCGCGGCGTTGGGGCGATGGCTGGGGGCCTCGGCCAGCAGGACGTCGATCTCGGGGTGGTCCACGAACACGTTGGGCCGCACGTCCGAGGCGGCGAAGCAGTCGAGCACAGCGGCCGCCGCCCCGGCCTCGAAGAGCGCCTCGTGGAAGCGGTGGCCGCGCCTGAAGTCCTCGCCGAAGGTGCCGTCGAGGCAGACCGCCGGCAGTTCGAGGCGGTTGTCGGCCAGCGCCGTGCGGGCGCTGCGGGGCCGGCGTCCGGTGGCGGCCACCACCGTCACCCCGCGGCGGGTCAGCTCCTGCACGGCGAGGCGGGTGGACGGGTGCAGCGTCACGCTGCGGTCCCACAGGGTGCCGTCGAGATCGGTGGCGACGAGGCGGATCACCCTGGCAGCCTACGGTACATGCCGGTTGGTATGGAGCGGCGAGAAGCTTCAGGTGGCGGGGGCGAGGTTGCCGGGGGCGGGCACGGGCGCAGCGTCGCTCGCGGTGGCCGGCCGGCGTTCCGGGAGGTAGGTGATGTCCTCCAGCCGGAACTCGAGGTAGTCGAACGGCTCCTCGTCCGGCGGGTGCCACCGACCCCGGCCCCGGCGCATGGCCACCCGCCCCCGGAACGATGCCCGCTCATCGACGGGGGTGGACCACCGCTGGCGCACGAAGCGCCCGCCGGCCACGCTGCGCCAGCGGTCCTCGGAGACGAAGTCGACCAGCGAGCCGTCCTCGCCGAAGCGCAGCTCGGCGTGCACCGTGTGACCGCCGTGGCTGAACGTCGCCCCCGCCCGGTGGGCGTCGATCGGGGTCCACGTCACCGGCGCGTCGACCAGCGCGGCCGGGGCCATGAGCACGAGGTCGTTCAACAACGTGACCGTCTCGGCCGCGTCGAGCCCGGCGGTGACCGCCCCGTCGACCGAGGTGACGGGCACGAGCGACGCCAGCCGGACCGACATGGTGGCGTGCGCACCGACGAACGTGTGCAGCACGTCGGTGGGCAGACCGGCCATGGTGGCGTCGATGAGGAACAGGCGGGACCAGTCGGGCTCGTAGGTGTTGGTCTGCTCGCCGGTGAAGGTCATCTGACGGTTTGTCGGGCCCGCTGCGGATCCGCCCGCTGATCCGGCCCGGAAGCCGCCGGACCGGCGGCCGGCCCACCGCACCCGACGCCTCCACGTAGCGCGCCACCGGTGCGGGCAGCGTCCGCAGGGCTTCGGCGGTGACGACGCCGTGGCCCACGGGCACCATCGCGTTGGCGGCGGCGGCTGTGGTCCGCGCCAGCGCCCGGTAGCGGGTCCGTGCGCTCCACGGTCCCTCGGCGGCGGCGCCGTGGACCACGGCGACGGCCAGCACCACGTTGGCCGGCGTGCCCGCCCAGGCGTCGCCCCAGGCGGTGGCGATGGCCGCCTGCGACACGACCACCGCGGCTGCGCCGAGGACCCACCAGCGCGGC
Organism: Acidimicrobiales bacterium; assembly: GCA_041394365.1. Classification (GTDB taxonomy): domain Bacteria; phylum Actinomycetota; class Acidimicrobiia; order Acidimicrobiales; family CAIXPF01; genus CAIXPF01. The sequence goes on from JAWKIM010000012.1 coordinate 14,784, forward strand.
AGGCGCCCGGCCAACCCGGCCCCGGCCGCCACGACCAGCACCGCAGCCGCCAGCCACAGCGCGCCGCCGGGTCGGTCGGTCGGCCGGGACAGCGCGGTCACCTCGGCCCAACCGAAGCCCTTGGCCGCGCCCAACAGGTGGATCGGGCCGTGCAGCACCACCAAGGCGGCCACCGCGCCGCGCACCAGTGTGCGCAACGCGGGCCCCGAGCGACGTTTCGAACCGGTGCGCATGCCGGCACCTCCCTGGCCTGACCGCGGCGGGCGACGCGAGGGGCGCCGCACCGATCAGTGTGCGCCCGGCGGACGCCGGCCGTCAGGGCCGCTCGGGCCCCGGCGACGGGCCTGAAGGCTCGCGGTGCGTCGTTCCCGGTGATGGCAACGGCCGCCACCCCGAAGGGCGGCGGCCGCGTCAGCGTCTCGCTCGATGGCGCCGGTGCCACTCGGCGCCGATCCCGGTTGGTGCCGGCGGGCTCAGAGCGTGGACTTCTCCAGGATGTGCACGCCGCAGGCGGAGCCGAGGCCGATGACATGGGCGAGGCCCACCGTGGCGCCCTCGATCTGGCGGTCGCCCGCCTCACCGCGCAGGTGGTGGCAGATCTCCCAGATGTTGGCGATGCCGGTGGCGGCGATCGGGTGGCCCTTGGACTGCAGCCCGCCCGACACGTTGACCGGCAGGCGCCCGTCGCGCCAGGTGGCCCCGGAGTTGAAGAAGTCGACCGCGCCACCCTCCTCGCAGAGCATCAGGTTGTCGTAGTGCACCAGCTCGGCGGTGGCGAAGCAATCGTGCAGCTCGACCAGGTCGAGGTCCTCCGGCCCCACGCCCGCCTGCTCGTAGGCCTGGCGGGCGGCGTTGCGGGTGAGCGTGTTGACGTCGGGCAGCGATCTGGCAGGCCTCCGCCACGGTCGGTGGTGAGCACCGAGGCCGACACCTTCACCGCCCGGCGCTGCTGCTCCTTGGAGAGCGCTGCCCTGAGCTTCGCCTGGCAGCATCGCCGCCGCCGGCGGCGGCGCCGTCGCAGTTGGCCGAGCACATCGAGCGGGTGCTCGGGGTAGGCGATCATGACGTCGTTCATGATCTCCTCGAGGCTCATGCGCTTGGTGTAGGCGGCCAGCGGGTTGAGCGTGGAGTGGGCGTGGTTCTTCTCGGAGATGCGGGCGAACAGCTCGAAGCTGGTGCCGCCGTAGCGGTGGCCGTACTCCATGCCCACCTGGGCGAAGATGCCGGGCATGGTGTTGGTGCCGATGCGCCCGTCGATGGAGGCCACTGCGCCGTAGCGGCCGGAGGGCTCCCACGTCTTCTTGTCGGACTTGGGCTTGCCGCCCCCGCCGAGCAGGCCGGCGCCGGCCAGCTTCTCCACCCCGACGGCGAGGCCCATCTCGGTCTCGCCGGCCTTGATGGCCATGATGGCCGTGCGCAGCGCGGTGGCGCCGGTGGCGCAGGCGTTGGCCACGTTGTACACGGGCACGCCGGTCTGGCCGATCTGCTTCTGCAGCTGCTGACCGATGCCGCCGCCGCCCATGAGGTTGCCGGCTGCGATGACGCCCATGTCACGCATGCTGACCCCGCCGTCGGCCAGCGCGGCGCGCGCCGCCTGGGCGGCGAGGTCGACCGCGTCCAGCTCCTTGTGCTTGCCGAACTTGGTCATGTTGATGCCGAGGATCCAGATGTCGTCGCTTGCCATGTCAGGCACCTCCAGCGGTGTTGGCGGATACGAGGGGTTCGAAACCGAAGCCGATGGCCTCGACGCCGTCGTCGTCGGTGCCCATCGAGTAGGTGGCGAGCCGCACCTTCATGCCGAGGTGCACGTGGTCGGCGTCGGGCTCGACGTTGACCAGGTTGGCCCGCACGCTGACGCCGCCACAGTCGATGACGGCGGCGACGAAGGGCACCGGCACGCCGGGCGCGGCGAACGTCACGATCGTGAAGGCCCGGACCTCGCCTTCGGTGGCCACGGGTTCTTCGACGAAGTTGTCACCGAAGCACGAGGCGCAGGCGTTGCGCCGGTCGAAGAAGCGGGCGCCGCAATCGGCGCAGGTGTGCGCCACGAGGTGTGGCGTCTCTCCGAGCTGGAGGTAGTCCACCAGCGGGACCTGATCGGTCATCCGGGGTTCCTTTCTGTTGTGGCATTGCCTAGCACCACCGGGGCGGCGTGCGCGGTGGTCACACCGACAGGCCCCGGGGCACCGGTGCGGTCCAGGTGTGGCGCAGGGCGAGCAGCCGATGAACGTGGTGGCCACGATGGCGGTGGCCACCAGCGGGTTGAGCACCTCGAGGTGCCAGCAGGGTGGGAGACGGCCGCAGCGGCGGTGGCGGGGATGGCCAGCAGCTCGCTGTCGGGCCGGAAGCATCAGGGGCACGTCGCGGGCCAGCACGTCGCGGATGACGCCGCCGCCGACCGCGCTGATGGCGCCCAGCAGCACGGCCGTCCACCAGGGATGGCCCTGGTCCAGGGTGCGCACCGCCCCGGTCAGGGCGAACAGGCCGAGGCCGGCGGCGTCGAAGACGGCGACGATGCGCCCCAGGCGGAGCACCCACCGGTGCACGGCCATCACCGCCATCGTGGCGATCAGCGGCAGCAGCAGGTAGCTGGCCACCGAGAGCGCCCGCGGTGGTGTGTCGCCCAGCAGGACGTCGCGCACGATGCCACCGCCCAGGCCGGTGGCGCCGGCCAGCACGGCCACGCCGACCACGTCGAAGTGCTTGCGGGCGGCCAGAGACGCACCCGACAGCGCGAACACCAGCACGCCGGCGTGGTCGAACCAGCGCAGCGCGGTGGCGCTCAGCAGTGCGGTGCTCACGACGAAGCCCCCGGCTCGAGCTCCCGGAGCCGGGCACGGAGGAGCGCGGCCACCAGGTCGTCGGGCAGCGGCGCGTCGACGGGGAACTGCAGCGCACCCTTGCTGGTCCGGTACGCGGCGGTGACCTCACCGGTGGCGCTGAGCACGGTGCCGCTGTGGGGGAGGTAGCTGAGGTGTCGGGCGAAGGCGGCGAAGCCGGCGACCAGCTTGCCGCGCACGCGGAAGGCCGGCACGCCGTAGGCGAGGGTCTGCTCGGCATCCGGTACGACGGCCAGGATGGCCCGGCGCAACGCCTCCAGGGTGGTGCGTTTCGGCTCGTCCAGTCCGGCCAGGTAGGCGTCGATGTCGGCTGCGCTCATGGAGCACCAGTCTCCCACGGGCGTTGGACGGCGCGGATCTCGGGCGGTCGGGCGCTGGGGGAGCGTGGTCCGAGCCCTTCGCGCTCGATTCGACGTCGATTCGGAACCGGTCGTCAGACACGATCTTCCGACACGTGGGTGTGCTGGTGGTCCCTCGGTGCCGTCCCGGGTCACTGGGGGTGGGCGATCGGCTCGCTCTTGTCGAGCGGGTCGAATCGACGTCGAATCGCCGCCGAAGGGTTGTGGCGGTGGTGCGGGGAGCGGGGTCGGCGGCGCTACGGGGGAGGTGGCGGCGCTACGGGGGAGGTGGCGGCGCTACGGGCGAGGTGGCGGCGCTGCGGGGAGGTCGGCGGTGCGGGCCGGCTCAGGCGGCCACGGTGGCGACGCCGGCGGGGTCGCCGGCCTCGAGCAGGCGGCGGGCGGCGCGCTCGGCGAGCACGGCGACGTACTCCCGCACCGGTGCGTCGAGCAGCGGCCGCACCGCCCGATCGAGCGCCTCGGCGACGGACGCCGCCGGGAACCGGTCGGCGTAGCGGTCGATCAGCCCCTGACGCACCATCGCCAACTGCCGGTCGAGGTCCTGCTCCACGCTCGTGCTCCTTCGATGGCCCCATCTGTCAACCAGATGATCATGGGGATCGTCGATCTGCGGTGTGGATACTAGGACGGCGCGCGCCGGTTGCCAAGCACGGCCCGGCGCTGCCGCACCGTTGCACCGTGCCGGCCCGGCCCCTCCTCCCCGCCGGCGGGTGATGGGGCGAGCGCCCGCCGAGGCCGCCGTGCTAGGAACCCGTCGTGGAATCTCTGCTGGATCTGTCGGGCAAGGTCGCGGTCATCACCGGTGGGAGCCGTGGGATCGGCAAGGCCATCGCCTACGCCTACGCCGAGCACGGCGCCGATGTGGTCATCGCCAGCCGCAAGCTCGACAACTGCGTCGAGGTGGCCGAGGACATCGCCGCCCGCACCGGTCGCCGGACCCTGGCGGTCGGCACCCATGTCGGACGTTGGGACGAGTGCAACGCCCTGGCCGACAAGGTCCTCGAGACGTTCGGCCGGGTCGACATCCTGGTGAACAACGCCGGCATGTCGCCGCTCTACGAAAAGGTCACCGACATCACCGAGGACTACTACGACAAGGTCTCGGCGGTGAACCTGAAGGGTCTGTCGCGCCTCAGCCTGCGGCTCGGCGGCTGGATGTTTGACCACGACGGCGGCGTCGTCCTCAACATCTCCACGATCGGCTCGGTGCGCCCCTCGCGCAACGAGGTGGTGTACGCCATGGCTGGTGTCGGGCCTCAACGCCATGACGGTGGCGTTGGCCGACGCCCTCGGCCCCAAGGTCCGGGTCAACTGCATCCTTCCCGGGGCGATCCTGACCGACATCTCCAAGGCGTGGAGCCCCGAGACGATCGCCCACGCCCACGACACGCCCATGGGGCGCGCCGGCTACGCCGAGGACTTCCCCGGCGCGGCGCTGTTCTTCGCCAGTGAGGCATCGGCCTGGATCACCGGCACCTGCCTCCGGGTCGACGGCGGCATGGCCAAGGGCCTCGGGCTGTAGCGCCGCCCCCGTCAACGTCATACCCCTCCGTCATACCCCTATAGGTACCGCAGTTTGGTCGGTGGCGGAGGCGGGTAGCGCCCAGAGATGCGCACGCCCGCTCTCATCGATCACGCCACCGACCGCACCGCCGGCTTGGTGGACCACGCCGGCGACCTCGCAGCCGAGTGGCTCGACGCCGCCCGCCCCGCCGCCGGACGGGTGGCGGACACGTCTGCCGACACCGTCATCGCCTGGTCGGGGGCCGTCCCCGCTCGTGCCCCTGCGCCGGTGCCGGTGGGGCGCCGGTGACGGGCCCGCCCCTCGATGCCGGGTGGCGGCCTGACCCGCATCCTGCTGGTGCTGGCGGTGGTCGGACTCGTCGCCGTCGTGCTCAAGCGCCGCCGGGGCCGCGACGACGAACGGCGCGACCGCTAGCGCGGACGCTGGCCCTCACCTCACGGGCCTTCGAGGAGCAGCGCGACGATCTCGTCGGTGCGGCGGCGCGGGCCTTTGCCGTCAGCTCATCGGCCGAGGCGCTCGAGATCGGGTGCTCGATGACCGCGAACCGGTAGCCGGCCAGGCCGAGCACCCGCGCCATCAGCTCCGCGGCGGACACGAACGCGGAGGTCATGACCGCGGCGGCCGGGACACCGAGCCGCTCTGCGGTGATGGCGTCGTGCAGACTGCACGACGAGCAGCTGCCTCAATCGCCCACCGCCGTCACCACCGCCTGCCAGTCCCGGATGCGCTCGACGATGGCGGCCTCCGCCGGCGCCGACACGTTGGCCTTGGTGGTGCGCACCACCCGGGCGACGCCGTAGCGGCAATGATCAGCTCGCCTTCGAGTGCGTCGAGGAACTGCTGCACGCCCCGCTTGCCGTTGCTGATGAAGCCGACCGTCGCGCCTGGAGGAGGCGAGCCAAGCTGCCTCCCGCCCGGGTGCCGCCGCGCTTCTCATGGGTAGGGTCGAGGACCTCGAAGTCCATGGTCGTTCCCTCTCTTCGCGTCCGGTCGAGGCCGCGGTCAACAGTCGATGCAGGCGGCGACGGGGACGGTGACCACCTTGCTGCGGTGCCCGAGCCACGGTGGGATCACCGCGCCGAAGCCACCGGCCGGACCTCCCGCGGCGAGCACCAGCAGGTGGTCGGGGTCGCGCAGCGCCCGGTACTCCCAGTCGCCCCGGTCGGCCACCACCGAACCCTTGCCCACGTCGGCCCACTGGCGGCGGTGCACCACGGCGTGCTCGTGCACGTAGGCGCGCACGTCAGCCTTCGACAAGCCGGCCCGGTGGAAGTGCTGGCGCAGCTGCGGTGGGACGACGATGGCGTAAGCGCCGTGCCAGATGGAGTAATGCAGCATGTTGGCCTTGATCTCGGCCACGTAGGTGTCGAGGATCTCGGCGGGATCGGTGGTCCACTCGTTCATCAGCTGGCGAGGGCCCATGGCCGCCATCACGGTGACCGTCGAGGCATGCGGATCGCCGAGGCGCTCCGTACCGAGCGGTATCCAGGGGGCGCCGCCTTCCTCATCCTCGGCCAGGCAGTAGCTGAACTTGCCGGGATGGCCGAACGTCGAGCGATCGATCCCGCCGGGTCGCACGTCGAGCAGGTTGATCAGCACCAGGCGGATCGCCCGACCGATGCAGCTGGTGGCCCGGTCGCTCTGGCCGAGCGCGTTGAACGTGCCGTCCATGCCGAGCTCGGAGCGGATCGGGCCGTTGATCACGCAGAAGATGGCCGATCCACCGGTGCTGGAGGTGGCGCCGTGGACCTCGAACGCCGGGTCGAGCATGGCTGTGACCGCGGCCAGGACCACCGGGAGGTGCATCGGCAGGCAGCCGGCCATCACCGCGTTGACCGCCACCTTCTCGGCGGTGACGGCCCGCTCGCGCACCGGTTCGACGCCGAGCAGCTGGTCGGGCGGCACGCCCACCCAGTCGAGCGCTGCCTGCACCGCGGTGGGGGTGGGCGCCACGACGGGCAGGCCATCGGTCCAGCCGGCGGCATGGAAGTGCTCCTGGGCATCCGCCGGATCGGCGAAGGCGATGCGGCGGGAGGCGAGCAGCCTCGTATCGTTCGCCATGGCCGGATGCTACGCGAGGCGCCCGGCGCCCGCCCGCGGGCTCGCGCTCAGGGGTGGGGGCGGCGAGGGGCGAGGTGGCGGAGCATGGCGGCGAAGCCCTCGGCCCGCTCGAGCTCCAGGCGCAGTCCGTCGCAACGCTGCTCGGCCTCGGCGGCGAACTCGCCGATCACGGCGCGGGCGTTGAGGTCCACGGCGTTGCCGCGGCTGAGCTCCGCCACCGCGTCGAGCAACACCCGCATCTGTTCGAGCGTGAAGCCGAGCGGCTTCATGTACTTGATGAGCCGGAGGCGGTCCACGTCCTCGTCGGTGTAGAGGCGGAAGCCACCGGGGCTGCGGCCCGAGGGCGGCACCAGACCGACCTCGTCGTAGTGGCGGATCGTCTTGAGCGACAGCCCGAGCTCGTTGGCGACGTCGCCGATCTGGCGCCATCGGTGTTGCGAGTGCTCGGGGTGTGCTGGGCCTGTCATCGCCGGACCAGGGTATTGCCCACTTCCCTTCGGTGCGACGACCGCTGCCGTCCGTTCGGCGCCACCCTGCTGAAGGGGAAGGGTCGGCCCGGCGGAGGTTGGTGCCCGAGAAGGCGTCGGGAGCGGTGCAGGGGTTGGGCGGACGGATGCGAAGGCGTGGCATCCGTCCGCCCGCGCCCACCGCGGGTCGGGTGGACGGCGAGCAAAGCCCGCCTCCGCACTCTACCTGTGGGGGAGGATCGAGCGGAGGGCCCGGGCGCCGGTGGCTCAGCCGTCGACGCCGGTGGCTCAGCCGGCGGCGGCGGAGGAGAGCAGCGCGCCGGCGATCACCTCGGCGATCTTGGCGGCGCCGCTCGTCGAGGGGTGCACGCCGTCGACGATGTCGTCGTCGGGGGTCCAGGTGCCGGCGAGCTCTTCGGCCACCGGGATGTAGTGGGCGCGCCCGCCCTGCGAGCCGGCGGTGCGGGCGGCCTCGTTGAGCGCGGCGAAGCGGGCCCCGGTCTCGGCGTCGGTGCTGGCGAAGAGCTCGAGCGGGGGGTAGGAGGCGACGAACACGTCCGCCTGCGGGGCGAGCGCCAGGATGCGACCCACGAGCGCCTGGAGCTTGGCCGGCGCGTCGTCGGGATCGACCGGTCGGTGGACCCCGTTGGCGGCCGGCTCGATGGGGAACAGGTCGTTCACGCCGACCAGCAGCACGACCACGTCGGGACGGGCCGCCGCCAACCAGGTCTCGAGGTTGGCATCGAGGTTGGCCGGCGGGCACCCGTTGCACAGCACCGATGCGTCGGGGCCGATCGTGTACCCGCCGTGGCCCTCGTTGTCGAAGTCGGTCCCGCCGAACGACGGCGTCGTGTCGGAGCCGACGAGGTCGAAGGACAGGCCCGCCTCCCGCAACCGGGTCTCGAGCGCGCCCCGGTAGGTCTGCGGCTTCGACGGGTCGGTGGGGTCATCGCCCTGGGTGAGCGAATCGCCCAACGGCATGATGCGCAGGGGCTCGGCGCTGGTGGTGCTCGTCGGCCCGGTGGGCGAGGGCGGCACCCCGAACGAGGGATCGGTGGCGGTGCCGGCCCCGCTCGCCGCCGTGGTGGCGGTGACCCGGACGGCGTCGGCGGAGGCCAGCCCGGCCGGACGGGGTGCAGCGCCGGCCGATCGGTCCGCGCCGCAGGCCGATGCCAGCAGCACGGCCGCGAGGAGTCCGATCGCCCGGTGTCTGGTCACGCGCCCGCCTTCACCTCGAGGTCCGGACCGCCGCCCGGACGTTGCCGCCGGAGGAAAGCCTAGGCCACCAGCGGGCGCTCGCCGCCGCCGGAGCGCCTCGCGTTCGACCGGGCCGCGCTGCGCCACCGGTGGTGAGACGCTGCCCTTCGGGGAGGGCCGGGCCGATGGTCGGCTCGATGGCGGAGGGCGTCGGCAGCCGTGCCACGTGCCTCGGAACTGTAATGGGCCCGCTGGGCCGACCGGCCGGGAAGCAGCCATACACTCCCCAACGGGCAGACTCGGCGGCGGAGGAGGTCGGTGTGACCGACCGGAAGGAAGTCGGCAGCGGGGCCGGGGCGGGATACCCGGCAGGGTGCCGACGGTGACGTTCAACTCGATCCAGTACTTCGTGTTGCTCGGCGTGGTCGTGGCGCTGTACTGGCAACTGCGGCACCGGGCGCAGAACACCCTGCTGCTGTTGGCCTCCTACGTCTTCTACGGGGCGTGGGACTGGCGCTTCCTCTCGCTCATCTGGGCCTCGACGCTGCTCGACCACACCGTCGGACGGCGCCTCGAGGTGACCGACGGCGAGCGGGCCCGCAAGGCGCTGCTGTGGGTCAGCGTGACCGTGAACCTGTCGTTGCTCGGGGTCTTCAAGTACTTCGGGTTCTTCAGCGACGGCCTCGAGAGCCTGCTCAACGGGCTGGGCGTGGGCTGGGCGGCCCCGACGGTCGACATCGTGCTGCCGGTCGGCATCAGCTTCTACACGTTCCAGACGATCTCCTACACGTTCGACGTCTACCGCCGGGCCATCCCGGCCACCCGGAACCTGGCCGATTTCGCCCTCTACGTCGCGCTCTTCCCGCAGTTGGTGGCCGGGCCCATCGAACGGGCCGCCCACTTCCTGCCCCAGATCACCGCGGCGCGGCCGCGTCCCACCCGCGAGCAGCTGCACAGCGCGCTCGGTCTGCTGGCCCTCGGGCTGTTCAAGAAGGTCGTGGTGGCCGACACGCTGGCCATCACCGTCGATCAGGCCTTCGGCAACCCGGCGGGCCAGAGCAGCCTCAACCTCCTCTTCGGCGTCTACGCCTTCGCGTTCCAGATCTACGCCGACTTCTCCGCCTACAGCGATCTCGCCCGGGGCTCGGCCCGCCTGCTCGGCTTCGATCTGTTGGAGAACTTCCGTCAGCCGTACCTGTCGCCGAACATCCAGGTGTTCTGGCGCACGTGGCACATCAGCCTGTCGAACTGGTTGCGCGACTACCTGTACGTCCCGCTGGGCGGCAACCGCGCCGGCGCGGTGCGCACGTCGGTCAACCTGGCGCTGGTCATGGTGCTGGGCGGGCTGTGGCACGGGGCCTCGTGGAACTTCGTGATCTGGGGCGCCATCCACGGCGCGCTGCTGATGGCGCACCGGGCGTTCGGCGGACGGGCGGCCACACCCACCGAGGTGCCCGCGCTGCGGGACCTGCCCCGGGTGGTGCTCACGTTCCACGCGGTGTGCTTCGCCTGGATCTTCTTCCGGGCCGACACCTTCGGCGGTGCCGTCGACTACCTGCAGGGCCTCGCCACCGGCGGGCTGGGCCAGGTGAACCTCGTCGAGCACCTGTGGCTCGGCGTGGCCATGATCGCCATCGACGTCCTGCAGCGGCGCCGCCGTGAGGTCTTCTTCCTCGATTGGGCACCGCACTGGCGCGGGGTGGCGTTCGGCGCGGCCGCCGTCGGCGTGCTGGTGTTCAGCGGTGCCCCGGCCGTCGAGTTCGTCTACTTCCAGTTCTGAGCCCGCACCGAAGCCGGAGGTGGCCATGGTGGCGCACGCGCAACGCATCCTGACCGTGACGCACGACGAGCCCGACGACGAGGCCGCCGCCCGCCCCCGCCGGCCCCGACTGCGCTTCGGGCTGGCGCTCGTCGGCACCGTGGTGGCCGCTGAGCTCCTCGCTCGGGTGCTAGGGCCGTTCCTGCCGCCACCCAACGCCGGGCTGCCGGCCGAGCTCGATCGTCAGCTCGAGCGCATCGAGGCCCGCCGGGAGCCGATCGACCCGTTCATCGTGGGCGCCTCGGAGCTGGCGGTGGGGGTCGACCCCGCTGCGCTGGCGGACGGCAGCGATGCGGTGGGCGCCGCCCACACGGTGTGGCTGGCCGGCATCGGCGCCGACACCATCGGTGCCCTCGCCCGCGACGTCGTGCTCGAGCGTGAGGAGCCCGCCCGGCTCATCGTCGGCCTCACCAGCCGCGAGGCGAATGGCGCCGACCTGTTCCGGGCCGGGCGCGATGGGGCGCTGCTCGGTTCGCCCGCCTATCGGGCGATGAGCGGTGAGCTGGGTGCGCTCGACCGGTTGGAGCGGGCCGCATCGCAGGTGTCGGCGCTGGTGCGCGACCGCGACCGGTTGCGCCGGCCGCTCGAGATCGCCCGCCACGTGGTGCGCAACGGCACGGCCGAGGTGCCGATGCTGGAGATCGACGAGTACGGCATGCACACCGACCGCCTCGACATCGACCGCTACGCCGAGTCGCCGGCGCACCTGGAGCAGGAGCGCCAGGCGATGGCCGGGTACCGACTCGACGTCGACGCGTTGGCCGAGCTCGAAGCGGTGCTGGCCGCGGCGCAAGCCGATGGCGTCGAGGTGGTGTTGGTCCAGCTGCCGGTCTACGAACGTCACTACCTGGCGTTGCAGCCCGGGCTGACCGAGCGCGACGCGGCGTTCGTCACCGCCACCGAGCAGCTCGCCGAACGAGCGGGGATCCGCTACCTCGACGCCCGCGGCGAGCTGGACTGGGACGACCCCACGTTGTGGGCCGACGTCAACCACCTCAACGGCAACGGGACCGCGCGCCTCACCGACTGGCTGGTCGACCGGCTCGACGCGGCCTGATCGCCGGAACGTGGTTCGCGTGGGGCGGGTTCGGCGGCGTCCCGGTCAGGCGCCGAGGGCTTCGAGCACCTCCGCTTCGTCGATGCGGCCGGTCCAGCGCTGCAGCTCCGTGCCGTCGGCGGCGTAGAGGATGGCTGCCGGTTGGCTGCGGATGCCGAGCTCGATCCACGACTCGAAGCTGTCGTCCCAGAGCATGGTGAAGGTGATCCCGCCGTCCTGCACGAAGTCCTCGGCGTAGGCCAGGTCGTCCTGGGTGCCGAGCCCGAGCACGGTGAGGCGGTCGGCGTGGTCCCGAGCGAACTGCTCGAGTCCGGGCGATTCAGCCCGGCACACCGGTCAATGCGGCGCCCACATCCACACCAGCGTCGGTTTGGCGGCCGGCAGGAAGCCGGCCAGCTGCACCGGTCGGCCGGTGGCCACGTCGAGCACCTCGACGGCCGGCAGCGGGCTGGTGCCCACCGGCGCGCGGTGGTCGTCGGCTGGGCGTGCTCGGCGGGGCTGCCGTCGTCGTCGGGGTGGCGGCCGTCGGGGCGGCTGTGCCCGATGGTGCGGCTGTGCTCGACGGTGCGGCCGTGGTGGTCGGCGCTTCGGTGGTGGTCACGGCGGTGGTCGGCGGGCGGTCGTCGCCGCGAACCGTCGGGGCCACCGTCGCCGCAGGCGGCCAGGGTCAGGGCTGTCGCGGCGACGAGGGCGACGGCGGAGGCTGGTCGGGGCATGGTCGGCGTGGATCCTTTCGGTTGGGGGAGGGGGACGGCAACGGCCTCGGGCCGGCTCAGCCGGTGACCGCGGTGGTGGGCTGGAAGGCGGCCCAGGCGAACCAGAACGTGTCGACGTGGGTGATGCGGGTGAGCTCGCGACCGGCGAGCGGTCCGCTGATGGCATCGCCCAGCACGTTCCAGCGGCTGCCGGTCTCGACGTCCTCGAAGCCGCCCTCGACGGCGCGGAACGTGAGCGGTTGACCATCGATGGCGGCCTCGAACACCCCGGTCGTGCCGACGTCGCGCCCGTCGGCCACGGTGCGGGCATCGAGGGCGGACGTGGTACCCGGCTGCCACCAGGCCACCAGTCGCCGCTCGCCGTCCTGCAGCGGCACCACCCGATCGGCTTCGAGCCGCTGGTTGGTCACCGCCTGGGGGCCGTTGGGCAGGTCCAGCCCGATGATGCGCGTCTTGGCCGCGTAGCGCCCGTCGACGGCGCCCTCGTCGAAGAAGAACGGCGGCGTGTTGACGTCGTCGTAGCCCGGGTACAGGTTGCGGCCGTAGTCCTTGTCGAACCCGGTGTCGCGCGACAGCACGATGCCGTCGGGATGGGCGGTGCGGAACTCCTCCCAGGAGGCCAGGGCGACCGGGTAGGCGGTGAGCTCGTCGCCGGCGAACACCCCGACCAGGCCGAGGCCGTTGAAGTGGGCCCACAGCGAGAACGTCTGGCGGTCGTACATGACCATGGAGCTGTTGAGCAGTGCGCCCGACACGCCGAACTCGAGGATGCGACCCTCGTGGCGGCGGTCGAGGGCGATGGCGGTGTTGCACAGCGGGCAGTAGGTGACGGCCACCGGCACGTCGGCCACGGTGTCGTTGACGATCTCGTGGAACAGCATGATCTGCAGCGGGTAGGCCCGGGCCTCGCCGCCGAGCTCGAAGACCAGCACCGGTTCCTCATCGGTGAGCCAGTCGACGTCGGCGATGGTCTCGAAGCGGGGCTCGTCGATCGACGGGATGCCGTCGACGTCGGGTCCTCCCCGCTTCAGCTGGTCGGAGCTGATCTGGGTCGGACCGAAACCGGGGTCGCTGAAGCGGACCTCGGTGGGGATGTCGGGGATGGCGGACGGGATGAGCGCCTCGGGCCCGTTCTCCCGCGGCGACGGCTCCAGGAGCGGCACGGCGAAGGACTTCGGCACGGCCGTCGTCGTGGTCGCCAGGCTGGTGCCGCCGTCGTCGGTGGTGGCGTTGTCGGTGGTGGCGTCGTCGGCGGTCGCGGCGTCGGTCCCAACCGTCGTCTGTCCCGCGGCCCCGGTCGCCGGGTCGGCCGGCCCGTCGTCGCTCGTGCAGGCCGTTGCGAACAGCGTGACGGCACAGGCCGCCGCCACCATCCACCGCTTGCGTCCGGCACCGGTCGCCCTCATGGCCACCCCTTCCCCGTCTCGTGGTCACCCGGGAACCCGGGCGTGCTCCGGTGCATTCCCGGCGCTGCCGGAACGTCAGGGTGGAGGGTTCGCGGCCGTGCCGGTCGCGGGTGGGAGCCGCTCAGCCGGGGGGCGGGTCCGACGGCTTGCGCACGCGCTGACGGACCGTCTGCAGGGCATCGGGGCCGGTGAGGTTGGCGGCGATCGCCAGCGCGATGCGACGGAGCTGCCGGACCTGGCTGGGGCTGAGCCCGTCGAACACGGCACGGCGCACCGCGTCGACATGGCCGGGGGCGGCCGACCCGACCACGCGGCGGCCCTCGGGGAGCAGCACCACGCGGGTGGCCCGCTTGTCATCGGGATCGGGGTGGCGGGCCACCCAGCCGCGCTGTTCCATCCGGGTGACCACCTGGGACAGCCGGTTGAGGGCGCCGCTGGTGACCGCGGCGAGCTCGCTCATGCGGAAGCCGTCGGCGTCGACCTGCGTCAGCGACGAGAGCACGACGTACTCGTAGAACGTGAGGCCCGAGTCCCGTTGGAGCGGGCATCGAGCGCCCCGGGCAGCAGCAACAACACCGGGATCAGCGGATCCACGCTTCGAGCTCGTCGGCATCGAGCCAGCGCTGATCGTCGGCGGTCATGGTGATCGAGGGTAGCCAGCCACCGTCGGCACGGCGCCTGGCAACCCCTGCCCGCCGGCGCCTGGCACCAGCGCCTGCGGGATCCGCTCCGCCAGCAGCGCCGCCTGAGCGAGGTCGAGCAGGCGCGCCCGGCGACCCACCGGCGCCGTGCTTCGGCGGCGATTCGACGTCGATTCGGCGGCATCGACCGTTTGGGTTGGGCCGCCCACCGGTGGTGGCGTCGACCTGCGGTCAGGCTCCGCAGCAACACCGATGGTGACCGGACTTCGTGTCTCACGACCAATTCCGAATCGACGTCGAATCGAGCGCGAAGGAGCCCGCCCAGACCCCCGGCATGGCGCCCACCAACCACCAACCACCAACCGCCAACCGCCAAGCGCCGACCGCCAACCACGAACCGCCGTTCGGTTCGGTCCAGCTCAGTTCCGGCCGGTGCCGTCGCCCGGAGCGGGCCGGGCACCGTCGCCGGGGTCGGTGGGCTCGGAGGAGCGGCCGGTGATGCGACAGCCGCCGCGGGTGGGATCGGCCACCACCTCGAGCCCGTCGACGCGTACGCCGTCGAACGCCTCGGCGATGCCGTCGGCGATGCCGCGGTGCAGCGCGCAGACCGTGCCCGGGTCGGCCACGGCGGTGCTGGCGAAGGGACAGTGGTGCAGCGTGATGGCGAAGCGGTCGCCGTCGCGCTCGAGCTCGGGGCGGAAGCCCTGCTCGGCCATGGCGCCGGTCAAGCCTTCGACCGGGTCGGTCGCGTGGTCCGGTGCGGTGCGGTGGCCGGCCCGGCGCCCGATCTCGAGGGGGGTCTCGCCGGTGCGGATGACCTCGCTGAGCAGCAACGCCAGGCGTTCGAAGGGGCCGGTGACGCCCCATCGCCCATCGGCCTCGGGATCGACGTGGTACACGAGCCGGGGGCGACCGGGGCCGTTCGGCGGGAGCGTGGCCTCCACCACCAGGCCGGCGTCGACGAGCTTCGCCAGGTGCTGGCGGATGGCGTTGTGGTTGAAGCCGAACCGCTCGGTGAGGGTGGCCACGTCGATGGGTGTGGCGGCATCGGCGACGGCCCGGAAGATGGCGTGGCGGGTCGGGTCGCCGAGGGCTCTCGCCTGGCGCTGCAGCGTCACACCGTCCATGCCCTCGATTCTGACACCGGCGGCAGGGGGATCGCCGCCGACGGGGTGCGTGACGGCGCCGGCGCGGTGGCGACGGCCGGTGCCGCAGCTCGCCGCTCGTTGCGCAGCGTGTGGAGGCCGGCGCCGAACATCGCCCCGAAGCCGGGGCCACCCCAGACCGCGCAGAACAGGCCGATGGCGAGCCCCTCACCGGCCTTGCCCTGCGCCATCCACACCGCCAGCGTGGAGCCACCGATGAGGACGGCGCTGCTCATCAGCGTTGCCCAGATGATCGATCGGGCCAGCGATCCGTTGGTGTTGACGGTTCCCGTGGTGGCGCTCTCCATGGCGGTCGTGCTCCCGTGCTCCTCAGAATGTTCTATCGAAGACTAGAACAACCTGCGGAGGGTGTCTAGGGTTGCCCGGCCGTTGCCGTACCGGTCGACATGCCGACCGGTACGGCAACGATCGGCCTGCCTGCGGCGTCAGCACCGCTCAGCCGGCGGCGCGACGCAGGCTCCGGTCGGTGCTCATGGCGGCCCCGGCCGACCCGGCGCCGCCGGCCACCCGCCGGCGGACGTCGTCCGCCCACGGGCTCCACAGGAACCAGCGGGGCAGGGCGCTGACCACGGTCCGCTGGCCGCTGACGAGGATGTCCCCGGCGCGCGTCGCATCCCGCCACGTGCGCTCACCGCTGAAGGCGCGGGCGAGCGCCGGGGTGGTGCAGGTGACCACGGCGTCGACCCCGAACCCGGGATCGAACAGGCAGACCGACAGCTCGCCGCGGTTGGCGAGCAGCCAGATCCGTCGCCGGACCGGGGCGGTGTGGTCGAACTCCACCACGACGCGCCCGGCGGGCAGGGCCGAGGCATCGACGCGCCGGTGCAGCCACCACATCAGCGCCTCTGCTTCGATGTCGTTGGCGTCGAGCTCGTGGTACATCCACTGCACCGCCCAGCGGCCGAGGGCGTGCAGCACCGCCTCGAGATCCCGCCCGGCGTCGGTCAGGTGGTACTCGTGGCCCCGGCCGCTGGCCAGGGGCCGGACGTCCACCACCCCGCGCCGCTCGAGGTGCTTCAGCCGCTGCACGAGCAGCGAGCGCGAGATGCCCGGCAGCCCGCGGGCGATGTCGTTGAAGCGGGTGTTGCCCAGCACGAGCTCGCGCAGGATGAGCGGCGTCCAACGATCGGCCACCACCTCGCTGGCGATGGAGACCGGGCAGTAGGTCCCGTAGTCCGGCATGGCGACATCGTCGCGCCGGGCGCGCCGGTGGTGAAGTACGGAATCAGGACCACCGGGTACGGAATCCGGACTGTCCCTCGCCGTGGGTCGGCGCGAGGTTGGCCCCATGACGATGACGACGCAACCAACAGGATCACGGCAGCGGGAGGCGGCCTTCGTGGCCCGGGCAGCGGCCTGCGCCCCAGTGCTCGAGCGCCACGCCGCCCGCCACGACGAGGAGGGCAGCTGGGTGGGCGAGTCCTTCGAGCAGGTGCGCGATGCCGGGCTGCTGGCCATCGGCGTGCCGGAGGAGCTCGGCGGGGAGGGCGCCACGATCCGGGAGCTGGCCATGGTCCAGCGCGAGCTGGCCAAGCACTGCGCCGCCACCGCGCTGGCCACCTCGATGCACCAGCACGTCACCGCGTTCACCGCCTGGCGCCACCGCCGGTCGATGCCCGGTGCCGAGACGACGCTGAAACGGATCGCGGCGGAGGGGATCGTGCTGGTCTCCACCGGTGGGGGCGATCTCACCAGACCGCGCGGTACGGCGAGACGGGTCGACGGCGGCTACCGCGTGACCGGTCGCAAACCGTTCGCCAGCCAGGCACCGGTGGGCGACGTGCTGTCGACGATGGCCGTCTTCGACGATCCCGAGCAGGGCCGGCGGGTGCTGAACCTCGCGGTGCCGTTCGGCAGCGAGGGGCTGTCGGTGGATCCCAACTGGGATGCGCTCGGCATGCGCGGCACCGCCAGCCACGAGGTGGTCCTCGACGACGTGTTCGTGCCCGACGAGCGGGTGCTGGGCAACCGCCCCCACGACGTGCTCGACCCGCCGTTGCAGGTCATCCTCACCATCGCCATCCCCATCATCGCCGCCGTGTACCTCGGCGTGGCCGAGTGCGCCCGGGACCACGCGGTCCGGCTGGTCGCCGGCGTCGACGATCCCGGGGTGCAGCGCCAGGTGGGCTGCATGCAACAGCGCCTGCAGGTGGCGTCGTGGGCGCTCGACGGTGCGCTGGCGGTGGTGGGCGAGGACCCGCAGCCGTCGATGGAGACCGTGGCCGCGGTGATGGCGGCCAAGCGCGAGATCGCCGCGGCCGGCGCCGAGGTGTGCGACGTGGCCATGGACGTGGCCGGCGGTCGGGCCTACCGCAAGGGCTCACCGATCGAGCGTGCCTACCGCGACATCCGCGCCGTCAAGTTCCATCCGCTGACCCCGGAGGCGACGCTGCTGCACGCGGGCCGGCTGGCGCTCGGCGTGCCCTGCGACCGGATCTGAACCGGATCGACCGTCGTTGCCTGCTCGTGCCCGCTCGTTCCCGCCGGGCCCAGCGTAGGTGGGAGGGTGGGGCTTGCCGCAAACAGCGCTGCTGTGCTGAGACTGCACGCCGCCTTCGCTGCCGTTCAACGGTGCGGAGCAGGGTGAGCAGAGGAGCGGCATGGTCGGTGTGGTGGTGGAGCTGGGCGAGATCGAGCCGGGATGGGCCGAGCTGGTGGGCGCCAAGGCGGCGAACCTGGGCGCGCTCCACCGGATCGAGGGGGTGCGGGTCCCGCCCGGCTTCTGTGTGACCGCGGCCGGCTTCCGGCAGGTGCTGGCGGGTGAGCCGCAGCTGGCGCAACGGATCGAGCGGCTGGCCGCGCTCACCCCCGGGGACGGCGAGGCGATCACCGCCCACAGTGCGGCCATCCGTGCCCACCTCGAGTCGGTGACGATCCCGGCGGACCTCGCCGCCGGGATCACCGCCGCGCTGGCCCGGCTGGGCCACACCGTGCCGTGCGCAGTCCGCTCGAGCGCCACCGCCGAGGACCTGCCCACGATGTCGGCCGCCGGTCAGCTGGACACCTACCTCAACGTCACGGGCCCGACGGCGGTGCTGGCCCACGTGCAGCGGTGCTGGGCGTCGCTGTTCACCGAGCGGGCGGTGCGCTACCGGCTGCACCACGGCGTCGACCAGCGGGCGGTGGGCGTGGCCGTCATCGTGCAGCGGCTGGTGGTGGCGCAGGCCGCCGGCGTGCTGTTCACCGCCGATCCGGTGAGCTCGAACCGCGCCGTGGTCGCTATCGAAGCGGCGTTCGGTCTCGGCGAGGCGGTGGTCGGCGGGCTGGTGGACGCCGATCGGTTCGTCGTGCGGGGTGGACGGGTGCTCGCCCGCACGGTCGCCGCCAAGGAACTGGCCGTGGAGCCGGCCCCCGCCGGCGGGACCCGCCGCGTCCCCTCGACGCCGCCGACCGGTACCGGCCGGCGCTGGGCGACGACCAGGCCGTGGCGCTGGCGCAGCTCGGCCGGCGGATCGAGGCCCACCTCGGCGCCGCAGGACATCGAGTGGTGCCTCGCCGAGGACGGGTTCCACATCCTGCAGAGCCGTCCCATCACCACGCTGTTCCCCGTCCCGGCGACCGCCGACGACGCCACCCACGTGTACGTGTCCGTCGGCCACCAGCAGATGATGACCGACGCCTTGACCCCGCTGGGGCTGTCGCTGTGGAAGATGATCGCCATGCGGCCCATGCACGACGCCGGCGGCCGCCTGTTCGTGGACGTCGCCGCCCAGCTCGCCGTGCCCGCGGCCCGCGACGCACTCGTGGCCGCGTTCGGCTCGGCCGATCCGTTGACCGCTGAGGCGTTGCGGGCAGTGGTGGCCCGCGACGACCTCATGGCCGCGCTGCCCGCGCCGCCCGACCCGCCCGCGCCGCCGGCGCCGCCCGGTGCGCCGGCGGGCCCGCCACCGATCGATGACGATGCGGCGCTGGTGGACAGCTGATCGAGCGCACCGAGGCCTCCATCGCCGCCCTGCGCCGCAACCTCGACGGGGCGGTCGGTCCGGCGCTGCTCGACGTGCTGCGGGCCGACACCGACGAGGTCAAGCGGCTCATCGCCGACCCGCAGAGCATGGCGGCGATCCTGGGGGCGATGGCGGCGAGCGCCTGGCTCAACGACCAGCTGCTCGCCTGGCTGGGGGAGCGCAACGCCGCCGACGTGCTCACCCGGTCGGTGCCGGGCAACGTCACCTCCGAGATGGGTCTGGCGCTGCTCGACGTGGCCGACGCCATCCGCCCCCACCCGCAGGCGGTGGCGGTGCTGGCGGAACCCGGTGGCGAGGACCTGCTCGGGCGGTTGGCTGCCGTACCGGGCGGTACGGCGGCGGTCGAGGCCATCGGCGGGTTCCTCGAGCGCTACGGGATGCGCGGCGTGGGCGAGATCGACATCGGGCGGCCGCGCTGGGCCGAGCAGCCCTCGACGCTGGCCGCGCCGCTGCTCGGCAACGTCCGCACCTTCGCCGCGGGGAGGGCAGGCGGCGCTTCGAGCGGGGCCGGCGGGAGGCGCTGGCGAAACAGGCCGACCTCGTCGAACGGCTGCGGGCGCTGCCCGACGGTGACGCCAAGGCCGCCGAGACCGAGCGGATGATCGCCCGCGTCCGCGCCCTCGCCGGCTACCGGGAGTTCCCCAAGTACGGGATCGTGCGGCGGTTGTTCCTGTACAAGCAGGCGCTGCTGGCCGAGGCCGGGCGGCTGGTCGACGCCGGCGCGCTCGACGAGCCCGACGACCTGTTCTTCCTCACGTTCGAGGAAGTGGGCGCAGCGGTGCGATCCGGCTCGGCGGACCGTGCGCTCATCGCTCGGCGACGCCGGGAGCTGCTCGCCCAGCAGGCGCTCACCCCGCCCCGGGTGATGACCTCGGACGGGAGGTCATCGCCGCTGCCTACCGCCGCGACGACGTCCCGAACGGTGCCCTGCCGGGCCTGGGTGTGTCGGCCGGGGTGGTCGAAGGCCGCGCTCGGGTCATCAGCGATGTGGCCGGGGCCGAGCTGGCGCCGGGCGACATCCTGGTCACCCGGTTCACCGATCCCAGCTGGTCGCCGCTGTTCGTCGCCGCCACCGCGCTGGTGACCGAGGTCGGGGGTTGATGACGCACGGCGCCGTGATCGCCCGGGAGTACGGGCTGCCGGCGGTGGTGGGGGTGCAGGGCGCCACCCGGCTGATCGACGACGGCCGGCGGATCCGGGTGAACGGTACCGAGGGGTACGTCGAGCTGTTGCCGTAGGCCGACGAACACCGCTCGGGGCTTCATGGAAGCTTCACGGTGGCGTCGGCGGGGCCTTCATCGGCCGGGCGGATCCTTCCAGTGTGAGCCGAAGGGCTCCGAACCCCGGAAGGAGGTCGTCATGAAGCTGCATCGCACCAAGACCATCGCCACGGTCGCCACGCTGACCGGAGCGCTCGTCGTGGCCACGGCGGGGATCGCCGCCGCCCAGAACGACGGTGCCCCGTTCGCCGGAGGCGGCGAGGCCCGCTACGGCCTGCACGAAGGCCGTGGGCACCACGGCCCCGGTGGGGCCGATGGGGTGGCCACCGGTACCGCGGTGGCCAACTACCTGGGCCTGACCCTGGAGGAGCTGCAGGCGGAGCGGGCGGCGGGCACGTCGCTGGCCGACATCGCCGTTGCGCAGGGCCGCACCGTCGACGGGCTCGTCGACGTGGTCCTCGACCAGATCGCCGCCAACCTGGCCGCCAACCCGAACCTGACCGAGGAGCAGAAGGCCGACCGGCTCGCCGTGCTCGAGGAACGGGTCACCCTGATGGTGACCGTCGACCACGAGCCGCAGCAGGATCGCCTGCACAGCGCCGACCGGTTGCACACTGCCGACCGGTTGCACAGTGCCGACCAGCTACAGGAGATGGACCGCCTGCACAGCACCGACCGGGTCCGCCCCGGTGACGGGTTCGGCATGCGGTCCGGTATGGGCGCCACCAGTTGAGCCCCCGCCCGCCGCCCGAGCATCGGGCGGCGGGCTTCCGTCCTGAACGATCGATCCCCGCGTCGCGCCCCGCGTCGCCCCAGCCGAAGGAACCACACCATGTCCGCACACATCGAGCACCAGCACCGCACCCACGATCGCCGCGCCCGTCACGGGTCCGGGCCGTCGCCCACCGTCCGGCGGCCCCGCCGGCTGCTGGCCCTGCTGGGGTTGCTGGCGGCCACGTCGCTCACCGCGGTGGCCTGCGGGGGCGGCGACGAAGGGACGGCCACCGCCACCACCACCGCTCGGGCGGCCGCCACCACCGTCGCCGCCGACGCCAGTGCCCCCGTCGCCACCGTCGCCGCCGCCGACACCACCGCGGCGCCGGCTCCCACCACGACCACCGCCGCCGGCGCCACGACCACCGCCGCCGTGGCCGCTGACGCCGTCGCCGCAGACGCCGTGGCCGGGCTGAGCGCCGACGAGGTCGCCTCGTTGGTGTGGATGCGGGAGGAGGAGAAGCTGGCCCGCGACGTCTACACCACCCTGGGCGAGCTGTGGGGGGTGCAGATCTTCGACAACATCGCCGCCTCGGAGCAGTCGCACACCGACGCCGTGCTGCGCCTGCTCGACGCCTACGGCATCGCCGATCCGGCGGCCGGCGCCCCGGTCGGGGTGTTCAGCGACCCGGCGTTGCAGCAGCTGCACGACGAGTTGGTGGCCAAGGGCAGCCTGAGCCTGACCGACGCCCTCGCCGTCGGCGCCACCATCGAAGACCTCGACATCGTCGACCTGCAGGAGCGGGCCACCGAGGTGGCCGACATCGACGCCGTCTACGCCGAGCTGGAGAAGGGCTCGCGCAACCACCTGCGGGCGTTCGTGTCCCAGCTCGAGGCGCAGGGCGGCGGGTACAGCCCGCAGTACCTCAGCCCCGAGGCCTACACCGCCATCGTCACCAGCGCCACCGAACGGGGACCGGCGGCGCGGTGACCGTCGCGATGGCAGGCGGTGCTGCGGGTGCGGGCGGGCGCGACCTGGGCGGGCGGTGGCCGGCCGTGCCAGCATCGTGCGGTGCGTCGGGTCGGCCACTGGCCGGCCCGACGCCCGCGACCCAGGGAGGAAGCATGCGACGGATCCTCGTCGTGGACGACGAGCCGGCCATCCGCACGCTGCTGTCGAGCTACCTGGTCCACGACGGCTACGCCGTGGACGAGGCGGGCGACGGCGAGGCGGCGCTGGCCGCGCTGCGCGCCCACCCGTTCGATCTGGTGCTGCTCGACATCATGCTGCCCGGTATGGACGGGCTGGAGGTGCTCCGGCAGCTGCGCACGTTCAGCGACGTGTACGTCATCCTGGTCACCGCCCGTACCGAGGAGGTGGACAAGTTGGTGGGCCTGCGGGTGGGCGCCGATGACTACATCACCAAGCCGTTCAGCCCCCGCGAGGTGCTGGCCCGGGTGCAGGCGGTGTTACGCCGTGAGCGCGACCGGGCCGGTGGCGAGAACGATCGGCGTCTGCGCTTCGAGCGGGTGGCCATCGACCTCGACGAACGCACCGTCGTGGTGGATGGCCGGGAGGTGGCGCTGTCGGCCCTGGAGTTCGACCTGCTGGCCGCGTTGGCCGGGTCGCCCCGCCGGGTCTTCTCCCGCACCCAGTTGCTGGAGCGGGTGTGGGGCTACGACTTCTACGGCGACGAGCGGGTCGTCGATGTCCACATCCGCAACCTGCGGGCCAAGATCGGCGATGATGCCCGCAACCCGACGGTCATCGCCACCGTGCGCGGCGTCGGCTACAAGTTCACCGGTTGAGCGATGCGTCTCGGTCTACGTCTACGTCTGCGTCTCCGGACCCGGCTGTTCCTCGCCGCCCTGGCGGTGGCGCTGGTGGGCGGGCTCGCCGCGTACCTGACCGTACGGTTGCTGGCCCCCCGGCTGTTCGAGCGGCGCCTGGCGTCGATGGCGGCGGGCGGTGGGCCGATGGCCGGTGGTGGTCGGGGGCCGATGGGCGGGGAGAGCGTGCACGCCGCCTTCGTCACCGCCCTGGATCGGTCCCTGCTCATCGGCATCGGGGCGAGCGTGGTGACGGCGGTCGTGCTGTCGGCGTTGCTGGCTCGTCAGGTGGGCGGGCGGTTGCGGCAGATCCGTTCGGCGACGAGCGCCATCGCCGGTGGCCGTTACGACGCCCGCCTGGCGGCGATGGCCGATCCCGACCTCGATGCGGTTGCCGCCGACGTGAACACCCTGGCCGCGGCGCTGGCCGACACCGAGGCCCGCCGCAGCCGCCTGCTCGGGGACGTGGCCCATGAGCTGCGGACGCCGCTGACCACCATCGACGGGTACCTCGAGGGCATCATCGACGGGGTCATCGAGCCGGATCCGGAGACGCTGACGCTGCTGTCGGACGAGGTGCACCGGCTGCACCGGCTGGCCGACGACCTGGCCGCGGTGTCGAGGGCGGAGGAGCACCAACTCGATCTCCGCATGGCGCCGGTGGATCTGGCCGAGCTCGCCCGGCGGGCCGGGCAGCGGTTGCGACCGCAGTTCGACGACGGCGAGGTGGCGCTGGTGGTGACGGTCGCGCCGGTTGCACCGGCCGGGTCGGGCGTGCCGGCCGGGTCGGGTGCGTTGGGCGGGTCGGCCGGGTCGGGTGTGCCGGGTGCGCCGGCCGGCGACGCGGTGACCGTGCCCGTGGTGGGCGACGCCGACCGGCTGACCCAGGTGCTCATCAACCTGCTGGGGAACGCACTGCGGGCCACCCCGGCGGGCGGCCGCGTCGAGCTGGCGGTAGCAGCCGGCAGCGGCCAGGCCACCGTGACCGTGCACGACACCGGTGCCGGCATCGCCGCCGAGGACCTGCCCCACATCTTCGAGCGCTTCTACCGGGCCGATCAGTCGCGGCGCAGCCGCGGGTCGGGGATCGGCCTCACCATCGCCCGTGAGATCGTGTCCGCCCACGGCGGCACCATCACCGCGGCCTCTGGCGGGCGGGGCCGGGGGGCCACGTTCACGTTCGCGCTGCCGCTGGCGCCCCGCTGAGGCCGCAGCCCGGCCGCGTGCCGTTCGCGCCGAGTCGGCCCACGCGTCGCGTTGACGAAGCTGTGCCGGTTGATGGTGGCACGTGGCACGTTCGTGACCGGATTCCCGTGACCTGATGATCGGGGCGCGGTGGAGGGCTGACGATGCGGCCCAGATGCGTGCTGCAGGTGCATCGAGGCGGCGCCGTTCTCGAACACGGCTCGTGGTCCGGGTGGTGGCGTTGATCGCCGCGTTCGTGGCCCACTGGTTGGCGGGGGTGGTGGATGCCCAGGCGGCCAACAAGGTCACGATCTGCCATCGCACCCATTCGACCACCAACCCCTACCGACGGATCTCGGTGGGCGTGTCCGCGGTCAACGGGTCCAGCAACAACGATCACACCCACCACACCGGTGCCGTGTTCGATCCGGCCACCCAGTACCCGCCGAACCAGAAGATCTGGGGCGACATCATCCCCAACCAGGCATCCGGCGGCGGGGTCGGGAGTGAACTGGTCGGGCGACGGGATCAGCCTCTACAACGGCGCGGCCTGCGGCGCCATGTCGGCGCAGGCGTTCTTCGACCTCGAGGTGCAAGCCGGTGTGCCGGTCGAGGACATCCTCGCCGACCTCGATGATCAGCAGGCGGACGAGGACGCCCAGCTGCTGGCCGAGATCGGCTCGTTCAGCAACCCCACCGGCAGCTCCGGCAGCTTCGCCACGTCGACCACGTCGACCACGTCGGTGGTACCGTCGACCACGTTGGCGCCGTCGACCACGTCCACCACGGTGGCCACGACGACCACGTCCACCACGGTGGCCACGACGACGACGGTGGTGCCGTCGACCACGTCCACGACGGTGGCCACGACGACGACGGTGGTGCCGTCGACCACGTCCACGACGGTGGCCACGACGACGTCGACCACGGTGGGCACGACCACCACGTCGGCGACCACCACGTCCACCACCTCGACCACCGTGGCCACCACCACAACGTCGACGACGGTGGCGCCGACGACGACCACCACGACGAGCCCGACGACGACCACGACCGCACCCTCGGGCGCGTGCAGGGCCTGGTGTGGATCGACGTCGACAAGGACGGCGTGCACGATGCCGGTGAGGCCACCATGGGCGGCGTGCCGGTGGAGCTCGTCCCGACCGCCGGTCCACCGGGCAAGGTGCAGCGCTCGGCAGCCGGGGGTCCATCGAACCGAGCGCCGTCACCGGGGGCAGGTGGTGACCGGGCCGGATGGTACGTACGCCTTCGAGGCGGTCCTGCCCGGTGCGTACACGGTGCTCGCCCGGCTCTCCGGTGCAGGCATAAGCCCGTGGTGGGACAGCGATGGTACTGGTGACTGGACGGTGTCGGTGACCGTACCTGTTGGTACGGCAACGGCGGACCTGGCGGCGGTCGGCGCGGGGGCGGTGAACGGGCAGGTCTACTTCGCGAGCACGCAGCAGGGCGTGGCCGCGGCCCAGGTCCGCTGCGCCTGGAGCGGGGTCGACGGCGTGCTCGGCACCGCCGACGATGGCGTGTTCACGGTGGACGCCGGGGTCGACGGCGTTCACGCTGGCCAACGCCCCGTACGGAACCTACTCCTGCGCTGGGGTGGACCCGGTGACGGGTGCGCCGTCCGCTCCGGTGCGCGTACGTCGAGCAGCCTGATCCGGCGCCGATCCGGATGCCCATCGGTGCGCCGGGCCCCCACACGGTGCCGGTCCAGGTGCTGCCGCGCGCCGGTGCCGGCACGTCGACGCTGTTCAAGGTGGCGTGGAGCCTGATGGTGGCGGGGCTGGGCGTCCAGTGGTGCTGCGCAGCCGGGTGCGGCGCACCCTGCAGCTGCAACGGGTGCGCACCAGGACTCGAGCGGTGTCCGGGCCGCACGGGCGCTGACGCACCGCCACGGCCGGTCGGTGGCTGACCGATGGCGTGTTCACCGTTCAGCTGAACGGCTTCGTCCCGTTGTGCGGGACCGTACGCTGCGCGAGCGCTGCCACCGGCACGGCGAAGGAATGCAGCGCCGGCGCACCCAGATCCACAGCAGTCGGACGATGTGTTCGTGCATCGTTCGGCACCTTCGACCGTGCCGGCGTCGTGGCCACGCTGGGACAAGTCGGGTGCCGCTCACCAAGGATCGGGGCCGGTGCGGTGCGGGCCCGAGTGCGCCGGACGGTCGGCGCGTCGTGCACTGGAGATCGCACCTCGCTGCGCCCCGCATCCCACCCCGCTGGCCCGGCGGCGCCAGGACGCGGTGTTTGTGCGTTCAGGGTCGACACCGCCCACCGTGTCGGCGCGATCACGTCTCTGACCAGGACCTTCGCTGAGCATGCCAGGCAGTACGGCGGCGGCGATGACCGCCGGTGCACAAACACCATGTGCCCGACGTGCGGTGTTCCGCAGTGCGGTGGTGGAGAACGTCTCGCCCGGTCTGGTCAGGCGTGCCGACCGGGTGGTGACGCACCGGTACCGTCAGAGCAGGAAGTCGATGGTGGTCAACTCCTGATCATTGTCCACGAGCACCACCTTCTTGAACGCGATGCGCAGTGCACCGTCGCGCTCGACGAGGTGGTGGGTGACCCGACCCACCCAGTCGGTGCGCGCGCCGGGCCGGGACTCGGCCACCTGCAGGGTCGAGTGGACCACCAGCTGGTCACCTGCGCCACCTGCACCATCGCCAGCAGCACCGTCGCCGGGTTCGACGGGTCCCGGGCGCTCCACGGCCACATTGGAGACGAGGTGCACCGTGCGCGGCGGTGGCTGTTGCGAGTACGCCTTGCCCCCGACGTAGCGTTCGACCCGGTTGTGCATCCGCGATCGGTTGTCGTAGATCAGCGACACGTCGGTGTGGGGGTCGGTGTGCTCGCCGTTGGCCGGCACCCAGTAGACCCCCTCGTCGACCCACAGCGCCTCCCACTCGGCGAAGCGGCGCTCGTCGATGAGCCTGGCCTCGAGGAACAGCAGCTGCTCGACCCGCTGCTGTTCGACGAGCTGCTCGAGCAGCAGTTCGTCGCGGTGGTTCATCCCGGCACCTGGTCGGTCATGATCGAGCGGTAGTGGTGCCAGAACCCGCGCATGGCGATCTCGTCGAGCGCTCGGCCCACACCGGTGCCGTCACGTTCCACGCCGCGCTCGAGCACCACCCACTCGGGCTCGCCCGCCCGCAGACCGAGCTGGATGCGTTCCCACGTCGCCGCGTGTCGGGTTCGACCATACCGGCCGGTCGAAGCCACCTTCGAAGCGCCGCAGGCTGGCGGCGGTGCAGCTCCTCGGGAAGGCCCGCCCACATGATCGGCGTCTGCAGGTGGGTCATCTCGTCCACGCTCACCGGCTGGATGACGAAGATGCTCTCCTCGGCGATGAACAGGTTGGGGAAGATGAAGCCGTGTGGCGGCCCGACCCGGACCCGGGCCACCGCGTCGGCGGCGCCGTGGCGTGCCGCCAGCAGATCCAGGTGTTGGCGGCGCGCACCGCTGAACCTCTCCAGCGACCGGGGCTTGGCGTTGGCCAGCGTCGGCCGGTAGTCGACCTCGCCGGCCGCCCCCGAGGTCGCGCACCACCCCGCCGTAGGCATCGCTGAAGTAGCCGGGCGGCAGGCCGGCGGCCAGGCCGGACGACGCATGGGTGATCGGCGGGTGGTAGAAGTCGCACACGTTCTCCGCCGCCATCTTCCAGTTGGCCCGGATCCGGTGGCGCAGCCAGCCCGCTCGCAGGGTGATCTCACCGACCGGGGACAGGTCGCACAGCCGGTCGATCATGTCGCAGGCGTCGCCCAGGTGCTCGAGGGCGTGGGGCCGGTGTGCGACCGGCTCCGAACACCGAACCCGCGGTAGCTGGCGGTGCGGGGACGGGCGCCAGCCGTGTTCGGCCCGATCGAACGTCGGCCCGAAGCCCTCCTCGCCGGGCAGCGCCACCAGGGCGCCGCCGGTGTCGAAGGTCCGGGCGTGGTACGGGCAGCGGAAGTAGCGGGTCCGTCCCCGGTCGAGGTTGCACACGGTCGCCCCGCGATGCGGGCACCGGTTCGACCACAGCCGTGTTTCGCCATCCTCGTCGCGGGTGAGCACCACCGGTTGACGGCCCAGCAAGCGGGTGACGAACTCGCCCGGTTCGGCCACCTCGCTCTCATGGCCGACGAACACCCAACCCCGGTGGTGGATGCGCTCCAGTTCCCGCTCAAGACGGCCGGGTCCACGTAGAGCCGGCCCGACACCCGATCGTGGCGGATCAGCCGGTCGATGCCTCGTCGGCGATGCCACCTCGCTCACAACGGTCCTCCTCGTGCACGTCCCCGATCGGCGCGGCCGGAGCGAGACGACCGATGGCGCAGGTGGCTGCGGGTTCCTGATCGGCTCCGGTTCGGGCGGCCGCTGAGGGGAAAGCGAGGCGTCATGCGGCATGCCGAGCCCACCGAGACCTCGTTATCCAGGCCGCCCGGGAGGCACGGGCTCGGGCCTACGCCCCCTATTCCCAGTTCGCCATGGGGGCGGCGGTGCGCCTGGAGGACGGTGCGGTGTACCAGGGTGCGGTGGTGGAGAACGTCTCGCTCGGCCTGGCCATGTGTGCCGAGCGGGCGGCGTTGTTCGCGTCGGTCTGTGGAGGCCCGGCTCGCCCGACGACCCTGGTGCTGGCGGCCTCGCACCGACGGCCGGCTCACCTACCCCTGCGGCGCCTGCCTGCAGGTCGCTCTGGGCTCGGCGGGCCGTCGCTGCGCATCGTCGTAGGTCGACGCTGACGCCGACGCCGGTACCGACGATGCTGCGGCGACCGCCACCACGGTCGAGGCACTGCTGCCCCGTGGCCCGCGCAAGTCGTGATGTGTGGGGTGGGATCCCTAGCCGCGCCGTGCGCAGCGGCGGGCTCGATCAGTCGGTGCTCGCCTGTGACAGGCGGGCCAGCATGTGATCGAGGACGGCGGCGTGCTCCGTGGCGGGGCTGAACAGGATGACCTCGGCGTCTTCGAGCGCGCGCACGCTGTGGCCCGGCGGCCAGTGGAAGAGGTCCTGTGCGGCACAGGTCTCCTCGGTGCCGTCGGTGTAGGTCACCGCCACCCGGCCGGCGAGCATGAAGCCCCAGTGCGGAGCCTGGCAGGCGTCGCCTTCGAGCCCTTGCAGCAGCGGTGCGATGTCGACGCCGGCGCTGAGGGAGAAGTACTCGGCGCCGAGCGGCCCATGGCCGGACGGGTCGCCGAAGCCGGGCAGTTGGCGGGCCACCGCACCGGGCACGTCGATCCTGGGCGGTACGTCGGTCTTGGCGACTCGCATGGTGTTTCCTCCTGGTGCATCGGCGGCATCGCCACCGGACACCGCCCACTGCACCATCGGGATCGCATCGTCGCTTGTACGGATCTGCGACCTGACCGACGGTGCGCCGGCCTCAACCGGCGGCCAACTCGTCGAGCACGGCCCGGAACGTGCGGCGACGCTCGCCCACCGCACGAGCCAGCTCCGCTTCGAGTGCGGCGAGCTCACGTCTGATCAGCGCCAGGGCCCGATCGCCCTCGGCCGTGCGGCGGACGATGGTGGCCCGGCGTCGTGCGGGTCGGGCTCGACGGTGACCAGGCCGGCGTCCGCCATCTCCCGATGCGCTTGCCGACGGCCTGTTTGGGATCCAGCCCTGGGTGAGCTCCGTCGGGCGGGCGCCGCCGTGCGGCAGGAGGTTGAGCAGCCGTGCGTGCGAGCCCCGCAGCACGACCCGGTGGGGCGCCATGCGCTCGGAGATGGCCGCACTGAGGCGCCGTTCCACCAGGCTCAGCACGGCCAGCACGTGCAGGCCACCCGGGCCGCGTCGAGATCGTCAACCATGTTGACAAACTAGTCAACAGGGTTTACGACTGCAACATGACCCACGCCACTGTGCAGCCGTGGACCGCCGAGACCCTCGCCGCGGTCGCCCGCGCCGCCACCGGGGCGCCGGTCCGCTCACCGCCGCGGCCTCGCAACCGCTCGGCCATCGGATCGAGAACCTGACCACCGCAGGGCTCGATTCGCGTGCGGCTCACCCTCGAGGGCGGCGCCGCCCTCGACGTGGTGGCCAAGACGCTGCGGCCGGCGTCGGCGGCCCCGGCCTTCGCCTTCATCCCGCCCGAGCACCACCAGCAGGTTCTGGAGGACCTGCATTGGCTCGACGAACCGGACGTGTACCGCAGCGGACTCGGCGGTGCTGCCCGACCCGTTGCGGATGCCCGCCGTCCACCTCGTCGAGCAATCGGGCGAGGATCGTGTCACCGTCTGGATGGAGGACGTCGAGGACGTGGCGCCCTGGTCGCTCGAGCGCTACCGGCGCACCGCCGCCGCGCTCGGCGCCCTGGCCGGGCGATGGACCGGCGAGGAGGCCGCCGACGTCTTCGGCCTGCGGCAGCGGGCGATCGAGCGGCTGTTCTTCGGCAAGGTCACGTTCTTGGACCTGCCATTGCAGGCCGATGCTGCGTTCTGGGCCGACCCGTACGTGCGGGCAGCGGTGGACGGCCGTCACCGAGCCGATCTCACCAGCCTGGCCACCGCCATGCCCGCTCTGCTGGCCGGCCTGCGGACCATACCAACCGGTGTGTGCCACGGTGATGCCACGCCCGACAACTTCCGAGAGCCCGGCGATGGAGCCATCGTCGCCCTGGACTGGAGTTATGGGCACGCCGGGCAGGTCGGCAGCGATCTCGGGCAGTTGCTGGTGGGTCGCTTCGAGTCGGGTGCCGCCGATGTCGAGGAGATCCGGCCATCGCCGCTGCGATCCTCGAAGGCTTCACCGATGGGCTCGCCGCCGAGGGCGCAGCGGTCACCGTCGACGAGGTGCGCCTGCGTGGGCGACACACCTGGCGGTACGGTCGGTGTTCTCGGCCCTCGTGCTCGACCACCGCCCCGATCTCGAGGGCGACGCCCGGGCCGAGCTCCTGCGCCGCCGTGCCGCCGTGGCCCGCTTCGGTCTCGACCTCGCCCTCGACGTGGCCGGTTGAACCGATCGAGCGGGCGGCGCATCACGCGTCCCGCCGTTCCGGGGTGCGGTTCAGGCCGCGGGCAGGGTGAAGGTGGCCACGAGCTCGTCGAGCTGGGTGGCCAGGTGGGTGAGGTCGCTCGCCGCGCCGCCCGCTTGTTGGGTGATCTGGCGGTTGCCGTCGGCCAGGATGGAGACGCCGTTGATCCGTTCGGTGATCTCGTTCGTGGTGAGCTCTTGTTCCTCGACCGCGGCGGCGATGGTGTGCATGCGCTCGGCGATCGTCTCGATGATGGTGCCCACCTCGGCGATGGCGGCGGTGGCGTTGGCGGTGTCGCTCTGGATGGCGTCGACGCGCTTGCGGACGCCGTCGGTGGCCTCGGTGGTCTGCGTGGCCAGCTGCTTGACCTCGTCGGCCACCACGGCGAAACCGCGACCGGCCTCGCCGGCCCGGGCCCGCTTCGATGGTGGCGTTCAACGCGAGCAGGTTGGTCTGGGCGGCGATGTCGTTGATGACGGCGAGCACCGAGCCGACCTCGACGGAGGACTGGTCGAGGCGGGCCACGATGGTGCGGGCGCGGTCGGCGAGCTCCACGGCGCCGCCGGCCACGTCGACGGCTTCGGCAGCGTTGCGGGCGACCTCGCCGATGGCCTGGTGCATCTGATGGCTGGCGGCGGCCACGCCGTTGGCGGCGCCGGAGGTGGCATCGGCGGAATCCTCCAAGGAGGTGCTGAGGGTGAGCACCTGCGTGGAGGAGCCGCCCAACCGGTCGACGGCGTGGCGCATGGCGCCGACCACGCTGGTGAGCGAGGCGAGCAGTTGGGTGGTGGAGCTGCCCAGCACGTCATCGGGGCTGCGGACCTCGGGGCGGACGGTCAGGTCACCGACGGCGGCGGCAGCGAGGCCGAGGTGTCGCGCAGGTAACCGGCCAGGGTGCCGAGCGGGGTGGTGAGCCGCCCGACCTCGTCGTCGTGGTGGGCGGCGGGCAGCCTCGACGGCGGTGGCGCCTTGGGCCATGCGTTCGGCGACATCGGCGAGGGTGCGCAGCGGTCAGCCCGCGGCTGATCATGCGCAGCACGAACGAGCCGCAGGCGAGGGCGCCGAGGGCGGCGAGCAGCATCAGCGCCTGCTGGTTGGTGGCGGTGGTTCGCACGCCCTGGTTGCTGGCGTCGATGAAGCCCTCGTAGAAGTCACCAGCGAGCGCATCGATCAGATCGGGCTGCCTCGAAGGCTTGCTGTTCGGCGGTCAGGGCCGCCGTGTCGATGGGCTGGTCGGCGTCGAGCAGTGCTTCCGCACCGGCCAGCCAGTCGGCGCGGGCTCGTTCGTAGGCGGGCCACCGGGCGGTCTCCTCGCCGTCGCCCAGCGCGACCTCCCGGTAGGCGGCGAAGCGCTCGGCGGTCTGCTCGGCGTTCTCCCGGAAGGCGGCCTCCTGCTCCTCCCGGTCGGCGGGATCGGTGGCGGTGAGGGCTCGTTCGAAGGCGAGCTGGGCCTGGTAGCTGTCGCGGTCGATGTTCAACAGGAGCACGTGGGCCGGCGTGGCCCGGTCGGCGAGCTCGTCGAATCGGCTCACGATGCCCCGCAAGCCGACGATGCCGGCCAGCGCGATCACCATGGCGAGCGCCATGCCCACGCCCGTGCCCAGCAGTGTCCTGGTTCGAATGGAGCTCATCGTGGCCCTCCCCGGCGCACAAGTGCTTCGACGAGTGATCCTTCGGCACCAATCGGGCCGACCTGAAATGAACCGAACCTGAACGAACCGGTGCGCTGGGCCGGCAAGACGAGGCTGGCCTCGAGTGCGTGCCGGGCGGGACCCGATCCGGGACCGGCGGCGGCGACATCCCTTCGTGCCGGGGGACGCCGCCTCTGCCGGCCCCTTGGACGTTTCGTCCGTTCCGCGTCCATCGTCTGGCGCCACCACCCGGGTGGCCACCGCCTCGGCGGCATCGACCCTTCACGCCGGTCACGTCGCTGCGGCCGCCGAAGACCTCGGCACCGCCGCCGACGCACTCCAACGGCTCCTGCACGCCTGATCGCACCGCTCGGCCAGGCCGGGGTGGGTGCGACCGCCATACCAATCGGTAGGTATGGGGTGGCGGTTGGGGGGCCAGCGCCCTGCGGGCCGGCCGAACCCGCTCGGCCGCGAAGCGCCCTCAGCAGGATTCGAACCTGCGACACACGGTTTAGGAAACCGCTGCTCTATCCCCTGAGCTATGAGGGCCGGGGCTGGTCTCGAACACGGGGCAAACCCGGCCGCACGCCGGGCTAGCAATGTTCGGCGACCTGCCTTGTCGGTGCGAAAGGCTAGCGGATGGGGCGACCGGGGTCGGTGAAGGGCTCCGGGTAGAGCGGCTCGACGGCTCCCATGCAGGGGCGCTCCCGGCCGATGGTCGGCCACGGCTGGCCCGTTTGCAGCGCGGAGGCGCCTGCGTCCGCCCGCGACTAGCGCGAACGCAGTGATTCAAGCGCGCGGTGGACAGCGGGCATCGCCGCCGGGGCAGCTCCGGTAGCGTGCGAACATGCCTCAACGGCCTGCCCCGGCGCCTGCCCTGCAAGGTGGTCCCGCCGGTTCACCCCGGAGCTGGTGGCCGGCGCCTACGCGGTGGTGGGGTTCCTCTGGATCGGCACCAGCGACTGGCTGTTCCGCGGTGCCCCGACCTGGGTGGGCGCCAGCAAGGGCTGCTCTACGTGGCGGTCACCGCCGTCATCCTGTTGTGGGTGCTGCAACAGCGAGCGCACCATCGGCCAGCGCGATGGCGCTGCGCCTGGCGGCGGGCAGGTTGTCGGCGGTGGCGGACACCTCGGCCGGACTTCACGGCCATCATCGATGCCGAGGGCCGGCTGGGGTATCTCACCGACTCCGTGCAGGACGTGCTCGGCTGGCCGGCGGCGGCGTTCACCGCTTCGTTCGACCAATCCTTCCTCCACGAGAGGACCTGGCGCCGACGATCGCCGCGTTCACCGCAGTCGCGGCCGAGCCCGGATCGACCCGGGCGTTCACCGCCCAGGTGCGCCACGCCGAGGGCGGGTGGCGATGGTTGGCCTGCGTGGTGGTGAACCGTCTCGACGACCCGGCCGTGGCGGGCGTCGTCGCCGCAGGTGCGAGACGTCACCGCCGAGCGGGAGCAGACGGTGGTGATCTCCTCGCTGCTGGCCGGCTCGGCGCCGCTTGGCCCAGGCCTCGACCGAGGACGAGGTCGCCAGAGCGGCGCTCGACGCCTGCATGGCGGCCGTCGGCGCCAGCGGCAGCGGTCCGGCGTCTCGACACCGGCCGTGGGGAACTGGTGCCGCTCCTCGTTCGGAACCTCGACCTGGCGGGCGCCTACTCGGCGTTCCGGCTCGACGGTGCGGCCCCACTGGCGCTCGCGGCGCGTGCACAGCGCGTCGTGAGCCTCGCCAGTCGCCAGGAGATCGCCGCCTTCCCGGCGGGGACCGTGCCGCCCGATCTCGCCGCGGTCGTGTACGTGCCCATGCTGATCTCGAGCCGTACGGTCGGCACCATCGGGTTGGGGTTCACCGCGCCGAGGGCGTTGAGCCAGGCGGCGCTGGACTCGCTGCTGACCTTCGCCCACGCCGCCGCCCTCGCCCTGGAGCACCGCGCGCCTCGACACCTCGCAGCGGGCCGCGTTGGTGGCGGCCGAGGACGCCGCCGCCAGGACCGACGCCCTGCATCGCATCACCCGCACGCTCTCCGGCTCGTGTCAGGTCGTCGACGTGCTCGATGTGGCGCTCGATGCACTGGTCGAGGTGCTGCCGGCCGTGTCGGTCGCCGCGGTGTTGCGGGCAGGCCCCGACCTGGTGCGGGTGGTCGCCGTCCGAGGCGAACCCGCGAGCGTCGAGCCCCTCGCGTTCCGGCTCGGCGCCGAACGGCCGATCTGCACGGTGGTGCGGACGGGCAGCGACCGCTGGTTCGAGGACCGGGCAGCAGCTCACCGCGGCGTTCGGTCCCGCGGAGCCGGTGCCGGCCTACGGACTCGCCGCCGGCATCGTCCCGCTCACCGCCGACGACAGCTGGCCCCGTCGGTGCGATCACGGTGCTGTTCCCCGAGCCGGCGGCGGCGTGGCGCCGCTTCGATCGGGACTTCGTCACGTCGGTGGCCATGCTCTGCTCGGAGGCCCTGCGCCGCATCCGACTCGGCGAGATCGAGCGCCGGGCGGAGGCCCGGGCGGCGGCACTGCACCGGGTCACGGAGTCGTTCTCCCGATCACTGACCATGGACGAGGTCATCGCCACCGCCGTGTCGGCCGTCATCGACGCCATGGCGCCGGCCACGGCCGGGGCCACCGTCCGGCTCGAGGGCGGGCGCTACAAGCAATGGGCGTGGGATGGGACCCGCGGTGCGCCACGCTCGACGAGCGGTGGATCGAGTCGGGCGCGGCCACACCCGTGGTCGCGGCCGTGCTGGCCGATGGCCGGGCCCGCTTCTACGAGGGCAGCGCCGATGTGGTCGCCGACCTGGGCGCCGGCACCACCCACCCCTTCCCGTTGGCCGCCGGAGGCGTTCATCCCGCTCGATCATCGATGACGAGTGCGTGGGCCTGCTCGGCGTCACGTTCGTCGCCGATCGGCGCTTCCCCGACTCCGATCGCGAGCTGCTGGGCGGGCTGGCGGCGGTGTGCGCCGAGGCGATGCGGCGCGCCCGCCATTTCGAGCAGGCCCACCGGGCCGCCGCTCGCTACGAAGAGCTGTTCGCCGGCTACGAGCAGCTGTTCCAGGCCAACCCGATCCCGATGGTCGTCTACGACGACGGCCTGCAGGTGCTCGCCACCAACGAGGCGCTTCGACCGTGCCTTCGGCTACGACCCGGCCGACCTGGCCGGCTCGTCCGTCGCCGAGCTGCTGGCCGAGCCGGCGCAGCGCGACGGGGGGCTGGAGCGCTTCTTCGACGGCGACGAGGCCGCCAGCGGGCGCCGGCCGGTGCAGGCTCGGCGCAAGGACGGATCGACGTTCTTCATGGCGGTGTCCTCCCACGACGCGGCGATGTTCGCGGGGCGCCCCGCCCGCGTCGGCCTGCTGGTCGATCAGACCGCACGGGTACAAGCGGAGGAGGCGAACAAGGCGCTCCAGGCGCGCGTGGTCGCGGTGGCCGAGGAGGAGCGCCGGCGCCTGGCCGGTGATCTGCACGACGGCCCCGTGCAACAACTCGCCATCGCCAGCATGCGGCTGTCCGCCCTGCGCCGGCGCAACCTGGGCGAGGACGCCTGGCGGGTGCAGCTCGACAAGGTCGAGGGCGATGTGACCGCCACCGTCGACGAACTGCGCACGATGATGCAGCAGCTCCATCCGCAGGGTCTGGAGGGCGTGCCCCTCGATGAGGCCATCGGCGCCGCCGTCACCCAGCTGCCGTGGACGGCCGGCCTGTCCGTGCGCGTCGCCGGCTCCGTGCGTTGCGACCTGCCGCCGACGGTGCAGGCGGCGCTCTACGGGGTCGCCATCGAGGCGCTGCAGAACGTGCACAAGCACGCCGCCGCCACCGAGGTCACCATCGATCTGCTCGACGACGGCGATGCCGTGGAGCTGCGCGTCACCGACGACGGCGTGGGCATCGACGACGACGCCACGGCCCAACCCGGCCACCTCGGCTTGCCCTCCATGCGCGACCGCATCTCACTGCTCGGCGGTGCGTGCCGGGTGGGCAGGGCCGGGGCGGCCGGTGGCACCGTGGTCACGGCTCGGCTGCCGTTGCGGACCGAGCGTGCGGTCACCCGTTGACCGACCAGCCGACGGCGCACCCGGTTCGCTCACCGCTTGCGACGGGTGCGCGGGTCGTTGCGGCGTGATCGGGCCACGCGGCGCACCTCGGCCCGATGGGCGGCGTCGAGCGCCGGGTCCTGCCGGCGCGCCGCCACCTGCGCCTCGCGGGCGAGCTTGCGCCAGCGGGCGAGGCGCTCGGCATCGAGGCGGCCGTCCTCGATGGCCAGCCGTACCGCGCAGTCCGGCTCGCGCTCGTGGGCGCAGTCGGCGAAGCGGCAGTCGGCGGCCAGCCCGTCCACGTCGTCGAACGCGGCGCCACACCCTCGGCCGCGTCCCACAACCCGAGCGCCCGCAGACCGGGCAGATCGATGAGCGTGCCACCCCCGGGCAGCGCCACCAGCCGGCGGCTGGTGGTGGTGTGCCGGCCCCGGTGATCGGCGGCGCGCACGTCGCCGGTGTCCATGAGCGCCTCGCCGGCCAGCGTTCAACAGGCTGGACTTGCCCGCCCCCGACAGGCCCAACACCACCCCGGTCCGGCCCGGTGCGAGCCGGGCCGCCACCTCGTCGATGCCGTCGCCGCGGCCGTCGATCACGCTGGTGGGGATCACGTCCACACCCCGCAGTGCCACCGTGAGCCGGTCGGCGAGGCCTTCGGGGTCGGGGTGCAGGTCGGCCTTGGTCAGCACCACCACCGGGACGGCGCCGCTCTCCACACCATCGCCAGGGCCCGGTCGAGCCGGCTGAGCCGCACCGCACGGTCGAGCGGTTCGACGATGAACACCACGTCGACGTTGGCGGCCAGCACCTGGGCGTGGTCCACCCGCCGGCCCACGGAGCGGGGGTCGGTGCGGGCCAGGGCCGACCAGCGCTCGGCGATCGAACGGATGCGGTGCTCGTCGATGAGCACCCAGTCGCCGACGGCGAGCCCGGCCGGCAGCGGCCGGGTCGTCTCACCGGCGTCGGTGACGAGCAGCGCCCGGTCGCGTTCGATGCGCACGACGCGGCGGGTCGGGCCGTGGCGCCGGCCGGTGCTGCAGCACCACCGGCGTCCATACCGGTCGGTTTGTCAGGGGGTGGGTGGGGTCGGCGGCGGCGGCCAGGCGGGCGCGGACGCGGTCGTCCAAGCCATGAGCGTGCAACACGAGGGGTCTCCATCGGGGATCGCCGCCGGGCGACCCGCGAGGAGGTCAGCGGCCGGCGGGTAGGGCGGGCGAGCAGGAACGACCGCGCGGCACCGACGCCGTGCGGGTCACGACATGCGCAACCATGGCCTGCTCCTCTCCACTCCTCGAAGGACCGAACGCCCCGATCGTACCGGTCGGTCGGACCTGCTCCGAACGGTTTTCGCGCCGCGCCCCCGCTACCCTCCTCAGCCGCGGTGACGCTGTGGCAGCACCAACCGTTCCTCGACGCGCTGGCCGGCCTCGCCCCCGACGACGACTGACCGGGGAGCGGGTCAGGGCCGACCGGACAGCACCGGCAGCAGCGCGGCGGCCACTTCGGCCGGGCGCTCCTCGTGGCTGAACAGCCCGGCTCCCGGGATCACCGTGAGCCGGGCGTCGGGGAACGTGGCGACCATCTCCTCCGCCCACGCGAGGGGGAAGAACACGTCGCGCTCGCCCCACACCAGTTGCACGGGCACGTCGATGCGGGCGTGCAGCTCGCCCAGGGCTCGTACGTGGCCCACGTCGAAGCTGCGCAACACCCGGACCGCCGCCTGCTGCTTGGCCCGCGACCCGTGCAACGGCCGAAGGAAGAACTCGTCGAACTCGCCGTCGAGCGCCGAGCGGTCCGCAAACGCGTCGCCGAACACGAAGCGGTTGCGGCGCAGCCGTCGTTGCCCGGCGATCCAACCCAACCCGGCGGCGAGGCCCGGTAGCGGCCGGGCCGCCAGGAACAGGCGGAACCGGCGGCTCAAGCCCTGCGGCTGCTCGGTGTCGATGAGGCCCAGGGCCCGCAGGCGCGGGTCGCCGGCCAGCGCGTGCCGGGCGATCAGCCCGCCGCTGTCGTGGCCCACGACGGCCAACTCGTCCAGCCCGAGCAGATCGACCACCCGCCGCACCGCTTCGATGTGGCCGTCCACGCTGAGCGGCGCCCCGGCGTCGAACCGGCTCGAACCGGCACCGGGGAAGTCGATCAGGTGGCACGTCACGTGCTGGGCCAGATGGGGCAGCAGCAACCGGAACGTGGCCGAGCTCACCGGCCAGCCGTGCACGAACAGCACATCGGGCCCCTCGCCGACCCGGCGGTAGGCCACCTCGCCGGTGGCCACGTCGAGGAACCGGTCGGGTTCGCGGCGGAACAGCTCCGACGCGGTCGTGGCGGTCAGCGTGGGCACGGCGGCCTCCTCGGTGGCTCCGGATCTCGGTTGGCAGGGGTCGGGCTCGGGGTGCGACGCCCTGCTGCACCATCGCGCCCGTGGTCGCCGTCGGCAACGACCTGCGGAGGTAGGTGCGCGTGTCGGCGCCGGGGGCCTAACGTCGCCTCGGGTCTGCGCCACCTCGCCACGGCGCCACCTCGTTA
Source organism: Acidimicrobiales bacterium (assembly GCA_041394365.1). GTDB lineage: Bacteria > Actinomycetota > Acidimicrobiia > Acidimicrobiales > CAIXPF01 > CAIXPF01. The sequence goes on from JAWKIM010000012.1 coordinate 54,096, forward strand.
CGTCGCCACCTCGTCACCTCATCCCGTAGGAGCGCCCGTGCCGGAGCCGGACCACCGCGCCGGGTTGTTCCCGGCACTGTTGAAGTACTGGCGGCGCCAGCGGGGTCTGAGCCAGCTCGACCTCGCGCTCGCCGCCGACGTCTCCGCCCGCCACGTGAGCTTCCTGGAGACCGGGCGGTCCCGGCCCAGCGCCGAGATGGTGCTGCGCCTCGCCACCGCCCTCGGGGTGCCGCTACGCCAGGTCGACGCCATGCTCCGCGCCGCCGGCCACGATCCCGTCTACGAGCGGCCCGACGGCGCGCTGCCCGCCGCGGTGACCGAAGCGATCGCACTGCTCAAGGAGCACCACGAACCGTTCCCGCTCATGGTGATCAACCGCACCTACGACGTGCTCGACGTGAACCGCGGCGCGCAGCGGCTGCTCGACGCCGTGCTCGCCGACCCCGCCGCCGGCCGGCTGAACCTGGCCCGTTCGACGTTCGATCCCCGCGGGGCGCACCCGTTCATCGCCAACATCGACGAGGTCGGCCGGCAGCTGCTGTGGCGCATCCAGCGCGAGGTGCTGGCCGACCCGGCCGACGGCGCCATGCAGGACCTGCTCGACGAGTTGCTGGCGTCGCCCACCGTCGATCCCGACTGGCGGCAGGTGGACCTGGCGGTGCCGGTCGATCCGGCGTTGGTGCTGCACCTGCGCGGCGGCGGGCTCGAGGCCCGGTTCCTGGTGATGGTCACCGCCTTCGAGGCCCCGCAGAACATCGACGTGGAGCACCTGCGCATCGAGACGTGGTTCCCGTACGACGCCGCCACCGCCGAGCTCTGCGCGCCTGGGCCGGTTGAGCGCGGCCGGCCGCCACCGCCTCCCGGACCACGCCTGCCGCGACCGCGTCCCCCCGCCTGGCGGCTCCGCCCGCTGCCTGCCCGTGCCCTCCCTGCCCCTCCTTCGGCGGCGATTCGAAATCGATTCGCCGGTCTCGACGGTGGCAGCACGGCTGCGCACGACGGGTGGCCGCCCTCGACCTCGCGGGACGGTTGCAGCACCGATGGTGTGCGGTCCTTGTGTCTGGTGACCAATTCCGAATCGACGTCGAATCGAGCGCGACGGGTTTCGGGCGGGGCGGGGGCACACCACCGCCAGGCGCCCGGGGAGCGGCGCCCGGCGGGTCGCCGAGCCGCCCCACACGACGCAGCCGACCCCGAGCGGCGACGATCCGAGCGACGCGCCCGGCGCCCGCTCTGGCATGCTGCTCGCCAACTCGACCGGGGAGGCCATCCAATGATCGATCTCGACCTTGCCGGCCGGCGCGCCATCGTCACCGGCGCCAGCCAGGGCATCGGGGCGGCGACGGTGAAGCTGCTGGCCGAGCACGGCGCGCAGGTCGCCTTCTGCGCCCGGGGCGAGCAGAACGTGGCCGCGCTCGCCGCCTACCGACCGAACGGCAGCGGCAGCGTGCACGGCTACGTGGCCGACCTGGCCGACCCCGCGTCCACCGAGGCGTTCCTCGACGCCGTGGCGGCCGACCTCGGCCCCGCCGACATCCTCGTCAACAACGTGGGCGCCTCGCCGTCGCGCAACTTCCTCTACATGACCGACGAGGACTGGGAGCAACTGCACCAGCTCAACCTCATGTCGGCGGTGCGCTGCACCCGCCGCTGCCTGCCCGCCATGCGCAAGCAACGCTGGGGTCGGGTGATCATGGTGGCCACCGGCGGGGCGGTCTACCCCAACGCCGCCCTCATCGACTACGCCGCCACCAAGGCCGCGATGATCGCCACGGGCAAGGCGTTGGCCGGCAAGTACGCCGGTGACGGGGTGCTGGTGAACTCGGTGCTGCCCGGCCTCATCCACACCGCCATGTGGGAGCGCGCCGCCACCGAGATCGCCGAGGCCACCGGTGGGACCATGGACGACGTGTTGAACCGCAACGGCGCCACCGTGCCCGTCGGCCGCTACGGCACCGCCGAGGAGGTGGCCAACGCCATCGTCTTCCTCTGCTCCAACGCCGCCTCCTACATCAACGGCGTCGCCCTCAGCGTCGACGGCGGTTCCGGCGGCCACGTCTGACCATACGCCTCGGTATCCATCTCCGCTCGCCATCCGGCGATCGTCGGATCGGCTCCTAGACTCCGAACCCGGCGGCGGAATGAGGAGCACTGGCGATGCCCGAGGATCACCGCGCTCTCAGCCCACCGCCGTTCGACGTGGTCACGTTCAACGTGCGCAACGGCCTGGGCGTCGACGGTGCCAACAGCTGGCCCTGGCGTCGCCGGGCCGCCGCCGAGGTGCTGCGAACGCTCGACGCCGATCTCTACGGGCTGCAGGAGGCCCACGGTTTCCAGCTGCGGTACCTGCAGCGACGCCTGCCCGGCTACCGCAGCGTCGGTGCCGGCCGCGGTCGCGGCCGGCGAGGGGAGCGGTGCCCGGTGCTCGCCCGCAGCGTCCGCTTCGAGCTGATCGAGCACCAGACCTACTGGTATGGGGAGGATCGGCAGGGGTCCCAGCGCCTGCCCGGCGCCAGCGCGCCCCGCATCGCCACCATCGCCCGGTACCGCGACCGTCTGGCCGAGCGCACCTTGCGGGTGGCGAACACGCACCTCGACGAGCACCATGCCGACAACCGGGCCCGCAGCGCGGCGCAGCTCGCCGCCTGGCTCGACAGTGACGAGCCCACCGTGCTGCTCGGCGATCTGAACACCGGCACCGAGACGGCCGTCTTCGACGCGCTTCGCACCACGGGGCTGCACCCCGTGCTCGAGCCCGGTCACGCGTCCACCGCCCACGGCTACCGCAGCGATCCCGCCGGCCCCCACCTCGACCACATCCTCGTCACCGACCACCTGCGCGCCTCCGACGCGGCCGTGGAGGAGCTCCGCCCCGGCGGTCGCTTCCCCAGCGATCACCACCCGGTGCGCGCCCGGCTGCGCTGGCGTCACCCGATCTGAGCGAGACGGAACGGCGCGCCGGGGGTTGAGCCGCCGTGCCGACCGGGTACGACCCCGTCGTGCGAGATCTGCGAGCTGACGACCGTCCGTCCACCGTTGCGGCCCGTGACGCGGACCGGAGCATCGGTGACGACCACCGGGACGAGCACCGGACCTTGAGCGATGAGGAGACGGCGGCGGAGCTCCGCCACGTGCGCTCCCGCGGGCGGTTCGGCATCGGGCTCGTCCTGGGTGGTCTGGTGGCGGTCGCCGCCGCGCTGCTCGTGGTGCAGAACGGGCACGAGACGACGTTCGACTGGCTGTGGCTGGACTTCGAAGCACCGCTGTGGCTGCTGTTGGCGGCCACCTTCGCCGCCGGTGCGGTGGTGGCCCAAGCGGTGCGCGCCCTGGCCCGCCGCAGCCGGACGCGCGCCGCGCGCCGGCGCGACGCCCTCCGCCGGGCCCAGGAGACACTGGCGCCCTCACCCCGGGACCCGGCACACTGAACCAACACCGGGCGGCGAACCCCGGTACGGCAACACCACGGCGGGTGATGGGATGACAGCGCAACGGGGCGATAGCCGCGGCCGATCGGCCGCCGTGCTCGCTCTCCTCGCGCTGGCGGGCACGCTGGCCGCGTGCGGCGGCGCAGCCGCCCAGACCGAGACGGCGAAGGTCCCCATCACCCGGTTCGAGTCGCTCTTCCCCACGACGGTCGCCGACGCGCCCAAGGCCAGTGCCACGCTGCCCGCCTCCGCCCCAGCGCCGGCGGTGACAGCAGCTGAGCCGGTGACCACCACGGCGTGGTTGCCCGACGCCGGCACCCCCGATCGCCCCTGGCGCATCATGGCGCTGGGGGACTCGATCACCCAAGGCGCCGATCCCACCGATCTCAGCACCCCACAGACCTACCGGGGTGTGCTGTACCGATCGCTGGTCGAGGCGGGCTACCACGTCGACATGGTCGGCTCCGACCGCACCCCGCCCTACGGTGGCGGCGACCCCGACGGCGAAGGTCATGGCGGGTACTCGATCGGCCCTGACGGCGCCACGCTGTGCGAGGTGTGCGGGCCGGCCAACATCGCCGACAACGTCGACGCCTGGGTGCAGCAGTCCCAGCCGGACATCGTGTTGCTGCTCATCGGTATGAACGACCTGTTCCCCATCACCGAGCGGCGCAACGGTGCGCTGCGCCCGGTGGTGCCCGCCGAGGCGCCGGACAAGCTGATCGGGCTGGTGGCGCAGATCCAGGCCAACCACCCCGAGGTGCTCGTCTTCGTGGCGTCCTACCCGCCGGTCCCGCTGCTGGCCACCAACGGCGGCCAGATCGGGGTCGACTTCGCCGCCCTCAACGCCGCCGCCATCACCGCCGGCTCCACCGGCGATCGGGCGTACTACGTGCCCCTCGCCGAGGAGCTCGTCACCGCCTGGGCTCCGGGCGACACCGGCTCGGACAACGTCCACCCCACGGCGGAGGGCGCCACCAAGATGGCCGGGGTGTTCTTCCGCTCGATCACCTCGGTCATCGGACCGCCGCCGGCCGGCTGACCGCACCGGCGCCGGGAACCGCCCGGCGGCGCTGCTGCCGCCCCACCCTCCAGTCGGGGACGCAGCAGCCGCACGGGCATCGTCGTAGTTTAGGCCCACACCGAAGTTCGTGACATCGGCAATCTGCCGTGGTGCGCTACCTAGGCAACGAGGGAGGCCCGCCACGCAGGTCGGCCCGGCCGGCTATGCCGAGCTGCGGTACGCGCTGCGCAGGTGGGCGTGCACCGTCCGTACCGAGATGCCCAGGGCGGCGGCGATCTCGACGTCGCGCAGACCGATCGCCGCCTGACCGATCACCTCGCGCTCCCGTGCGGTCAGCGGTGCAGCGGCGGCTGCGCCGCGGCGACCGTGCCCTGCGGCGCACCGGCGAAGTCGAGGTGCCGTCGTCGACGCGGCGATCGGCGCCCAGGCTGCGCTGCAACGCCGACCGAGCAGCCGCGGCACGCCGGGCGGCCGCGCCGCCGTGGCGCTCCCGGGCTGCAGAGCGCCACGAGCGCGGCCTCGATGTCGGCGACTGCAGCGCCGCCACTGCATCGCCCGGCGGGCCGGCCGCCGCAGCTCGCTGGACGGCCGCGAGGTCGCCCGCCAGCCAACCGGTGGCCACCGCCGCCAGTGCGATGGAGAAGGGCCCGTCCATGCGCTCGCAGGCCGTGCGCAGCCGCCGCGCCGCGCCGTCGCCGGCGGTCAGCGCCATCGCCCGCAGCCGGGCCAGCACCGCCAGGCTGTGCGCACCTCGGGCGCCAGCAGCCCGAGCGGCCGCCTCGTAGGCGCCGAGGGCCCCGGCCACATCGCCCTTGGCCGTGGCCACGTCGCCGGCGGCGGTCAGGTTCAGGGGCTCGTGGAAGGCGAACTGGGTGATCGTGCCCGTCGTCGCCAGCTGCCGCTCCGCGGCCGGCACGTCACCGCCCAGCGCGAAGGCCTGGGTGCGCCACGCCCGCGCCGCCAGGGCCCAACCGCCGGACACCTCCAGGGGGATGTCGAGCAAGCCCACCGCCGCGCCGAGACGGCCCCGGTGCAGCTCGAGCAACCCCAGGCACATCGACGCCAGGGCCGCTGGTGAGATCGCCGCCCGCCTCGCTGGTCTGCCGCCAGCGGTCGAGATCGGGGCGCACCTCGTCGAGTCGGCCGATGAGCACACAGGTGTAGGTGTGGACGCAGCGGCTGTGCGTCTCCACCGCCACGATCTCCCCGGCGAGGGAGGGTGCCTCGTCGACCAGCCGGCTCGCGTGTTCGAACGCCTCCACGGTCCGCCCGGCGGTGGCGAGCGCGAGCGTGGAGGGCTGCAGGTACCAGCTGCGCGTGCGGGCGGGGACGCGCTCGTCCGCCAGCATCCGGTCCACCAACACGACGGCGGCGGCCACATCACCGCCGTAGAAGCGGACGGTGATGTCGAAGTAGTCGAGCTCGAAGCGCCAGGGGATCGGCAGCTCCGCGGTGAGCTCGGCGATCACCCGGCGGGCGGCGGCGGGATCGCCCAGGAAGTCGAAGCAGGCCACCGCCCACAGGACCCCGAGCCGCGTGCGCGTCCCGACGTCACCAGCTCTCGGCGCGGCGCGGCAGACCTCGACCACCTCTGCCGGCCGTCCCTGCTCCAGCAGGATGCCGGCCAGCAGCACGGCCGCCTCCAGCGAGGGCGCAGCCTCGAGCGCGTCGCGCAGCAACCGTTCCGCCACGTCGAGCCCGCCGCCGGCCACGGCGGCGCGCGCCGCCCGCAGGGCCGTGGCGGCATCGACCCGCTCGCCCGCGCCACGCCGCCACAGCGCGACCCGCAGCACGTCGTTGCGGCGTCCGCCGAGCTTGGCCACCTCGTCCGCCAGCTCACGCAGCAGCCGCCGGCGACGGACCTCGCCCAGCTCGGCCGACGCCGCCTCACCGTAGAGGGGGTGGCCCAGGCGCACGCTGCGCCGCCGGCGGTCCCGGTCGACGACGATCACGCCGTCGCGCTCGAGGTGCTCGAGGACGTCGGCGCCGCACGCCTGCTCGACGATGCTCAGCTCGAGCGGTTCGCCCAACGCCACCAGGCTCGAGCGCCTGCCGTTCGGCCGGTGCGTCGCCGCCCAGCACCGTCGTGAGCAGCTCGGCGAGGCCGCGGCCCGACGCCGCGGTCCCCTCGGCCCCGCCCGCCCGCACCAGCGCCAGCAGGAACAGCGGCAGGCCGCTGGCGCGGTCGCAGATCGCCTCCAGCCGGCGTTCGTCGATCGCTCCGCCGACGGCCGAGGCGGCGGCCACGGCCAGGCGGCGGGATTCGACGTCGCCGAGGGGTCGCAGCTCGATGGTCTGGAGGAGCCCGGCCCGCTGCAACGCCAGGAGCGGCGAGGGCAGTGCCCGCCCGCTGCGGCCGGTCAGCAGCACGGTGGCGGCCCGGTTCTCGATCAGCCGTTGGAGCACCACCGCCGAGGCGTCGTCGACGAAGCCGGCGTCGTCCACCACCACCAGGATCCGCCCATCGGCGGTGCCGCCTGCGATCGAGCGGTAGGCGCGGGCGATCGCCTCGGCCGATGAGCCCGGCGGTGGGTCACCCACCGCATCGGCCAGCAGGCTGAGGGGCAGTTGCTGCAGGGCGGGGGTGGCGTGTCGGACGATGGCGGTCCACCCCGCCGCGGCCAGCTGGGCGGCCACCTCCTGCGCCAGGCGGGTCTTGCCCACCCCGGCCGGTCCGCTCACCAGCGTTGCCTGGTGGTGCTCGGCGTCGGCCAGGGCCACGGCGAGCTCCGCGGTGCGCCCGATGAACGGCGCAGGCCCCCGGACGGCTCGGGTGGGGGCGGGCTCCTCGTGCACGCCGGGCGAGCGTAGCGGGCCATGGAGGCCATCCCCGGGCGCAGCGCGTCGGATCGGGCCTGCCATCTCACCGTGAACGGGGCGATCTTCCCGCCGTGATCGATGCCCGCGTTCCCATGCCGATCGGTCCATACCGGACGGTCTGATCGGTCCGTACCGGGAGGTCTGGTCGGCCCGTCCGGCGCGGCCGTCGGCAGACCGATCGGTCGGGTTGGCGCAACGGGCGCGGCTCCCTCAGGAGGCGGGTCGGTCCTCGAGTGCGGCCAGGACGGCCGCTCCCCGGGGTGACAGGCGGTAGCCCACCTCGAGGCTGATGGTCAGACCGAGCCCCTTGAGGCGGCGGACGTCGGCCTTGAACGGCAGGCGCTCGCGGCCCAGCTCGGCGGCCAGGTCCGCCGCTCGGACGGCGGGGCGCCGCTCGATGGTGCGCAGGGTGGCCAGCGTCCAGGGGCCGTCGGCGGCCGCCCGGTCCCATCGTTCCAGGCGGCGGCGCACGGCTTCGAGGCTCTCGGCGTCGAGGTGGGTGTCGTCCTGGAGCGCGAGGCGCGGGTCTTCGCCGCCGAGACGCACGACGATCCGATGGGCGCGACGGGCCGGGTCCCCGCCGTGGTCCGGTGAGCCGCACCCCGCACCAGCGAGGAAGGAGCGGACGGCGGCCGCATCGGCAAAGCCGGCGCGGCGGGCGTCGGCGTCGTGGACCTCGACGGGGTCGATCGCACGCACCTCGACGATGTCGAGCAGGCCGATCGGGGTGCGCAACGTGCCGCCGCTGCGCACGGTGGGCCGCTTCCAGCAGCGGAACACCACGTCGATCGATCCGGCGGCGATCGCTTGCAGGGTCGGGGCGTCGAGCAGCACCCGTGCATGATCGCGCGGTGCCGTCGCCGGGGGGCCGGGTCGTGCCGAACCCGCGGCGAACCGCGGTGACGTCCCGGTTCGCGGTCAGGCCACCACCGGGGCCACGGAGACGCCCGCCGGTGGGGGCGGCACCTCGCCGGGGAGACCCGCCCGCCGCCGGGCGACCGGGCCGCTCGACGCGGCTTCCCGCCCGGCCGCGGCCCGCAGCTCGCGCCGACCGAGCGCGGCGCCGACCGCCACCGGCAGCCACAGGTCGAACACCCGGTAGAGGGCGACCGTCAGCACCGCAGTGGGCCCCGGCACCCCGGCCGCCACCAACACCCCACCCAGCGACGCCTCCACCGTCCCCAAGCCACCCGGCAGCAGCGACGCCGACGATGCCGCCAGCGATACGCCGTAGGCGAGCAGGACCGACTCGAGCGGCAGCCCGGCCCGCACCGCCGCGGCGGCCGCGGCCAGCATCGCCGCCCCGAGCACCTTCGAAGCGACCGCATGGGCCAGCACCGCGGCCGGCGTGCCCGGCCGGCGCACCGCCTGCCCGGTGATCGCTCGCAGCCCCTCGGCCCACGCCTCGGCGGCCGCCACCGCCGCGGCCGTCGCCGCCGGTCCGCTCTCGGCCTCGGTGACCGACGCCGTCGGTGCGACCGCCCGCCGCCGGCGGATCACGTGCGCCAGCCGGGTGCGGCCCCGCACCCAACCCACGCACGCGAGGCGGCGGCCCCGCCGGCTGTGCAACACCAGGCCGATCGCCAGGGCGACCCCCACCGCCGAGGCGGCGTACCCGCAGGCCGCGGCCAGCCACCAGCCCTCCAGCGCGCCGCGCACCGCCAGCACGGCGAACGCCGCGCCGAGCAACACGCCGAGCGCGGCGAAGCAGCACACCGACGCCACCGTGCACGCCGCCACCACCTGCACCGTGGCGCAGCGATGGCGCCGTCCGTGGCGCACGAAGACGGCGAACCCCGACAGCCCGGCGGACTTCGCCACCTTGTTGGCGGCGAACGCCACCGCCGCCGCCCGTACCGTCGACGCCAGCGGCACCCGGGCGCCGACCGCGGCGTGGGCCAGGTGGTTGAGCCGGCCGCGGTTGACCATCGCCGCCGCCGACAGGCCCACGCCGACCGAGGCCGCCGGTGCGGCGATGGTGCCGATGCGGCCGGCCGCGGTCAGCAGCGAGGGGGCGTTGAACACGGCGAACACGACGCCGGCCGCCACGACACCGCCAGGGAGCAGCCTGCGCCGCCAGGAACCGACCATCCCCGATGCATCGGCGTCCGAGCGTCCGCCTTGAGCGCCTACCTCCGGCCGGTCAGCGGCGTCGCGTGACCTGGCGGTACGGGATGATGGCCAGGCTCGACAGGAGGTAGCCCACCGCGATCATGATCCACACCTTGCGGAACGCGTCCACCGAGTCGGTGCTGCGACTGCCCAGCAACGCCACCGCGATGGCCACGCCGATCGCGCCCACCAGCTTGCGGATCGTCTGGAACACGGCGTTGGCCGCGGCCAGCTCGCCATCGGGCAACCCGGCCAGCGCCGCGTTGGTCACCACGATGCCGACCATCCCGGCCCCCAACCCGAACAGCACCAGCCCCGCCAGGTAAGCGGTCCAGAAGTTGGCCTCGGCCCCCACGCCCACGACCCACACCGCCATGCCGGCCGCAGCCACCAACCCGCCGACGAACAGCACGGTCCGGTAGCCGTGGCGATCGGAGTACTGACCCACCGGCACCGACACGAAGCTGACCACCATGCCGATGGCCACCGCCCCGCCCCCGGCCAACGCCGAGTAGTGCCACACGTTGATCAGGAACAGCGGGGTGGTGAAGAACCACGCCATGATGGCCAGCTGCGTGCCCGCCTGGCTCAGGTTCGCCAGCGCGAACGGGCCGTGGCGGAACAGGCGCAGATCGACCAGCGGCGCCGCCGCCCGGGCGCAGCGCACGACGAACAGCCCGGCGAGCACCACCGAGGCGGCCAGCGCCCCCGCCACCGCCGGGGTCGCCCAACCCCACCCCGGCCCCTGCAGGATGCCCAGGGTGAGCAGGGCAGTGGCGGCGGTGCCCAGCACCGTGCCGACCAGGTCGATGCCGCCGGCGTGCTCGGGCCGGGCCGGCTCGCGCAGCAGGCGTCGCCCCAACAGCAGGGTCACCAGACCGATGGGTATGTTGAGCAGGAACACCAGCCGCCAGTCGAGCGCCTCGATGGCCACCGCGCCGAGCGTGGGCCCGGCTGCGGCACCGGCGCTGCTGGTCGTTCCCCAGATGCCCAGCGCCAGGCCCCGTTTGGTGGCGGGGAAATCGGGCAGCAGCAGCGCCACCGCCGTCGAGGTGATCATGGCCGATCCGCCGCCCTGCACGATCCGGGCGGCGATGAGCACCGCCGGGTTGGGCGCCGCTGCGCTGGCCAGGGACACCACGCTGAACAGCGCCACCCCGGCGAGGAACACCGTGCGCCGGCCGTGGCGGTCGGACATGCGGCCGGCCACCATCAGCAGCGCGGCGGAGGCGATGGCGTACCCGGAGGAGACCCACGCCAGCGTGGTCCGCGGGGTGGAGGGGAAGCTGCGCTCGATGAACGGGAAGGCGACGTTGGCCGCCATCAGGTCGAGGATGATCACGCAGGTGGCGGCCGACACCAGGGCCAGGGACAGCCACGCCCGCCGCTCGATGGGCGCCGTGGCGTGCGGCGCGCCGGCCATGGTGGTGCTGGTCACCAACGCCTCCCTTTCCCGCCCGATGGCGTCCGGGCGAGACGATACCGGGCGGTCCGACGGCCTGCCCGCCGTGCCGCGGGCGTGGCTCAGGCAGCGGGTTGGTCGGAGCTGTAGGCGGCCACGTCGATGAGCACGTGGGGCCGGCCGCTGGAGGCCATGACGGTGACGGCACCGTTGGAGAGGGGTGTGAACACCATGTTCGGCACCACGTCGGCCGCCTTGAAGTTGAGGTTGGAGGTGCCGGGGAACGGGCCGGAGGGCCACACCGCCAGGAACCCCTCGGCGGTGGGGCCGACGGCGGTGACGTTCAAGAGGACCGACGTCGCATCGGCGGGTACGCCGCCCCGCCCGGCCACCTGGATGGTCACCGGCGTCATGTCCGCCATCGAACCGATGCCCACGTACTGGCCGTCCACGGTGTAGGTCCCGGGCCGGGTGTCGAGCAGGCGGGCCGGGGTGACCCCGTAGGTGAACTCGCCGACGACGTCACCGGTCCCCGGGTCGACCGACGCGCCGGCCCGGTCGAAGGAGTTCTCCACGCCGAGCCCGATGCCGATGCCCAGCGCGGCGGCCACCACCACGCCGATCTTGGATCGATGGGTGCGCAACGCCACTGCCGCTCTCCCTGCTCGTGCCGGGCCGGCTCCCGGCTCCTCGCCGGAGCATCGGCACGCCGGCGGGGTCGCTGGAGCACCGATGTGGGAGCGGTCGTGTCCCGCCCATCGACCTAGCGCACCCGCGGCCGCCGCCGCCGACAGCTCGGAGGTGATGCGGCGCTGGCAGGGGAGCTGGAGACGACGGTGGGCCACGGTGGCAGCGGCCGCCGCACTGGTGGGTGCGCCGCTGGCCGTCGTCGGGCCGGCGCGCGCCGCGCTCGCCGATCCCGCCGCCGACCAAGACGCGTTGGTCGATGCCGACGTGGCGCCGGCGATCGCCCAGGCCGACCACCAGAGCGCCCAGCTGGTCTTCGCCCACCGCGACGCCGGCGGTGCCGTCACCATCAGCACCGCCACCGTCGACTCGGCGGCCGAGGGCCACGCCGTGCTGGCCGTGGCCGGGGCGTCCGGCACGCTCGAGGCGGTCTCGGTCGATTCGCCGGTGACGCTCGTGCCCGATGCCCCGATCGAACCCGACCCCGGGCCGGGCGGCCCCGGCGGCGACGTGTCGGCCGACGCCGTGAGCAACGACTTCTACCGTTCGCTGCAGTGGGCGCTCGACACCATCCCGTTCGAGGACGCGGCCGACCGCCGACGGCAGCGGTGTCACCGTGGCCGTGCTCGACACCGGCGTGGACACCGGCCACCCCGATCTGGTGGCCAACCTGTCGCCGCTGCGCCGGCACTTCCTGCATGACGGCAACACCGCCGTCACCGGCACCGACGTGGAGGACGGTCACGGTCACGGCACCCATGTGGCCGGCACCATCGCCGCCGCCGCCGGCAACCTCACCCACGTGACCGGCGCCGCGCCCGGCGCCACCGTGCTGTCGGTCAAGGTCCTCAGCGACAGCGGCTCGGGGTGGATGAGCGACGTGGCCGCCGGGATCGTGTGGGCGGCCGACAACGGCGCCGACGTCATCAACCTGTCGCTCGGCTCCTCGTCGTCGGACGGGGTGCTGCACAGCGCCGTCGAACACGCCTACACCAACGGCGTCGTGCTCTTCGCCGCCGCCGGCAACGGCGGGTGCACCGTGGGCGACGCCGGCTGCGCCACCAACTGGCCGGCGGCCGAGGACCACGTGGTGGCGGTGGGATCGGTGGGCGCCTACGTGGGCGTCGCCTTCGATCCCGACGCCTGCTCGACGTTCACCACCCGGGCGGCCTACGTCGACCTCGGCGCCCCCGGGTTCGGCATCTACTCCACCTACCCGCTCAACCGCGCCGCGTCCGGGGTGGCCACCAGCAGCGGCACCTCGATGGCCACCCCCCATGCCGCCGCAGCCGCCGCCATCGTGCTGTCCCACGACCCGTCGCTCACCCCGGCCGAGGTCATCGCGGCGCTGACCGGCACCGCCCGCGACGCCGTCACCCCCGGGCCGGACACCTGCACCGGCTCCGGGGTCATCGACCCGCTGGCCGCCATCGGCGCCGCCCCACCCACCACCGCGCCCACCACCGCACCGCCCACCACCGCGCCGCCCCCGCCGGCGGCGCCTCGCTGACCGGGGCGCTGCCCGGTCGGGCCATGGTCCGGCTCACGTTCCGGGTCAGCGGCACGGTCGACGAGATCCGGGTGTTCCGCAACGGCGACCTCATCGCCGCCCTGCCACCCCGGTCACGCAACTTCGTCGACCGGGCCGTACCGGTCGGTACCCACACCTACACGGTGCGGGCGCTGCGCGACGATCAGCAGTCGCCCGACAGCCGCGCCCTCACCGCGGCGGCTCGCTGAGCGGCACCACCGCCAGCTCCCGGGGGCTGCGCTGCACCACCGCCGAGGCTCCCTCCAGCCAGGCGCCACGGGGATCGAGGCCCGACCCGACCAGCTCGACGGTCGCCGGCGGCAGGTGCACCGGCAGGTCCCACCGCAGGCCGGCGGGGCCGACCACCAGCACCCGCTCGGTCCACCCGCCGGCGCCGCTCCCGGGGGTTTCGAACAGGCCGTCGATGACCGTCCACCCGCCGTGGCCGAGCACGTGGAGCTTCCAGCGGGCGCGGTGCGTCGTGGCCGCCGACACCATCGCCGCCCAGCGGTCGAAGCGATCGGTCCCCTCGACGACGATCTCCCGTCGGCGTGGGTCGGGTTCGGTGCGGCGCCGGATGGCCGCCGCCCAGGCCGGCGGGAACGCACCGCGGTGCACCGGTCGGGCGGGCGTGCCCCGATCGGCTTCGAGCACCTCGAAGGGGGCGTCGGGCGGCAGCCCGACCGGGTCGAGGCCGACCATACCGGCCGCGATCACCGCCCGCCGGTGGCGGCCCCGCCGGCGGGCGTCCAGCGCATCGTGCCGTCACCGCTGTCGAAGGCCACCAGCGCACCGCCGCCGGCGTCGACGCCCACGGCCAACCCTCGCCGGCAGCCAGCGGCTGCCACACCATGCCCGTGGGGATGTCGAGCGCCACGACCCGACCTGACGTCACCTCCAGCACCCACGTACCGCTCGGTACGGCATCCGGCCCGTCGCCGGGGCCGCTCTCCCGCCAGGCGGCCAGCAGCCGCCGGCGCTCGTGGTCGTAGCAGGTGCGCACCAGCGGTCCGGGCAGCGTCAGCTGCAGGAGTGCCGCCGGTCCGAGCCGGTAGGGGATCGAGGCGCGGCAGCGCGGGCACCACGCCACCGCCCAGTGCTCACCGTGGCGCACCACCCGGGCGGGCGTGGCCAACGCCCACCCGCCGCAGGTCTGGCACTCGGTGACCGGGGTGGGGCGGGCGGGCACGCTCGCGGCATCGGCACGACGGCGCGGCTGCTGAACCACCGCAGCGCGGAGCCGCTCAGCGCGGATCGCCGGGCTCGTCGGCCGGGCGTTCGCCGACGGCCCGCCAGCCCTGCCCGATGGGGACCACGTCGTAGAGGCGCCCGGGCATGGCGATCGACGATCCCACCGCACAGGTGGGGCAGAGGTCCATGGCGTCACGTCGCGTGCCCTCCATCCACACGAAGAGCCGCTGGCTCTCGGCGCCGCAGAGCGGGCACGGCTGCTGACGCGATCGTGTCACCTGACCGATCGTATGGTGCCAGATGACGCTGAGCGGGGATCTGAAGCGGAACTGAGCATGGCCCATCTGCACGATCGGTCAGCGCCGCGCTCAGGACCCGCGGAAGGGTCGAGCGCCGGTCGGGCGCGGGCGCGGATCCGCCGGCGCGCCCGCCGGCCGTAGCCTCGTGGCTCCCGCCGTCCGGCGGGGCGACGAGGGATCGGTGGGGACGTTGCCGGTGGAGACGACGCGGTGGGCCAGCCGTGCACGATGAGCCGCAGCCGACGCTGCGCTGCGGGGACCGGCACCTGGTGCTCGGCGCCCGGACCTACGTGATGGGGGTGGTCAACATCACCCCCGACTCGTTCTCCGACGGCGGTCGCTACCTCGACCAGACCGCCGCGGTCCGTCACGCCCACCTGCTGCTGGCCCAGGGCGCCGACGTGCTCGACCTCGGCGCCGAGTCGACCAGGCCCGGTGCCGCCCCGGTGGACGAGGACGAAGAGCTACGCCGGCTCCTGCCGGTGGTGCGGACGCTGGTGGCCGACGGGGTCCGGAACCTGTCCATCGACACGATGAAGCCGGCGGTGGCCCGCGCCGCCCTCGCCGCCGGCGCCGCCTGGGTGAACGACGTGAGCGGGCTCGCCGACCCCGAGTTGGCCGTCGCCGCCGCCGAGGGGGGTGCCGACGCGCTGGTGGTCATGCACGCCCGGGCGATGAGCCCCGGGCGCATCGAGGACGACGTCGTCGTGCACGGCGACCTGGTGGTCGATGACGTGGCGCCCGCGCTCCGGCAGCTGAGCGAGCGGGCCGAGGCGGCCGGCGTGGCGCCCGGTTCCATCGTCGTGGACCCGGGCATCGGCTTCGGCAAGACCGTTCGCCACAACCTCGAGCTGCTCGACCGCCGGCGAGCTGCGCCGCCTGGTCGGCCGGCCGGTGCTCGTCGGCCCGTCGCGCAAACGCTTCCTGGCCGCCACCGCCGGCCTGCTCGACGGCGGCGACGACGAGCAGGCCTGCGACGCGGCCACCGTCGGCGCCTGCTGCCTGGCCGCGCTGCGCGGCGCCGACCTGGTGCGGGTGCACGACGTGGCCGATGTGCGCCGGGCGCTGGCCATCGTCGACGGCGGCGCCCGGCGCTGAAGGCTCGGGAACGGGCTCAGCCCTGGTAGGGCGGCGCGGCGTGGTCGATGCGGACCACGCCCGGCCCCGCCCCGCCGGTCTTGCCGAACAGCTCGCCGATGGAGAAGTTGACCGCGTAGACCGAGCGTTCGAGATCGCCCGAGCCGAAGTCGAGGTCCGAGGTGAAGTCGATGCCGTCGGCGGCGGTGGCGAGCACGGTGACGCTCGTGTCCCAGCTGATGCGCACCACCTCGCTGGTCTGGTTGAGCGACGCGTAGATCACGCCATCCGGTCCGACGGTCATGCCGTCGATGCCCACCAGCCGCGCCGAGGTGCTCCACACGGTCGGCGGCCCCGCCGGGCCGTCGGCCCCGATGGCGAAGCGGAGGATGCTGCCCTCCTCGGTGTTGGCCACGTACAGCACGCCGTCCTGCGCGACGATCCCGTTGGCGCCCACCGGCAGCGCCGGGCCCAACAATGCGCCGTTGCCCCGCAGCCACGGGTGGTCGGACCACAGCTCGAGCTCGCCCGCCCAGCCGTCGGCCCGCCACACCTGGCCGGCGAAGGACTCGCTGACGAACACGGTGCCGTCGTCGGCGATGGCGATGGCGTTGGGGAACGCCAGCCGTTCGGATCCGGCGATGCGCTCGGGCGTGCCGCCGGGCAGCCACGTCCACACACCGGCGGTGTCGGCCACCCCCGACGCCACCGCGGCATAGAGGCGACCGGCGTCGTCGACCGCCACGTCGAGCACGCCGAACGAGCCGGGGGCCACCGTCGGGGCGAGCACCGCCTCGACCGTGGGAGCGCCGTCCGCGCCCAGCTCCCACACCTCGCCACCGCCGCTGGTGCTCACGTAGACCGTGCCGTCGGGGGTGACGGCGATCCCCTCGGGGGCGAGCTCGGGGGCGAAGGCCGCCACCGTGGTGGCCGTGGGCTCGGCGGCCGGTGCGGCGCCGGCCACCCCGCCGGTCATGCCCACCAGGGCTGCGCTCGTCGCTGCTGCTGCCACGCCCGCCCGGGCGCGCCTCGAAGCCTGTCTCATCGGTCCCCTCCGTTGGTCGCCGGCGACACACCGCCGCCGTCGGGCCCAGTCTTTCCCGACGCGACCGGCGAGGCAACGGTGAACGGCGTCAGATCGCGCCGGTCGCCGTCGTTCGGGCCGGCCGGGGTGGGCGGAGGCGGTGCAGCAGGTAGCCGGCGGTCAGCAGCGGCGCCACGGCCAGCACCGCGAACAGCGTCATGCCGAGCCAGCCGGGCAGGTGGAAGCCGGCCGTCGGGGCGCAGGCCTCGCCCAGGAACGCGCCGCTCGTGTCCGACAGGCGCATGCAGCGCGCCTCGCCCATCGGGACGGCCAGCAGCAGCAGCGGTGCGGCCAGCCCGCCGGGGACCACGGCGGTGCCCAGCGCCTTGGCCCGGCGCGTCCAGCTGGGGCTCGCCCACAGCAGGATGACGCCCGCCAACCACCCGGCCACCGGGACGGCCACCGCGCCTGCCAGCAGCAGGATCAGAGCCAGGAGATCGGTGGTGCGGTAGGTCGGCATCGAGGCAACCCCGGGGGCCGGTGCGGTGTGGCGGCCCACGCTAACGAGGCGCGCGACCCTGGGCCGCACCGGACCGGCGCCGCGGTCCGACGAGGCCCGAGTGGACCGATCGGACCGAGCCCTGACCGGTTGGCGTCAACCGACGGTGGGACGACAGGTCGATCGGCTCACTTCACGACGTACCCGCATCGTCCGGCTGAGGGATTGTGGTTCAGCGGCGTTGCCGCGGCGTCGACGAAGCGGGCGCATCGCCATGGTTTCCCTCCGCGTACGACCGCCGTCCCAGCAGGACGCCTCCCCCCGGAGCCCGCGGTGGCTCCCGGTCGGCCGAGGCGCGCTGTCGATCGCCCTGCTGTGCCTCGCCGGCGGGTTGCTCGATCCGTCGCTACGGGCCGCCGCCGGGGCCACCGGTCTGCTCTTCGCCGCCCTCGCCGTGCTGGCGGGTGCCATCGCCCGCGGCGCCTCGCCCCGTAGCCCGTGGTGGCCCTTCGGCGTGCTCCCTCTGCTCGTCGGTGCCCAGTTCGCACTCGTCACCGCCGGCGGCCCGGCCGAGGTGGCCGCGGTGCTGGGTCTCGGCGGTGCGGTCGCCTTCGCCGAGAGCCTGCGCCGGCTGTGCGCCCGGCCCGGCCACGACGTGGCCTCCCTGGTGGACGCGTCGGTGGTGGTGGCCGCGTTCTGCGCCGGCCTGGCCGAGTGCGTGTGGATGCCGTTGCTGCGCGACGGGCTGACCGGCGAGGAGGTGGGGTTGCTGCTCAACGGCATCCCCGACATCGCCTTCGTCGGCCTGCTGGCCCATGCCCTGCTCACCAACCTGTCGCTGCGCACGCTGGCCGGGCGGCTGGTGGCCCTCGGTTCGGTGGTGCCCATCGTGGCCCACGTGGCCTGGCTCGGCGTCGGCGACCACTTCTGGTCGGCCGATGCGACGCTGGTGCTGGGCTACCTCATCGGAGCGTGCCTGGTGGCCGTGGCCTCGCTCGACGGCTCGATGGCGCATGTCGGCGTGCCCCCACGCTCGGCCGACGGGCTCACCATCGCCCGGGTGCTCGTCCTCGGGGCGTGCGGCGCCGTGCCGATGCTGCTGGTGCTCACCATCGACGTGCGCGACCCCCGCCCGCACTGGGCCCTCGGGGGGTGCGGGCTGCTGGTGGTGGCGCTGTTCGTCGCCCGCCTGGCCCGGGCCCTGGGCACCCGGGTGGGGGACCAGCGTCGGGAGTCGGCGTTGAAGGCGGGGCTCTCCGCGCTGCTGGTGGCCACCGACAACACCACCATCGAGCTGGCGGTGGTGCTGGCCGCCCGCAACCTGCTCGACGACCGGGGCGCCACCATCCGGCTGCTGCCCCGCCAGGGCGGCGCACCGGCCGGCGCGGCCACCGCCACCGTGTTCGGTCCCGGCTACCCGGGCGAGCCCCCGGCCGCGGTGGCGGAAGCGGTGCACCGCGACGATCTGCGCCCGTGGGTCCTGTGCGTGGCGGTACCGTCGTCCAGCGGCCCGAGCGGTCTGCTGGTGGCCGCGGTGGGCACGGCCCCCACCGCCGGCCTGCTCGACGCCTTCCAGACGCTGGCCGGTCAGCTCGGGCTGGCCCGGGAGCGGGCCGCCATGGCCGAGGCGATGCACCGCCGCCATGCCGATCACCGGCTCGTCTCCCTCGTGCAGAACGCGTTCGACGTCATCACCATCGTCGACGAGGAGCTGGTGGTGCAGTTCCAGAGCCCATCGATCACCGCCGTGTTCGGGCACCACCCCTCCGAGGTGTTGCACCAACCCTTCGCCGCCCTGCTCGACCGGGACGAGGCCGCCCACGTCGAGGCCCAGCTGCGCCACGTGGCCGAAGGGTCGTCCCGGGCGTCGACCCGCATCGACTGCCGGCTGCGCCACGACAACGACGACTGGCTCGACGTGGAGATCACCGCCACCAACCTCTTGTCCGATCCCGACGTGGCCGGCCTGGTGCTGAACATCCGCGACGTGAGCGAGCGCAAGGCGCTGGAGAGCCAGCTCATCCGGCAGGCGTTCCACGATCCGCTGACCGGGCTCGCCAACCGCGTGCTGCTGGCCGACCGGGTGGAGCACGCGCTGCAGGTCAACAGCCGGGGCGGGCCCGATCCGGTGGTGCTGTTCATCGACCTCGACGACTTCAAGATGATCAACGACAGCCTGGGCCACCCCGCCGGCGACCGCCTGCTGGTGGAGCTGGCCGACCGGCTGTCCAACTGCCTGCGACCTGGCGACACCGCCGCCCGCATGGGCGGCGACGAGTTCGCCGTGCTGCTCGAGAACGCCGGCACCGCCGACGCCGACGCCCTGCGCCTGGTGGCCGAGCGGGTGCTCGACCGGCTGACCCAGCCGCTGGTGATCGACGGGACCCAGATCACGCCGCGGGCCAGCATCGGGTGCTGCGTCGGGCGCGCAGGCATCGTCGGGCTCGGACCTGCTGCGCAACGCCGACCTGGCCATGTACATGGCCAAGGCCCAGGGCGGCGGCGTGGCCCTCTTCGAGCCGTCGATGCACGACTCGGCCCGCCGGCGCCTGGAGATGCAGGCGGAGCTGGCCCGGGCGCTCGACCGCAACGAGTTCGAGGTCCACTTCCAGCCGATCGTGGCCATCGGCCCCATACCCGGTGGTATGCAGGGCGGTGGCGGCACGTGGCCGGCCGGCGCATCGGGGGACGGCCCCGGCGACGACGTCGCTGCGCTGCTGGCGCAGCCGAAGGTGATGGGCGTGGAGGCGCTGGCCCGCTGGAACCACCCGCAGCGCGGCCGGATCCCGCCGGTGGACTTCATCCCCATCGCCGAGGAGACCGGCCTCATCGAGGCCTGCCGCACGGTGGCCTCATGGGCGTCCGACGGCATGGTCTCGTCGCTCTCGCTGACGGTGAACGTGTCGGCCCGCCAGCTGCAGGAGACCTCGCTCGTCGACGACGTGGCCATGGCCATCGCCCTCTCCGGCATCGACCCGTCGTGGCTGGTGATCGAGATCACCGAGAGCGTGGTCATGCGCGACACGTCGGCCTCGGTCAACTGGCTGCACGCGCTCAAGCAGCTCGGGGTCCGCATCGCCATCGACGACTTCGGCACGGGCTACTCGTCGCTGGCGTACCTGCAGCTGTTCCCCATCGACGTGATGAAGATCGACCGGTCCTTCGTGCTGGGCCTCGGCACCGACCCCAAGGCCACCGAACTGGTGCGGGCGGTGATCAACCTGTCCGAGTCGTTGGGGATGACCACGCTGGCGGAGGGCATCGAGACCGAGGAGCAGCTGTCGGAGCTGCGGCGGCTGGGCTGCCAGCTCGGTCAGGGCTTCGCCTTCGCCAAGCCGATGTCGTCGGGGGCGCTGATCACCGCGGTGGAGGACGGCTTGCTGACGATGGCCAAGCCCGGTCCGCACCACCCGGGGATGCACCCGGGGCGGGAGCTGCTGGGCGGCGGCGAACCCGTGCACGGCTGAGCCCGGGTCCGGCGGCCGATCCGGCTGCCGCCCTCCCATACTCCATAGCATGGGGAGATCTCGTCGGAGCGATTCGTCGGCGATTCGGCGTGCGTGGAGGGGTTGACCCGGCCGGCCGCGCCGGATCAGCCGACGCCGGGGTTGATCGGTGCGTCGGCGATGATGTGCGCCGCCTCCAGCTCGGCCAGCGCCGCCTCGTCGTAGCCCAGCAGGCCCGACAGGACCTCGCGGGTGTGCTCGCCGAACAGCGGGGCGCGGAGCTTCGGCGACGTGTCGGCCTCGACGAAGCGCCACGACGCCCTGGCTGGAGCCAACCGACCGGCATGTCGGGATGGGGCAGGTCCCGCCAGAACCGCCGGGCCCGCAGCTGCGGGTCGTCGTGGATGGCGACCATGTCGAGCACCCGGGCGGCGGCCACCCCGGCGTCCTGCAGCGCGCTTCCACCGCTTCGCCCGCCTCCTGCGTCGCCGCCCACGCCGCGATGGCGTCGTCGAGCTCGTCGTGGCGGGCCGCCCGCTCGGCCAGGGACAGCCCGGCCAGCTCCTCCCGCCCGATCAACCTGGCCAGCGCCGCCCACTGGGCGTCGTCCAGCGCGAGATGGCGATCCACTGCTCGTCGGCGTCGCGAGCGGCGATCAGTGCGTAGGCGCCGGTGGGGCGGTGGCGCACCTCGTCGCGACAGCGGTACGCGCCGCGGGGCGATCAGCCGCTGCGGATGACGGTTGCCGTGGTGGCGCGCGGCGGGATCGCGCTGGGCGGCCACGAAGGCGCCGCCTGCGAACGTCGCCGCCACCTCCCGCTGGGCCAGGTCGATGATGGGCGCCTTGCCGGAGCGGCGGCGCTGCAACAGGCCCATGGCCACCGCGCTCGCCGCCGCCACCCCCGCCACCGGGTCGCCGTAGGACACGCCGCACTTGTAGGGCACCTCGTCGTCGACGTAGCCGGTGAGCGAGGTCAGACCGCTCATCATCTCGATCACCGGCCCGAAGCCCACCAGTGAACGGTCGGCGCCGGTCTTGCCGAACCCGGCCATCGACACGATCACCAGTTGCGGGTTGGCCTCGCGCAGCACGTCGTAGGGCAGCTGGAGCTTGTCGAGCACGTCGGCCCGGTAGTTCTCGATGAGCACGTCGCAGTGGGCGAGCAGCTCGAGGAACACGGCCCGCCCCCTGGCCTGGGCCAGGTCGAGCGTCACCGACTTCTTCCCGCGGTTGTAGGTGTTGAAGTAGTAGCTCGAGTTCCACGGCTCGGCCCGGTCCGGGAACGGGATGAGCGTGCGGATGTTGTCCCACGCCGAGGGCGACTCGATCTTGAGGACCTCGGCCCCCAGCTCGGCCAGCAGCTTGGTGGCGTAGGGACCGGCCCACATCATCGACAGGTCGGCCACCCGGACGCCGTCGAACGGCAAGGTCTTCACGGACGGGTCCACCCTTCGATCACGGCGGCGGCCGGCTCGGGCTCCGCCCGGCGCACCCCGCCGCCCTGCCAGCCGAGCCCCTCGAACGGGCGTCCCGGCACCTGCACGGTGCCGCCGTCGGGCAGTTGCACGGTGTCGAAGAAGCCGCGCTCGCGCAGAGCGTCGCCGTCCAGCAGCTCCGCCGGCGTGCGCACCTTGCCGAAGGGGATCTTGCGTTCGGCGCCGAGGCGGGCCAGTTCGTCGCCGGTGCGATCCACCAGGAACGACAGCACGTAGGCCGACAGCTCCTCGTCGTGGGACGGGCGCTGCAACGGGTCGCGGAAGCGCTCGTCCCGCAGCGCCTCCTCGCCGATGGCGTCGAAGAGCGCCGGCACCTGGCGTTCGAGGCAGAACACGCCGCCGTAGCCGTCGGCCACCGGGTAGAGCGCCCACACCGCCCGGTGGTAGTTCCCGAAGCGCAACGCCGCCGGCTCACCGTAGGCGGCGGCCGGGCCGTAGAGCTCGAGCGACCCGGCGAGGCACTCCTGCAACGAGACGTCGATCCAGTCGCCCTCGCCCTGGACGGCCGCGCCGTAGAGCGCCCCGGTGACGGCGCCGAAGGCGTGCAGCCCGCCGTACCACAGCGCCTGGGCCCCACCGGTGAGCAGGGGGCTGGCCGCCGGGTCGCCGGTGAGCGACATCATGCCGCCGGCGGCGAAGGCGATGAGGTCATCGGCGGGCAGGTCACGGTCGGGCCCGGTCCAGCCGAACGGGCTGATCGTCACCGCCACCAGCCCGGGGCGGGCCTGACGCCAGGCGGGCACGTCGAAGCGACCCGGGGGACCGTCGAGCACCACCACGTCGGCGGCGGCCACCAGCTCGGTCAACATGGCCGCCTTCCCGTCGCCGTCGCCGTCGCCGTCGCCGTCGAGCACGACGCGACGCTTGGCGGGCAGCAGGTAGGTCGACTCGTCCTCGGAGAGGGTCCAGTGCGGTGCGGGTGGCGAGTCCGCGCCGTCGACCCGCACCACGTCGGCGCCGTACCCGGCGAGCAGGTGGGCGCAGTACGCGGCGGGCACGCCGCCCGCCACCTCGATCACCCGGATGCCCTGCAACGGTCGATCCATCACGGCGGGCGACCTTAGTCAGCCGGGGCGTGAGCGGCTCACCGGAGTGTCGCGGCGGCGGTCGGGACGCCGTTCCGCAGTGAGGCCGCGACGTGTTCAGCTGAACGGCGCGGCGGTCGGTGGGCGGCGGTCGGTGGGCGGCGGTCGGTGGGTGCCAGGCCGGGGGCGGGGGGTCTGGGCGCACCCCTTCGCGCTCGATTCGATGTCGATTCGGAATTGGTCGTGAGACACGAAGTCCGGCCACGGTCGGTGCGGCTGTGCCGCCTGACGGGAGGCCGTGGCCACCACCGGTGGGTGGCCGAGAGCAGCCGGTCGATGCCGTCGAACACGTCGAACGCCGCCGAAGGACGGCGCTGGTTGCCGGCTCGGCACGGTTCGGCGTGGCGCGGTCGGGCGCGTGGCGGTTCGGCGTGGCGTGGCGGGTTCGGCGGCACAGCGGGCGGCACGGCAGTCCAGGAGGTTGCCCAGCTGACCGTGGAACTTCACACGTGTGGGCCTCGGGGTGATGCTATGCGACGGCTTCGGGTCGGTCGAGTGTTCGGGGCTGAGTGCGGCGGCGAGGGCGGGGAGTTGTCGGTGGCCTTTGACCCGGCGGTATTGCTGCCGGCGGCGAAGTCGGCGGCGGCCAGCGCAGGCGCATGTCGGCGGGTCGTTCGCGTGCGGCGGTCGGCGTTCCAGCTTCACGTTCTTCGCGGGAGCGGACGATGTCGATGGAGGACTCGATCGGGTTCGTGGTCAGGTGCGGGCGAGGTGCCGGTGATGGCGAGCCGGGTGGTGATGGTCTCCTCGAGGCCTTCGCAGGACCCAGCGGCGTCGGGGTTGGGATCCGCTTGCGGGCCAGCTCCTGCACGGCGGCTTCGGTGGGGTCGGGTTCGGCCCAGGCGGCGAGCCGGCGCACCAGCCCTTCTCCGCGGGCAGGTAGCCGACGATGTTCGCACTGACGCCTCACCGCTGGATCTGCACGGGTTGACCGTCGAACACGTCACGGACCGGCGTGCAAGGCTTTCCATCAACACGAACAACAGCGGCGAGGCGTGAGGCGCTTCGACGGCCTTGGTGAGCAGGTCTGCGCAGACGGTCTTGTTCTCGGTGGTGCCTGCAGTCGAGGGCACTTGTTGCCGGTGTCCACGCCGAGGGCGCCGATCATGGTCTGGCCGGCGAACTCAACCCGTCGACGTACACGACCAGCCACCGCCGGCCGGACAGGTCACGGTTGCGGAGCTCGTCCAGCCGGGCGGTGGCGGCCACGAACTCGCCGACACCGTCGACTTCGCGGTCGAACGGGCGTCCCGACCTGCTCGGGCGGCGTTGTAGTGCCGGGTCGACACCGGCCAGCGCAGCGGCGACCGTGCTCAGACAGCAGATCGACCGCCTGCACCGCGCCCACGTCCAAGCGGATCTCACCAGACGTCGGTGGCGGTAGGCGGGGCTTGCGACGGCACCCTGCGGCCGCCCAACGGCACCGTGGCCTGCTCCTGCCATGGCGGACCGCAGTGCGCTCGGGATTGTGGCCTTCGGCCGGCTCGGTCACCTCGGCGGCCAGGAACTCGCCCAACACGCCAAGCCCGACCGCGACCGACGCAGCCAGCAGGCCTCCGCATGCGCTGGAACGCCGCTGCTCGGCCGCGATGCCCGCCAGCCGGTCGGTCAGCTCAGGGTGGTTGAGATCGACAAGCCGATCGGCACAACTGCAAGCGCGGTTCACGCGCGCTTGGGAGACTTCGGCACGACGGTGTCCTCTTCCTCGACGTTCGACTGGTTCAGCGACCTCGAGCTTGCCCAACAAGGGCAGACCGAGGCGGAGGACCACCGCCATCAAGTTCTACGGATCACCGGGCAACCTCCAGTCCAGCGCGGCACGGCGCAATACGGCTCAGTACGGATCAGTACGGCGTACCGTCCGGCTTCAGGTAGTCGAGGCCGAACTGGCCGGCGGCGTCGAGTGCGGCCAGCTCCTCATCGCCGCAGCCGAGCCACGAGCGGTAGATGCGCTCGTTGTCGGCCCCCAACCGGCACAGCTCCTCCCACCGCAACGGTGGACCGTCCCAGCGGAACAGGTGGTTCGGGAACAGGAACCGGCCCAGATCCACCGAGCCGTTCTCCCGGAACGAACCCCGGGCCAGCAGGTGCTCGTCGCGCAGGCACGCACCTTCGCCCAACACCGGCGCCGCCGACACGCCCAGCTGCCGCAGCCGCGCCGCCGCCTCCGCCGCACTGGGCCGCTGTGCCGCCCACGCCGAGATCGCCTCGTCCAGGTCGTCATGCGCGGCCATGCGCGCCCGCCGATCGAGCCCGGCCCACGCCGGGCACCCCAGCTCATCGGCCAACGCCGGCCACTGCTCGTCGCGTTCCACGGTGAGCACGAGGTGCCCACCGTCGCCCGCCCGGTAGCACCCCTGCGGGGCGAACCACGCATCCCGGTTGCCCGGCGTGGTGTGCACCCGGCCGGTGATCGACGCGTCCACGTAGTACTCGCCGAGGTGCTGCATCATGTTCTCCGCCTGGGCGAACTCCACCAGCTCCCCCACCCCGGTGCGCTCCCGGCGGCGCAGCGCGGCGAGCACCGCGAACGTGCCGGCGGTCCCCGTGGCGGGATCCATGTGGAACGTGTTCCAGGTGAGCGTGGGCGGCGCATCCCGGTAGCCGCGCACCGCGGTGGCGCCGCACAGGCCCTCGAAGTGCACGCCGAAGCCGATGAAGTGCCGGTAGGGGCCCGACAGCCCGAGCGGTGCCATGCGCACCACGATGAGCCGGGGGTTGCGGGCCGACAGCACGTCCCAGCCGATGCCGAGCTGGTCGAGCACCTTGGCCGAGTTGTTCTCCACCAGCACGTCGGCCTGCTCCACCAGGCGCAGGAACAGCTCCCGGCCCACCTCGGTGCGCAGGTCGAGGGTCACGCCGGCCTTGTTGCGGGCGTGCGCCGAGTACATGCTGTGGCGGTTCCACGGCCGCTCGCCGGGATCGAGGTCGGGGTAGGCACCCAGCGGCCCGAGGGCGGGCACCATCGCCTTGGGCGGCCGCGGATGCCGCCCCGGGTGGCGGTGGGAACACCCACGGGTTGTCCACCCGCACCACCTCGGCGCCGAGGTCGCCCAGCAACATCGTGCAGTACGGCCCGGCCCACACCACGGTGAGGTCGAGCACCCGGATCCCGGCCAGCGGTAGCCGATCCTCGGCCGTCGGGCTCTCACCGGCCCCCGGCGTGGCGCGCCGGCCGGGGGCCCGCTCGTCCGGCCTCCACGAGCTCCAGCTCGGCCAGGATCTCCGCCCGGTGCTGGTCGAGCAACGGTGCCGGCCGACGCAGCACCCAGCCGTCGTCCACCCGCCACGGCGCACCGATCGTGCGGAAGCGACCGGCCCGGGGGTGCTCCACCGTCACGAACGAGCCCCGCTCGGCGAAGTGTTCGTCGTCCAGCAGATCAACCGGATGGTTGATGGCGGTGATGGGCCAGCGGTTGGCCTGCGCCTGCACCATCACCTGCTGGCGGGAGCGCTCCGCCATCCACACGTAGGTGGCCGCCTCGGTCAGCCCCGGCAGCTCGTCGTCCTCGCCCCACGCCGGATCGGCGTAGCGGGCGGCCAGCTCCTCGTCGCCCAGCGTCGCCAGCATGGCCGGCACCCAGGTGGAGATGGTGTGCGCCTGCACGTGGCCGTCGCCGGTGGGGTAGACCCCCGCCGGCAGCTGCTGCTGGGTCGACGCCGGGGCCCGGGGCGCGCCGAGCCCGCAGAACTGGCGGTACAGCAGGTAGGTGGTGCGGCGGTCGATCGAACCGAGCTGGGCGTCGACGGCGGCGGCGTCGATCCACGCCCCCCGGCCGGTCAGCTCGCGCCGTCGCAGCGCGGCCATGGCCGCCATGGCCGCCACCGATCCCGCCTGGTAGGCGATGACCCGGCCGGCCATCTTCATCGGCTCCAGCTCGTCGATGCCGGTCGAGCTCATCGGACCGGCCAGCGCGAACACCGCCAGATCGGTGCCCGGTGCGCCGGCGTACGGCCCGTCGAGGCCCCACGGCGTGAGGCTGACCACCACCAGGCCCGGTTGCTCGGCCCGCAGCCGCCGCGGCTCCAACCCGACCGCAGCGGCGCCGCCGGGTCCGAGCGACTCGATGAGGATGTCGGCGGAGGCCACCAGGTGGCGCAGCAACGCACGATCGGCGGGCACGTCGGGATCGGCCACGATCGAGCGCTTGTTGGTGTTGCAGAACAGGTACAGTGGACCGGTCTCGAGATCGACGTCCTCGTCGCTGTCGAGGCGCCACTGGCGCGCCGGGTCCCCACCGGGTGGCTCCACCTTGCACACGTCGGCGCCGAAGTCGGCGAAGAGCTTGGCGGCGTACGGTCCGGCGACGCCGCCGGCCAGCTCCACCACCCGCACGCCGGCGAGCGGTTGTCCGGGCGGTGACGGGGCGGTGCTGCTCACGGCGCGGGAGCGTACCCCAGGGCGACCGCATCAGGGCCCGGGTGCACCACCCCTGCGGCCGGTCGACCCCGCGGTCCTACCGGTGCGCGCCGCCGCCGTGCCAACATCGGACGATGGCCCACCGACCGCTGCTGCTGCTCACCAACGACGACGGGATCGATTCGCTCGGCCTGCACGTGTTGGCCCGGTCCATGCGCCCCTTCGGCGACGTGCTGGTGGTGGCCCCCGATGGGGAGTACTCCGGCGCCGGCGCCGCGCTGGGCGCCCTGCACCTCATCCGCCCGGAGGTGCGCGAGGTGGCCCTCGAGGGCATCGACCGGGCCTACGCGGTCAGCGGCCCGCCGGCGCTGTGCACCATGTTCGCCGCCCTGGGGGCGTTCGGGAAGGCACCGGACCTCGTCGTGTCCGGCATCAACCCCGGGGCCAACGTCGGCCGCGCCGTCTACCACTCGGGCACCGTGGGCGCGGTGCTCACCGGCCGGGGCCGGGGCATCTCCGGTGTGGCCGTCAGCCAGGTGGTGGCCGAGCAGGCCGTCGAGGGCCAGGGCGCCGAGGAGAACCTGGGCTCCCAGCGCTGGGAGGACGCCGCCGAGGTGGCGGCGGTGGTGGTCGAGGCCCTGTTGCGCCACGGGCTGCCCGTCGACCCGGTGGCGGTCAACCTCAACGTGCCCAACCGCACGGTGGCGGAGATGGCGGGCTGGCAGTGGAGCGAGGTGGCCACCCGGCCGCCGCGGACCATGGCCGCGGCAACGTTGACGCCGAAGGTGGGCCATACCGGCACGTATCACGTGGAGATGAGCTGGGGTGACCCGGTGCAGCTCCCGGTCGAGACCGACGCCGGCGCGGTGGAGGCGGGGATGATCTCGGTCAGCTTCCTCAGCCGGCTCACCCATGCGCCGGCCTCGGCCGATGGCGCCATCGCCGGCGCGCTCGACGGTCGCTTCGGCTGAACGCGGGCGGGCTCGCCATACCGAGTGGTGTGGCCGGACCGTGCCCGGACAGGACGGGGTGGCCCGGACGCGAACGGGCGCCCGGCGGCCATGACGCGCCGGGCGCCCGTGCCGTGCGGGGCTCCGCCCGCCAGCAGGCGCACCGCTCAGCGATCGACGCCCTTCGGCAACACGACCACCGGGCAGTGCGCATGGTGGGTGATCTGCTGGCTGACGGAGCCGAGCAGCAGGCCCTTGAAGCCGCCGCGCCCGCGGCTGCCCACCACGATGAGGGTGGCGTCATCGGCGTTGTCCATCAGCGCCGAACCGGCGGCGCCCTCCACGATGCGCACATCGAGCGGCACGCCGGGCTCCCCGCCACCGGTCACCCGGTCGAGCGCCTCGGTCACCACGAGCTTGGCCGAATCCGCCAGCTCCTGGTACGGCGTCGACGGCAGGGCGGCCATCGGCTCCGCCACCATCGGCAGGTACTGCCAGGCGTGCACGATGCGCAGCGTCGCACCGCGCACCCGGGCCTCCTCGATGGCCCAGGCCAGCGCGGCATCGGCGTGGCCGGAACCATCGACGCCGACCACGATCACCTGTGCCGAGCTGTTGGTGTCGGCCATGCTGTTGGTCTCGGACATGGTCGATCCTCCTGGATCTGTCGCAGTCTCCCTGCGCACTGCAACGATCCGTCGCAGGGGTTTGGCCTGCCAGGGTCGAACGTCCGCAGCGCTCTCCCCGAAATCCCCGGGGCGGATCGCACGCTAGCCCCGGGCCCGCCGCGCCCGCCGGGCCGCGCAGCCGGCCGGCGCGGTAGATTGCGGCGAACAAGCCAAGTCGAGAGGGACGGCAATTCACATGGCGCTGCATCACGATGCGAAGCTGGACCACCTGCGGGCCGTGCGGCTCTTCCGCAACTGCAGCCACAAGCAACTCGAACACGTGGCCACCATCGTCGACGAGATCGACGTCGAGGCCGGTCGGGTGCTGTGCCGTCAGGGCGAGGTCGGCCACGAGGCGTTCGTGGTCATCGCCGGTGAGGCGGCGGTGGTGGTCGACGGCGATGAGGTGGACACGCTCGGCCCCGGCGCGCTGATCGGCGAGATCAGCCTCATCGACCACGGGCCCCGCACCGCCACGGTCTCGGCCAAGACGCCGATGCACCTGCTGGTGGTGCCCGGCAACCGCTTCGCCCAGCTGCTCGAGGAGGTGCCCGGTCTGCCGGGGGTGATCATGCGGGACCTGGCCGCCATCCTGCGCAGCAGCGGCCACCACTGAGACCCGGGCGGCCGCGGTCGGCTCCCGCTGCGGCCCTCGCCTGAACGTACCCGCCCGTACCGTGCGTGACCGTACGGTACGGGCCGTTCCACGACAGCTCCCGTACCAATCGGTATGGGAGCTGTCGGCGTCTCAGCGCTCGTACGGGCGGTGCTTGCGCTCGTCGAGACGGGCCGCGTAGGCCGCCGCCTCGGTGCGCCGCGACATGCCGAGCTTGGCCAACAGGTTCGACACGTAGTTCTTCACGGTCTTCTCCGCCAGGTACAGCCGCTCGGCGATCTGGCGGTTGGTCATGCCCTCGCCGATCAGCTCGAGGATGCGCCGCTCCTGATCGGTCAGCCGTTGGGTGGTGTCATCGGCGCTGTCCTGGTGGCGGATCCGATCCAGCACCTTGGCCGTCACCTGGGGATCGATCAGCGACTGACCGGCGGCCACCTTGCGGACGGCGTCGACCAGGTCGATGCCCCGCACCTGCTTGAGCAGGTAGCCGGAGGCGCCCGCCATGATCGAGTCGAACAGGGCCTCGTCGTCGCTGAAGCTGGTCAGCATCAGGCAGCCGATCTCCGGATGGGTGCTGCGGATCTCCCGGCACACCTCCACCCCGTTGCCGTCGGGCAGGCGGACGTCGAGCACCGCCACCTCGGGGCGGGTGGCGGGGATGCGGCGCATCGCCTCCTCGGCCGTGCCGGCCTCGCCCACCACGGTGAACTCCCCCGTGCCCTCGAGCAGGTCGCGCAGGCCTGTACGAACCACCTCGTGGTCATCGAGCACGAATACTCGGATCACACTTCCTCCCCGAACGACGATGTTGGGACAGCCCGGACCGGCACCCCGCGGCGCCATTCTCCCAGGTCCGCCGCATCGGTGTCGATCACGAGGCGTCGGCGGGCACCGACCAGCGCAGGTGGGTCCCCCCGCGCGGCGACGCCGTGACCACCTCGAACGTGCCGCCGAGCCGCTCGGCCCGCGTGGCCATGTTGGGCAGGCCGTTGCCGGTGCCGCCCACCGTGCCGATGCCCACGCCGTCGTCGACGATCTCCAGTGTGATGCGTCCGGCGCGCGCCGACATCGACACCGTCACCGAGGTCGCCCCGGCGTGGCGGGCGACGTTGGAGAGCCCCTCCTGCAGCGTGGCGAGCAGCTCGGCCGCCACCCCGGGGTCGGTCAGGCTGTCGACCGGCCCGTCGAAGCGGACCACCGGCTCGAAGCCCAGCGTGGCCCGGGCGTCGCGCGCCGTGGACAGCACCCGCCGCCGGATCGATTCGCCGTGGTCCGGCGGCTGCAGCTCGAAGATGACCGCCCGGATCTCGCGGATGGTGGAGTCGAGATCGTCCACCGCTCGACCCACCCGGCTCGACAGCTGCTCGTCGGCCAGGCGGTCCAGCGTGGCCTGCAACGACATGCCGGTGGCGAACAACCGCTGGATGACCCGGTCGTGCAGGTCCCGGGCGATGCGCTCACGCTCCTCGACGAGGGCCAGCTCCCGGCGGGTGTCCTCCAGCTCCTCCTCGTTCTCGCGGCGCTCGGACAGGTCGCGAACCAGCACCGCCACCGCGGCGGTGCCCTCGGGGGCCGCATCCCACTCGAGGAGCAGCTCGACCGGCAGGTCCACCCCGTCGGAGCGACGCAGGCGGGTGACGAGCGGGGACACCCGGCCCTGGGCCGCGGCCCGTTCGATCAGCCGCCGCAGGATGGCCTCGTCCATGTCCACCATCAGGTGCAGCGGCGTCATGGCCTGCAGCGCCTGGCGGCCGTAGCCCGACTGCACCGCGGCGCCGGCGTTCACGTAGGTGAAGCGCAGGGTCTGCGGGTCGAGCAGGTACACGCCCTCGTGGGCCCGGTCGATCAACCGCTCGATCCGGCGGGTGTGGGCATCGGCGGCCACCCGGGCCGAGATGTCGCGCACCGCGGCGATCACCGCCGGCCGACCGGCGTGCAACGTGGGGCTGAGGCTGACCTCCACCACCACCCGCGAGCCATCGGCCCGCTGGCCGTAGAGGTCCAGGCCGCTGCCCATCGACCGGGTGCGGGGATCGGAGCGGTAGCGCTGACGGTGGGTGCGGTGCATGCCGCGCACCGCTTCGGGCAGCAGCAGCTCCACCGTGTTGCCGATCAGGTCCTCCCGGCGGTAGCCGAACAGCTCCTCCACCTGCTGGTTGACCAGCAGGATCACGCCGTTCTCGTCGACGAGCAGCAGCCCGTCGGGCGCGGCCTCGACCAGTCCGGCGAGGTCCGCGATCACCACCGGATCGGTCGGGTCGATCGACGACCGGGCGAGCTCATCCATGGCAGGGGTGGGTGGCCTCGGCTTCCAGCGCGCGCGCCAGGTGGTTCAGCATGGCGCGCACGATCGTCTCCACCCGGGCGTGGTCCACCCGGGACGGTGCGAACGGATCGAGCCGGTCGTAGCTGGCCTGCAGGCGCAGCTGGCAGCACGACGGCTCCAACTCGAAGAACTCCAGATCACCCTGCAGATGCTGGAACGCCGCACGCTTCTGATCAAGGTGCAGTGCGAAGGGCACCACGGTGGCCTGCGAGCTGGCCAGCGGATCGCCGACGTGCAGCTCGAAGGCGCGGGCGTCGCCGGCCTGCTGCAGCACGCTGCCCACCGAGCGCTCCAGCAGCTGGCGGCCGTGCCGCGCCATCGCATCGGCCATGTCCGCGCCGGGCAGCGTGACGAGCGCGAAGTCGTGGACGAGCATGCGCGACAACCTCCGAGCGGACGGACGAGAGACGGCCACCGTACGGATCGAGGACCTCGCCGACGTAGGGGCGAAGGTCACAAGTGGCCTGCCACCAGGCCGGATGCTGCCGCCCGGAGGAGATCGACGAACGCCGGCTGTGCCGGGCGGTCGGACGGGCTGCTCGGCCTTCAGTCGATGCCGAGGGCCTTCTTGCGGTTGCGGGCGCGCTCGAGCAGGTGCTCGGGGATGCGGGAACCGCCACCGGCGGCGTCGGCGGCCGCCGCTCCGTCGCCGTTGGACGCGGTCGCCGCTTCGGCCTTGGCCGCTCCGGCGGTGGCCGCGCTCGAACGGTGCTCCTGGTACGCCGCCCACTGCTTCGTGCGCACCAGCGCGTTGTGGTCGACCTGGCCGAGGTGCGCACCGTTGTCGAAGAACACCCAGTAGCGCTTCCAGGTCATGCCGTTGACGACCTTCACCTTCCCGATGGTGCCCTCGGGCACGCCGGGGAGGTCCACGGTTGCGGTCACCTGCTCACCCTTGCGGAAGGGGGTGTCGAACGAGATCGTCTTCTTGGCCATAGCAGCACCGTGCAGGGTAGTGGGATGGGCACGCTCGCCGAAACTCGGCGCCCGTCGCCCTCAGTCCGCCGGTGCGGCGGTGCCCGGCGGCAGGCCGAACTTCTCGGGCCCCACCACCACGAAGCGGCCCGACGCCTCGCCGCACAGCTGCCCGTCCGGCTCGTGCAGCCGGGCGGTGGCCTCCAGCGTCCACACCCGCTCGCCGCGCTCGGCCACCTTCGCCTCGAAGTGCACCGGCACCCCGATCAGCATCGGCGCGTTGTAGCGCACGAACAGCTCGC
Organism: Acidimicrobiales bacterium; assembly: GCA_041394365.1. Lineage (GTDB taxonomy): Bacteria > Actinomycetota > Acidimicrobiia > Acidimicrobiales > CAIXPF01 > CAIXPF01. The sequence goes on from JAWKIM010000012.1 coordinate 87,352, forward strand.
CGGTGTACGCCGCGGTGGCCTCGATGATCATGACGTAGCCCATCACGTCGTCGAACACCGACGCGGTGACCCCGCCGTGGGCCCGGCCCGGTGACGCCTCGGCCAGCCGCCCGAAGCGGGCCACCGCCCGGACCACGTCGCCGTCGCGCCACACGATGAGGTCGGTGGCGGTGGGGTTCGCCGGCCCGGACACCGGCCGGTCGCTGAAGGAGATCAGCCGGTCGCCATGGCGCGGCGGGGCGATCGTGTAACGCCGGGCCTGGTAGTCGTCGGCCCGGGTGACCGCCTCCAGCTGTTCGAGGCGGGCGGCGTGCTCGTCGGCCCAACGCTCGAGCGCCTCGAGCTCGTGCAGCGGCACGTCGCGCCCGATCAGCGCCTCGCCGAGGCGGCGCATCGCCGTCCCCGTGCGGTCGTGCTGGGCGAGGATCGGGTCCTCGTAGACGAGGTGCACGGGGCGGTCCGACTTGCCGGTGGGATCGAGGGGCAGGCGCACGAGGGCGAATCCTGTCACGCGCGCCGCCGGCGCCGCCCGCCCGCTGCCGGCACCCGCCCGCCGCCCGCCCGGCGCCCCGACCCGGCTTCGAGCGGGCCCCGCCGCCCAGGGCTACAGTCGCCCGCCGTGGGGACTGGGGCGTTGGCACACATCCGCATCTGCGACTTCACCGGCCAGCTGGCCGGTGCCGGGGCGACGAAGTTCCTCGCCGCCATGGGAGCAGAGGTGATCCGCATCGAGGATCCGGTCACCGAGGGCCGGTGGGACATCCTGCGCGGTGCCCCGCCGTTCAAGGACAAACGGCGCGGGCCCGAGTTCGGCTCCGGGTTCAACAACCACAACGTGAACAAGCTCGGCATCACGCTCAACCTGCGCACCGAGCGGGGCAAGGAGCTGCTGGCCGAGCTGGTGCGGCGCAGCGACGCCGTCACCGAGAACTTCGCCCCCGGCGTGCTCGAGCGCTGGGGGTTCGGCTACAGCCACCTGCGGGAGCTCAAGGAGGACATCCTCTACGTGAGCAACTGCGGGTTCGGCCAGGTGGGCCCCTACGGCACGTTCAAGTCCTGGGGGCCGATCGCCCAGGCGGTGTGCGGGCTCACGTTCACCTCCGGCCTGCCCGAGCAGCCGCCCGCCGGGTGGGGCTACAGCTACATGGACCATACCGGTGGGTACTACATGGCCATCGCCATCCTGGCCGGTCTGTTCCACCGGGCCCGCACCGGCGAGGGCCAGTGGATCGACATGTCCTGCACCGAGGCCGGCGCCGCCCTGTGCGGCCCCGCCCTGCTCGACGCCGACGTGAACGACCGGCCCCTGCGGCGGCCGGGTTCGCCCAACTCCAACCGCAACCCCTGGCCGGCGATGGCGCCGCACGGCATCTACCCCGCCGACGGCGACGACGACTGGATCGCCATCTCGGTGGCCGACGACGAGCAGTGGCGCCGCTTCGCCGCCCTGGTGGGCGAACCGTGGGCCACCGACGAACGCTGGCGCGCCCGCGACGAGCGGCTCGACCACCAGGACGAGCTGGACAAGGCCGTGGGCGCCTGGACCCGCGGTCAGGAGCGCTTCGCCCTCGCCGAGCGCCTGCGCCACGCCGGCGTGGCCGCCGCTCCCGTGCAGCGGCCCGGAGAGCGCATCGACGGTGACCCGTCCACCGCCGCCTACGGGCTGTGGCCCACCGTGCAGCACGCCGCCATGGGCGAGATCCGCGTCGACGGCCTGCCGGTGCACCTCTCCGAGACCGACTGGGCGATCACCGAGGGCGGGCCGCTGCTCGGCATGCACAACGACGACGTCTACACCCGGGTGCTCGGGCTGTCGGCGAGCGAGGTCGACGGCCTGCGGGCCGAAGGGGTGATCTGACATGGGCGGACCGCTCCAGGGCATCACGGTGGTCGAGCTCGCCGGCGAGCTGTGCGCCTACACCGGCAAGCTCCTCGCCGACCTCGGCGCCGACGTCACGCTGGTCGAACCGGTGGCCGGCAGCCCGCTGCGCTGGTACGAGCCGTTCGCCGGCGACGTGGCCGATCCCGATCGCAGCCTCTGGTGGTGGCACTACCAGGCCGGCAAGTCGGCGGTGGCCGCCGATCTCGACACCGCTGACGGCGCGGCCAAGGCGCGGGCGCTGCTCGAGCGGGCCGACGTCGTGGTGGAAGCGGCCGGGCCCGGTGTGCTCGACGCCTGCGGGCTCGGCTCCGAGGCGCTGCGGGCCGCCAACCCCCGGCTGATCTGGGTGTCGATCACCTCGCACGGCGCCGCCGACCCGCGCTCCTCGCAGCCGTCCACCGACCTGACGCTGCTGGCCGAGGGCGGGCCGGTGTGGAGCTGCGGCTACGACGACCACTCGCTGCCGCCGGTGCGTGGCGGGGGAGGCCAGGCCGGCCACACCGCCGGGCACTACGCCGCCATGTCGCTGTTGGCCGCGCTGCTGCACCGCGAGCTCAGCGGGCGGGGCCAGCACATCGACGTGAACGCCTACGCCGCCGCCAACGTGACCACCGAGATGGCCAGCTACGGCTGGCTGGCCGCCCAGAGCACCGTGCAGCGCCAGACCGGCCGCCACGCCGCCACCCGGCCAACCCAGCCCACGCAGGTGATGTGCGCCGACGGTCGCTACGTGAACACCGGCCCACCCCGCCGGGGCGCCGACTTCGGTCAGCTCGCCGACTGGCTCGACTCGCTCGGCCTGGCCGACGAGTTCGACGAGATGGGCGTGCTGCGCCTGGGCGTGGAGCTCGAGCACATCTCAATGGCCCAGATGGAGGAGCACGACCTCGTCGGGGAGATCTTCGCCGCCGGCCGGGCCGCCATGTTCTTCCTGGCCGAGCGCCTGGGTGCCTACGAGCTGTTCCTCGGCCTGCAACAGCGGGGCATGCCCGCCGGCATCATCTACAGCCCCGAGGAGGTGGCCGCCGACCCGCACTTCGAGGCCCGGCACTGGGCCCGCCCGGTGCACCACCCCGAGCTCGGCCGTACCGTGCGGTACACCGGTCTGCCGGTGACGTTCCCGGCCACCCCGGCGGGTGAGCTGCGGCCCGCCCCCAAGCTGGCCGAGCGCTCCTGACCGCCCGCCACCCGTCGGTCGGGCTGGTCGCCGCCCAGCTCGACACCGCGCTGGGCCGGCTGCGCTGCTACGCCGCCCCCGGGCCCGGCGGTACGGCGCTGGCCGGCGTGTTCTTCGACGGGCACCGGCCCGCGCCGCCACGCTGGACCGCGCCCGCCACCCCCGCCGGCCCGGGGTGCCGGCCGCCGGTGCTCGATGCCTTCGCGCAGCAGCTCGCCGGCTACCTCGAGGGCTCGCTCGACCGCTTCGACCTGCCGCTGCAGCTGATCGGCACCGAGCTGCAACAGCAGGTGTGGCAGGCCCTCCTGCGCATCCCCTACGGCCATACCGTGACGTACGGCGAGCTGGCGGTGGCGGTGGGCCGGCCCACCGCGGTGCGGGCGGTGGCCGCCGCCAACGCCCGCAACCCGCTGTCGGTGGTGGTGCCCTGCCACCGGGTGCTGGGCGCCGACGGGTCCCTCACCGGGTACGCCGGCGGGCTCGAGCGCAAGGCCCGGCTGCTGGCGCTCGAACGCGGCGGAAAAGATCGGCGGTTCCCGTAGCGTCGGACGGCATGCGCCCGACCCGCTGCACTGTCCGCCGCCGCGCCGCCGCCGCGCTGAGCGCCGCCGCCCTGTCCGCCGCGCTGTTGGCGGCCTGCGGCGGCGAGGACACCGACGGCAGCACCGCCACCACGGCCGCCGCCTCGGCCACCACCACGCCCGCTGCCCCGTCGACCACGGCCGTCGACGGCGGCCGCGCCACCACCACAGCCCCCGCCACCACCGGGCCGGCCGCGCCGGTCACCACCGCCTCGCCGCCGACCACCGCCCGGCCCACCCTGGCCCAGGTCCGCGCCCGGCTGCAGCAGCTCGCCACGTTCGACGACCCGGTGGCGGTGGCCGTCCGGCCCGGTGACGAGCGCATCTACGTGGTGGAACGGGGGGGCACCATCCAGCTCATGACGCCCGGCGGCGACGTGGCCCCCGAGCCGGTGGCCGACCTGCGCCGGCTCACCGCGGCGGGTGGGGAGCGCGGCCTGCTCGGGCTGGCCTTCGCCCCCTCCGGCGACCGGGCCTACGTGAACTACACGGACACCGACGGCCACACCAACGTCGACGAGTTGGCCGTGCGCGCCGACGGCAGCCTCGACGCCGGCTCCCGTCGACGGGTGCTGTTCATCGAGCAGCCCTACGCCAACCACAACGGTGGCCACCTCCGCTTCGGGCCCGACGGGCTGCTCTACATCGGCACCGGCGACGGGGGCTCGGGCGGGGACCCGCAGGGCAACGGCCAGAAGCGCAGCACGCTGCTGGGCAAGATGCTGCGCATCGACCCGACCCCCGCCGGCTCCGAGCCCTACACCGTGCCCGCCGACAACCCCTTCGTCGGCGACGGCACCACCCGCCCGGAGATCTGGTCGCTCGGCCTGCGCAACCCGTGGGGCTTCTCCTTCGATCCCGCCAACGACGACCTGTGGGTGGCCGACGTGGGCCAGGACGCCTGGGAGGAGATCAACGTGGCCCGTGCCGCCGACAGCGGCGGCGCCGCCGGCCGGGGCGTGAACTTCGGCTGGAACGCGTTCGAGGGCACCCACCGCTACGACGACAGCGTCGATGTGGAGGGTGCGCTCCTACCCATCCACGAGTACCCCCACGGCGGCGACAGCCTCGAGGGCTGCTCGGTCACCGGCGGGGTGGTGTACCGGGGTGGTGCCGTGCCCAACCTGTCCGGCGCCTACCTGTTCGCCGACTACTGCGTCACCGGCCTGCGGGCGCTCGACGCGGCGGCGTCCGATGACCGCAGCGGCGACGGCGTGCGGGTGATCGTGGAGGACGCCCCGTCCATCGTCGGCTTCGGCCACGACGCCGACGGCGAGGTCCTCGTGGTGTCCCTCGGCGGGGCGGTGTACCGGCTCGTCGCATCCTGACGGGTAGCGTCGCGGCCACCATGGAACCGTCGATCCCGCTGCGTGCGCTGCTCACCCTCGAGGAGGTGGCCAAGGACTTCTACCTCGGCCAATCCCCCGATTACGAGTGGGGCCGGGTCTACGGCGGTCAGGTGGTGGCCCAGGGCCTCGCCGCCGCGACCGCCACCGTCGACGGCACCCACCGGCTGCACTCGGTCCACGCCTACTTCGTGCTCGGTGGCAGTCCCAAGGAGCCCATCCTCTACGACGTGGACCGCCTGCGCGACGGCCGCTCGTTCTCCACCCGCCGGGTGGTGGCCCGCCAGTCGGCCGGCGCCATCCTGAACCTCGACGCCAGCTTCCAGCGCGACGAACCCGACCTCGACATCCCCGAGATCGGCCTCGACCCCGATCTGCCCGATCCCGAGTCGCTGCCGGTGCTCGAATGGGGCGGCTGCGGCGAGGTGCGCGAGGTGCCCCGCACCCCGGCGAGGCCCGCTCCCGGCTGTGGATCCGGGCCAAGGGCGACCTGGGCGACGACCCCCGGCTGCACGCCTGCGCCATCGGCTACCTGTCCGACCACAACCCGATGGACGCCATCGCCCTGTCCCACCCGCTCGGGCTCGACTGGGAGCACCTGATGACGGCGTCGCTCGACCATGCGGTGTGGTTCCACCGGCCCGCCCGGGCCGACGAGTGGCTGCTGTTCGACCTGCGCGGCCACGGCCTGGTCAACGCCCGGGGCATGGCCACCGGCACCGTGCACACCCGCAGCGGCGTGCACGTGGCCACCATCGCCCAGGAAGGTCTCATCCGCCGGGCCCGCGAGCCCCGAACGCTGCCGGGCACATGACCAGGTTGCCGGCCGAGGACCTCCCGTTCCTGGTCGGCACGGCGCTTCACCGCCGACCTCGACGCCGCCGACGCGGGCACGTCCGCTTCGTGCGCAGCCCCTGGCCCACGCCACCGTCCGGGCCGTCCACGTCCCGCCCATACCGAACGGTACGGACGGCGGGCCGTCGGGGCGGTGCTGACCGACGCCGACCTCGGCGTGCAGCCCTACGTGTTCTTCCCGGCCGTCGGCTACCCGCGACCGCTGCTGGCCCACCCGGTGGCGCGCTACGTGGGTGACCCGGTGGCCCTCGTCGCCGCGCCCACTGCGGCCGAGGCGGAGGACCTGGCCGAGCAGGTCGAGCTCGACCTCGATCCCATGCCGGCGGGGATCGACCTGTGGGCTGCGCTCGAGGACCCGGCCCGCATCGTCAACACCGTGCGCCAGGCCGCGGCGGCCGACCCGCTGGCCGGGGCGGCGGTGGTGGTGCGGCGGCGCTGCGCCAACCCGCGGCTCTCGCCGTTGCCGCTCGAGACCAGCGCCATCGTGGTCCGCCCGCTCGACGGCGGCCGCGGCCTCGACGTGTGGGCCGCTTGCCAGGGCGTGCACGCCGTGCGCGACGACCTCGCCGCCGCCCTGGGCCTGCCCGCCGACGCCGTCAGGGTGCGGGCGCCGAGCGTGGGCGGCGGGTTCGGTGCCCGCTACCGCCCGCCCATCGAGTACTTGACCGTGGCCGCCGCCGCCGTCGTCCTCGGGCGGCCGTTGCGCTGGGTGGAGGACCGTACCGAGCAGTTGCTCAGCCAGCCCGCCGGCCGCGGCCACGAGCTCGACGTGGCCATCGGGGTCACCGCCGACGGCCGGTTCACCGGCCTGGTGGTGCGCGGCGTGGCCGACGCCGGCGCCTACCCCGGCCAGGGCCCGCTGCTGGTCGAGTACACCCGCAAGATGGCCCCCGGTCCCTACCGCATGCCGGCGGTCGATTTCGAGGTCTCGAGCGTGACCACCACCACCGCGCCGGTGGGCGCCTACCGCGGCGCCGGCCAGCCGGAGATCGTGGCCGCGGTGGAGACCCTGGTGGACGAGGCGGCCCGGGCCCTCGGACTGACCCCGGTGGAGCTGCGTCGCCGCAACCTGCTGCAACCCGAGGAGCTGCCCACCACCACCGTCACCGGCGTCCGCTACGACCGGGCCGACCTGCCCGCCGCCCTCGACACCGTCGCCGCCCGGCTCGAGCAGTGGCGTGCCGCCGACGCCGCCCGGTCGTGGCCCGCCTCCACCCGGCTGGGGTACGGCCTGGCCACCTACGCCCAGATCACCGGGGTCGGTCAGCTGTCCATGCGGGCCCAGCTGGCGGTGCGGCCCGACGGCACGGTGGTGGCCGGGGCCGGCAGCCACAGCCACGGGCAGGGCCACCGCTCGACGTTCGCCGCGCTGGTGGGCCGCCGGCTCGGCATCGACCCGGCGTCGATCGAGTGGGTCGACGCCGACACCGCCGCGGTCACCGCCGGCCACGGCACCGGCGGGAGTCGCAGCAGCGCCCTCACCGGCAACGCCCTGCACCACGCCGCCGAGGCGCTGCTGGAACGGGCCCGGGCGCTGCTGGCCGACCACCTGGAAGCCGACCCGGCCGACCTGGTGGTGGGCGACGGGGGCCTGGCGGTGGCCGGGGTGCCCACCTCGCTGGTGGGCTGGGCTGCGATCGCCGGCCTGGCCGGCGACGACGGGCTCGCCGTCACCCACGCCGCCGAGCCGATGGCCGCCAACACGCCCTACGGCGCCCACGGCTGTGCGGTGGCCGTCGACACCGAGACCGGCGCCGTGCGGGTGCTGCACCACCTGGCGGTGGACGACTGCGGCACCCGGCTGTCGCCCGCGCTGGTCGAGGGCCAGCAGCACGGCGGCGCGGTGGCCGGCATCGCCCAGGCGCTGGGGGAGCAGCTGCTCTACGACGCCGACGGCACGCCCCGCACCACCACGCTGCTGGACTACGTCGTGCCCGGGGCCACCGAGGTGCCGTTCATCGAGGTGGGTGGCGCCGAGCTGGCGGCGGACACCAACGCGGTGGGCGCCCGCGGCATCGGCGAGAACGGCGCCATCGCCGCCACCCCGGCCGTGCTCAACGCCGTGGCCGACGCGCTGGGTGTGCCCTTCGTCGGTCTGCCGCTCACCCCCGAGCGCATCTGGCGGCTGCTCGCAGCCGGCACCAAGCTCGGCTGAGCCCGGATCCACCGAGCCGGCCGTCGCACCATCCTTGCCCCGGGGCTCCCTTCGGCGCCTCCCGCCCGCCGGACCCCGGGTCCGAACCCTGCCCCGCAGGCGCCTGCACCCCCGCCTGCGGGGGCCGGGCGCTCCGCCGGCCGGCAACCCACCAGCGCCCTGCTTCGGCGGCGATTCGACGTCGATTCGACGGCATCGACCGGCCGGGTTCGGCTGCCCACCGGTGGCGGCCACCACCTCCGGTCAGGCGGCAGAGCCACACCGACGGTGGCCGGACTTCGTGTCTCACGACCAATTCCGAATCGACATCGAATCGAGCGCGAAGGAGCTCGCCAGACCCCCGGCAAGGCGCCCACCAACCACCACACGCCAACCGCCGCTCCGTTCAGCTGAACGCCGCGAAGGCGGTCAGAGCACGGCGTTGTCGGCGAGCTGCGTGTCGATCACCAGGCGCCCGTCGGCGGCGTCGCCGCCGGTCACGTACACGTCCACCACCCGGCGCTCCTGCAGGTCCACGTCGGCGCTCAGCGTGCCCCAGGCGGTGGTCACCGCCACCACGTGGGCGCCGCGGGTGACCGCTGCGGCCGGTGTGGACCCGCCAGGAGCCAGCCCGTCCACCACCAGCGGCGTGTTGTTGTTGGTCACCCTGGTCACCGACGCCGAGATCGCCCCCGGGGTCTGGTTGACCACCCTGATGCGGGTGGTGAACGCCGGAAGGGCCGACAGGTCCGTCTCCTGCACCGACACCACACCGCCGCCGCCGTCGGCCGCCGGGCGGGCGGCCACCGCCAGATCGGCGCCGGCGGGCGCCACCACGGTGGTCGACGCCAACGGGGCCTCGTCGCTGCTGCAGGCACCGTTCGAGGGCAGGATCGTCAGCGTGTGCTCGCCGGCCGGCAACGCCAGGCGCTGGCTGATGCTGGCGTAGCCCACGCCGCGCAGCGCGCAGATCTCCCCGTCGAGCAGCACGTCGACCGACGCCGCATCGTCGATGCCCTGGGCCAGCGTCACCGTGGCGTTGGGGGCGCCCGATGCGCCGGCCCCGCTGAACGCCCCCGGGCCGAGCACCAGGGCCGTCGCCCCCAGGGCGGTGGCCAGCGCGGTCCCCGCCGTCATGGCGGCGCGGCGCGCCCCGGACCGGCGCCGGGAACGCTCGGTTGGCTGCGGGGCTGCGTCGGCGACCATGGCGGTTCGGGCTCCTCTCGGTGCGGGCCCGTTCGGGCCGTGCTCTCCGGTATGGCGTGTGCCACCTCCCGGTTCACTGGGCCGAAGGTCCTCGGCTCCGCCGGAGGGTGCGCAACGATCCCCAGGACAGGGGACCCGGCCACCGGTCGAGCGGGTCGCGACCATGGCGTTGCGCCCGCTCGCGGGCCGAGGGGTAGGGTGACGGCCCATGGGGGAGTTCTGCCTGACCGAACGTGACGGCCATCTGTTCACCGTCACCATCAACCGACCCGACGTGATGAACGCGTGCCACCCGCCCGCCAACCGGGAGCTGGCCGAGGCGTTCGACGAGTTCGCCGCCGACCCCGAGCTGTGGGTGGCCATCATCACCGGCGCCGGGGACCGGGCCTTCTCGGCCGGCAACGACCTCAAGTACCAGGCCTCCGGCGGGGACATGAGCGGCCAGCCCAAGGCCGGCTTCGGCGGGCTCGCCTCCCGCAACGACCTCTACAAGCCGGTCATCGCCGCCGTCAACGGTGTGGCCATGGGCGGCGGCTTCGAGATCGCCCTCGCCTGCGACCTGATCATCGCCTCGGAGAACGCCGTGTTCGCCCTGCCCGAGCCCCGGGTCGGCCTGGCCGCCCTGGCCGGCGGCGTGCACCGCCTGCCCCGCCAGATCGGCATGAAGCAGGCCATGGGCATGATCCTCACCGGCCGGCGGGTCAGCGCCGCGGAGGGCAAGGAGCTCGGCTTCGTCAACGAGGTCACGCCGGTGGGCGGGGTGCTCGAAGGGGCGAAGAAGTGGGCGGCCATGATCCTCGAGTGCTCGCCCATGTCCATCCGGGCCTCCAAGCAGGCGGTGATGGACGGGCTCGAGGCGGGCGGTGCGCTGGCCGCCATGAAGGCCCAGGGTGGCTTCGAGCACGTGCGGGCCATGTCCAAGAGCGAGGACTTCATCGAGGGCCCCAAGGCCTTTGCCGAGAAGCGGACGCCCAACTGGAAGGGCCGCTGAGCCGCGGCGCAACCCGCTCAGTACAGCTCGAGCATCCAGCGGTCACCCAGCGGCACCATCGTCAGCTGCGAGGCGGCCTGCAGCAGCAACTCGGCGATGGCCGCCGCGTCCGTACCGTTCGGTACGGCGATGACGAGGCCGCGGCGCGAGTGGTCCTGCACCAGGCGGGCGCCGTCGGGGAACACCACACCGGCGTCGCGCAGCTGCCGGGCCGCGTGACGCCCGGCGCCGTGCTCCACGCCGATCTGGTGCTCGCCACTGCCTGACGGCACGAACGTACTCAACGGTACGGCGCGCCCTCGGCCGGAGAACAAGCTGGGTTTGAGCTGGGCCCGGGGGTCGACCTCCTCCGGGTCGGCCTGCACGTTGAGCCAGCCCGAGCCCCGCCGCAGCAGCTGGTCCAGGGCGCGCACCAGCGGCGACGGGTCGCTGCGCCGGAAGCCGATCCGGTCGGGGTTGCTCACGCCACGCTGCCTCGGGCCATCACCGCAGCTTGGCAGATCACCGGCTCCCCGCCGGGCGCGCCCCCCTCGCCCTCAGCGCCGGGTGCGGGCCCCGCCGTTGCGGCCCAGGCTGCTACGGCGGAGCGGGGCCTCGTGCTCCCCGTCCGCCAGCGGCTCCCGCTCGTCCGCTCCGCCGGGCCCCTCGCCGCTCTCGACGCTCTCGACGCTCTCGTGGTCGGCCAGCGCCTCGGCCAGCGCCACGGGCCACGGATCGGCCCCGTCGGGGTCCGCCGCCTCTGTCGCCTCCACCTCGACCGGCCGGTCGGTCAGATCGATCACCAGGTCGGCAGTGTCGTCGTGGGCACCGTCGAACAGCGACATCGGGCTGGTCGGATCGTCGACGTGGTCGCCCTCGGGGAGCGACGACGGAGCCGGAGCCAGCGCCTCCATCGCCCGATCGAGCGCACTCGGCTGCTGCTGCTCGCCGCCCTCCAGCAGACGGGCCGGCAGGCGCACCTTGGCGATGGTGCCGTCGGTGGCGCCCTCCAGCAGCTGCACGCTGATCCCGTGGCGTGCCGCCAAGCGGCCCACGACGGAGAGCCCCAGCGCGACCGGCTCCTGGCTGTGCAGCTCCGGCGGGCTGTGCAGCACCTCGTTGGCCCCGGCCCGGGCGACCGCGCTGAGCCCGGCGCCCTCGTCCACCACCGCGAGCACGTAGCCATCGGCGGCGCGCCGTCCGACCACCACCACCGGCTCGACCGAGGCGGCCGCGGCGTTGTCGATGAGCTCGGCCAGCAGGTGGGCCACGTCGCCCACGAACAGGCCGCGCACGGTCTCGTCGTGCAGCGATCCGACGTCGATGCGGTCGCGGTGGGCGCTGTCGGCCAGGGCGGCGTCGAGCACCTCGGCGATGGTCCGGTCCCGGCCGGGCGGCGCCAGCTCGTCGGGATCGGCGAGCACCAGCAGGGTGGTGGCCGCCCGAGCCGACCGGCGGGCCAGCCGGTCGGCCTCGGCGAGCGGCGCCGAGCCGCGCAGGTCGGGCCGGGTGTCGCCGAGCTGTTGGATCGCCTCCAGCTGGCGGTCGGCCAGCGCCGAGAACCGCTCGCCGATCGCCCGGACCAGCGGCTCGAGGTTGGCCGGCGGGCCCGTCTCGAGCGCCGGGGCGGGCTGGGGCAACGCCACCGGGAGGGGTGACGGCGTCGACAGGCCGGGTAGGTCCCGCTGCTCGCGCACCGCCCACGCCAGCGCAGCCGACACCACGGCACCGCCCGCCACCCCCACCGCCAGCCCGGCGGGCAGCGCGTCGCCGCCGTCGAGCAGCGAAGCGGCCGCAGCGCTCAGCCCGCCGGCCGCAGCACCGATGGCCGCCATCAGCCCGATCCCCCAGCGTTCCGCCATCGCCTACCTCCCTGGTCGGCGCGGTCGCACCCGGCCGGGCCGCCCAGGCCTCGGGCCTCGCCCGCTCCGCCCGCCACGGCTGCCGGTGCATCCGCCGAATCTCCTGTCAGGGTAGGCGGCGCTCCCGCCCATCCCCACCGTGGGCGCCCGATCTGCCCGCAGCCGGTGCTGAGTGTGGTCACATCAGCACGAACGGCGTACGAGGACCGAGCGGGCCGTCGCGGCCCACTCGTAGGCGATGCGAGCCATCGTGTTGTGCTGGCTGTCGACCACGACCACCTCGACCGCGCCCGACCAGCACCGGTCGAGCAGCAGGCGCGCCCGTCGGGCCTGGTCCGGGGTGGTCACCAGCACCAACCGGTCCCAGCCCCGCCGCACGGCGAGATCGGCCACGAAGCGCGACTCACCCCTGGTGGTGCGCGGTTGGGGATCGAAGCAGATCCGCTCGAACGGCTCGCTGCCCTGGCAGAACTGCTCGAACGGCGTGAGCCCCCCGGCCGGGCTGTCGTTGGGGTCGGAGACGACCAGCGTGGGTGCCACCCCGGCCTCGACCAGGCCCACCGCCGCTTCGAAGCGGGGGCCGGCCCCGCCCAGCATCACCACGGCGTCGGCCGGTGGGTGCGAGCCCGACCAGCGCTCGGGCAGGTCCGGGCGCCAGCGCAGCGTGTCGCCCGGTTCCACGAACCACCGCCACGACAGCGCCGAGGCGGCCAGCGTGACCACCACCACCGCCGCCACCGCCAAGCGGGCCCGCCACGACCGCATCACCGGCAGGCTACGGGCCCGGCCCGGTCGGCCCACCCGCCCGGCGCGCTGATCCCCCGCTCCCGGCGGTGACCGTTGCCACCGAGAGGCCGCTCAGCGGTGGGGCGGCTCCCGGCGTGGGGCAACGATGACCACTGCACGGGTCGTGGCCGAAGAACAGCTGCGCCCCGGCCGCCTCCAACGCCGCCAGCGCGTGCAGCGAGGCGAGCTGTTGCTCCTTGTTCCAGGCGAAGTCGGGCAGGTGCAACTCGTCGAGCGCCTTGCGCAGGTAGCAGGCGTCGCCGCACAGCACGACCTCACCGTGGTCGGTGCGCACCCGCAGCGACTGGTGGCCCGGGGTGTGGCCGGGGGTGGGGATGCACACCACCCGGCCGTCGCCGAACAGGTCGTGCTCCCCGTCGATCAACTGCACGTCCTGGCCGATGTCGAACAGGGCCGGGCTGTAGGTGTCGCTGGCCACCAGCTTCTCGTGGTGGCCGGCCCGCCACTCCGCCGCCTGCACCACCACCCGGGCGTTCGGCACCAGCGCGTTGCCGCCGCAGTGGTCGAAGTGCAGGTGGGAGTTGACCAGCACGGCGATGTCGCCCGCCTCGCACACCTCCGCTGCGCTCAGCCGGCGGTCGATGGCGTCCTGGCGCCCGAAATCCATCTCGAACAGCTCCGCCATGCGCCCGGCAGCGGCGGTGTCATCGGCCAGCTCGGCGGCGAGGCCCGAGTCGAACAGCACCCGGCCCTTGGGGTGCTCCACCAGGAAGCTCAGCACCGGCACCCGCATCACCCCGGGCTCGCCGTCGAGGAACCCGCTGGCGCTGCCGGTCAGCCAACCGCAGGTGAGCGTGGACACCGTGACCGTCATGGCAGACCTCCTGGGCCGACCCGCAGGCCGTCCGTTCGCGGCTTACAGCTCCCGGGCCGAGAACGTGTCGCACTGCTCGAGGTCGCCGGTGCGCAGCCCGGTGGTGAACCAGCGCTGGCGTTGAGCGGACGAGCCGTGCGTCCACGCCTCCGGGTTCACCTGGCCCTGGAAGCGCTCCTGGATGTAATCGTCGCCCACGGTGGCGGCGGCGTCGAGGCCGATGGCGATGTCCTCGTCGCTCAGCTCGGTCACCAGCGGTCGGCCGGTCTGCTCGTCCTCCACCGTGGTGGCGCGGTTGGCCCACAGCCCGGCGTAGCAGTCGGCCTGCAGCTCGAGGCGCACGGCGTCGGAGTCGGGACCCTGCCGGGTCCGCACCCGGTCGTTCTGGCCGGTCAGGTTCTGGATGTGGTGGCCGTACTCGTGGGCGATCACGTAGGCCTCGGCGAAGTCCCCGCCCCGCGCACCGAAGCGGTTGCGCAGCTCGTCGTAGAACGACAGATCGATGTAGATCGTGCTGTCGGCCGGGCAGTAGAACGGCCCCACGTCGGAGGACGCCTGGCCGCAGGCGGTGCCGACCCCGCCGCTGAAGAACGTGGTCGGCGCTTCCTGGTAGCGGCCCCCGCGGCGGGCGAACTCCTCGGTCCAGAACGCCTGGACGCTGTTGACCACCGCCACGATGCGGCAGTCCCGCTGGGTGTCGGCGTCGGCGCCGCTGGTGCACTGCGCTTCGAGCTGGGCGTTGTCGGCACCTTCGGCGCCGACCGATACCGGCTGCTGGGGGAAGAGCTGGCTGAGGTCCCCGCCGCCGAGGCTGCCACCCCCCTGGCCGCCGAGCACGGTGACCAAAAGCGTGATGATCACGCCGACGATGCCCAACCCGCCGCCTCCGATGGCGGCGGTCTTGCCCCGGCTGCGCCCGCCACCACCTCGCAGATCACGGATCTGCGAGGTGTCGAGCTTGGCCTTGTCGTCGAAATCCATCCGTGCGACCTCCTGCGGAGGCGCAGCGTAGGCGACGGGTGCGAGGATGCCGAGGGCGCAGCCTCAGAGGGCCTTGCGCAGGAGTGCCTTGATCGCCTTGCCGGTGAGGAACGGGTCGGAGGTGCCCAGCGTGCCGGCCACCCGCTTGCGCAGCTCGGCTTCGGCCAGGCGCTTGTCCTCGTCGCTGATGCGGTCGATGAACAGGACGCCGTCGAGGTGGTCGATCTCGTGCTGGCACACCCGGGCGAGCAGCTCGTCGGCCTCGAGGTCGATCTCCTCGCCGTCGGCGCTCCACGCCTTGAGGTGGATCTCCTTGGGGCGCACCACGTCGAAGTACAGCCCCGGGATCGACAGGCAGCCCTCCTGGTACACCCACTCGCCCCGGCTCTCGACGATCACCGGGTTGATGAGCACCGGCGGCGCTTCCTCGGCCAGGCCGTGCACGAACAACCGCATGCTCTTGCCCACCTGCGGACCGGCGAGCCCGATGCCGGCCTCGTGGTCCATCGTCACCAGCATGCGACGGCCGAGCTCGGCCACGTCGCCGTTGATGTCGGCCACCTGCGCCGCCGAGCGGCGCAGCACCTGGTCGCCGAAGAACCGCAACGGCATGAGCAGCGCTTCGAGCTGGGCGTCGTCGAGTTCGGGATGTGCCACGGGACGAGTATACGGAACCCTGGCAACCCACCTTGAGCCGATGGTGGGCCGTCTGCGGTCCTTCGGCCCTTGACGGCGGCCGTCGGGCGGGTTCGTGCGCTGCGGGACGCACCGGGCGCAGCGGCGGGCGCGCTGTGCAAGGCTGCCGCCATGAGCGACCCCTTCGCCACCACCTCCGGCGACCCGCACCTCGGCGCGATGCGCCCGGCCGGGATCGGCTACTGGCCGATGCCGGAGGACGCGCCGACGGTCGCCGTCGAGCGGGAGTCGATCCGGCTGGTCTCGCCCGACGGGGCGCTGGTGCGGGGCCTGTTGTGGACCCCGGCGGGACGGCCGTGGCGAACGGCGGTGATGCTGTCGCACCCCCGCGCCGACTTCTCGGTGCACTACGCCTGCCCCATGCTGGCCGCCGCCGGCTACGCCGTGCTCGGCTTCGGCACCCGCTACCAGAACAACGACATCGACTGCCTCCACGAGAAGTGCATCGTCGACGTCGCCACCGTCGCCGCCGAGCTGCGGCGACGCGGCGCCGAAGCGGTCGTCCTGCTGGGCAACTCCGGCGGTGGCTCGCTGATGGCGATGGCCCAGGCGGCCGAGCAGTTGGGCGACGGCTGGATCGGCATCGCCGCCCACCCCGGCGAGGGGGTGTTCATGCTGCAGGTGATCGACCCGTCGGTGGCCGATGAGCACGACCCGTTCGCCACCGTGGCCGAGCTGGACATGTACGACCCCGACAACGGCTGGCGGCCGTGGCCCCAACCGTGCGAGTACGACCCGGCGTGGGTCGCGCGCTACCGGGCCGCCCAGCGGGAGCGGGTGGCCCGCATCGACGCCCTCGCCCGGGATGCGCTGGCCGACCAGGAACTGGGCCGGGCCCAAGCCCGTTCGCTCGAGCGGGGTAGCCGGGACTGGCGCAACGCCCGGGCCCGCGGCGTGGCCACCCGCTACCTCACCGTCTACCGGACGCTCGCGGATCCCGCCTACCTCGACCTGCGCATCGACCCTGACGACCGGCCGATGGGCTCGCTGTTCGCGTTCCCCGACCCCTTCGAGGCCAACTACGGCCGCGCCGGCCTCGCCCGCACCATGACCGACCGGGGTTGGTTGTCCACCTGGTCCGGGCTGTCCTCGCACGCCCGCCTCGCCACGACCGCGCCGAGTGTGACGGTGCCATCACTCCTCGTCCATCCAATGGCGGATACAGAGATACGGTTGTGGCAAGCGCGGGAGATCTTCGACAACCTCGGCGCCGCCGACAAGGAGTTCCACCAGCTCCCCGGCGCCCCCCACTACCTGGAGGGACACCGCCGGGCCGCCCTCGATATCGTCGAAGCGTGGTTGGGGAAGCGCTTCCCGCGGTGAGCGGCGCCGGCGGGAGGTGACCGCTGCCATACGCGTCAGGATCCGTCCACGCTGGTACCTTCCAGCAGCTGTGACCCCCGGCAGACGCGGCGAACAGCGGCGACCAGGCCCCTCGGCGCCCCGCCGGCGGACCATCCGCCTGTCGATCGTCCTCGCCGCACTGGCGCTCGCGCTCGTGGGGACCGGCACCGCCGCCGACGCCCAGAGCATCGACGACGCCCGCGAGCAGC
Source organism: Acidimicrobiales bacterium (assembly GCA_041394365.1). Lineage (GTDB taxonomy): Bacteria > Actinomycetota > Acidimicrobiia > Acidimicrobiales > CAIXPF01 > CAIXPF01. Next base: position 104,216 of record JAWKIM010000012.1, read on the forward strand.
GGGAGGCCAACCGGGCCGAACAGGCCCGCATCGCCGAGGAGCTCGACACCCTCGAAGCCGACGCCGCCACCATCAGCGCCGCCCTCAGCGGCCTGGACGAAGCGCTGTCGTACCAGCAGGCCAAGGTCGACGCCGCCACCCAGGCCCTCGATCAGGCGCTGGCGGCGGCGGCCGCCGCCCAGGCCGAGGTCGATCAGAGCAACGAGCAGATCACCGTCATCCGCCAGCGGGTGGAGGCATCGGTGGTCGATGCGTACACCGGCGGGCTGGCGGCCGACACCGACCAGTTCCTGGCCGCCGCCACCGTGTCGGAGGCCACCCAGCGCACCGAGCTGCTCGATGTGGTCCGCGGGCGCTACGGCGACGACCTCGAGACCCTCCGCGCCCTCAAGGAACGCCAGCGGCGGGCCACCGAGGCCGCCGCCGTCGCCGTGCAGCAGGCCGACGCGGTGCGGGCCGAGCTCGAAGCGGCCAAGGCCGAGCTCGACGCCCAGCGCGAGACCCAGGCCCGCCTGGCCGAGGCGCTGCAGGCCAAGATCGGCGACGTGCAGGCCCAGGCCGACGCCCTCGAGGCGGCCGAGGACGAGCTCACCGCCGTCATCAACCGCCACCTCGAGGAGGAGGCCGCCGCCCGGGGCTTCAGCGCAGCCAGCGCCCCGTCCCTCACGGCGGCGTCGGCGTCGGGGTTCATCTACCCGGCCGACGGTCCGGTGACCTCGCCGTTCGGCTACCGGATCCACCCCATCCTGGGTTACTCCCGGCTGCACTCGGGCACCGACATCGGCGCCTCCTACGGCTCACCGGTGTGGGCGTCCAAGGGCGGCACGGTCATCCTCGCCGGCTGGAACGGCGGCTACGGCAACTGCGTGATCATCGCCCACGAGGGCGGCCTGTCCACCCTCTACGGGCACATGTCCGAGCTGGCCGTCAGCGAAGGTCAGCGGGTGGGCCAGGGCGAGGTCGTGGGGTGGGTCGGGTCGACGGGCGCCTCCACCGGGCCCCACCTGCACTTCGAGGTCTGGGTGGGCGGCTCCGCCACCGACCCCATGAACTTCCTCTGATCGCCGCCGACCGCGGTTGGCGCGCTACCGCTGACTACGGTCGCTGACCGTGGCCGAACGACGCGCACCGCGACCGAAGAAGGGCACCCCTCCCAAGTCGGGCGACGGCGGCGCGCTCGCCTCCCTCGTGTCGCTCGCCGCCTTCGCCTCGGTGGCCATCGGTGCCCTGCGCAACCGCGGTGACGCCGCGGAGCGGCCTGACGTCGATGGCGGGGAGGCACCGCTGGTGGTGGTGCAGCCCACCGACGTGCCACTGCCGCCGTCCACCGAGCGTCGCCCGCCCTCGCCGCTGCTGCGCCGGTTCGACGCCTGGCAACGGCAGCGGCCGGCGGTGGCCTTCCCGCTGGCGGTGGTGCGCAAGTTCGGCGATGACCGCGCCGGCTACCTGGCCGCCCTGGTGTCGTACTTCGCGTTCTTCTCGCTGTTCCCGCTGCTGCTGGCGCTGACCTCGATCCTCGGCTTCGTGCTCGAGGGCAACCCCGACCTGCAGCAGGACCTGCAGGAGTCGGCCACCGACCAGATCCCCATCATCGGTGACCAGCTGACGGTCGGGACGATCACCGGCTCGGTGGTCGCCATCGTGGTCGGCGTCGGGGTGGCGCTGTGGAGCGGGCTCAAGGTGATCGATGCCGCCCAGAACGCGCTCAACGACGTGTGGGACGTGCCGGTGGTCGGCCGGCCCACGTTCGCCAAGCGGCGCGTCAAGTCGGTGCTGCTGCTGGGGGTGATCGGCCTGTCGCTGATCGGCTCGCTGGCGGCCGGCAGCATCGCCGGCCTGCTGCCCGACCTGCCCGGCGTCGGGCGCTTCGGCGTGCTGGCCGTGACGCTGCTGTTCAACGTGGGCGTGTTCCTGCTGGCGTTCAAGCTGCTGCCCGAGGCCCGGCTCCGCTGGGGCGAGCTGCTGCCCGGCTCGATCTTCGCCGGCGTGGGCTGGTGGGTGCTGCAGACCAGCGGCGCGGTCTACATCCAGCGCACCATCGAGAACGCCGGCCCGACCTACAACACGTTCGCCACGGTGATCGGGCTGCTGACGTTCTTCTTCCTCGCCTCCCAGCTGGTGATCCTGGGCGGAGATCAACGTGGTCCGCAGCCGCCGGCTCTACCCGCGCTCATTGCTGGCCGCCCACGGCGAGCTCACCGACGCCGACCGGCAGGTGTACGCCGATTCGGCCGGGGCCACCCGGCGTCTGGCCGACCAGCGGGTGCAGGTGGGCTTCCGCAACCGCCTGCCCGGCTAGCGGGCCATCCGGGCGCGCACGCGCCAGCGACGACCGGGTCAGCCGAAGCGGCTGGTGTCGATCACGGCGCGTTGGTGGGTGCCCTCGCCGAGCAGCTTGTCGCCCGCGGCCGCCCGCACCTCGAACGTGAGCCGCCGCTTGTTGACCTCGGCCAGCCGGGCCGTGACGGTCACCGTCTCACCCGAGGCGGCCGCGGCCACGTGGGACACGCACACGTGGGTGCCCACGGTCGACTCGCCGGCGTCGAGGTGGTCGAGCACCGACTCGAGGCAGGTGCGCTCCATCAACCCGATCATCGACGGGGTGGACAGCACCTTCATGGGCAGGTGCGGTGGCGACATGTCGTCGGTCACCGCGTGCTCGACGCTGACCTCGATGCCGGGGGCGAGGGTGTCCTTCATGGCGCGCACGCTACCGGAGCGGCGCTCGGCGCGGTCGGGCGCCCTCCGGCCGGGTGGTCACGTCTTGAGCACGACGGTCTCGGTCACGAACACCTCGTCGGACCACGCCGCCTTGTACGGCATGTCCTGGCCGAGGTCGTAGCGCTCGATGCCTTCCGCGGCCAGGCGTTCCAGCTGCCCGAGCTGCAGGAGGTTGCCGAGCGACAGCGGCGCGGCGGCGGCGTCGTAGGCCAGCTGCAGCCCGCGGTAGTCGGCGCTGCGCACCGCGCCGAGGATGAAGCCGACGTCGCGCCCGTTGAGCCGGGCGAAGCCGGCCCGCAGCCGACCCGAGGGCGCGAGGCGCTCCGCCATGTCCAGGTAGAACGCGGCGAACGAGGGCTCGGCCAGACCCGATCCCTCACGGCCCTTCCAGCTCGACCGTTCCACCGCGACCGCCCGCTGCACCAGCTCCGCACCGCCACCGTCGAACCACTCGAAGCACACGCCGGCGGCCATGGCGCGCCGTCGGGCCTGGCGGACGTTTCGCCGGAACGAAGCGCTGCGGCGCCGCAGGAACGCATCGAAATCGCCATCGAGCCAGGCGATCCGCCGGCCGACCGGACCGGCGACGGCCACGATCCGGTCGCCCAGCCGCTCGACCAGCGCCGCGCCGAACGCGCTCGTGCGAGCCACGCCGGTGAGCAGCAGCCCGTCGGCCCGGGACCGCTCCTCGACGAGCAGGGCCTGCACCAGCCCGACCCCGGCGGCCCGATCGGGACCGACCACCGGGCGGGCATAACCCCAGCTCACGTCAAGTCCGCACAGCAGGCTGCGGCGATGCGGGCTGGGCAGCCGGGTGACCGCCAGGGCGGCGTCGGCGCCATCGGGGGCCAGGCGCACGAGCACCCGACCGGTGCCGAGACGGCGGTGCAGCGGCACGATCCAGTCGGTGCTCGAGCAGAAGTGGTCGAGGCGATCCGAGGCCGGGGTGGCGTCGACGAGCGCATCGAAGCGAGCGGCCACCGACTCCAACGCATCGGTGGTGCCCGAGGGCGCACCCGTCACAGCAACCCTTTCGAGAACAACGCCTTCCGATCACCCGCGCTGGCCAGAATACGGGTAGCGTCGGAAAACCTGGGACACGCCCAGGTGCGACGCACGCCCGACCGGCGCCCGATGAGGAGATGGAGCGAGTGTTCATCGGCCAGCGCACCGCAGCAACCCGACGCATCGGCCGCCGCCGGTTGGCCTCGGTTGCAGCGCTACCGTTGCTAGCCCTCGCCTTGACCCTACCCCTGGCGGCCTGCGGCGAATCCAGTCAGCGGTTCGTCTCCAACCGGTCGCTCGGCACGTTCTTCCGCCTGCCCGACGGCTGGCCCACCGAGGACCTGACCGAGGCCAGCAAGGAGGGCAGGGTCGAGGAGCTGCCCAGTGGCATCCAGACGCTGTGGCACCAGGCGTTCGGTAGCGGGGATCCCGCCAGCATCGACGCCGCCGGCCTGCCCGACGAGGTCGTCGGCCAAGCCCGGGTCTACGCGGTGAGCGACTACTACCGCGAGACGTTCTCGCTCTCGAGCCTGCGCTCGAGCATCTTCCTGCTCAACGTCGACCCGGTGTACCCGCCGGAATCGATCGACAGCCAGCAGAACCGCCTGGTCGACTACCAGCCGCTCGAGATGGGTGAAGGGCTCACCGGCAGCAGGGTGGTGGCCAACCTCGACACCGATCCCGCCGATGAGGGCGAGGCGTGGGTCACCCAGGACGTGACCATCCTCTTCGACGATGCGGTGGGCCGCGTCTACGTGCTGTCGCTGTACTGCTCCGGCCCCTGCTACGAGCGCAACCGATCCGACATCGACCGAGTCGTCGGATCGTTCATGGTGCGCAATGACATCTGACCGGTACGAACCCGAGCCCCTCTGCGGAGAGGAACCGTCGTGAGCCTTCCGTTCCCCGACACCTTCGAAGCCGGTCCCCCGGGTCCCCTGCACGAGCCCGCCGACGACGGTCGCGAGCCCCGGACCCGTCCGAAGCTGCTGTTCTGGGACCGCAGTCGGATCGTGATCTTCCTGGCGATCGTCTTCGCCATGTCGGTCGCCATCAAGCACGAGGACATCCCGATCCTGTCGTGGGGCGAGGTCGCCCGTGACCAGCTGCGGGAGAAGTGGTGGCTGTTCGCGCTGGCCGGCCTGGAGATCCTCCACCAGGTCCACCTGTTCATCTGCGAGCGCAGCGGTGACTACAACCAGTTCTGGGACCAGAAGGTGTGGGGCGGTTGGGAACGCCGCATGTCCAAGCTCAACCCCTGGTTGCGCTACCGCCTCGGCCGCATGGTCAAGGTGCTCATCTGGGGCTCGATCGCCCTGCTGATCTTCTCCCGCATCTGGGGCGTCAGCTTCCTCGACGCCCTCGTGCAGGCACCCGGGCGGTTGTGGTCGAACCCGTTCGGCAACGCCGGCATGCCGTGGTTCTTCCAGATCTTCTTCGCCCTCGCCTTCGGCATCATCCAGATCGGCGGCATCTACTGGTTCCTGTCCCGAGGGGCATCGACACCTACATGCCGAGAGACATCAAGACCCGGTTCTCCGACGTGTGGGGCCAGGACAAGGTGCTCGACAAGGTGAAGGAGAACATCGTCTTCCTCGAGCGGCCCGAGGAGATCGAGTCCAAGGGCGGTCACGTACCCGGCGGCATGCTGCTGTGGGGTCCGCCCGGCACCGGCAAGACGCTGATGGCCGAGGCGGTGGCCGGTGAGACCGGCAAGCCCTACGTGTTCGTCGACCCGGAAGCGTTCATCCAGATGTTCGTGGGCATCGGCGCCCTGAAGGTCAAGCGCCTGTTCGCCAAGCTGCGCAAGCTCGCCCTGCGCTACGGCGGCGTCATCGTGTTCTTCGACGAGGCCGACACGCTCGGCAACCGCGGCCAGCTCTCCGGCGAGTTCAAGCGGGTCTCGCCCGACGAGGCCCACGCGGTGGCCGGTCGCCTGTGCTGCAACGGCCTGCACTACGTGGGCGAGAACACCGCCCAGACCGCGTTCGGCGATGCGCTCGGCGCCTACCGCTCGTCCCACCTCGACGCCGCCGGGCCCACCGGTCTGATCCGTCGCCCGCTCAACATCATCATGGGCGGCATGGGCGGCGGCGGGATGGGTGTGCTCCAGTCGCTGCTGACCGAGATGTCCGGCCTCAAGAAGCCGCGCGGTGCCGTCAGCCGGCGCATCCGCTCGCTGCTCAACATGAAGCCCAAGCAGCCGCCGAAGTACCGCATCCTGGTGATGATGGCCACCAACATGCCCTCCGCCCTCGACGAGGCGATGCTGCGGCCCGGTCGTATCGACCGCAAGTACAAGGTCGACTACCCCACGCTCGAAGGCCGCATCAAGACGTTCAACGGCTACTTCGACAAGGTGCGCCACGTGCTCACCGAGGACCAGGTCCACCGGCTCGCCGTCATGTCGCCCCGGGCCAGTGGTGCGTCCATCAAGGACATCGTCAACGAGTCGCTGATCGTGGCCATCCGCAAGGGACGCGACACGGTCACCTGGCCCGACGTGCTCGAGGCCAAGACGTTCAAGATGCACGGCATGGCCGACGGGGTGGCCGCCACCGAGCTGGAGCAGCACGAGACCGCCATCCACGAGGCCGGCCACGCGGTGGCGTTCTACTTCCTCGCCCGCCGCAGCGTGATCGACATCGCCACCATCGAGCAGCGCGGTGACGTGGGCGGCTTCGTCTCGCCGGTGCCCATCGAGGAGCGCAAGTTCGACTGGCGCTCGGAGCTGGAGAAGGACGTGATGATCTTCCTGGCGTCGCTAGTGGCCGAGCGCATGTTCTTCGGCGGTGACAACTCCGTGGGCGTCGGTGGGGACATGAACAACGCCACCACCATCGTGCGGCGCATGCTCTCCCGGGCGGCCATGGGTGAGACCCTCACCTCCCACGGCCTCGAGGACCTCTCCGACAGCCAGCGGCGGGAGTTCGACCTCAAGGTCGAGGAGAAGCTCCAGGAGCTCTACCAGCGGACCTTCGAGCTCATCGACAGCAACCGATGGTTCCTGGCCGCCATCGCCCACGCCCTCCAGCAGCACCACACGATCACCGGCGAGGACGTGGACGCCATCTACAAGGGCACGCAGGGCCCGACCCTCGACGGATCGGTGTACCGCAGCGACGGGTTCCTCGAGCAGTACGGCTCCTACCTCGCCGCCGCCCAGGACGCCCACCGGGCGCAGAGCCAGATCCGGGCGATCATGCCCCGGTTCGACCCCCACCCGGTGCACGCCATGAACGGGCACTACGGCATGCCCGCCGCCCGTGACCCCTACGCGCCGCCGGTCAACCCGGCCGACCCCTACGGTCCGGCGTCGGGCGGGTTCGTGCCCAACGGCGGCCCGCCCCCGCCACCCCCGCCGCGACCCTGATCCACCGGTCCCGCTGCCGCCTTGCCGACCGCCTTGCCGACCGCCGGTGGCGGGGCGCTAGAGTGGTCAGCCGCTGCCGCGCCGCTTCAGGCTGCGCGAGGACGCCCCTAGCAACAGGAACGCCCATGTCGAAGATCTGCCAGGTGACCGGCCGCAAGCCCAGCTTCGGCAACACCATCTCGCACAGCCACCGCAAGACCCGCCGCCGCTGGGATCCGAACATCCAGAAGCAGCGCTTCTGGATCCCCTCCGAGCGCCGCTGGGTCACGCTGACCGTGTCGGCCAAGGGCATCAAGACGATCAACCGCAAGGGCATCGAGTCCGTCATCGCCCAGATGCGGGCCGCCGGCCAGAAGATCTGATCGTCCCCGACTACGCGACACCCGGCCGGCGACGGCCGCGGGTGGGGTTGGGGCCCCATCTGGGAGAACGAGCATGGATGGGGTTGGGGCCCCGTCCGGGAGAACAACATGGCGAAGAACGACAAGCGGCCGATCATCAAGCTGCGCTCCACCGAGGGCTCCGGGTACACGTACGTGACCCGCAAGAACCGGACCAACACCCGGGAGCGGCTCGAGCTGAAGAAGTACGACCCCGTGCTGCGCCGGCACGTGGTGTTCCGCGAGGAGCGCTGAGCGCCGGGCGTCGAGCGATGGCCAAGTCGTTGGACGACGCCCGTCAGGAACTGGACAAGGAGTACCGCCAGTTCCGTGAGCAGTGGGGTCGCGTCCACGTGGCGATGTCCGACGTCGACCGCGCCGGGCCCACCGATGACATCCACGCCCTGCTCGAGAAGCTGGAGGACGTCGTGAAGGACGTCCGCACCGGTGGCGTGTGGGGCTCGGGGGCCAAGGGCCACCGAGCGGCCCGTCAGGACTGGCTCGACGCCGGGGGCGGCTGAAGCACCGCTTGGCCGTCGCACCTCAGAGCGCGACGAAGCTGCACACGATCAACACGACGCCGGCCGGTGAGGCCGGCGTCGTCGCGTCACGGGTGAAGCCCGGCCGGCGGGCTCAGCGCCGCTTCTCGCTGCGCAGGTCGAAGCAGACCTTCACCGAGTTGCGGGGCCCGGCGTTGGCCGCGTGGGCGATGGCATCGGCGTAGCGGTCGAGCGGGTAGCAGGCCGACACCAACCCACCGAGGTCCTCGCCCAGGGCCGTGGCCAGCTCGACGGCCACCTCGAAGCTGGAGCGCCGGCTGCCGTCGGCCATCGTGTCGGTGCAGTAGCAGTACGAACCGACCAGCTCGATCTCGCGGTGCCACAGCGCCGTCAGCTCCAGCCGCACGCCGGCGGGCATCCCCAGCAGCACCACCCGTCCCCGGGGGCGGGTCAGGCCGAGCGACTCGCGGATCGACCCCGAGGTGCCCAACGTGTCCACGGTGACGTCGGCACCGCCGGCCAGGTCCTCGCCGATCAGGTGGCAGCCCACCTTGCGGCGCACCGCTCGTCGCAGCGCCGCCGGCTCCACCACCTGGTCGGCGCCGAAGCGACGGGCCAGCTGCTGCTGGTGGCGGTACTTCGCCCCGACCAGCACGTGCGCATCCGGCACCAGCCGACGCAGGGCGGCGACGGTCAGCAGCCCCATGGTGCCGGCGCCGATCACCGCCACCGTGGGCGCGGTACCGGCGGTCAGGTTGGCCCGGCACACGCCGTGCACGGCCACCGCCAGCGGCTCGATCATCACCGCCGCCTCGTCGCTCAGGGTGTCGGGCACCGGGTGCAGCTGGCTGCGATGGGCGACGAGCTCGCCGGACCAGCCGCCGCCGGTGGAGGCGCAGTAGCCGATCTGGATGCCGGGCTCGAGCGCACCGGTGATCAGGTGCCCATAGTCGTCGCCGTCGCCCGGGGCGGCGTCGGGCCACGGCGGGACGAAGCCGCGCGCCTCGGGACCGAGGATCGGCTCGATGACCACCCGGCGACCGTCGGGGTCCTCGCCGACCACCTCGTGGCCGAGCGTGAACGGGAAGGACACGTAGGGCTCGAAGTATCGGGCGGACTCCCCGGCGACCGTGGTGAGGTCGGACCCGCAGATGCCCGACAGCCGCGGCCGGACCCGCACCCAGCCCGGCCCGGGCAGCGGTACCGGATCCACCTCGGCCAGCTTGAGCGGACCCACCTTGGCGCCGTCGCTGCCGAACAGGCGCGACCCCACGGCGGCCGCCACGTAGCGGACCTCCTGGCGGCGGAACTGCAGTGCCCTCATCGCAGACGTGCCCTCATCGCAGACGTGCTCTCATTCGCTCGTGCGGCCGCCACCGCTTCATCGGGTGGCGACGCCGTCGGTCACCGTGGGCTCGCCCCGCAGCAGGGTGTGGCGTACCCGTCCCCGCAGGTCCAGACCGGTGAACGGCGTGTTCCGTGACTTCGACGCCAGCGCCGCTGGATCCACCTGCCAGCGGGCGGCCGGGTCGAACACGCACAGGTTGGCCGGTTCGCCCGGTGCCACCGGCCGACCGTGGTCGGCCAGGCCGGCGATGGCGGCGGGGCGCCAGCTCAGCGCGGCCACCGCCACCTCGAGGGGGATCTCGGCCGGGCCGAGCAGGACGGCCAGCGCCGTCTCCAGGCCCAGCATCCCCGGCGGAGCGGCGGCGAAGGGCCGGGCCTTGGTGTCCGGGGCGTGGGGGGCGTGATCGGTGGCCACGGCGTCGATCTCGCCGCTGCGCAGCGCATGGCGCAGCACGGCCAGATCGGCGTCGGTGCGCAGCGGCGGGTTGACCTTGAAGTTGGGGTCGGCGCCCGAGCAGCACGCCTCGGTCAGGGTCAGGTGCTGCGGGGTGACCTCCATGGTCACCGCCAGCCCGTCGGCCCTGGCCCGGCGCAGCAGTTCGACGGTGGCGGCCACCGACGCGTGCAGCACGTGGTAGCGCACCCCGCCGCCGACCAGGCGGACCAGCGCCAGGTCGCGGGCGACGGTGATCTCCTCGGCCACTGCGGGCCGACCACCCAGGCCGAGCGCCCGGCACACCGGGCCCTCGTTGAGGTGGCCGTGCGCCACCAGGGCGGCGCACTCGGCGTGCTGGGCCAGCACCGCGCCGGGCAGGTCACGGATGGCCTCCAGGGCGGCGCGCATCAGCGCGGCGTCGGCCACCTCGTTGCCATCATCGGTGAAGATGCGCACCCCGTCGGCGTGCAACGCGGCCAGGTCGGCCAGTGCCGTACCGGCCCGCCCGGCGGTGATGGCGGCGGCGGGGTGCACGTCGACCAGGCCGGCCTGCTCGCCCCAACGGCGGACCTGGCGCACGACCTCGACGCAATCGGTGGCCGGCGTGGTGTTGGGCATGGCCACCACCGCCCCGTACCCGCCGAGGGCGGCGGCCCGGGAGCCGGTCTCCACCGTCTCGGCCTCTTCCTGGCCGGGCTGGCGCAGGTGGGTGTGCAGGTCCACGAAGGCCGGGCACACCACCGCGTCGGTGGCGTCGAGCACGGTGGCCCCGGCCGGGGCGGGCACGTCGGCGCCGACGGCGGCGATGCGGGGGCCGTCGATGAGCACGTCGGCCCGGCGGCGTCCGTTCTGATCGACGACGTCGCCTCCACGCAGCAGCAGCACGGGGGCGGATGCTAGCCCGACCCGTATCCGGCGGGCTCCGCCAGCAAGCACGAGCCCGGCATGGGGTTGGGGCCGTGCCGGGAGGAGGATGGGTTGCCCCATCCGGGAGCCGGAGGCGCCAGCAAGCACGGGTTGGGGCCCCATCCGGGAGCGGCGAAGCCGCCAGCAAGCACGGTACGGCCCGGCATGGGGTTGGGGCCCCGTGCTCGGGAGGAGGATGGGGTTGGGGCCCCGTCCGGGAGCGGCGGAGCCGCCAGCAGCACGGCCCGGCATGGGGTTGGGGCCCGTGCTCGAGAGGATGGGGTTGGGGCCCCATCCGGCGCCGGAGGCGCCAGCAAGCCGGGTTGGGGCCCCATCCGGGTGCGCCGGAGGCGCCAGCAAGCACGGGTTGGGGCCCCATCCGGGTGCGCCGGAGGCGCCAGCAGGTACAGCCCGGCTGGGTTGGGGCCCCGTGCTCGGGAGGAGGATGGGGTGGGCCCCATCCGGGGCGGCGGAGGCGCCAGCAGGTACAGCCCGGCATGGGGTTGGGGCCCCGAGCTCGGGAGGAGGATGGGGTTGGGGCCCCAGCCGGGGCGGCGGAGCCGCCAGCAAGCACGGCCCGGCATGGGGTTGGGGCCCGTGCTCGGGAGGAGGATGGGTTGGGGCCCCATCCGGGTGCGCCAGCGCCAGCAGGCACAGCGGAGCCGCCAGCAAGCACAGCGCCAGTAGCATCGAACGACCGTGACCGGGAACCGTGCCGCCCTCGATGACGTCCTGCTCCAGCCCGACCCCAGCGCGGGGTTGTGGCACCTCGTCGATTCCGGTGTCGCCGCCGAGGTGGTGCCCGAGCTGCCCGCGCTGCGCCTCGAGCAGGATCCCATCCACCGCCACAAGGACGTGCTCAGCCACACCATCGCGGTGGTGGCCAAGACCCCGCCCGAGCTGCGGGTGCGCCTGGCCGCGCTGTTCCACGACATCGGCAAGCCGCTGACCAGGGCCTACGTCGACGGCAACGTGATCTTCCACCACCACGAGGCGGTGGGGGCGAAGCTCACCCGCAAGCGGCTGCGCGCCCTGGGCTACGACGAGGAGCTCGTCCGCGACGTCACCGAGCTGGTCCGGCTGTCGGGCCGGTTCAAGGGCTACGCCGACGGGTGGAGCGACGCCGCTGTGCGCCGCTACGCCCGCGACGCCGGCCATCTGCTGGCGGACCTGAACGAGCTGGTCCGCTGCGATTGCACCACCCGCAACCGGGCCAAGGCCGAGCGCCTGCAGGAGCAGGTGGACGACCTCGAGCGCCGCATCGCCGAGCTCGCCGCCGAGGAGCGCCGCAAGGCCGAGCGGCCCGCCATCGACGGCACCCGGGTCATGGAGCTCCTCGGGATCCCGCCCGGTCCGCTGGTGGGCGAGGCGGTCCGCCACCTGCTCGAGCTGAAGCGGGCGGGGAGGCCACCGACGACGCCGCCGCCGAACTGGCCCTCAAGGAGTGGTGGAACGGTCGGACCGCCGCCAGCTGATCGGCCTGCTGGCGGCCGGCGCGCGCCGGTGGTCAGCGCCGCCAGGCGCCGCTGTCGTTGCTGCGGTACCCGAGGCTGCGGTAGACGGCGTCCACCAGGCCCTGGCCGCGCTCGTTGAGCAGCATGCCCTCGCCCATGCGGTTCATCACGTAGCCCATCGACAGCTGCTCGGCCGGGTCGCAGAAACCGATCGATCCGCCGGCGCCCACGTGGCCGAAGGCGGTGTCCGACAGCAGGCAGGAATCGCGATCGAAGCCGTCGGGGCGGCGTCGGTTGTCCATGGAGCACATGAAGCCGAGGGCGAAACGGGTGGCCACGCCCAACGTGGCGTCGCGCTCGGTGGCGGCGTGCACCCGACCCATGCGGGCCAGCGTGGCGGCCCCCACCGCCTCGCCGGTACCGAAGCGGCGGTACAGCTGCGCCAGGCCGCGGCCGGAGGATACCCCGCCCCCGCCGCCGATCTCGGCGGCGTGGCTCTCCCGGCTGTTCGGGTTCATCCCGCCCTGGTTGAGCAGGGCCAGCGCCGGGATGCCGGCGCGGTCGGCCCGGATGGCGGCGGTGAAGGCGCTGGGGCTGGCCGGGTCGGGCAGGAACGGGATGACCTTCGCCACCCGGTGCTCCTCGCTCTCGGGCACGCCCAGCCAGAAGTCGGCCCCGGACGGTTCGGCCACCGCCTCGCGCAGGAACGTGCCCAGCGAGCGGCCGGAGACCCGCCGGATGACCTCGCCGATCAGCCAACCGAAGCTGAGCATGTGGTAGCCCTGCCGGGTGCCCGGCTCCCAGAACGCCGCCTCGCGGGCGCAGCGCTCGGCCATGGCGTCGAAGTCGTACACCTCGCCCTTGGGCACCTTCTCCCGCCAGGCGGGCACGCCGACGGTGTGGTCGAGCAGCATCCGCACCGTCGCCCGCTCCTTGCCGCCGGCGCCGAACTCCGGCCAGTAGTCGGTGACGAGCCGGTCGAGGTCGATCTCGCCGGCGTCCACCAACACGTGCGCGGCCAGGGCCACCGCGCCCTTGGTGGAGGAGAACACCGTGGTCATGGTGTCGGGTCCCCACGGGGCGACGTCGTCGCCGGAGCCGGCCACGGTGCCGCCCCACAGATCGACCACCGTCTCCCCGCCGACGGTGACGCACACCGACGCGCCCACCTCGCCGTGGCGGTCGAAGTTCTCCTCGAAGGCCTCGCGCACGGCGGCGAAGCGGTCAGCACAGGTTCCGGCGATCATGGCCGGGAACCTAGCGCCGGCCGCCGGGGTGCGTCGCCGGGCCCGAGCGGCCCGGGCCGTGCGAACGGCGGGCGCGGCCAGGGTCCTCGGCCTCTGCGTTCGCGTCGCGCCGCCCGGCTACGGTCGCAGCGTGGTCGACCTCGGACTGCTCAGCCTGCTCGACGTGCTCCCCGATCCGGAGACCGGCGCCCAGCCGACCGTGGCCCAGCGCTACCACGACCTCGGCCGCATGGCGGTGCGGGCCGAGGACACCGGCTTCTGCGCGTTGGGGGTGGGCGAGCACCACTTCAGCCACTACGCGCTGCCCTCGCCGTTCCTGGTGCTCAGCCACGCCGCAGCGCAGACCAGGACGATCGAGCTCGGCACGTCGGTCACCCTGCTGGCCAACGCCGATCCGGTGCGCATCGCCGAGGACCTGGCCACCCTCGATGTGCTCTCCAACGGCCGCGCCGAGGCCACCTTCGCCCGCGGCGTGGACCTCAACACCATGCACGCGTTCGGCATCGAGTCGATCGACGAGCTGCGCCCCCGCTTCGAGGAGCACCTCCGCCTGGTGCTGCGCCTGCTCACCGAGGACGAGGTCACCTGGGAGGGGCAGTTCCGGGCACCGTTGCACAAGGTGCACCTCGAACCCCGGCCGGTGCAGCGCCCGCACCCGCGCATCAACATCGGCGGCGGCCTGTCCACCGTGTCGGCCGATCTCGCCGGCGATCTCGGGCTGCCGTTCGTGCTGCCGAGCCTGTTCCGCTTCCCCGAGGAGTACGCCGGCATCGTCGAGCGCTACCGCCAGCGGATGATCGCCAACGGCTTCGGCGACAAGGTGTCGGTGACGTTCCCCTGCTACCTCCACGTGGCCGCCACCTCCCAGGAGGCCCGCCGGCGGTGGCGGCCCTACTTCGAGAACTACGTGCGGTTCGCGTCCATGGTGCGCAGCGCCGGGGCGCGCAGCTTCGAGTTCGACGTGCTCATCGACGGCCCGGCGGTCTGCGGCAGCCCGGCCGAGGTGGTCGAACGGCTCTCGACCATGGCGGACCTGCTCGGCCTCGACCGGGTGCTGGTCCTGATCGATGCCGGCGGCATCCCCATGGCGTTGGTCGAGGACGTGTTCGAGCTCGTCGGCGGCGAGGTCATCCCCGCGCTGCGACGCTGAGCGCCCGCCCCACCGCCCTGCTCAGAGCAGGACGGCGGCCAGCTCGCTCCACTCCTGCAGCGGTAGCTGGCGGTCGGCGCGCAGCACCTGCACGCACACATGGTCGGCGCCGGCGTCGTGGTGGGCCCGCACCCGCTCGGCGATCTGCTCGGCGGTGCCCCAGGCCACGATGGCGTCGACCAGCCGGTCCGACGCCTGGTTGTGGTCCACCCAATCGGACTCGTCGAACCCCAACCGCTTCAGGTTGTTGAGGTAGTTCGGCGCCCGCAGGTACACCGACATGCCGGCCCGGGCGATCGTCCGGGCCTCGGACGTCGGTGGACAGCACCACCATCTGCTCGGGGGCGAGCATCGGGCCGTCGCCCATCACCTGGCGGGCGATGGCGGTGTGCTCGGGGGTGGTGAAGTAGGGGTGGGCGCCCTGCGCCTCGGTGGCGGCCAGCTCGAGCATCTTCGGGCCCAGCGGCGAGCACGGTGGCGGGCTCGGCGGCCGGCTTGGTGGCCATGAACAGCGACGCCTTCATGGCCGCCAGGTAGTCGCGCATGTACGACAGCGGCTTGGAGTAGTCGTGCTTGCGGACGTTGTGGACGAGGTGGCGGTGGCTGACCCCGAGGCCGAGCAGGAACCGCTCGGGGTAGGCCTCGGCCAGCGTCAGCTGGGCGGCGGCGGTGGTCATCGGATCGCGTGCGTAGATGTTGGCGATGCCGGTGGCCAGCTTGAGCGTGGAGGTGGCGGCCAGCAGGTTGGCGGCGGCCACGAACGGCTCGCGGCCTACCGCCTCGGGGATCCACAACGTGGTGTAGCCCAGCTGCTCGAGGTGCCGGGCGGCGTCCTGTGCGGCGGCGGTCGAGTGGGCGTCGAGCGCCCCGGTCCAGATGCCGATGCGGCCAACTTCGAAGGACATAGGACCGGGAACCTAGCCCACCATGAGGGCGATGAGCCCATGGCCGCTTCCCCCTCGCGGAGGAACGCTGCACACGTGAATCGAGACGTGGCACCGGGATGGTGGCGTGCGTCGGACGGCTACTGGTACCCGCCCGAGGCGAAGCCGGGACAACTGTGGCAGGGCGAGGTGATGGGCCCCCACGGCGAGCAACCGCCCGGTCCGGGCTGGTGGCTCGCCAGCGACTACCAGTGGTACCCGCCCGACGCGAGGCCGGGCGAGCTGTGGGCCGAGCCGGTGGCCGGCATCCCCGGGCGTGCGGCCCTGTTCAGCTCGGCGGCGGCCGCCTCGGCGAACCGGGCGGTGGCCGACGCCAAGGCCGCCGGCCGCATCCTCGGTGCCGCCGGTGCCGCGCTGATCGTGCTGTCGGTGGCGTTGATGTGGGCGGTGCGCCAGTACCTTCCCGAGGCCGGTGACACCACCCGCCTGCTGGCCTGGCTGCCGATGGCCATCGGCAGCTCGGTGGCCATCGTGGGGGCGTTGCGCTACTTCGGCGACTCGTAGGTCGAGGTGAGCTTCGGGTCGCCGCCCCCGGCCACCCGGAGCCGCCCGTCGGCCACCATCGACAACACGTGGGCGTACACCGAGCCCGCCGCCGGGTACCACAGCCGCTTGTCGTAGGCGGCGTACAGCCCCGGCACCAGATCGGCGATCGTCGCCGGCTTGTCCGAGAAGAACGCGAGGATCTGTTCCTCGCGTTCTTCGCGATGGTCGAGGAAGCTCTGCACGTAGGTGCGCGGGTCGTCCACCGACGGGCCGTGGGTGGGCCAGTAGCGCTGCTCGGAGCGCCCCAGCAGCTTGCGCAGCGAGGCGAGGTAGTCGGCCATCGAGCCGTCGGGTGGGCCGATCACTGAGGTGGCCCAGGCCATGATGTGGTCGCCGGTGAACAGCACCGACTCCCCGGCGAGCGAGAAGCACAGGTGGTTGGAGCAGTGCCCGGGGGTGTGCACGGCCTGCAGCACCCAGTTGCCGTCCTCGGCCGCGATCTCGTCATCGTCGACGAGGCGCTCGTCGGGGGTGAAGGCGAGGTCCGGGCCCTCCCGCTTCAGAGCCGGGTCGAGGTCCTCGTACTCCTTGTCGTAGCGCTCCTTCTCCTCCTTGGTGAAGTACTTGGAGAAGTCGACCTTGTCGCTCGGGTCGTCGGGGCCCACCTTGCCGTGGGGCCCGTACCCGTAGGTCTTGGCCCCGGTGCGCTCCTGCAGCCACGCCGCACCGGGGGAGTGGTCGGAGTGGGTGTGGGTGATGAAGATGTGGGTGAGGGTCTCATCGGGGCCGAGCGCATCGAGGACGGCCTGCAGGTGCGCCTCCACCACCGGCCCCGGGTCGAGCACCGCCACCTGGCCCCGGCCGACGAGGTACGTGCCGGTGCCCTTGAACGTGAACGGGCCCGGGTTGCGGCATTCGACTCGGCGGATGAGCGGCGACAGCTCGTCGACGCGGCCGTACTCGATGTCGAAGTCCCGGCGGTGCTGGATCGCGGTGGCCATCGGCCCATCCTTGCAAACGCCCGGGCCCGGCGCTCGCCCGCCGGGTGACGGCGGCAGCGGGGCACGCCGCGCCGGGTCTCGGGCGCGGGTCCGGGGTCCGACGCGGCGACAGGCGCCGGGACCGCATCGGTCCGCAGCGCCTGTCGAGCCTGTCGTTCGGTTGTGGAGCACCGGCGTCGCCGATCGGCGTGAGCCCTGGCCCTCATGGATCGCGTCGATTGCGCTTCAGTGTGGGAGAGCGCTCCGGCTGACGTCCACGGCGGCGGCGGTGCGGTCGCAGTCGGGTGGAGTCTCTTCTGTCGAACCTGCCATCGGCATGTGCCCCCTTTCGAGGATCTCGCGCCTGTCGGCGAACCGGGATGGGATGTCGTCGTTGGGTCCCGTTCGGCCGAAAACCGGTTGGTTTTCGTTGATCGAAGCGTTGTCCCCGCGGTGCCCCGCTGTCAACGGTGAACGCCGCAAAACCTTGTCCGCCTGGTTGAAATAGATCCATTCGGTCCGATCCGGAGGTGGACGTTGGTCGGCTGTGGAGCGACGTTGGATCCGTCGCCGGGATGGTGGCGGTGGCGAGGCCGGTGGGGCGGCGGTACGGTGCGGCCGTGTCCGGCTCCGATGTTCCCGCCGCCCCTGCCGACGAGCCCACCGTTGCGCCGCTCGATGCGGCGGTGCTCGACGCCCTGCGGCGCTACGACACCCCCACGGTGTGCAACGCCCTCGAGGTGGTCGCCCCCAAGCGGCGTGGCCACGGGTTCACGGTGTCGCCGCTGGTCTGCCCGTGGCCGGATCGCGGCCCGGTCGTCGGCTTCGCCCGCACGGCGACCATCCGGGCCCGTCACCCGGCCGACCGCAGCGCCGAGGAGTCCCAGCGGGTGCGTCTGGCGTACTACCGGCACATCGCCGAAGGGCCGGGGCCGACCATCACCGTGATCGAGGACCTCGACCACACCCCCGGGTATGGCGCGTGGTGGGGTGAGGTCAACACCAACGTCCACCGGGGCCTCGGCTCGCTGGGGGTCATCACCAACGGCTCGATCCGCGATCTCGATCAGAGCGCCGAGGGCTTCTTCATGCTCGCCGGCTCGGTGGGGCCGTCCCATGCCTACGTGCACGTGGTCGACATCGCCGTGACCGTGCAGGTGGCCGGCATGGTCGTGCGGCCCGGCGATCTCCTCCATGCCGATCGGCATGGTGCGGTGGTGGTGCCGGCCGCGGTGGCGGCGGCGATCCCGGCGGCCGCCGAGGCGCTGGCGGCCGACGAGGCCAAGCTGATCGGACCGTCCCGCCAGCCGGGCTTCTCCTACGAACAGCTCGAGGCCATCATCACCGGAGGCGGCGGCCACCACTGAGGGGGCGGGGCGGCGGCGCCCGCGTTCAGCCCAGCGTGAGCAGGGCCGGGTGGTCCACCAGCGTGCCGTCGGCACGGGACAGGCCGAGCAGCCGGGTCAGCGGCGTGTGCAGCCAGCGGGCGTGCACCGGGTCGGGGCAGGCGGGCGCCGGCGGGCGGGCGGTGGCGTCCACCGTCAGCACGACGCTGCGCTCCACCCGGGCGGCGGCCAGGCACACGGTGACGGCGTCCATGGCGTCGGCGCCGTCGATCAACAGGTGGTCGAAGCGCTGGCCGCTGAGCTCGGGGCAGAGCGCGAGGTCGACGGCGGTGCATTACACGATGGCGGCGCCGTCGACCGCGGCGGCTGCGGCGTGGCGTCGCCGGATGGTGGCGTCGAGGTGACGGGCCTGCAGGTGGCGCAGGGGCGGCGGCGCGGTCGGTCACCGCCGGACGCTCGCCGAGGGCACGATGCGCACCCCCGCAGCCGGGCGCCGGCCAGCTCGGTCACCGGTGCTGCGGGCGGCGCCCTCCATGGCCCGGCAGCGTTGGACGTGGGCCGGCCTCGGCGTGGGCATCGCGGGCCTGTTGCAGCGCCTGCTCGGCGCGCTCCACCTCGCTGCGGGCCACGCCCAGCGACCGGGTCCGGAGCCGGTCAAGTTGTCGAAGTCCACGATGATCTCGTCTCGCCGGGCCAGCCGCTCGGTGGCCACCTCGGCCGCCACCAACAGCTGCTGCACGAGCCGGGCCTGCTCGGAGGGGATCGGCCCGACGGATGGCGTCGGCCAGCCGGCCAACCCCGGCCGCCGAGGCGGCGCTCTCGGCCGAGGCGACCTCCAGTCGGCGGGCGAGCTCGTCGATGCGCCGGTGGCCGTCGCGGCCGGCGTCGAGCCGGCGCAGCGCCTGGCGGGGCTGCGCCGTGCGCCTCGGCGGCCCGCTGAGCGGCCACCTCGGCGGCCGCCTGCACCGCTCCCCGCCTCGTTCAGCACGGCCCGGGCCCGGCCAGCTCGGCCGCAGGGGGCTTCGGCCGGCGGTGCGGGTGGTCGGGCGCGCGCCGGCGGCGGGAGGAGCGGTGGGGTCGCCGGGGGGGAGCGGTGGGGTCGCCGGGGGGAGCGGTGGGGTCGCCGGCGAGGAGCCGGGCGGCGAGGCTCGGTCCCCGACGGCGTTCGGGGGACGCAGGATCCGTCGGGGCGGCGGTGGAGCGGCCGCCGCCGATCGGTAGCCCGGGGCGGTCGCTGCGGTGACCGTCGATGGGGTCGGCGTCGGCGGCCAGGTGGCGCAGTTCGGCGGCGATGTCGCCCAGTTCGGCCAACGCCCCGGGGGCGTGGCGGTCGAGCGCCCCCTCGAGGGTGAGGCGGGCGTCGCCGGCCACCGCATCGAGGGCGGGGGTGCCGATGCGCACCACCACGCCGGGCGCGAGGCGGGCGGTGCCAAACCCGATGGCGGGACCGCCGGCCAGGGCGTCGGTGAGGGCCTCGCTGAGCGCGGCGTTGGCGTCGGCGTCGTGGAGCTGCTCGACCACCAGGGCGATCTCGTCCAGGGCCACCGGATCGGGCGAGACGACCAGCACCCGACGACCGTCGGTCAGCAGCTCGACGGCGGCGGCGGCCAGCGCGCAGCGCAACAGCGACGGGTCACCGGCGAGCAGGCGGCTCTGGCGGGCGTCGAGCTCACCGGTGGCCACGAACCGCCCGTGGCCGGGATCGATGAGGGCGCCCAGCTCGTGGTGCTGCGCCAGTCGCAGCCGCCGCCGGCCGGCGGTGGCCACCACGTACCAGGAGCCGGCCTCCTCGGCACCGCCCGCCGGCATCGACTCGATCACGGCCGGGTCGAGCTCGACGGTCTCCACCACCAGCCGGTCGTCCTGCCAGGACACGGCCCGCTCCACCCGGGCGGTGCGGCCGGTGGCGGCGTGCACGATGACGAGGTCGCACCAGGGCGCATCGGTCAGGCGCCGTTCGCCGGTGTCAACCACGAACGTGGCCCGCAGCAGGGTCGAGCGGGCGCGGTGCAGCCGGGCGCCGCCCAGCACCACCTGCTGGTCGGTGCCGGTGGCGGCCGCTTCGGCCTGCAGGGCGTCGAGCGCACCGGCCAGCAACGGCAACGGACCGACGCCCGACGGGGCCGGCGGGCGCGGCGCTCCACCCGGGGCGTTCACCGCTCGCACCCGCGACCGAGGCGGCTGACGAGCTCGGCCTCGTCCTCATCGCCGGCGACGGTGGCGAGCAGGCCCCGCCCGTGGGCCGGGAACACGACGCCGTCGGCCGCCGTACCAGGGGGTACGACGAGGTAGGGGCCGTCGCCACGCAGACCGCACGCGGTGCGGATGCGTCCCGCCCGCTCGGCGGTGGCGGCGGTGACGTCGGCCGTACCGAGCCGTAGGGTCTCCAGCGCAGCGACGGCGGCGAGCGCATCGGGGTGGTGCGCATCGGGGTGCGCAGCGGGCGCATCGATGTGCGCAGTGCGGTCGTCCACCCCGCGGCGGTGCGCGTCGAGGGCGGCGGCGGTGTCGCCGGGCCCGAGCCACAGTGCCGCCGCGCCCACGCCGCCGAACAGGGCGGGGCCGAAGCGGCCCGCCTCCGCACCGGCGGCCCGGACGGCGGCGCCGAGGTCGAACGGCCAGCCGAAACGGCGCAGCGCGTCGTCGAGCTCCGCCACCGCCGGCATCGGAGCGAGCGCCCGGGCCGGATCCAGCCAGCGCAGCACCCACCCCGCCGGGGCGGTGTCGAGCACCTGCCGGCCGAGGACGGTGACGGCGGGGTGGTCCGGGCCGAGCCGCCAACCGAGGGCGACCTGCCGGCGCAGCGCCTCCACCACCGTGGGGGCGGCGTGGCCGTGCCACAGCGCCCCGTCGGCCAGATCGACGTCGAGGTGCACGGCGCCGTCGCCGTCGAGCAGGCGGATTCCCTGGGCCGAGCGCCAACCGGACCCGGTGACGTCGAGCCCATCGGTGGCGGTGGCCGCGCCCACGTCCTGCCAGCCGTCGGGCAGCTCGAGCGGCGCCCAGCCCGGGTCGGGCCGCCAGCCGCGCCACGCCGGGTCGGTGAAGGGCCCGTCCCCATCGGCCAGCCAACGTTCGACCCGCTCGCTGTCGCGCCGGAACGCCTCATGCTCGGGGCCGGTGAGCAGGCCCAGCCGGCGGAGCTGGGCCAGGTCGTCGAGGTCCTTGGTCTGCCACGACCCGTCGAGGCCCACCAGCAGGTCGAACGCGTGGTCGAGCGTGTCGAAGCCGACGGGCCCGCGCCGCAGCGGCCGGAAGAAGTCCACCTTCCAGCCGAGCGGCTGCCCCGTGGCGGCGTCGCAGAACAGCACGGTGGCGAAGCCGGCACCGGCGGGCACGATGAACAGCGAGCCGGGGCCCCGCCAGCGCTCCAGCGGCAGCCGCCACCCCTGGTCGGGGGTCTGGCTCTGCTCGATGCCGTCGGCCAGCCGGGGCCACGCCACCGTGGAGCGCGGCACGAGGTAGCCGACGAAGCGCTCGACGCTGTCCTCGATCACCCGGAGCGGTCGGGCGGAGCGGATGCGTGCGCCGATGACCTCCCGCAACACCACCGTCGCCCCGACCGTGAACCGCACCGGATCACGGTACCGGCTCCCTCCGGCGTCGCGATCGGCGACGAGGGCGTCACCCCGGGCTGCCGGCCGTCCGGGAACCGCCGACCGCGGTGTGCGACCCGCCGACGGTTGTGCGAGAACTGCCACGGGCCGCCCAACTAGCTTGCGGACCCATGGCTACGGACCTGCTGTCGGCGGTCGAGCGGCGCTGGAACGACGACATCGTCCCCGCGCTGCGGGACTACATCACCATCCCCGCGCTGTCGCCGGCGTTCGACGCCGACTGGGCGGCCACCGGCGAGCTGGACCGGGCGGTGGCCCTGCTGGTCGAGTGGGCCCGGGCCCGGCCGATCGCCGGGTTGCAGGTCGAGGTGGTGCGCCTCGAGGGCCTGACCCCGGTCATCGTGGCCGAGGTGCCGGCCTTCAACCCCGCCGGCACAGTTCCCGCCGGCACGGTTCCCGCCGGCACGGTGGGGTCCGACCCGGACGCGTCCGGGACGGTGCTGTGCTACGGCCATTACGACAAGCAGCCGCCGATGAACGGCTGGCTCGACGGCCTCGGCCCGTGGACGCCGGTCATCCGCGACGGCAAGCTCTACGGCCGCGGCGGCGCCGACGACGGCTACGCCCTGTTCGCCACGCTCGCCGCCATCGAGGCGGTGCAGGCCGCCGGTGGCCGCCACGCCCGCATCCTGGTGCTGATCGAGGGCAGCGAGGAGTCCGGCAGCCCGCACCTGCCCGCCTACGTCGAGGCCCTGCGCGACCGGGTGGGCACCCCCTCGCTGGTGGTCTGCCTCGACTCCGGCTGCGCCGACTATGAACGGTTGTGGGTCACCACGTCGCTGCGGGGCATGGCCGCCGGGGTGCTGTCGGTCGAGGTGACCAGCGAGGGCCGCCACTCAGGGGCGGTGGGCGGGGCCATCCCCTCGACGTTCCGCATCGCCCGACGGTTGTTGGACCGCATCGAGGACAGCGCCACCGGCGAGGTCCTGCTGGCCGAGGCCAACGTCGAGATCCCCGCCGAGCGGGTGGCCCAGGCCGCCGACCTGGTGGCCGCCATCGGCGACGGCGTCGACGGCTACCCGCTGCTCGACGGCGTCGACGTGCGGGTCAAGCCGGGCTCCGAGATCCAGCTCGACCGCACCTGGCGGCCGGCGCTGCACGTGATCGGCGCCGACGGGTTGCCCCCACCGACCTGGCCGGCAACGTGCTGCGGCCCCGCACCGCGCTCGCTGTCGCTGCGGCTGCCGCCCACCGCCGACCCGCTGGCCGCCACCGCCGCACTGGAGCGAACGCTCACCGCCGACCCGCCCTACGGGGCCCGGGTGACGTTCACCGCCGATACGCCGGCACCCGGCTGGAACGCCCCGCCGCTGCAGCCGTGGGTGACCGATGCGTTGGAGCAGGCGTCGCAGGCCCACTTCGCCGCCCGGTGGGCTACGTGGGCGAGGGCGGCACCATCCCGCTGATGGGCACGCTGCAGGCCGGCTTCCCCGATGCCCAGCTGCTGGTCATCGGCGTGCTGGGCCCCGGCTCCAACGCCCACGGCCCCAACGAGTTCCTGCACCTGGGCATGGGGGTGCGGCTCACCGCGCGTGGCCGACCTGCTGGTGGCCCACGCCGAGCAGGCGCAGCAGCGACCATGAGCGCCGCGCATCGGGACCACGGCGAGGCGGTGACCACCATCCCCGCCCGGCCCGACCGGGTGGCGTTGTTGGCCATCGACGATGACGGCACGTTCAGCATCCGCCGGGACCGGCTCGGCTCGTGCTTCGGCTGCGGCCTGGCCAACGAACGCGGCCTGCAGCTGCGCTTCCGCCTGCTCGACGACGGTGGGGTGGCCACCACGGTGGCCGTGCCCGACCACCTGTGCGGAGTGGACGGCGTGGTCCACGGCGGCATCCAGGCCACGATCCTCGACGAGGTGTCCGGTGTGGCCGCCCAGCTGGCCCTGCCGGCCGACACCGGTGACGCCCCGTGCGTGACCGCCGAGCTGGCCCTGCGGTTCCGGCGCACCGTCGACCAGCGACAGCCGGTCACCGCCGAGGCCCGGGTCACCGAGGTGGCCGGCTCGTCGATCCATGTGGCGGGCTGCATCGTCGACGCCGACGGCACCGTGCTCACCCGTTCGACGTCGCGCTGGGTGCAGCTGCGGGCCTGACGCCGACCGGAGCCGGCGGCGGTTGAGGGCTGACCGCTCAGGCCAGGCCGGTGCCGCCCACCGCCAGGGCGGCCAGGGCGGCGACGCAGAGCACGCACACCGCCGACCCGCCGAGCTGCACGCGCCGTTGCAGGCCCAGCACCTGGGCCCGCTTGCCGTCGAGGTCCCCGCCGCCGGCGCCCGCCAGCTCGCCCAGCAGCACCAGCGCGGACCGGCGGGCGGGCTGGATGAGGGCGACGCGCACCACCACGGTGAGCGCCCAGGCGACGAGCGACGCCCACAGCCACCACGAGCCCCACGGCAGGCGGCCGTCGGAGGAGGCGGCGGCGACGAGCAGCGCCGGGCCGACGAGCAGCGCGGCCGCTTCGTTGCGGCGGGCGCCGCTGCGGTAGAGCGCCCGGCTCACCGCCAGCGCCTCGGACGCGTCGACGGCGTCGAGACGGCCGGCCGGCGGGCCGATCGACCAGGAGAGGAACACGGCGCCGTAGCCCACCAGCGCGGCGAGCCCGGCGACCCCGACAGCGAGAGCGAACAGTGCAGACACGGCTCGGGCGAGGCTAGGCCACCGCGTCGCCGCGATCGGGCACCCCGTCGGGTGGCCCGGGCCCCGCTCAGCGGGTCTTGATCACGACCGAGCCGCCGATCTTGTCGTGCACGGCCTGCTTGTTGGCGTCCCACAGGGGCCACAGCGAGTCGACCAGCAGGAAGATCAGTCCGAAGCAGGACAGGAAGCTGGCGATGAACTGCACGGCGTGGCGGGCGAAGCCCCGGCCCAACCCGATGGCCGTGCCGTCGCGCATGCTGACCACCTTGATGCCCAGCGCCATCTTGCCGACCGTCTGGCCCCGGCCGTTGAGCACGGCGAAGTACACGTACCCGATGAGGAACCACAGCAGCGAGCCCAACAGCTGCGTGCCGGTGTAGGTGAACTGGAACGAGCTCTCGTTGGCGTCGATGCGGTCCTGGATGTCCCCCCAGGCGACGGCGAAGAACAGGATGAGGCCGGGGATGGCCACGATGATCACGTCGAGGATCTTGGCCACGAGCCGCTGCCACCACTCGGCGTAGGCCTGACCGCCGGGCCCGGACCCGGGGGCCGGGTAGGCCCCGGCGTAGGGGTTGTAGTCGCTCGACCAGCCGCCGGTCGGCGCACCGTAGCCCGGCTGCTGGGGTGCCCCCCACCCGCCGGGTTGGCCGTAGCCCTGGGGCTGGCCGTACTGCGGCGGCTGGCCGTAGTCCTGGGGTTGACCGTACTGCGGCGGCTGCCCGTAGCCCTGGGGCGGTGCGTAACCGGGCGGGGGGCCCGAGCCCGCCGGTTGGTCGAACCCGGCCGGTTGGCCGTAGGGACCGGGCTGCTGCGGGCCGCCCAGCCGCCACCCTGGTCGGCGGGGCTGGCCCCAACCGGGCTCGGTGCCACCGAACCCGCCGGGCGGCGGTCCGCCCCACTGCGTCTCGCCCGCCGTGGGGTTCTCGGCGGGCGGGAAGGAGCCGGCGGCCGGGGCCGGCGCCGGGGCGGCCGCCTCCGTGTAGGTGTTCGACGGGTTGCGGACCAGCCCGAGCTGGCCCTCGACGTCGCCCAGGGTGCGCCAGCTCGACTCGCCCTCGGGCACCACGTACGCCGCCGGGCCCAGGTCGCCCTTGCGGGCCATGGCACGCAGCTCGTCCTCGCTGACCGGCCCCAGCGTCTGGGAATCCACGGCGTAGTACCAGTTGGCCATGAGCGGTCCTCCAGTCGGCTGGCGGAAACACTAGGCGCGCTGCCGCGGCGTGAACGGCTCTTCCAGGCGAGCGTTCATCTCCCGTTCGGCTGCGGTCGTCCGGCGGCGGTGCCCGGGCCGGCCGACCGGCCCGGCACGGCGGGCCGCCAGCGCCGTCAGTACCGGGCTTCCTGCACGACGGTGCCGGCGACCAGGTCGTGCAGGCCGGTGCGTCGCTTCGTGACCAGGATCATCAACAGGCTGATCCACCACAGCGGGAAGATGATGCCGGTGATCGCCTTGACCAGCGAGCGCAGCAGCGACCGCCAGATGTCGGGCACCTCCATCGTGCCCACCACCGCCACCTCGATGTGGGCCGCCAGCTTGCCCGGGGTCTGACCGCGCACGGCGGTGGAGAGCACCTCGTACAGCATGAGCAGCACGCCGTAGGCCACCCAGAGCGCGACCATGAACGACACCGGGCCGAGCCGGCCGGCGAGCGGCCCGGCCAGCAGCATGAGCACGAAGGAGAAGACGCCCAGCAGCGTGTTGTCGAGGAACGACGCCTTGTAGCGGGCCCAAGCACCGGCTCGCTGGGTCTCGACCCCACCGCGCTCGAACTCCTGCGTCGCGCGCGGCGGTGCGGCGAAGTACGTCCCCCACGTGTTGCGGGGCAACCCCAGCTCCGCCTCGTGGTCCGACAGGTCGCACCAGTCGGCGCCGCCGTCGCGGAACACGGGGGAGGTGGGGGACAGCGCGCCGCTCAGCGCCAGGGCACGGAGCTGCTCGTCGCTGACGGGGCCGGTCGGTTGCCCGGCTGCGAGGTACCACCAGGAAGCCACGCTGTCGCATCGGCAACCTCCGGGACCGACTTGATCGCGCCGGTTCGGCACCCCCGGCGAGCGTCCCCACCGGATCGGCGACGTGACGCGGTCGGTCCGGCGGGGGGAGCGCGACAGAATGGGACCGCTCATGTCGCGCTCGGTCAAGCTCCGCCCCTGGCAGAAACGCGCCATCGAGGCGTTCCTCGCATCCGAACGCCCCGACTTCCTCGCCGTGGCCACCCCCGGCGCCGGCAAGACGACGTTCGCGCTCACCGCCGTGCGCCTCGAGCTGGCCCGTTCCGGCTGGCGGCGGGTGTTCGTGGTGGTGCCCACCCAGCACCTGAAGGTGCAGTGGGCCACGGCCGCGGCGCGCTTCGAGCTGCACCTGGAACCGGAGTGGTCGGCCGGGCAGGGTGCGCTGGCCGCCGACATCGACGGCGTGGCCCTCACCTACCAGCAGGTGGCGGCCAACCCGGAGGCGGTGCGTGCGCTGACCGCCGGCGGGCTGGTCATCTTCGACGAGCTGCACCACGCCGCCGACGAACGGGCCTGGGGCGACGGCGTGCGCACCGCGTTCGAGGGCGCCCACCGGCGGCTGGCGCTGTCGGGCACCCCCTTCCGCTCGGACACCTCGGCCATCCCGTTCGTCCGCTACCGGCTCGACGAGGCGGAGTCCGACTTCGAGTACGGCTACGCCGACGCCCTCGCCGATGGCCGCGTGGTGCGGCCGGTGTTCTTCCCGCGCGTCGGCGGGCACATGGAGTGGTCGGCGCCGGACGGCACCATCTACGAGGCCACCTTCGACGATCCCCTGCACCGCGCCCTGGCCAACCAGCGCCTGCGCACCGCGCTGTCCCTCGAGGGCGAGTGGCTGCCGGCGGTGCTGTCGCAGGCCCATCGGGAGCTGCTGCGGATCCGCGCCGGGGCCCAACCCGACGCCGGCGGCCTGGTCATCGCCATGGACGTGGACCACGCCCGGGGCATCGCGGCGCTGCTGCGCGACCGGCTGGGGGCCACGGCGGTGGTGGCCACCTCCGACGACCCGGACGCGTCGGACCGCATCGCCCGTTTCTCGTCGGCCACCACCCCGTGGATCGTGGCGGTGCGCATGGTGTCCGAGGGCGTCGACATCCCGCGGCTGCGGGTGGGCGTGTTCGCCACGAACACCACCACCGAGCTGTTCTTCCGCCAGGCGGTCGGCCGGCTGGTTCGCTGGCAGCCGATCGCCGGGGCGGGCCGTCAGAAGGCGTTCCTGTTCATCCCCGACGACATCCGCCTGCGCACCTACGCCCACCAGCTGGCCGACCAGCGCCGGCACAGCCTGCGCAAGCCGTCCGAGGACGCCCCCGAGCTGGCCCCGCAGGAGGCCGACCCCACCGAGCTTGACGCGCTGGGCGAGCCGGAGCAGCTGTCGTTGTTCGCCGCGCTGTCGGCCACGCCGCTCGAGGTGGAGGAGGGCTCGGTCTTCGACGACGGCCACGACGAGCAGCACGACGACGATCCCGGTGTCGGCGCCGCCCATGACGACGCCGCCCTCGAGCTGACGCTGGCCCCGCTGCGCCGTCCCGCGGCGGCCGCCACCGCCGGCACGGGCAACGGGTTGGAGGGGCCGCTGGCCGAGCTGTCACCCCGGGAGGCGCGCGCCCGCCTGCGGGATCTGAACGCGGCGGTGGCTGCCCAGCTGGCGTTGGTCACGGGGCAGACCCACGCCCAGGTCAACGGCGAGCTCAACCGCCGCATCGGCATCCGCAAGGTGACCGAGGCGACGTTGGTGCAGCTCCAGCGACGCCTCGACGCCGGCCGCACCTGGCTCGACACCGCCCGGCGCAGCGGCAGCGGGCTGTCGCGACGCTGAGCCGCCGCCCTGCAGCGGGGCCGCGTGCTGCTCGGGAGACGCCCGGGGTCGGGCGGAGGGTGATTGGTGGACGCCTCGGGGTGGGCGGTACCCGAGGCGCCCACCGGACGTGGCGGCATCGCGGGACGGACTCCCGGCCACACCGCGCACGACGGCGGGTGCGGTCGGCCCGGTGAGGGTTCGCGCGCCGCGGGGCGGTCCGAAGACCGTCCGTGTCGCATCGAGCTCCGCCGTGCCGTCCCTGCCATCGCGCACCGGGCGAGCCCGGGGCGCTCGGCCCGCCTGGACGACTGCGGCGCAGCGTAGCAGCGCATCCGGCGTACCCCACGCATCCCATGACGAGCGTGTGGTCGAGCCCGTCGGCGAGTCCCGCCGGTGGTCCCGGTGCGCGACGGCGCTGGCCGCACCGGCACCGACCTCGCCGGCGCCGGGCTACGATCGCCGGGCTCCGTCGCCCGCCCCGACGCCTCCGGAGGACCTCATGTCCGGCTCGACCCGCGCCACCGTCCCGGCCCGGTCCGCTCCCGTCGCCTCGGTGCCGGCCGCCCGTCCCCGACGGGATCGCTTCCCCAGGGAGTACGCCGCCACCCGCCGCTTCAGCCTGGGCGAGCCGCGCACCATGAGCGTGGCCGGCAACGGCAAGTGGGTGGTGTTCCTCCGCTCGCGCAGCGGCACCGATCCGGTCACCTGCCTGTGGGCGTTCGATGTGGCCGCCGGCGAGGAGCGGTTGGTGGCCGATCCCGCCAACCTGGCCGACCACGCCGAGGGCGACCTGCCCGAGGAGGAGCTGCGGCGCCGGGAGCGGACCCGGGAGAGCGCCGAGGGCATCACCGCCTACGCCCTCGACGAAGCCGGTGACCACGCCTGCTTCGCCGTGGCCGGGCAACTGTTCGTGGTGGAGCTGGGCACGGGGTCGGTGCAGGCGCTGCCGGCCACCGGCGCGGTGTTCGACCCCCGGCTCGACCCGACCGGGTTGCGGGTGGCGTACGTGGCCGATCGGTCCCTGCGGGTGGTCGGCCGGTTCGACGAGGACCGGGTGCTCGCCGGCGAGGACGATCCCGACCTCTCCTGGGGGGTGGCCGAGTTCGTGGCCGCCGAGGAGATGGGCCGCAGCCGGGGGTTCTGGTGGTCGCCCAACGGCCAGCAGCTGGCGGTGTGCCGGGTGGACAACCGGCCCGTGCGCCGGCTCTACATCGCCGACCCGGCCAACCCGCAGCGCCCACCGACACCGCACCGCTACCCGGCGGCCGGCACCGACAACGCCTCGGTCGAGCTGTGGGTGCTCGGCCTCGACGGCTCACGGGTGGCCATCGAGTGGGACCGCGACGCCTACCCCTACCTGTCCTCGGTGCTGTGGCAGCAGGACCGGCCGCTGACGTTGGTCGTCCAGTCCCGCGATCAGCGGCGGGTCGAGGTGCTGGTGGCCGATGTGGTCTCGGGCGGTACGCGCTGTGTGCGCCACGACGAGGACGAACCGTGGATCGAGCTGTTCCCCGGGGCGCCCCGCTGGCTGGGCGATGCCCTGGTCACCATCGTCGACCACGACGGTGCCCGGCGCCTCGAGATCGATGGCGAGCCGGTCACCCCGGCCAACTGCCACGTACGGGCCGTCGTGGGCACCCAGGGCGAGGACCTGCTGGTCACCGGCTCGACCGACCCCACCGAGGTGCAGCTCTACCGCGTGTCCGCCGACGGGTTCAGCGAGCGGCTCACCGTTGGCCCCGGGGTGCACGGCGGCACCGGGGCCGGGGAGGTGCTGGTGCTCACCAGCCGCACGATGGACCACTTCGGGACCAGGGTCGAGGTGCGCGTCGGCGGGCAGCGGGTGGGTGAGCTGGCCAACTTGCGGCCAAGCCCACGGTGACGCCGCGCGGCGGGTTCTACGTGGTGGGGATCGGGCGCTGCGCACCGCCCTGCTGTTGCCGCGCCGCAAGGCGCTGCAGCCGCCGTTCCCGGTGCTGCTCGACCCTTACGGGGGCCCGCACGCACAACGGGTGCTGCGCTCCCGCAACGAGTTGCTGGTGTCGCAGTGGTTCGCCGACCAGGGCTTCGCGGTGGTGATCGTCGACGGGCGGGGCACCCCCGGGCGCGGGCCCGACTGGGAGCGAGCGGTGTGGGGCGATCTGGCCGGCCCGGTGCTCGATGACCAGGTCGACGCCCTGCAGGGCCTGGCCCACGTCGATGACCGGCTCGATCTGTCCAAGGTCGGCATACGCGGTTGGTCCTTCGGCGGGTACCTCGCCGCGCTGGCCGTGCTCCGACGACCCGACGTGTTCGGCGCGGCCGTGGCCGGGGCCCCGGTGACCGACTGGGCGCTGTACGACACCCACTACACAGAGCGGTATCTCGGGCATCCCGACCGCTATCCCGAGCACTACGAGCGGACGTCGCTGTTGCACGACGCGGCCCGGCTGCGGCGCCCACTGCTGCTCATCCACGGCCTCGCCGACGACAACGTGGTGGTCGCCCACACACTCCAGTTGTCATCTGCACTGTTGGCTGCCGGACGGCCACATTCGGTACTGCCATTGACCGGCGTCACCCACATGACACCACAAGAGGTCGTGGCCGAGAACCTGCTGCGGTTGCAGGCGGCCTTCCTGCGTGAGGCCCTCGGGCTCGACGGCGGCTGACCGGGCGGCGGCGGTGGCCGTGGCCGGCGACCGTGGCCTCGGTGGCGGCCGGCCCGGTACACCCCGATGGCGACGAACCGACCCGGACGCGGTGCTGCGGCCGGTCCGGCCGCAGCACCCGCCTGCTCGGTTGTCGGTGTTCGCCCTGGTCAGCCCGACCGTGCCGGTGATTCCACCGGCGCTTGACTGCGCTTGGTCATGGAGCGGCGGAACGCGCCCCGTGCGCTGTACACCATCGACAGACACAAGCCGGAGCCAACCACCCCCAGACTGCCGATCCCAATCCACCCGGTCACCGTCATGGCGGCTCATCGTAACCGGAGGATGGCCGGGGACCGCTCTTCGCGCCAAGCCTCCAGCATTTTCTAACGGCGGTGATGCGAAAGGCGATTAACGAAACTTTGCCGGTCGTTTTTCCATGAAGGCGGCGACCGCCTCGTGGTGCTCGGGGGTTTCGTACGCTTTGTGCAGGGCGTTCAGCTCCGCCCGCTGCACATCGTCGAGGTCGATCCCGGTACCGTTCGTGGTCAACAGCGCCTTGATCATGCGCAACTGGGGGTCGGGGTTCTCGGCATAGGACTCGGCCACGCTGAGTGCTTGCGGGAGCACCTCGTCCGTGGCGCAGCAGCGATCGACCAAGCCGAGGGCGAGCGCCTCCTCGCCGGTCACGATGCGGCCCGACAGCGCCAGATCGCTGGCCGCGCCCCAGCCGCAGCGCTGCACCAGGAAGTGCGAGCTGGCCAGCTCCGGCACCAGGCCCATCTTGACGAAGCGCGCCGACAGCTTCGCCTCGCGGGCGGCGACCAGCTGGTCCATCGGCAGGGTCAGGGTGAGGCCCACCCCGATGGCCGGGCCGTTGATGGCCGCCACCATCGGCTTGGACGCCCGGACCAGGTTCACCCAGTTCGTCCCGGCGTCGGACTCGCCGCCGCGGCGCGGCTGCGCCCGGTCGGCGTCGGCCTCCTTGCCCGACTGGATGCGGGCCTGGAACTGGCTGCCGATGTCGGCCCCGGCGCAGAAGCCGCGCCCGGCGCCGGTGAACACGATCGCGCCGATCGAGCGGTCGTCGTTGGCCGTGTTGACCGCGTCGGTCAGCTCGGCGTGCATGGTGCGGGTCCAGGCGTTGAGCTTGTCGGGCCGGTTCAGGGTGATCAGCGCCACCGCCCCCCGGGTCTCGTAGAGGATCTCCTGGTACTGGTCGGCCACGGCGGCTCGTCCCCTTTCGTCGGGCCGGCCCGGGTCGGCGCCGGCGCCTGGGGACGCTAGTTGCTGGGCGACGGGACCGGTCAGGTGGGATCGTCGGGCAAGCGGGCGAGGTCGACGGCCACCTGCATGGACGACGTCACCCGACCGGCGAAGATCACCCCGGTCAGGGGGGCGACGTCGGTGTAGTCGCGGCCCCAGGCCAGGGTGACGTGCGAGGTGGGGCCCACCAGGTCGTTGGTCGGGTCGAGGTCGAGCCAGGTGCCGTCGAGCTGGCGCACCGACACCCAGGCGTGGGAGGCGTCGGCCCCCACCAGCTTGTCCTGGCCGGCAGGCGGTCGGGTCTCCAGGTACCCGCTCACGTAGCGGGCGGCCAGGCCCGCCCAGCGCAGGCAGGCCAGCGCCACGTGGGCGAAGTCCTGGCAGACCCCGGTGCGACGCTCGAGCACCTCGCGCACCGGTGTGCCGATGGTGGTGCTCCCCGGCCGGTAGGCGAAGTCGTGGTAGATCCGGCTGGTCAGCTCGCTGGCCACCTCGGCCAGTGGCCGGCCGGGGAGGAACGTGGCGGCGGCGTAGTCGGCCACCGCCGCGTCGATGCGGACCATCGGGCTCTCGTGGCAGTACACGCGCTCGGCGCTGCGATCGGCCCGCGCCTGGTCGACCGACAGCTCCCAGGCCTGCACGCCGCCGAGGCTGAGCTGGCCGCCACCGCCGTCGAGGACCAGCTCCGAGGTGGCCACGATCGACAGCTCGCGGTGCGGCCGCTCGATCGAGAACGAGGTCACGGCGTTGCCGAAGGCATCGGCGATCTGGTCGCGGTAGCCCACGTCGGGCACCGTGTGAAGCTCGTGGTGCACCAGCCGCTGGTGGCGCATCGTCCGCGGGGTGAGCACCGCCCGGTTGTGCGCCAGCGACACCTCGTTGTCGTACCGGTAGCTGGTCTCGTGGCGCAGGCGGTAGCGGATCATCAGCGGTGCTCGGGAGGCGGAGGGTGGCGTCGGTGCCGGTCCGGTGGGCGGTGCCGGTCTGGTGGGCGGTGTCGGTCTGGTGGGCGGTGTCGGTCTGGTGGGCGGTGCCGGTCTGGCGCGGAGGCGGGCCATGGTGACGTGGCGCATGTACACGTCCTGCAGGGCCTCGCTGACGGCCAGCAACGCCTCGCCGATGGCGTGCAGCGTGCGCGGCAGATCGTCGCCCGGCCGCTCGGAGGGGAAGCGGTTGGCCAGCGAGGCCGGTCGCAGCGAGCGCACGAGCTCGGCCAGCTCCCGGGCCCGGCCCAGCGTGGCCTCCCGGGCGCCGCTGCGCTGGGGCACCGGCAGCTCGGCGATGTCCTCGACCAGGCTGTCGACGCAGTGGCGCACGCTGCGCGGGTTCGAGTCGTCGAGCACCAGGATGGCCAGCACCGCCTCGAGCTCCAGGTCGGAGCGGTGCCGGCGGCGGTAGGCGACCAGCGACACGCCGGTGGTCAGCAGCGCCTCGAGGATCTCGTCCTCGACCTGCCCGGGTCG
Organism: Acidimicrobiales bacterium; assembly: GCA_041394365.1. GTDB lineage: Bacteria > Actinomycetota > Acidimicrobiia > Acidimicrobiales > CAIXPF01 > CAIXPF01. Next base: position 137,923 of record JAWKIM010000012.1, read on the forward strand.
GGCGTGCAGCAGCGTGTCGAGCAGCATGACGAGGTTCTGCGCCCGTTCGATGCGCCGGCCGGCGTCGAGCAGGCGCCAGCCCGGTCCGCGCAACATCGACTCGTGGACCACGCCGGCCACCGACGCCAGGTTGGCCAGCATGCCGTCGAGGCGGTCGCGGGTCAGGCCGAGGTCGGCGGCCACGTCGGTGCCGGCCAGCAGGGCCACGTCGTCGCGCAGGGCGGTGAGGCCGTCCCACACCTCCACCGACAGCAGCTCCCGGGCCGAGCCCGCGGTGGTCAACAGCTGCGACACCGTGCTGGGCAGGCCCTCCCAGCGCTGTGGGTCGCGCAGCGCGCCGTCGACCGTGCTGAGCGCCAACCCGCCGCCGTAGCCGATGCCGGTGAGCCGGTCGACGGCCTCGGAGAGGTCCGCCATCCACCCCGGCAGCTCCGACAGCGACTCCTGCTCCGCCCGGTCGATCACCGTGCGGGTCAGTCGCACGATGGCCTCGGCCCGTTCGAGGTGCCGGCCCAGCCAGAACATCGACTCGCCGGCCCGGCTGGGCAGCGAGATGGCGAAATCCACCTGGGCGAGCCCGGCCACCCGCACCGGTAGGTCGATGAACCGGCTGCCCTCTGCTTGCGGCACCCACACGTCGGAGCTGGTGGCGCCGTCGCCGGCGGCGATGGCGTACCCGCCCGGCATCACCGTCACCTCGTTGCCGTCGAACACCGCGAACGTCCGCACCACCTCGGTGGACGGATCGAGCGGGCGGCGGGCCGACCACGCCCACGGCCGGGCCTCGACGCGGGCGGCGAGCTCCCGGCGCCGGCCGGCGTCGAGCAGCCGGCCGTCGACGGCGTCGCCGTCGATCGGATCGAACACGAGTGCGTCGAGCTGCGCGAGGGCGTGGGCCCGGCCGGTCGGATCGCCGCACCACCAGGCCGGTTGGGAGGCGCTGCGCAGCTCCTCGCCCAGCAACGCCCGGCACAACGACGGCCACCACGGCGCCAGCGAGGCCTCCTCCAGCACGCCGGTACCGAGCGCGTTGGCCACGGTGGCGGTGCCCCGGCGGGTGGCGGCCAGCAGGCCGGCGATGCCGGTGGAGCCCTCGCCGGTCAGCTCCAGCGGGTCGGCCCCCCGGTCCGGGGTGAAGCGGGCCAGCACGTGCACCGGCTCGAGCCCGGACAGCGACGACAGGAACAGCGCGCCCCGGCGCACCGTCAGATCGGCGGCCTCCGCCACCGTGTAGCCCAGCAACCGGGCCAGCTCGGCCAGCTCCGGATGGTCGTGGTCCTGCGGGCCGGGGCTGAGCAGCAGCACCCGGGGGGCGTCGGTGGTCGGCGGGGCGAGCCCGGCGTAGGACTGGCGCAGCGCCGCCTGGAAGTGGGCGAGGCGGCGGATGCGCCGGCGGTGCAGCTCGCCCGGCAGGAGCTGGGTCAGGATCTCGCGGTTCTCCAGCGCCCTGCCGAGCTGGGTGGGGGCGCACACCCGGTCGGCCACCGGGGTCCAGCCGTCGTCGGGGTCGCAGACCAGGTCGACCGCCACCAGCGCCAAGCGCCGTCCGGTGGCGGGCGCCCACCCGGCCGCGGCCAGGGTGAACGCCGGGTTGGCGAACACCACGTCGGCGGGCAGCACCCCGTCGGTCAGGGACCGTTGGTCACCGTAGAGATCATCGGCGACCGCCGCCAGCAGCCGCACCCGCTGCTGCACCACGGCCTCCACCGAGCGCCAGGCGCCCACCTCGAACAGCCGCGGCTGCGGGTCGAGCGTGCGGGAGCCGTGGTGGTCGAGCCGCGGTGAGGCCAGCCCCCGGCTGCGCAACCGCCGGCGGGCCAGTTGGTGCAGCTGCTCCAGGTCGGCGTCCGCCAGCGGCAGGACGGACGGGGCATCGGATCGGGACGGCACGGCGGGGCAGTCAAGCAGAGATCTGCGTCTGACTCTGAACCGTGTCTGTCGCGCTCTCGTCGGTGCCATCGGCCGGTGCGCCGCCCTCCAACCGGAAGTAGGCGGCGCCGATCATGCGGTCGATGGCGGCCAGCGTCAGCTGCACCTCGTCGGCCTGGGCGTGCAGGGTCTGGTGGGTCCACCCGGAGGCGGGCAGCTCGTCGAGCCGGCGCAGGGCCTGCTCGGTCGCGGTGCGGGCGTGCTCGGCGCCGGCGATGTCGGGCAGGGCGGCGAGGAGGTCGCGCGCCGAGGTCAGGCAGGCCCCGACGGAACGGGGGAACTGCCGCTCGCCCAGCACGAACGCGACCACCCGGTCCCCCTCGACCAATGACCGGGTCATCCGCCGGTAGAGCTGCAGGCCGTCGAGCGAGCGCAGCAGCGACACCCACTGCGTGTCGCGGAACGCGCCGCCGCTGTCCTCGATCTCGGTCACCAGGCCGCCGGCGCGCACGTCGAGCACCCGTGAGGTCATGTCGGCCCGTTCGAGCTGCACTCCGAGCTGGTAGAAGTCCCACGCCGGGTCGCGGCCCATCGAACCGGCCAGGAACCCGGTCAGCCGCTGGCAGCCGCTGACCACCCGCTCGCAGAACTCGTAGCGGCGGCCGCGCAGGCAGCCCAGCTCGGCCGACGAGGTGGCGTACTGGGTGAGCTCGTTGAGGATGCGCCACGTGCCGCGCGGCATGGTCGAACGGGTGGTGCGCAGGTTCTCCCGGGCCCAGCGCAGCGACCACACCAGCGACGACGGGTTGGTCTGGTCGGCCAGGAGGTAGGTCATCACGTTGGCCTCGTCGGCCCGGTCGTAGCGCTCGAAGAACGGGCCGGTCTCGCCGGGGATGGCCAGCAGCGAGTCCCAACCCAGGCCGGCGGACACCGGCAGGTCGGTGATGAGCACCGTGTGCTCGCGCACCAGACGGGTGAGCTGCTCGGCGCGCTCCACGTAGCGGCCCATCCAGTAGAGGTTCTCGGCGGTGCGGCAGAGCAGCGTCATACGTCCACGATCCAGGTGTCCTTGCTCCCGCCGCCCTGCGAGGAGTTCACCACCAGCGACCCGGCCCGCAGCGCCACCCGGGTCAGCCCGCCGGCCGTCACCCGGCTGACCGCACCCTGCAGCGTGAACGGCCGCAGGTCGAGGTGGCGGGGCTCGACGCCGTCGGGGGTGAGCGTGGGCGCCACCGACAGGCTCAGCGTGGGCTGCGCCACCCACCCGCGGGCTCGGCCCGCAGCCGGTCGCGGTACTCGTCGAGCTCGGCCGCGGTGGCCTGCGGGCCGATGAGCAGGCCCTTGCCGCCGCTCTCGTTGGTGGGTTTCACCACCAGCTCTGCCAGGTTGGCCAGCACGTGGGACAGGTGGGTCGGGTCCTCGCAGCGCCAGGTGGGCACGTTGTCGAGCACCGGCTCCTCGCTGAGGAAGTAGCGGATCAGGTCGGGCACGTAGCAGTACACGGCCTTGTCGTCGGCCACGCCGGTGCCGGGCGCGTTGGCGATGGCCACGTTGCCGGCGTGCCCGGCGCGCATGAGGCCGGCGACGCCGAGCATCGAATCGGGGTGGAACACCTCCGGGTCGAGGAACGCGTCGTCGACCCGCCGGTAGATCACATCGACGCGGCGCGGGCCCTCGATGGTGCGGAGGAAGACGGTGTCGTCCTCCACGAACAGGTCGGCCCCCTCGGCCAGCTCCACGCCCATCTGCATGGCCAGGAAGCTGTGCTCGAAGTAGGCGGAGTTGTACACCCCCGGGGTGAGCACCACCACGGTGGGGTCGCTGCTCGGCGAGAGCGAGCGCAGCGTGGCCAGCAGGTCGTCGGGGTAGCGGTCGACCGGGCGGATCGACTGCCGTTCGAAGAGATCGGCGAAGACCCGCTTGGTCACCACCCGGTTCTCCAGCATGTACGACACACCGGACGGCACGCGCAGGTTGTCCTCCAGCACGTACATCTTGCCGTCCCGGTCGCGCACCAGATCGGAGCCGCAGATGTGGGCCCACACGCCGAGCGCCGGGCTGACGCCCACGCACTCGGGCCGCCAGCCGGGGCTCGACTCGAGCAGCTCGCGCGGGACGATGCCGTCCTTGATGGACACCTGGTCGTGGTAGAGGTCGTCGATGAACCGGTTGAGCGCCCGCAGTCGCTGCGCCAACCCGATCTCGATGCGGGACCACTCGCTGGCGGCGAAGACGCGGGGGATCACGTCGAACGGCCAGGAGCGGTCGATGTTTCCCGCCCCTTCCGAGTAGAGGCTGAACGTGATGCCGGAGGTGGCGATCTCGATCTCGGCGGCGCGCTGGCGCGTCCGGAGATCTTCGAGGGACAGCTGCTGCAGGGTCTGCACCAGCTCCCGAGCCGCGTCGCGTGCCGCGCCGTCGGGCCCGATCAGCTCGTCGTGCCAACCGTCGGTGTCGTAGTGCTGCAGCGCGCCGTCGGCGTGGTCGTGATCGAGCTGATCGGCGAGGGCGGACACGGCGCCATGCTAGATCGCTTCCGCCCCGGCTCATTTCGGGTGTGTGTCCGGTGCATGAACAACGACGCGGCGGCCGGTGCGCTCAGCCGCAGCCGGCGGGGAGGCTGCCGTAGTAGGCGAGCATCGTGGGGCCGCGCCCGCACAGCAGGCGGCGCACGCCGGTGGCCAGCGCCGCTTCGGTGTCGAGCGTCGAGGCGTCGTCGCCCCGGGCACCGCCGAGCACGGCGCCGAGGCCGAACAGCCCGCCGCTCGCCCGATCGATGCGGACCACCTGCCAGTTGCCGGGTTGCAGCTTGGCCAGCTCGGCGGCCTGGCTGTAGGCCTCGTCGCGGTTGCCGACGGCGTCGACCAGTCCGTTGGCCACCGCGGTCTGCTCGTCGTAGATGAGCGCGCCGAGCTGGTCGCGGATGGCGGCCTCGTCGATGCCTCGGCCGGCCGCCACATGCTGCACGAACGCGTTGTAGTTGTTGTCCACGCCCTGCTGGAGCACCTTGCGCTCGTCGTCGGTCAGGGGGCGGTACGGGTTGCCGAGGTCCTTGCCGGTGCCGGCGGTGATGTAGTACTCGGTGATGCCCCCGGTGGTCTCCACCCCACCGCCGAGCAGGCCGCCCTCGGTGGCGATCACGTTGTCGTACTCGTTGATCGGTCCGAAGATGACGCCGATGCTGCCCACCAGCGTGCCGTGGTCGGCCACGATGCTGTCGGCGCCGGCCATGGCGTACACCCCGCCCGACGCCGACAGGCCGCGGACGTGGGCCAGCACCGGCCGCCCGGTGCGCTCCCGGTAGGTGGCCACCGCATCGGCGATCGCCTTCGAGCCGAAGATGGTGCCGCCCGGGGTGTCCATCTCCAGCACCACCCCCTTGATGTCGTTGCGGGTGGCGGCCTCCTCGAGATCGGCTTTCACCTGGTAGCCGTAGGTGACGCCGGTCAGGGCCGAGAACAGGCCCGCCTCCTCGGTCTGCTCGCCGAGGATGACGCCGGTGACCGGCACGGCGAGCAGCTTGTTTGCGTTGCCCTCGTCGCCGGCCACGAACGTGGTGGGCAGCGCCGAATCGGCGCCGGTGGTGCTCACCCCGCTGATGGCCACGCCGATGACCAGGATCAGGCCGAGGACGGCCACGCCGAAGGTGACGACCGCGGCCAGGGTCTTGGCCACGGTGCGGCCCACGGCCCGGCCGATGCTCTCCCTCGCCACCAGGCCCTGGAACGGCACCGGCCCGCTGTACCAACCGACCGGTCCGGGTGGGGGCCCCGGGGGTCCCGGCCGCGGCCCGCCGGGGCCGCCGGGGCCGCCGGGGCCCGACATGCCGGGTGGTATGCCCGCGGGGCCGGCCGGCGGGCGGCCGCCGGTCGACGGTTGCGGGGGCGGGGACGGTTGGGACGGTTCTGTCATGGGTCAGCTCCTCGGCCGATCAACGCTACCGGCGCGGCCGCGCCAGGTCGTTGCACCCCCCGGGTGGGCCGGCGCCCGCCGCGCTAGCTTCCGCGCCCATGGGAACCCGCCTCACCGCAGCCGACGGCCACGCGTTCGATGCCTACGTGGCCGAACCCGACGGGGCGCCGCGCGGCGCCATCGTCGTCATCCAGGAGATCTTCGGGGTCAACGACCACATCCGCCAGGTGGCCGACGGGTACGCGGCCGCTGGCTACGTGGCCGTGGCCCCCGCCCTCTACGACCGGGTCGAGGCCGGCGTCGAGCTGGGCTACCAGCAAGCCGACATCGAGGCCGGCTTGCAGTACCGGGCCAAGATCGCGCTCGACGACACGCTGGCCGACGTGGCCGCGGCCGCCGCCGAGGGCCGCGCCCGCTCGGGCGGCAAGGTGGGTGCGGTCGGGTACTGCTGGGGCGGCATGCTGGCCGCGGCCGCCGCCCAACGGCTGGCCGGCACCGTCGACGCCGCCGTGGGGTACTACGGCGGCGGCATCGCCGCCGGCCTGCTCGACGCCGCCCCGGCCCTGCCGTTGCAGCTGCACTTCGCCGAGAACGACCACGCCATCCCGCTCACCGACGTCGAGAAGGTGCGGGCGGCGTGGTCCGACGTCGGCGTGTTCGTGTACGCCGATGCCCAGCACGGCTTCAACTGCGATCAGCGGGCGAGCTATCAGGCGCACGCCGCCCGGGTGGCGCTGTCGCGCACGCTGCGGTTCTTCACCGACCACGTGGGCTGACCGGCGTTCGGTGGCTCCGGTCCGTCGCCCGTGCCGGCGGCGGGGTCGGGGTGCTGGAGGGAGCAGCGCCCCGACCCCGGAGCCGATGGGGTGCACCGCCGGAGCGGTCACCCGTTGATCGGTGTCAACCCCTGCTGCGGCGGGATGTCAGCACGATCACCATCTGTTTCGACGCCGCGGGCCCGACCGTTGAACAGCAAGGCGCAACTGTGTCAGCGCATCGGTCCAGGTGGCCCGGTGCGCCCGGGTCGGAGGTCCCGCGGATGGCGCGAACCGCGCCGGTCGCGTACCGCGCGGTAGGGCTGGCGCCTCCGGGCGCGAGCAGCTCGATGACCGATGGATCGGGCCCGTCGGGTTCAGCCGGTCGAGCGGCCCAGCTCGCGGCGCACGGCGGGCACGACCACCTCGAGGTAGGCGTCGAGCGCCTCGCCGTCCCACGGTGCCCGCAGGGCCACGTTGACGCCGTTCGCTCCCGCCGCGTGGTACTCGAGCAGCTTCTCCACCGCCTGCTCGGGGGTGCCCAGCAGGGCGCCCTCGCCCACGGCCGCGGCCCGCTCGCCCCACTGCTGCTCCAGTTGCGCGCGCAAGCGGCTCTCGGCCCCGGCATCGACGGACAGCATGAACATCAGGTTGATGCTGCGCTCCAACGTGGCCGGGTCACGGCCGACCTTCTCGCACGCTGCGTCCAGCGTGTCGTTCAGGCGGCGCACCGTACGGGGCGGCACGTAGGCCGCGTTCCAGCCGTCGGCGTGGGCGGCGGCCAGGGCCGGGGTGCGCTTCTTGCCGGTCCCGCCGATCCACAACGGGAGGCGACGCCCACCCACCGGCGCGGGCAGGCACGACGCCTCGAAGGTCCGGTAGAAGCGGCCCTCGTGGGTCACCCGCTCGACGGCGGGATCGAGCAGGTCCCGGATGACCGGCATCGCTTCGGCCAGCATGTCGAAGCGGGTGCCCAGCGGGGGGAAGTCGTAGCCGAAGGCCTTCGCCTCCTGCTCGTGCCAGCCGGCGCCCAGGCCGAGCTCGAAGCGCCCGCCGCTGAGGTGGTCGAGGGTGACCGCGGCTTTCGCCAACAGGCCGGGGTTTCGATAGCCGACGTAGAACACCAGCGTGCCGATGCGGGCGTTGGTGGTTTCCACACACAGGGCGCCGAGCGTGGCGATCGCCTCGAAATGCGGTTGGGTCCCACCGGCGGGCGGCGCCTCGTAGAGATGGTCCCAAACCGAGATCCAGTCCAGGCCGGCGGCATCGAGGCGCCGCCAGGTGGCCCGCATGGTGTCCATGTCCATGTTCTGCTGCCCGACATGGGCGCCCAACTGAAAGTTCATGAAGGCGGACCCTAGGCGAGTCGATAGCACAGACGCGCCTGACCATCACGCCCGCTTCGGAAGGGGCGCGGATACGCTTTGGGCGCAGAAAACTGCGCTAGGTCCGAAAGGAACCCCGCCATGTCCATGCCGCCGCCCGGCAACTCCAACGAGCCCCCGGGCTACACACCGCCGCCGTCGTTCCCGCCGCCCGGCGGCACCACGCCTCCCGGGTTCCCGCCGCCCGGTGCCCCCGGTGGCATGACGCCCCCCGGTGGGGCCACGCCGCCCGGTGGGGGGTTCTCGCCTCCCGGTGGGGGTTACAGCGCACCCGGGGGCTACACGCCGCCCCAGTCGTACGGCTCGCCGATGGGATTCGGCGGCACGCCCGGTCCCCTGGCCGAGTGGCCGCAGCGGGCCCTCGGCGGTCTCATCGACTACGTCGGCCCGGGGATCGTCATCTACATCCTGTTCTTCGCCACCCGCAGCCTGGCGATCTTCTTCCTGCTGTGGTTGGTGCTGCTGGGCTGGTCGGTCTACAACGCCTACCTCAACGGCACCACCGGCCAGAGCATCGGGAAGAAGGTGGTCGGGCTCAAGGTGGTCAGCGAGCAGACCGGCCAGGTGCTCGGCGCCGGCATGGGCATCGTCCGCTGGTTGATCGGGGTGGCCATCGGCATCATCCCCTGCCTCGGCACCATCTTCCAGATCGTCAACCTGCTGTTCCCGCTGTGGGACGCCAAGAAGCAGACGTTGCACGACAAGGCCGTCAAGAGCGTGGTCATCACCGTTCCCAAGTGATCGCGGCCGGCGCCGGTGCCACCGGTGCCGTTGCCAGGCAGCGCTGAGCGAAGGCCCGGCCCCGGCCGGGCCTTCGTCGCGCCCGCACCCCGGTGCTCTACGGTGGGCCCGCCCGCCCCCGGGCCAGCCGAGCAGAGGGAGCACGTCGTGGCCGTCGAGGTCTATGTCACCCCACCCGACGGGTTCTTCGCCGCCGGTGTGGACGAGCGCCGCGCCGTGCTCGATCGCATCGCCGACACCGGCATCGACGGGCTCTTCTACGCCGACCACGTCAGCTTCCGCAACGGCGCCGGCATGGACGGCCTGATCCTGCTGGCCGGTCTGTCGCAGCTGCACCCGACGCTCGGCGTACAGATCGGGGTGTACCTGCTGCCGCTGCGCCACCCCGTGCTCGTCGCCCGGCAGCTGTCCACGCTGTGGGAGCTGGCGCCCGGCCGGATCTCCTTCGGCGTGGGCATCGGTGGCGAGGACCGCCACGAGGTCGAGGCCTGCGAGGTGGACCCGAGCACCCGTGGGCGGCGCTGCGACGAGTCGCTCGAGGTGCTGCAACGGCTGCTCGCCGGTGAGACGGTGACCCATCACGGCCGCTTCTTCCACCTCGACGCGGTGCTCATCCGACCCACGCCCGTACCGCCGATCCCCGTCTACATCGGCGGCCGGTCCGACGCCGCCCTCCGCCGTACCGGTCGGTACGGGCAGGGCTGGATCGGGGCGTGGTGCTCGGTCGAACGGTTCAGCGCCGCGGTGCGGTTGTCCGCCGAGGCCGCCGGCGAAGCGGGGCGGGGCGAGGTGGCGTGGTTCCACCAGCTGCAGCCGTGGGTGGGGGTCGGGCCGGACCGCGATACCGCCCGCACCGCGGTGGCCACCGCCATGGAGCGGTTCTACGGCGTGCCCTTCGCCGCCTTCGAACGCTACGTGCCCTACGGCCCGCCGGAGGAGGTGGCGGAGGCGCTCGCCCCCTACGTGGCCGCCGGCGCCCGCCGGTTGAACATCACCGCCTGCCCGGCGGCCGGCACCGACGCCGTCGAGGCGGTGGGCCGGATCCGGGCCCTGCTCGCCCGCTGAGCAGGGTTCGCCGGCGAGCGACGTACCGGTCGGCATCGCCCGGTTCGCCCGCTGCCCAGAACTAGGTTGACGCCATGGACCCCAGCCCGACCGCGGCCGACGGACCGGCGCTGCGCCTGTCCCGCCGCAAGCTGGCCATGGTCGGCGGTGCGATCGCCGCGGTGGCGGTGGTGGCGGTGGTCATCGTGGTGCTGGTGACCCGGGGCGGAAGCCCGGATCAGGACGAGGTGGCGTCGCGCCTCAAGGCGGCGATCACCGAGCTCACGCCGCCCAAGGGAGCGACCGGCGCCGAGGCCCGCTTCGACACCGCCGAGCTGCGCAGCCGGTTCGAGGCCGACCTCGACGGCTGGTTCGTCGACCTCGGCGCCGACAACGGCGCCACCCGGGTGGGCCTCGCCGCCCGCCAGCTCGACGGCACGACCTGCGTGTTCGCCTGGTCCGATGTGGGCGCGCCCCGCTCGGCGGTGGTCACCGATCCGGCGCTGCCGTGCGTGGCCGAGGTGGCGTTGATCGCCGCCAAGTCGCCGGCCTGACCCGCTCGCACCGGACCGGCGCCCACCGCCCGGGGGTCACAACTCCGAGCGCCATCGGTCGCACCGGGTTGTGTCGCCCGCCGCGGACCGGGATCATGGGAGCGGGCGAGTCCCCGATCGGTCCCCGGGCCGGTACCCGGGGGCGGGAACGAGGCGGATCGTGGAACGGGCGGCGGCCATCATCGTCGGTTGTGTCGGGGTGCTGATCCTGACCATCGGCGCGGTGTTCTGGGTCCAGTCCCGCCGTACCGAGCCCACCGAGGTGGACCTGCTGGCCGCCGCGGCCGAGGCCCGCGCCGCCACCCCGCCGCCAGCCGCAGCCCCAACCGCCATCCCCTCCACCACCGGCACCGCACCACCCTCGACCACCAACGCGCCGGCGTCGACCACGGCCCCGGCCACGCCCCCGAGCACCGCCCTTTCGCCCGCGACCACCACCACGGCCCCGGCCCCGGCCACGGCCCCGGACCCGCCGGCCGAGGGCGCACCGTCGCCGGCGCTGGCGGCCCTGATCGACCGGATCAACCACGGTGGCCTCCGCTTCGCCTACCGCAGCGCCACCCTCGAGCCGGCCGCGGTCGTCGTGCTCGACGAGCTGGCCACCCTGCTGCTGGCCGAGCCGTCGGTCCGCCTGGTCGTGGCCGGCCACACCGACAGCGACGGGGAGCTCGCCGAGAACGACCAGCTCAGCGGCCAGCGGGCGGGTGCCGTGGTCGGCCACCTCGTCGCCGCCGGGGTGGCGGCCGATCGGCTCACGGCGCAGCCGATGGGCGAACGGGTGCCCATCGCCCCCAACGACGACGAAGCCGGCCGCGAGGCGAACCGGCGGGTCGACCTCATCGTCAGCGGGCCGTCATGAGGTTGCTGGTCGAGATCGCCGCGTTCCTGGTGGCGGCGTTCGCCCTGGGTGTCGGGGTGGGCTGGCTGCTGTGGCGTTCGGGCCGGAACCCGGTGCCCACGCCCGAGTGGCGACGGCTCCGCCGCCAAGCCGAACAGCTCGTGGCCCACGTGAGCGAGCTGCAGCAGCGCGCCGAGCAGCAGGAGGCCGGCCGGCGCAGCGCCGAGGAGGACGCCCGCCGCACCCGGGTGCTGTTGGAGCGGGCCTGGGCCGAGCGCCAGCAGCTCCAGGCCCGGGTGGAGCTGCTCGAACGGGAGGCGCTTTCCGCTCGGCACGAGCGCGACCAGGCCACCGAGCGCCTCGGCCGGTTGCAGCGCCGGCTGGCCGAGCTCAGCGTCAACCGGGCCCGCTCCCAAGGGATCGTGCCCGGGGTGCTCTCCGCCGAGCACGCGCCGCCCGACCCGACCCGTATCGGCCTGGCGGCCATGCCGGCCCCGCTGGCCCCGCCCCGGCCGCCCGTCGACCTGCGGGACGTGCCGCCGCCACCCCGGCCCGGCCCGCCCCCAACCCGGCCGGGCCCACCCCCGGCCCCGGCGGATCGGGTGGTCCCGCCGCTCAGCCCGCGACCATGAGACCGCCGGCTGCGGGCGCTGGATAGCCTGACCATCCGTGGATCAGCCCGGTGGCCCCCGCTTCAGCCGCCGTTCGGGCGCGCTCAGCAGCTGGCAGTCGGGCCAACGCCCGGGGACCAACCCGCCCGGCGGGTCCGGCGCCGGCACCATCGCCCGGCCGCTGGCCGCAGCCGGGGTGCTGCTGGTGGCGCTGGCGATGGCCTTCGCCGTGGTCAACCTGATCAACCGCGATGACGACGGCGGCGAGCCGGCCGGCAACGCGGCGGCGACGGCCAGCACGGCGGTCGCCGGCAACCCCACCAGCACCTCGCAGCGCATCCCGGACGGACCCGAGGGCAACACCGACGCCGCGCCGGCGCTGCGCATCCACCCGCAGCGGGCCGCCGCCGGTCTCCCGCTCAACCTCCAGGTGGACGGGATCGGCTGCCCGGGCAGCTCGGGCACGCTCAGCATCACCGAGGTGGGCACCGCCGGGGAGGCCGGCGGGTTGGACCGGCTGGTCGTGCGCCGCCGCTTCGACGTGGACCCCGTCGATCGGTCCTTCCACGTCGACCCGCTGCTCGTGGGCCAGCCCCGGGCACCTACCGGGTGGCCATCGAGTGCGAGCGGTTCCGCACCGCCGACGCCCCGGCCGCGCTGCCCACGCGACAGGTGTTCGAGCTGACCGAGCTGCTGGAGCTGACCGGACCGCTCGCCGCCCGGGAGTTCCAGGTGTCGCCGCTGCAGCCCGACCCCGATCTCACCACGCAGTTCGCCCTGAGCGGGGCCGGCTGCACCGGGGTGAGCCCCCGGGTGGAGGTGCTCGTGTTCCCGCCCCGGTCGTTGCCCCTGTCGGTCACCCCGCCGCCCGCCACCGTGCGGCTGCAGCCCCCGGTGCTGGCCGAGCGGGGCACCTGGACCGCCACCACGTCGGTGGCGGCCGCCGCCGCACAGGGCACCTACACGTTCGAGGCCACCTGCTTCGATGGCCCCGACGTGCAGTTCCCCTACGTCGCCCGGCACGTGCACTTCGGCCCGCTGTCCACCAACGAGGTGGCCGGTGCGCTGGCCGGCCTGTTCGACATCTTCAACCCCCAGGCCACCGGTGCGGCCGCCGGGCCGCCGGCGAAGACCGGGGCGGCCGCCACCCAAGCGGTGCCGGGCACCCCGCGCTACACCGGCTGAGCACCGGGTTCCGCGCGCGCTGCTGCCGCTGACGGCCGACACCGTGCGCAGGACCGGCGCGGACCGCTCGCGAGCCGCTCGTCATCATTTCGTCTCCGAACGGCGCTAGCTACCCTTCGGGGCTGCTAGCGTGCCCTCTCCGCATGGTGGCGCCGTGTCCCAGCACCAGCTCCGTCCCCTCCCGCTGCCGGGATCGGGCTGAGCCCAGCGCCTCCCCATCGGGATCCGCAACGGCCCGTCGGGGTCGGTGGCGCGCCCTGTTCGTGCTGGTCACCATCGTTGCGCTCGGGCCGTCCCTCGCCGGGGCGGCGCCGGTCCGCCAGCTCGGTGGCGACGACGCCCAGGCGCAGCTGGCCGCTGCCCGGGCGGACTACGACGACGCACGCGTCGCCCTGCAGGAAGCGGTCGAGTACCGCCGCTCCGTGGGCGAACAGGCGGCGGCGTTCGAGGTCGAGCTCCGCGAGCTCGACGCCGCCTCCCTGGACAAGGTCCTCGCCTTCGAGGCGAAGCTGTCCGAGGCGCGGGAGCTGGCCGTGAACGCCTACGTGCGCGGCGGCACACAGGCCGAGTTCGAGACGTTCCTCGACGCCGAGGCCGCCACCGACGTGGTCCTGCGCCGGCATCTGATGATCGGCCGGGTCGACCAGGCCGAGGAGGCGGCCCAGGTGCTCAACCGGGAGCGCGTGCTCGTCGACCGGGAGGCGGCGGAGGTGGCTGCCCAGGTGGCGGCCATGACCGCGTTGTACGGGGAGGCGGACGCCGCCGTTGGCCGAGCCGAACGCCGCGAGGCCGCGGCCTACGAGGCCGTGCTCGCTGCCGATGCCGCCGCCGCAGCGGCCATCGAGGCGGAACGCCGGGCCGAGGCCGACCGGCTGGCCGCCGAGCGGGAGGCCGCCGCCCGGGAGGCGGCCGCCGCCGCTGAGGCCGAGGCGGCCGAGGCGGTGTTGGACGAGCCCGGTTCCTCGGGCGAGGCGCCGTCCGCGCCGTTCGTCCCCCCGACCACCGCCGATGACGACCAGGCCGAGGCCTGGGCCAAGCTCGTGGACTGCGAGTCCGGTGGCAACTACCAGGCCATCGGCGGCGGGGGTCTGTACCGCGGCGCCTACCAGTTCTCCATCCCGACCTGGGAGAGCGTGGGCGGCACCGGGGATCCGGCGGCGGCGAGCCCGGCCGAACAGGACTACCGGGCCCGCCTGCTCTACGAGCGCAGCGGTCGCGGCCAGTGGCCCGTGTGCGGCCGCTGGCTCCGCTAGGCACGAGCCAACCCGTCCGGGTCCGGCTGCGGCCCGGAGCCGGACCGCCGTCCGGCCGTCCGGCCCGCTGGCGCTGGCCTTCGCTCAGCCTTCGGCGGGCAGCAGCTGCGGGGCGTGCTCGGCGATCATGCCCAGCACCTCCTTGGCGCTCGGGTTCACCATGGCGGCCGGGCCCACCTTGACGGTGGGAACGGTCTCGTTGCCGTTGGCCACCGAGCGGACGAACGCCGCGGCGGACTCGTCGGCCCAGATGTCCCGCTTGTCCAGGGTGACCCCGAGGCGGTCGAGCTGTCGCTCGAGCGCGGCGCAGAACCCGCAGCCGGCGCGCCAGTAGAACTCGACGGTGGCCGGGGCGGACTGCTCAGCGATGCTCATGGCGGACTCCTGGGCGAGGGGTGGGTGGATCGTTCGGACGACCCGGCCGGTGTCACGCACCGGGGCGGTCCGGGTCATCAGAACGAGACACCGCCGGGGCGGTGGAAATTCCCAAGGGATCGCCGTCGCCGCTGTCGACGGTCGCATCGGTGGCGGTGGTGCCGGTGATCTCCGTGATCTCGGTGATCTCGGTGAGCGTGGTCTCCGTGATGGCGCGCTCCGTGCTGGCGCTCTCCGCGGTCAGGTCCGCCTCGGCGACGACCGTCGTCTGCGTCCACGTGGCCGTGCCGGCCGGGTCGCTCGGATCGGTCGTGGTCAACTCCTCGTTCCGGCCCACGCCGAACAGGCGGCGCAGCGAGGGGCGGGTCTGGGCGGTGACGAGGCGGTCGTCCACCACCTCGTGGCGTTCCAACATGCTCGACACCAGCGCCGTGAGGGTGGCGGTGAGCGGCAGGGCGACCACGGCCCCGATGGGACCGAGCAGCGCACCACCGGCGATCACCGCACCGAAGGCCACCGCGGCGTGCACCTCCATGGTGTGCGCGGTCACCCGGGGTGCCAGCAGGTAGTTCTCGAGCTGCTGGTACAGGAAGACCAGCCCCAGGACCCACAGCGCGCTCACCGGCCGCTCGGCCAGGCCCACCAGCGCCGGCAGCAGCCCGGCGAGGTAGGTGCCCACCACCGGCACGAACTGGGAGACCACCGCCACCCACAGCGCCAGGGCGGCCGGTGACGGGATGCCGACCGCGGCGAAGGCGATCCAGTGGAAGACCATCGAGGCGAGGGCCAGGACCGCCCGGGAGAACAGGTAGCCGCCCGTCTTGGCGATGGCCACCTCCCAGGCCCGCAGCACGTTGCGCTGACGTTCCGGCGGCAGCAGCGAGCAGAGGGCGGTGCGGAACCGGGGCCCGTCGGCCACCAGGTAGAACGAGAACATGAGCACCGTGAGCGCCTGGAACATCACCACCAGCAAGCGGGTGCCGACCGCCACGATGTTGGGCGCGATGGCGGTGGCCAGGTCGGAGAGCCGGCCACCCTCCTGGAACTCGGCCAGGAGCTTGTCGGCATCGATCTGGGCGTTGAACCGCTCGTTGGCCCAACCCTGCGCCTCCTCGATGTAGCCGGGCGCGCTGTCGATGAGCTCCGCCGACTGGTCGGCGATCAGCCGCCCGATGATCCAACCGAAGACCACGGTGGCGAGCAGGGTCAGCACGAACACGATCAGCGTGCCCATGCTCCGTCGGATCCCCATGCGCTCCAGACGGTTGACCGCCGGCTCCAGCGCGAACGAGATCATCAGCGACAACGCCAGCATGATCAGCAGGCTGCGCAGGGCGAAGAACATCCAGTGCAGCGCCCACAGGGCGACCACGCCGGCGAAGAACAGGGCGATGGCGCGGGGTACCCACGGCGGCATCGCCCCCTCGGGGCGGGCGGCCGAGCGCTCAGCCACGTCCGTCAGGCGACGGCGCTGACCGCGGGTGCGTGCGCTGGCACGAGCCCGGCGTCGAGCCGGCGGCGGATCTCACGGCTGCCCTCCGGGCACTGCGCGGCGAACGGGCACCAGGCGCACAAAGGCCCGGTGCGGGGGTCGAAGCGCTCGTCGCGCACGCAGCTGTTGAGGGCGTCCCATCGTTGGTGCAGCCGCCCCACCGCCTCATCCATGCGGCCCGGGGTGACCTCGACCTCGATGCTACGGGCACCGAGGTAGAGCAGGCGCGCCCGTTTGGGCTGGGCGCCGCCGCCGGCGGACCAGGCCGCGGCATAGAGCAGCACCTGGTCGAGCTTGTCGGCGACGTAGGCCGCGGCGGGGGCCCGGCCCGACTTGTAGTCGCTGACCACGACCCCTTCGGTGGTGGACTCCACCCGATCGAGCACGCCGAGGAACGGCACGGCGCCGAGCGGCACATCGAGCCGCTGCTCGGTGGCCACCACGTCGACCGCCGCCGGGTCCTCCAGCTGCCACAACCCGTGCACGGCCTGCCACACCTGCCACTTGTAGCGGCGGATGCCGTCGCCATCGAGACCGAGCGCCACCACGTCGTCCTGCTGGTGGTGTGCAGGCCACTCCTCGGCGGCGATGGCCCGGGCCCGATCGAGGGTCCGGGCGGCAGGCTCCTCGCCGAGCAGGCGCTCGAGGATGCGGTGCACGAACGTGCCGACCAGGGCCGCCTGGCCCGGCGGGTCCGGCAGGCGGTCGAGGTAGCGGAACCGCCAGCGCCGGGGGCACTGTTCGAACAGCACCGCCGAGGACGGCGAGAGGTGCCCGGGCACGGGACGCACCGGCTCCTGGGCGCGGCCCGCGGGGTCACCCGCCGCCGCCGGCTCGCTCTCCCGCAGTGCCAAGACCATGTCCCGTTTGTAACCCACGGGGTGTGACAGCGGAGGGATACCGCCGGTCGCACCTGCCGCCGGCCGCGCTCAGCGCAGCTCGAGCACCCGGGTGCCGCGGCGCGCCCGTCGGAGGGCGTCGGTGACCGCCACGGAACCCGTGAGCACGAGGACCTGGCGGTGCTCGGCCAGGTTGGCCAGCACCGCGCACACCGCCTGCAGGTTGCGGTCGTCCAGGCCGATGAGCACGTCGTCGAGGACGAGGGGGCGCTCCGGGTGCAGGCACTCCGCCCGGGCCAGTTGCACCGCCAGCGCCACCAGCTGCGCATCGCTGCGGGCCAGGCGGCGCAGCGGGTGCCAGGCGCCGTCCACCCCGGGCACACCTGCAGCCTGTCGTCGAGGCGCAGCGACCGCAGCCGGCCACCACTGCAGCGGGTCAGCAGCCGGGGAGGCCACCTCGACGATGGCGGCGTCGCTGCCCATCGAGCCTCCGGCCCGCAGGCGGTCGAGCTCGACGACTGGCCGCGGCGGTGCGGTCCTTCCGCCCGCACCCGGTCCAGGTAGTTCGTCGCCAGGTTGGCCCGACCGTACTTCGCGGCGGTCCAGCGACGCCGCCCATTGCGCAGCGGGATCCGCCGGGGCGTGCGGGGGTGGCGCCACCGGCGCCGGTGCGGGCGCCGCCGTGGTGGCACGCGCGACGATGTCCTCACGCTGGGCGACCAACGCGCAGCTGCGTGCACCGCCCGTGCGGTGGCGTGGCGGGCCAGGCGGTGCTCGATCTCACCGCGCACCTGGGCGAGGCCGGCGTCGTCGAGGTCGGGCCGGCAGCGCCAGCCGCTGGAGCGTCCGGACGGCGCAGGCTGCTCATCGCCGTCGAGCGCCGGACCGGCTCGCAGGTCGGCCTCGTCCACCAGCACGTGCGGGCCAGGCTCGACATGCCGTGGGCGGTGGCGTGGTCCTGGCGCAACGGCGGTGCGAGCAGCACGAGCAGGGCGGCGCTCACCGCCAGCAGAGCGAGCGGCGCGGCGAGGGTGCTGAGGCCGAGGGCCATGAGCAGCGCGGCGAGCAGCACCAGACCGGCCACGGAGACGACCAGGGCGGGGAAGTGCTGGCGGGCGCTGGCCAGGAAGCTGCCCAGATCGGGCAACGCCACCTCGAGTGCGGCCGCGCCTCTCCAACTCCTGGGCAGGTAGCGCGAGTGCGCAGCACTGGCGCAACGCGTCCTCGTCGGGCGTTTCCGGCGCCCTCGATCCGGGCGCGGGCCTGGGCGATGGCGGCATCGAGATCTGGCCAGGCGTGGGCGGCGAGGCGCGATGGTCCTCGATGGCTGGCGCGACCGCGAGGCGGGCGGTGGCGGGGGCGCCGGTGGCAACGGGCCGCTCAGCGCCGCCCGGCGTGCCGGCGCCGACCTGACCGTCGGACCCGCGCCGTCCTGCAGCCCCGCCGGGAACCAGGCCGGCTCGGGACGGCGGTGGGCGAGCAGCGCGGCGCGCACGGTGTCGATGCCGGTCAACCAGGCCAGGCGGCGGGGGTCGCCGGCCGCCACCGCCGCCCGATCGGTCGCGCCCGGTCGGGCAAGCGTGCCCGCCAGGTCGACCGGGTCGAGAGCGGCCAGCGAGATCAGCAGCGCAGGGCCACGCCGGGCGTCGCCCCTGCCGTCGCCTTCGCCCCTGCCGTCGGCTTCGCCGGCGGCGCCGCCGGCATCGATGTCGAGCACGTCACCGGGGCCGGCCGGCTCCAGCCCGCACAGCCGTCGGGCGAGCGTCGATTTGCCCGAGCGGTTGGCACCGCGGATGGCCACCAGCGGGCCGAGCTCCTCGGCCTGCACGCTCGGTCGGTCCGCCGGCCGGTAGCGCAGCGAGGTGATGCGGGTGCCGCTCATCGGGCGCTCACCCCGAGCAGGTCGGCCACCAGCGGATCACGGCACTCGACGCCGTCGAGCAGTTCGGTCGGGTCCTCGGCGGCGGCCACGGTGACCACCTCGTCCCACCACAGTCGCAGGCCGAGGCGGGCGGTGGCGGTGCGGAGGTCGTCGAGCGCCTGTTCCATCACCCCGGGCCAGTGCAGCAGGCGCCGCACCGGACGATCGACACTGAGCACGGCCTGGGCGAGCACGAAGCGGAACGGATGGGCGTCGACCACGGCGCGGCCGTGGGCGAGCAGCAGCCGCAGCAGACCGTCGGCGTCGAGCGGG
This sequence comes from Acidimicrobiales bacterium, assembly GCA_041394365.1. GTDB lineage: Bacteria > Actinomycetota > Acidimicrobiia > Acidimicrobiales > CAIXPF01 > CAIXPF01. Next base: position 156,970 of record JAWKIM010000012.1, read on the forward strand.
CCCGGGGCGTGCAGGTGCAGCGTGAGCGAGATCAGCGGGTCCACCACCACCGGTGCCGGCTGCGGGCGACCCGGCTCGATCAACAGGGCCGTGCCGCTGTCGGGGAACGTGACCGTGAGCGGCTCCGGGCGGTCGACCACGATCACCCCGCCTTCGATGCGGGCCCCGGCCAGCTCGCTGAACTCGGGAGCCACCCGCCCGAACAGCACCCCTCTCGCCGCCAGGTCGGTCTCCAGCAGGCGTACGCATTGCCGCGCGTAGCCTCCGTCGGCCAGGCCGGCCACCGGCTCGAGGAAGGCCACCGTGCGCACGTCGTGGCGGGCGACGATGGCGGCGATGGTCGACACCACCGCCGTCGGCCTGCGGGTCAGCAACTCGAGCACCTGCTCCGAAGGGTCGACGACCACGGCGTTGACCGCATCGAGGTGCAGGGGTGGGATGAGCAGCAGCGCAGGCATAGCCGCGTTCACCATACGCAGGCCGGTCGCGATGCGGACTTCCGGGCGTCTGGGCTTTTCGGCCTGTTCGAGCGCCTCCGATCCAGCACCACGGGGCCGGGCCGAACCCGATCAGCCGGCGTCGACCTCGCGGGCGGCGTCGATCAAGCCCCGGAACAGCGCGAGCATGGCGGAATCCTCACGGAAGGTGTCCTCGGGATGCCATTGTGTAGCGACGAGCCAGTGGTCGGGGTGCTCGAGCGCTTCGACGACCCCGTCGGCGGCTCGTGCCACCACGGAAAGTGCGGGAGCGACAACATCGACCGCCTGGTGATGGGAGTGCGCGCCGATCACCTCGAACGGACCGTCGGCTGCGGCGCCGTCGACGTCTCCACCACTGAACGTGGCCGGGTCACACGATCCCGTGAACCCACCGGCGGCGGCGCACGGGCGCAGCAGACGGTGCAACCGGCACCCCGGCTCCACCCTCGCCGCCAGCAGCGTGCCGATCGAGCCCGGCTCGGCCGCCGGGAACGTGGGTGGGGCGTGCGCCTCGAGGCCGGGCCGGTCGGGCAGGTGCTGCACCAACGTGCCGCCGAGCGCCACGTTCACCAACTGCAGGCCGCGGCAGATGGCGAGCACCGGCCGGCCGGTCCGCACTGCTGCCTGCAGCAGGGCGATCTCGAAGTCGTCCTGCAGACGGTCGGTGCCGTAGGTGGCGGGGTGGGCGGCGGCGCCGTAGCGGGCCGGCTCCACGTCGGGCCCACCGAGCAGGCACAGGCCGTGGGCCTGGCGCAGCAGCAGGTCGGCCTCGGCATCGTCGAGCGGCCGCGGCGCCACCACCATCTCGACGCCGCCGGCGGCGACGATGGCGGCGAGGTAGTCGGTCCCGGCGGCCGCCACCGCCTTGCGCCCCGCCCGTCCCGCCGCCAGCGTGCGCGCCGGCACCAGGATGCGCGGCGGCAGCGCGGGCGACGCCACCGGCATCGGCCCGATCAGCGCTTGTACTCGTAGAAGCCGCGCCCGGCCTTGCGGCCCAGCAACCCCGCCTCGTTCATGCGGGCGAGCAGCGGCGGCGGCGCGTAGAGCTGCTCCTTGAACTCGTCGTAGAGCGATTCGGCGACGGCCATCGTGGTGTCGAGGCCGATCAGGTCGGCCAACGCCAGGGGGCCCATCGGGTGGTTGCAGCCCTCGACCATGCCGGCGTCGATGTCGGCGGCGGTGGCGAAGCCCGACTCCAGCATCCGGATGGCCGACAGGATGTACGGGATCAGCAGCGCGTTCACGATGAACCCGGCCCGATCCTGGCTGTGGATCACCCGCTTGCTGAGCGACCCGCCGGCGAAGGTGCCCACCGCCTCCTGGGTCTCGGCGGAGGTCAGCAGCGAGGTCACCACCTCCACCAGGTTCATCACCGGCACCGGGTTGAAGAAGTGCATGCCGATCACGTTCGCCGGGCGGCTGGTGGCCATGGCCAGCTTCATGATCGGGATGGAGGACGTGTTCGACGCCAGGATGGCGTCGTCGTTCGAGATGATCTTGTCCAGCGAGCGGAAGACCTCGACCTTGGCCTCCTCGTTCTCGACGACGGCCTCGACCACCAGGTCCCGGTCGGCCAGATCGCCGAGGTCGGTGGTGAACGCCAGCCGGGCCAGGGTGGCGTCGCGGTCGGCGGTGGCCAGCTTGTTGGCCGTCACCGCCCGCTCCAGCGACTTCTCCAGGCGGTCCCGCCCGCGTTCGGCAGCGGCGGCGTCGACCTCGTGCACCATCCCGTCGACGCCGGCGCGGGCGCACACCTCGGCGATGCCCGAGCCCATCAAACCGCAACCGACCACACCGACTCGTTCGATCATGCGGGGCACACTACCGGTCGCCGTCGGCCGGGTAAGGACCATCACCGCGCCGGCGCGGGACCGGGCCGCGGCGGCCCCCGCTAGCGCTGCACCAGGCTCTCCGGGCCGAGGACCCCGACGATCCGGCCGGTGTGATCGACGACCATCACCGTGCCGTGCTGCACCTCCGGATGGTTCTGCACCACGGCCAGCAGCGGCTCGTCCGCGCCCACCACCGGCACGTCGCGCCGGGGCTCGGTCAGCTCGGCCACCCGCACCGTGCGACGCATCGCCTCGGGCACCGCCGCCGCCGACGCCAGGTGCACGACCCCGATGATCTCGCCCCGCTCGTCGCGCACGGGGAACACGTCGTGGCGCCCGAACGCACCTTGCGCGTGCAGGTGCAGGAGCATGGCGTCGACCGTCATCCACGGCTCCACCACCGGCGGATCGGGGCGCATCACGTCACCCACCCGGCGGTCTGACCACCAGTCGACCTGGCGTCGCTGCCGCTCGGCGTCGCGGGAGCTGGCCAGGACGAAGCCCCCCACGAGCAGCGCCCAGAGGCCCTCCGCGCCGCCGTCGCGCAGGCCGGTCAGGCCGTAGACCACCAGTGCCCCGCCCACCAGCCAACCGGCGCGGGCCGCCCACAGCTCCCCGAGCGACCGGCGGCGGGTACCGCCCCAGATGGCGGCGCCGAGCACCCGGCCGCCGTCGAGCGGCAGCGCCGGCAGCAGGTTGAGGCCCAGCAGCAGCAGGTTCGTGCGCGACAACCAGTCGAACATGGTGGGCGCGAGCGCGGGCTGGTCCGCCGGCGCGGTGAGCGTGGCCAGCAGCCAGAACACCCCGGCGGCCAGGCCGGTGGCGGCCGGGCCGGCCAGCGCGATGCGGGCCTCGGCCCCGGCGGTGCGCGGTTGCGACGTGAGCCGGGCCAGACCGCCGAACATCCACAGCGTGACGCCGTCCACCCCCACGCCCTCGCTGCGCGCCACCAAGGCGTGGCCGAGCTCGTGCACGAGGATCGACAGGGCGAACAGCACCGTGGTGGCCAGGCCCGCCACCCAGTACTGGGTGCCGTCGCGGCCGGGGAACGCCCGTGGGTACTGATCGGCGGCCAGCGTCAGCGTGAAGATCGCCGCGATGGCGATCAGCCCCCAGCTGACACCGACCCTGACGCCGAGGATGCGTCCGAGCGACAGTTCGCCGCGTCCCATCTGGTGCTGCTCCGATCGACTGCGTGTGCCGGCGGCCGGCCTCCGGTACGACGCTACGCCCGACGCCGACCCTTTGACGGCGCAGCCGGGCGCGACCCACGGACGGCCACGGGTTGGGCCCCATGGCCCATGGGGGGCGGCGGGCCCCCTGCGCCACAGTCGTCGAGCGGCGGGAACCAGCCACGAGCAACTCGCAACGAGGTGGGCGTGGCCGGCGGGCGGGGTCGGACACGACCCCCGCCCGCTCCTTTCAGCCGCCAGCAAGCACAGCTCAGCCGTCGGGCTCGGTCACGAAGTCGATCAGCTCCTCCACCGCTTCCACCAGCGTGGCGTCGAGATCGCGGTAGCTGCCCACCTTGCCCAGCAGGCTGCGCCAGAACCGCGCCGGTTCGGCCACGCCGAGCGCTGCGCAGATGCCGTCCTTCCACGGGATCTGCCGGTCGATCTCCGGCCACGCCGACAACCCGACCAGCTGGGGCCGGATGGCGGCCCACACGTCGACGAAGCGGTGGCCCCGCACCAGCACGTTCGGGTCCCGCACGGAGGCGGCGATGCGGGCCTCCTTGCTGCCGGTCACCAGGTGGTCGACGAGCACGCCGGCGCGCCGGTCGGTGCCGGGCCGAACCGGCGGAGCTGATCGGCCAGGTGGTCGACGCCGTCGAGCAGCTCCACCACGACGCCCTCATGGCGCAGGTCGTCGCCCCACACCTTCTCCAGCAGCTCGGCGTCGTGGCGACCCTCGACCCAGATGCGGCTCGCCCTGGCCACCCGGGCCGCCCGTCGTTCCGGCGCGATCGAACCCGACGCGGTCAGCCCCGGCCGCTCACCGGCGGGGGCGGCGTGGGCACGGCCAGCGTGGCGACGCGCCCGTCGACCAGGAACCCGCCGTCCTCGAGCGGGAGCCGGTGCAGCGCACCCCGACGGTCCTGGAGCTGCACCTGGCCCTTGCCCCACGCGGTGACCGCCCCCACCAGCCCGCTCGCCCGGTGCTCCACGACCAACCCCCGTCGAAGGGGCGTGCGCGGGGGCGCCCGGCGGGTGCGCTCGAGGTCGATCGGACCCGACACGATGCCGTCGCTCACGCCGGCGATGCTAACGACGGGCCCCGTGGCCCTCGCGGACCCACCGGTCGGTCACCCACCGCCGGCGAGGGGCGGCGCTCACCCGGTGGTGGGGATGCCCAGGGCGCCGAGCACGCCGTCGGCGATGAAGCGGTAGCCGGCGTCGTTGGGGTGGAACCCGTCGGCGGCGACCATGCGACGCAGCTGCGGCAGCACCCCCACCTCGGCCACCCGGAGGCCCCGGCCCGCCGCCTCGGCCCGCAGCCAGTCGTTGGCCCGCAGTCCCTTGCCCCACCAGCCCGGCGGCACCGTCCCCACGACCGTACCGACCGGTACGGCGTCGAGGAGCTCCCGCATGGCGTCGTGGAAGCCCCGCAGCCCCCATGACCACACGATGTCGTTCGAGCCGGCCGCCACGGTGACCAGTGCCGGTGCGCCCCACTCGTGCAGGCGCGGCAGCTGCTCGCGCACCACGGCGTCCAGCTTCGCCCCGTACCGGCCGAGGTTGCGCAACCGCCACGGCTCACCCGTGTGCTCGCACAACCGGCGGTGCACGATGGCGGCCGCCGTGCGCTCGAGGTGCGTCGCCCCGATCCCGACCACGGTCGAGTCGCCGAGCGACACCCACAACGGGCCGGCGGCGTCGGCCTGGCGGGCGTTGTGCTCGGCCCACGCCTGCTGGCGGGCGGGGATGGTGGTCGCCACCCGCCGCACGCCCGGGTGCAGCCAGGCAGCCACCCGGGTGGGGGTGAGCCGGCGCGCCGCGTCCGGCGTGGTGTCGGGCCCGATGGCCCTCGGGCGCGGTGGCCGTTGCATCTGCTCCAGCGTCGCGCGCCGGCCGGTAGCGTGTCGGCTCGTCATGATCGTCGTCGACGTCAGCGGCGTGTCCATGAGCCGCCCCGATCGCCCGCTGCTGCAGGACGTGTCGCTCACCATCAACACGGGCGACCGCCTCGGTGTGGTCGGCATCAACGGCACCGGGAAGTCCACCCTGCTGCGCATCATCGCCGGCCGGCTGGCCCCCGAGCGCGGCACCGTCCGCCGTGCCGGTGGTGCCCGCATCAGCCTGCTGGACCAGGCCGCCGAGCTGCCCGACACTACCGCCCTGGCCGCCGTCGGCGAGGGTTGGGAGGCGGAGGCGGCGCTGAGCCGGCTGGGCCTCGGCGAGCTGGCCGACCGCCCGGTGGCGGCCCTGTCGGGCGGGCAGCGCAAGCGGGTGGCGCTGGCCCGGGCGCTGCTCGAACCGGCCGAGCTGCTCATCCTCGACGAGCCGACCAACCACCTCGACGTCGACGGGATCGAGTGGTTGGAGGCCAAGCTCGCCCAGCTGCGCGGCGCCGTGCTGCTCGTCACCCACGACCGCCACGTGCTCGATCAGGTCACCAACCGCATGGTCGAGCTGGATCGGGGCCGGGCCCACGTGCACCAGGGCGGCTATGCGTCCTACCTCGACGCCCGCGCCGAGCGGGAGGCCCAGGCCGCCCGGGCCGAGGACGTGCGCCGCAACCTCGCCCGCCACGAGCTGGCGTGGCTGCGGCGGGGGGCACCCGCCCGCACCCGCAAACCGAAGGCCCGCATCGAGGCGGCCACCGCGCTGGTGCAGGGCCGCGGCCCCAGCGCCGCCCGGGCCGACGCGCTCGACCTGCACGTGGCCGCCACGCCGCGCCTGGGCAACACCGTGGTCGAGCTGCGCGGTGTCCACGCCGGCCACACGCCCGGACAGTCCGTGCTGCGGGGCGTCGACCTCGTCCTCGATCCCGACGAGCGGCTCGGCATCATCGGCCTCAACGGCGCCGGCAAGTCCACGCTGCTGGAGGTGATCGCCGGGCACCTCAACCCGAGCGCCGGCGAGGTGGTCATCGGCACCACCGTTCGCCTCGGCTACTGGGACCAGCACGGCGACCGGTTCGACCCGGACCTGCGGGCGGTGGACGTGGTGGCGGGACCCACCCGGCGCCCGGACTGGAGCGACGAGGCGTTCCTCGAGCGGTTCTGGTTCGACAAGGACAACGCCTGGGCGCCGATCTCGACGCTGTCGGGCGGTGAGCGCCGGCGCTTGCAGCTGGTGGCCATCCTGGCCCAGCGGCCCAACGTGCTGCTGCTCGACGAGCCCACCAACGACCTCGATCTCGACACCCTACGGGCGCTGGAGGACTTCCTCGAGACGTGGCCCGGCGCTGGTGGTCGTCAGCCACGACCGGGCGTTCCTCGAACGCACCGTCACCGACGTCATCGTGCTCGACGGCTCCGGCACCGCCGCCCGGCGACCGGGTGGTCTCGCCGGTTGGCTGGCCGATCGGGCGCGGGCCGCGGCGGGCGAGGTGGTCGCGCCCGCCGGCCGACCCGGAGCTGCCAAGCCGGGCAAAGCCGCCAAGCCGGGCAAGCCGGACAAGCCCGGCGAACCAGCCAAGCCCGGAAAGCCGCCGAGGTCGTCGGCCAGCACGCTGCGCCACCGCCTGCGCGACACCGAGAAGGAGCTGCAGGTGCTGGGCCGCAAGCGCGACGCGCTCACCCCGAAGCTGGAGGCGGCCGGTGCGGCCGCCGACCATGCCGAGCTGGCCCGCATCGGCACCGAGCTGGCCGAGCTGACCGCCGCCATCGATGCTCTCGAGGAGCGCTGGCTGGAGCTGGCCGCCGAGGCCGAGTCGGGCTGAGGGGGCGGGCGTGCTGCGGGTGGTGAGCTGGAACCTGTGGTGGCGCTTCGGGCCGTGGCAGCAGCGCCAGGAGCCCATCGCCCGGGTGCTGGAGGAGCTCGACGCCGACCTGATCGGCCTGCAGGAGGTGTGGGTCGAGCAGGGCGGGGCGAACCAGGCCCGGACGCTGGCCGACCGGCTCGGCCTGCACGTCGCCCACGGCGATCTGACGTTCCGCAACGGGCTCGCCTTCACCAACGCGGTGCTGGTCCGTTGGCCCATCAGGCGCCGCCACCACGTGACGCTGCCCACCGCGAGCGGTGCCCCGTCGCACCGCCACCTGGTGGCCGTCGAGCTCGACGCACCGCTCGGCCCGCTGTTGTTCGTCACCACCCACTTCGACTGGCAGTTCGACGCCAGCGCCACCCGGCAGGCCCAGGCGGCCGCCTTGTGCCGCTTCGTCGCCGCCCACCGGCCCGACCAGGCAACCGGCTACCCGGCGGTGGTGACGGGCGACCTCAACGCCACGCCCCACAGCGACGAGCTGCGCCTGCTGAGCGGGGCGCGGCCGGTGCCGGTGCCGGGTCTGACGTTCGTCGACGCCTGGGAGGCGGCCGGTGAGGGCCCGGGCCTCACCTGGAACCGGGCCAACCCGCACCTGGCCGACGCCACGTTCCCGAACCGCCGCCTCGACTACGTGCTCACCAGCTGGCCCCGACCCAAACCGTGGGGCACCTGCGACGCGGTCCGCCTGATCGGCACCGAGCCGGTGGACGGGATCACCCCGTCGGACCACTTCGGTGTGCTGGCCGAGCTGCGGACCTAGCGCGGCGCCCGGCGGCCACGAGCGCTCGCCCGCTGCGGTGGCGGACCGCTACGGTCGGCGGCCATGTCCGAGCAGCTGCAGGGAAGGGTCGCCATCGTCACCGGTGGTGGACGGGGGATCGGCCGGGCCATCTCGCTGGGCCTCGCCGCCGACGGGGCGGACGTGGTGGTCAACTACCGCCGCGACCGCGAGGCTGCCGACGCCACCGTCGCCGAGATCGTCGCCCTCGGGCGGCAGGCGATCGCGGTGGGCGCCTCCATCGACGACTTCGACAGCTGCCGCCAGCTGGTCGACGCCGCCGTCGCCCACTTCGGGTTCGTGGACATCCTCGTCAACAACGGCGGCATCGCCAGCGCCGGCCGGTCGGTGCACGACAGCGACCCCGCCGAGTTCGAGCGGGTGGTGCGCACCCACGCGTTCGGCGCCTGGTACATGTCCAAGCTGGTGCTGCCGTCGATGCGGCAGCGGCCGCGGGGCGACATCGTGATGATCTCGTCGGTGGCCACGCTGTCGCACGGCGCCAACGGCTCGCCGTACAACATGGGCAAGGCGGCGCTCGAGGCGCTGGCCCTCACCCTGGCCAAGGAGGAGCGCCCCCACGGCATCCACGTGAACGTGGTGGCGCCCGGCCTGGTGGAGACCGACATGGGCCGTCGCCTGGCCCGGGCGGTGGCCGGCGTGCAGGACATGCGCGCGCTGGACGAGACCATGCCCTTCGGTCGGGTGTGCCAGCCGTCGGACGTGGCCGACGTGGTCCGCTTCTTCTGCTCCCCGGCCGCCGGCTACCTCACCGGCGAGAAGGTGAACGTGCACGGCGGCGGCCAGGACTGGCGCGGCCGGCAAGCCGTCCTGATCGCCGATGGTCCAGGCCCGGAGTGGTCCGGGCCGGAGCGGTCCGGGCTGGAGCGGTCCGGGCCCGCTCAGCCGGTGGGCGCTTCGTCGGGCAGCCACGGTCACCGTCGTGCCCTGGCCCGGTTCGCTGTCGAAGCGGCACCAGCCGCCGTGCTCGTTGGCCCGTTCCTGCATTGCCCGCACCCCCAGGTGCCCGGGGCGCGGGTCGACGAACCGCTGCGGCTCGCAGCCGCTGCCGTTGTCGTGCAGCTCGAGGCGCACGCCGCCGGCCTGGCTGCACAGATCGATGACCACCTCGCTGGCCTCGGCGTGGGCCCGCACGTTGGTCAGCGCCTCCTGGGCGATGCGGTAGGCGGCGAGCGCCACGCCCGGCGAGGGCTCCCGCTCGAGGTCGGCGTGCACCTCGACGGTCACGCCGTCGGGCGCCAGCAGGCCCTCGCCGGCCCGGTGCAGCGCCATGGCCAGCCCGCTGTCGGTGAGGTCCGGCGGGGCGAGCTGGAACAGCATGCTGCGCAGCTCGGTGGTGGTGGAGCGCACCAGCTCCTCGGCCTCGGCCACCGGTCCGGCCAGCTCGGGCCGGTCGCGGTGCACCAGGGCGGTGGTGCTCAGCCGCAGTGCCACCGCCGCCAGGCGCTGGATCGGCCCGTCGTGGAGGTCCTCGGCCAGCCGTTGGCGCTCGGCCTCGGCGGCCAGCGCCAGCTCGGCGGCCAGCGTCGAACGGCGCTCCTCCAACTCGACCTCGCCGGTGACGTCGAGGAACACGTGGGTGGCGGCGTCGGCGCCATCGGGGATGATGCCCGAACCATGACCGTGACCGGCGCCGTCCTCGGGGGTACCGTCCAACCCGGCGATGCTCCAGCGCATCCAGCGCAGGGTGCCGTCGGCTCGGCGGATGCGCACCCGTGACCAGGCCGTCGGCGCACCCGCCGCGCCTGCTGCCCGGCTCGTGCCGTCCGTGCCGTCTGCGCCGTCCGCGCCGTTCGCGCCGTCCGGCTGGTGGGCGGCGGAGGTTGCGGGGTCGTCGAACAGCTCGGCCACCGGTCGGCCCACCAGTTCGCCGCGGTTGCGCGAGCCGCTCAAGGCCACCGCTCGATCGTTGGCGAACGTGATGCGGCCGGCCCGGTCGCTCACCAGCACCCCCTCGAACGCCGACTCGACGATCGCCCGGTAGCGCTCCTCGGCCCGGCGCCGGGCCCGCTCGGCCCGGTTCGCCTCGCCCACCTCGGCGGCGAGCAGCAGGTTGGACAGGGCGGCGCCCACGAAGAACAGCTGGGCGACGGTCTTGTGGTCGAGCACCTGCACCGCGAGCGGGCCGGCGCCCCGGGAGGTGGCGGCGAACGTGGCGACGACCACCGCCGCCGTCGACGCCGACGCCCCCAGCACCCCGAAGCGGTAGGCGCACAGCGACAGCAGCGGCAACAGGAGGTAGACCAGCGGCTCCTCGATGCTGAACACCACGGCGCAGGCCACGACCACCGCCGCCCCCAGCGCCACCGCCTCCCGGCCGCGGGCCGTGCGCAGCGCGCCGAAGGGCGGCGTGCGCCGCTGCCGCCACCACTGCCCGGCGGCCAGCACCAGCGGGGTGGCGATCAGGTAGCCGAGCGTGTCGCCCCGCCACCAGCGCCACCAGTCGAACCAGTAGAGGTCGGGCAGGCCGACGAGGGCGCCGATGCTGGCACCGATCACGCCCGCGGCCGCCACCGCCACCAGCAGCGCCACCAGGCCCCGTCGCCGGTCGAGCCGCCGGTCCTCGCCGGCCAGGCGGACGAACAGCACGGCGGCGACGCTCATCTCCACCGTGTTGGCCACCAGGGCGGGCACCATCTGCCAGCTGGCGAAGCCGATGAGGAGGTTGTTGAGCAGCTCGCCGGCGGCGGCCCCGCCGATGACGGCAGGCCAGCGGTGGCGGTCCCGCAGCAGGCACAGGCCGAGCGCCCAGCCGACCGCGGCCCACAGCGGGGTGGGCAGGTTGTCGCTCGACAGCTCGATGGTGACGCGGGCGAGCACGAGGTAGCCGACCAGCCCGGCGGCGGCGTCGAGCGCGACGGTGGGCAGGCCGGCGCCGCCCGTCCCGGCCGGTTCCCGGATCGGCTGCTCGCCGGGTCGGTGCCCTGCGGTGGTGGCGGTAGCGCTCATCGAAGCCTCCCGGCGCGGTGGTCCGTGCTCGACGGCACTGACGTCGGCCGGGCCGCACTGGCTAGGATTTCTCCTACGTAGGTATTGGTATTTGCCCGTGCACGACGGCCGCTCCGCTGCGGGGTGGGCCGGCGTGCTCCCCGAACCCGGAAACCCCCGACCCAGAAACCAGGTGCGCCGATGACCTCGACCGAGACCGAGACCGGGACGCCCCCGACCGCTGCGCCGGAAGGCTCGCTCGCAGAGTACGTCCTCACCGTCACCCCCCGTGCGATCGAGAAGGTGCTGGAGCTGCGTGCCGGCGAGGACGACGCCGACCTCATGGGCCTGCGGGTGGAGATCACCGGCCACAGCGGCGTGGACTTCACCTACGACCTGGCCTTCGAGCCGCTCGAGGACGTGGCCGACGGTGACTCGGTCACCGTGCAGGACGGGCTGCCGGTCATCGTGCCGGCCGGCACCATCCTCAACCTCCAGGGCGCCACCCTCGACCTGCCGACCAACGCCGCCCAGGGCGGGCTGGTGATCCGCAACCCCAACCGGCCCAACCCGCTCGCCGGGGTGGATCTGGAGCTCAGCGGGAGCATGGCGGAGAAGGTGCAGCAGCTGCTCGAGCAGTCGATCAACCCGTCGCTGGCCGCGCACGGCGGTTTCGCCACCCTGTTCGGCGTGGACGAGGCGGCCGGCAACGTCTACCTGACCATGGGCGGTGGCTGCCAGGGCTGCGCCATGAGCCGGGCCACGCTGACCCACGGGATCAAGGCGGCCATCATCGAGGCGATGCCCGAGGTCAACGACGTCATCGACGCCACCGACCATTCCGCCGGATCGAACCCCTTCTACCAGTGACCCACGGCCGGCTCCGGGGCCGGGCGTGGGCGGGTCAGCCGGCGTCCGGCGGCGGGTCGGTGCGGTGCTGCAGGAGCTGCCGGGTCAGCTCCCGGTCGGCCGACAGCGCGCAGTAGGCCACCCGCAGCCCGGTGAGCGGGTCGACGCCCCGGGCGACCGCCCCCTGCTGGAGCAGGAACCCGGCCCCGGCCGGCGTCGAGGGTGCGGCGCCCGACGCGCCGCCGGGGGCGGATGCACCCGGTGCGGCGTCGTCCTGGAACTGCTGCACCCGCACGGGCTCCTCGCCGCCCGCGCCGGCGGGGTCCCCGGTGGAGGACTGGGCGCCGAAGCTGCTGGCGCCGGTGACGAGGCACCGTTGGGCGGCACCGAGGTACCACAGGCCCTCGCGGTCGCCCGGCCCGTAGTCGCCGTTGGGGATGGTGTGCATGATCGGGTACATCACCTCGGCCAGCGACTGCACGTGGTCGAGGCCCACCATGTGGCCGATCTCGTGCAGCAGCAGGCCCTCCAGGCCGAGCGGCCCGGTGCCCTGCTGGTAGCCGATGGTCTCGTTGATGAGGACGAACCCGTCCACCACGTAGGCGTCGCGGCCGTTCTGGGGCGGGTAGTAGGCGCCGCCGCCCAGGCCGGCCACGTTGGCGATGTTGGGGTTCTCGCTCGGGTTGACGAAGGCGATCACCGCCTTCACGCCGGCGGGTGGGCTGCCGTCGTTGCCGGCCGAGGTGTCGCCGAGGTCCACGAAGTCCAGCCCGCTGACCGCCTCGATCTTGGCGATGGCGTTGGCCACCTCGCTGCGGGCGAAGGACGGGGCGCCGTTGTAGTTGACCTGGTAGGTGATCGGCGCACAGGAGTCCCAGCGGGCGTAGCTGCCGTCGGACATCTGGTAGAGGAACGAGTGCGGGCCGCTGGTGGCGGGCCCGGCGGACGTGTTGGGCACGTAGCCGCTGGTGGGGGCGGGTGCGGTGCCGGTGAAGTAGCCGGCCACGTCCACCACCAGGCTCGCCCCCGATGACGTGAAGTACGAGAAGCCGATCGTCGACACCGGCACGATGGCGTGGTTGGGCACGGTTTGCCCGGCGAAGTTGACGTTCAGGTTCGAGGCCAGCGGGCGCCCGAGCCCGGCGCCGAACAGCGTGAAGAAGCCGGCTGCGCTGCTCTCGGTGGCGGTGGCGTTCACCACCAGGGCGCTGAAGCCGCTGGCGGGCACGCCCCGGCGGCTGGCGGCGCTCACGTCGACGGTGGTGTTGCCGCCGGGCTTGCGCCCGCCGATGGGGGAGTTGCTGGGGTCGCGGGTGTCGAGCAGGCGCCCCGGGGTGACCGGCACGAACAGGCCGTTGGTGCTGATCCCGGCCTCGCTGCCCGACTACCAGCCGTTGAGGTCGATGACCAGGTGGGTGCCGATGGCGCTGTAGACGGTGGCCACCCCGTTGTTGAGCGGGACGACCACCTGGTTGGCGATGGTCCGCCCCCCGATGGCCACGTTCAGGTTCGACACGCCGCCGATCGGCGCGCCCTGCGGGGTGATGGACACGTAGCCGGCCGCGGCGGGCTGGGTGGCGGTCAGGTTGAGCACGGCGGCGGTGGCGGTACGGGGCAGGCCGGCCAGGCCGGCGACGTCGAGGTCGAACGCCTCGCCGGCGGCGAACGGCCCCTGGTGCTGACCGGGCTCGCGGGTGTCGAGGAGCCGGGTCGGCGTCATCGCCTGGAAGCGGCCGCTGCCCGAGGAGGCGACCGGCACGTAGTAGCCGGCCACATCGGCGAGGAGGTGGGTGCGCATCTGGGTGTAGATGCGCACCCCGCCGTAGCCGAGGGGCACGGTCACCAGGTTGGCCACCGTCTGGCCGCCGTACTCGATGTTGACCGTCGAGGCGTTGGGCAACCCCTGGTCGGCGGGGAACACGGTCACGAAGCCGACCTGCTCGGCCTCGGTCACGGTGAGGTTGAGCACGACCGCGCTGGCGTTGCCCGGCACGCCGGCGACACCGGCGATGGCCAGGGGCAGGTCGCCGTTGACCGGCACCTTGCCGTACCAGCCGCCGGTGCCGTCGCGGGTGTCGAGCACGCGGGCGGGGGTGATGGGCACGAACTTGGCCGCCGAGGCGGCGGCGCCCGAGGTGGTCAGGGGGTCATCGCCGGCCACGGGGCTCGCGGTGCCGCCGTCGGGGTTTGCGGTGCCGCCGTCGCCGTCCGCCGGCACCGGGTCGGCGGTGAGCGTCTCGCCCAGCACGGCCACCTCGTCGTCGTCGCCCTGCAGCTCGGTGATCGTGGTGCCGACCTGCCAGTCGACGAGGCCGGCATCGGCCCCGCGGCGTCGGCGCCGTCGGTCGGGGTCGGCACGACCCCGGGCGGGGCGGGCTGAACGTCGGCGGTGGACGCCGTCACCGGACCGATGACGGCCGCGACGACGAGGGCGGCGGCGGCGAGCATCCGTTTCGACACGATCGATGTGGTCGACACCGGTCCGCAGGGCCTTCACCGGCGGCACGGGCAATTCCCCCGGTGCGGGTCGAAATCCCTCATCCGGTGGAGCGCGGCGGCCGCCCGAGGGGGTCAGCGGGCGCGCCGCAGCAGATTCGAACTGTGACGACGGTCCGCCCTACGCTCCCGCCCAGTCCGACAGCGAAGGGGAGCAGATGCGAGGCATCATCGCGGCCGGGGGCTACGTCCCCTACAACCGCCTGCAGCGGAGCAAGATCGGTCAGGCCCTCGGCTCAGGGGGAGGCCGCGGCACCCGCGCCGTGGCGTCCTACGACGAGGACACCACGACCATGGGGGTGGAGGCCTCCCGCATCGCGCTGAAGAACGCCGGCGGCGTCGTGCCGACGGCGCTGTTCTTCGCCACGACCGAACCGGCCTACCTCGACAAGAACAACGCCACCGCGGTGCACGCCGCGCTCGATCTGCCCGCCAACTGCGGTGCGTACGACGCCACCGGCTCGGCGCGCTCGGGCATGGGCGCCCTGGTGTCGGCCGCCAACTACGGGTGGGGACCGGCGCTGCTGGTCGTGTCGGACACGCGCACCGGCCTGGCCGGCAGCGGTGACGAGTCGAACGCCGGCGACGGGGCCGCCGCCCTGCTGTTCGGCGACGACAGCAACGGTCCGGTGATCGCCGAGCTCATCGGCGGTGCCATGCAGAGCGCCGAGTTCCTGGACCGCTGGCGCACGGTGGGCAGCCCCAACGCCAAGATCTGGGAGGAGCGCTTCGCCGAGGCCGCCTACGACCCGGTGATCAAGGCGGCGGTGGCGGAGGCCTACGAGCAGTCGGGCCTCAAGCCCGAGCAGGTCGACACCGTCATCATGACCGGCCTCGCCACCCGAGCGGTGCGCAGCGCGGCCAAGTACGTCGGCGTCGCCCCCGACAAGTTCGTCGACCTGCTCGACAACACCGTCGGCAACACCGGTGCAGCCCACTTCGCCCTGCTGCTGGCGGGCGCCCTCGAGTCGGCCCGGCCGGGCCAGGTGATCATGGTCATCAACGCCGCCGACGGCTGCGACGTGGCCATCTTCCGCACCACCGACGCCATCGCCGGCTACAGCTCGGCCCGCCCGGTGGCGGCGCAGATCGAGGGCGGCAACGACGGCCTGGACTACGCCAAGTTCCTGACCTGGAAGGGCTTGCTCACCCGGGAGCCCCCCCGCCGGCCGGATCCCGATCGCCCGGGCGGCCCGCCGATGTTCCGCTCGGAGAAGTGGAAGTTCGCCTTCCACGGCTCCAAGGACCGCTCCAGCGGCGCGGTGCACCTGCCCCCGCAGCGGGTCTCGGTGCGGGGCGGCGCGGTGGACGACATGGAAGACGTGCCCATGGCCGATGTGCCGGGAACCATCGCCACGTTCACCATCGACCGGCTGGCGTTCTCGATGTCCCCGCCGATGGTGGCGGCGGTCGTGGACTACGACGGCGGCGGCCGCTACCCGGTGGAGATGACCGACGTCGACCCGGCCGAGGTCAAGATCGGCATGCGGGTGGAGATGACCTTCCGACGCCTCTACACCGCCGACGGCATCCACAACTACTTCTGGAAGGCCCGCCCGATCCGCTGAGCCGGGCGCCCTCGACGAACGGCGGCGGCGCACCCCATCGGAGGTCGCGCCGGCGCCGTCGTCGCGCCCGGTCGCGCAGCCCGTGGTCGGGGGCGCTGCTCAGCGCGGCCGGCCGGCGAGCAACCCGGCGCTCGGGCGTTGGGCCTCGACGTCGCCCCGGAGCTCCCGCAGCACCGTGGCCGGGGCGGGCTCGAGCTCGGCCACCGGCTCGGGCCGTGGCGGTGGCGAGGCGGTGGGATCGTCGAGCCGGTAGCGCCAGATGTCGCCGGCCAGCGTGAACCAGCCGGCCGCGGTGCGGCGGGCTGCGTCGTCGGCGGCGAGCACGGAGCGGGCCCAGGCGGTGGCCCCGTTGCGCACGCAGTCGGCGCCGAGCACGGCGCGGGCCACCAGGGCCTGGCGGCGGCTGCGGTTCTTGGCGAAGAAGCGGACCTTGCCCATGGTCATGGCCCGGTCGAACAGCGACCGGTCGCCGTTTCGCACATCGCCACCGCCCACGTGCAACACCGCCGCCTCGGGGACCCACTCGAAGCGCCGGCCGGCGCGGTGCAGCCGCCAGAACAGGTCGGTCTCCTCCATGTAGAGGAAGTACTTGGGGTCGTAGCCGCCGGAGGCCTCGAACGCCTCACGGCGGATGAGGAACGCAGCACCGCAGGGCCAGCCGTCGATGCTGGCGTGGCGCAGCGTGCCGTCGGCCCCGAAGTCGAGCCGGGCGCTGCGCATGTCCTTGCGGGCGAAGTGGGTGCGCAGCAGGGTGCCCGCCCGGACGTGGGCGAAGGGGCCGGGGTTGGCCAGGTGCGCGTCGACGACGGCCGGTGCCACCACGTCGGCGTCGGTGCGCAGCCGCTTGAGCGCCGTGCTCCACCCCCCTTCCAGCAGGCGGACATCGACGTTGGCCAACAACAGGGCCTCGGCGTCGGTCCGGCGGACCCCCTCGTTGACGGCCGCGCCGAAGCCGAGGTTGGCGCCGGTGTCGATCACGGCGTCAGCCAGCTCCGCGGCCAGCTCGGGGGTCCGGTCGGAGGAGTGGTTGTCCACCACGGTGATGCGCACGGTGAGCTCGTCGGGCCAGCGCGCCGTGCGGACCGATTCGATGAACGCCGGGAGCAGTCGCTCGGAGTTGTAGGTGACGACGATGACGTCGAGACCGACCGCTTGGACCATGAGCATCCCTCCGCCACTTGCTCGATCCGTGATGGCGTCAATGCTATGGGTGCTTTTGAGGCTCCGATCTCAAGAAGACGGACGCGCTCCGTAGGAACGGCGATACGTTCCAGGAACACGACTGTTCCGGAAACGTTGTGGTCGCCCGGCTGGACGGTGGACGGTCGTTGGCGGCGGGATCAGCCCAACCGTTCGACGAACACGCCGTCGGCGAACAACGCCATCGCCTCGATGGTGGGCCGGTGGTGCACGAGCACGGTGCCGCCGCCCTCGGCCATCGCCACCGCCACCGCGTCGGTGGCGGTGCCACGGTTGGCGGCGGTGCGCAGCCACGCCGCCCGACGGGCGGTGGTGCCGTCCAGTTCGGTCACCACGTCGCAACAGGCGAGCAGCGCTTCGACGTGCCGGTCGGCGTCGCGGTCGCCGGTCACCGCCTCCACGACCACCGCGATCGGGACCCGCGCCGGCCACAGGCCGCGATCGCACAGCGCAGAGATCACGGCGAGCGATCGGGCGCTGCGGTCGGAGAGGCGCCGCACCGCGCCGGCATCGAGCACGACTCCGGGGCTCACGGGCGGCCCCGGACGGCCCGGTTGCTGGCCACGCGGCGGGCGATGATGTCAGCCCGCTCCCGATCCGCCGGGGTGGCGTTGGCGGCGGTGGCCTCGTTGGCGGCGAGGTACTCGTCGGTCGCGGCGAGCAGGTCGAGGCGGCGCAGCTCGGCCCGGATCGCCTGCTGCAGCAGCTCCGACGCCCGCAGGCCGCGGGCCTTCACCTCGGCGTGGAGATCGTCGGGTAGGTACACCTGCAGTCTCGGCACGGAGCCGACCATACGCCGAACCATACGCCTATGGGGCTGGGTTTCGACGTTGGGGTCAGGTAACGTCAGTCGGGCCACACCCGTCTCGGCCGTGCAGCCCGCCGGCCACCGGGTCCCGCAGGGCACATCGCCCGGGCAGAAGGGGAACATCGTCAATGAGCTCGAACGGCATTCGTGACAAGGTCGCCATCGTCGGCATGGGGTGCACGCCCTTCGGCGAGCACTGGGACAAGGACGTCGACGACCTGCTCGTCGATGCCACCGAGGAGTGCTTCCGCACCTCGGGCATCGGCAAGGACCAGATCGACGCGTTCTGGCTGGGCACCATGGGCTCGGGTGTCAGCGGCCTGACCCTCAGCCGGCCGCTGAAGATCGACGACAAGCCGGTCACCCGCCTCGAGAACATGTGCGCCACCGGCTCCGAGGCGTTCCGCAACGCCTGCTACGCCGTCGCCTCCGGCGCCTACGACATGGTCATGGCCGTCGGCGTGGAGAAGCTGAAGGACTCCGGCTTCTCCGGCCTGACCGGCTCCCGCCCGCCGGCGGACGGCACCGAGCCCACCATCACCGCTCCGGCCACCTTCTCGCTGCTCGCTCCCGCCTACGGCCACAAGTACGGCGTGAACGAGGGCGACATGAAGGAGGTCATGACCCGGATCGCGTGGAAGAACCACAAGAACGGTGCGCTCAACCCCCGGGCCCAGTTCAAGAAGGAAGTGGGCAAGGACGTCATCTGCAACAGCCCGCTGGTGGCCGGCCCGCTCGGCATCTTCGACTGCTCGGGCGTGTCCGACGGCGCCGCCTGCGCCATCATCGTGCGGGCCGAGGACGCCCACAAGTACACCGACAAGCCGCTGTACGTGAAGGCGTTGTCCTTCACCGCCGGCCCGGCGTTCGGTCCGATGGACCCGGACTACGACTACACCACCTTCACCGAGGTGTCGGTGTGCGCCGAGGACGCCTACAAGCAGGCCGGCGTGACCGATCCCCGCGGCCAGATCGCCATGGCCGAGGTCCACGACTGCTTCACCCCCACCGAGCTGGTGCTGATGGAGGACCTGGGCTTCGCCGAGCGCGGCACCGCCTGGAAGGAAGTGCTCGCCGGCACCTACGACCTCGACGGTGACCTGCCGGTCAACCCCGACGGTGGCCTCAAGAGCTTCGGCCACCCCATCGGTGCATCCGGTCTGCGCATGCTGTTCGAGGCCTGGCTGCAGCTGCGGGGCGAGGCCCCGCCGGAGCGTCAGATCAAGACCAACAAGACGCTGGCCCTCACCCACAACCTCGGTGGCCAGCCCGGTGCCTGCGTGAGCTTCATCTCCATCTGGGGCACCGAGCTCGGCTGATCTCCCCGATCGCTCGGACTTCGGGCCCGGTCGCCTCGTGCGGCCGGGCCCGTGCCGCTTTTCCGGTGCCCTTTCGGGGTCCGATCCGGGTGCGGTTCCGGGGTCGCTCAGCGCTCGACGGGCACCGGCACGAGCGTGCGCGCCGTGGCGGCGATGCCGGCGCCGTCGAGCCCGAGCTCGCGCAGGATGTCGTCGGGTTTGCCGTGGGGCAGGTAGCGGTCGGGCACGCCGAGCACCTCGACGTGGGGCGCGGGCCGGCTGGCGGTCATCGCCCGGGCGGCGACGGCGTCGGCCAGGGCGGTGCCCGCCCCCCCGTTGCGCAACCCGTCCTCGACGGTGATGACCACCTGGTGGGTGGCGGCGTCGGCCACCAGGGCCGGGTCGAGCGGCTTGACCACCCGCACGTCCCACACGGTGGCCTCGACGCCGTCGGCGGCCAGCAGATCGGCTGCCTCCAGCGCGGCACCCACCATCTTGCCGACGGCCAGCAGGCACACCGGGCCGCCGGCGCGGAGCTTGCGGCCCACCAGGCCACCCGGCACCTCGTCGGTGGGCACGTTGCGCGCTGCCGTCTTGGGGAAGCGGATGGCCGACGGTCCGGGCAGGTTCAGGGCGTCGTGCAGCATGACCTGCAGGTCCTGGTACGACGACGGCGCGAACACGGTCATGCCGGGCACCTTGGTCGACAGCACCAGGTCGAGCACGCCGTGGTGGGAGGGTCCGTCGTCGCCGGTGATGCCGGCGCGGTCGAGCGCGAACACCACCGGCTGGCCGTGCAGCCCCACGTCGGTGTTGAGCTGGTCGAAGGCCCGGCTGAGGAACGTGGAGTACACGGCTACCACCGGCCGCAGGCCACCCATGGCCATGCCGGCGGCGGCGGTGACCGCGTGCTGCTCGGCGATGCCGACGTCGATGCAGCGATCGCCGAAGCGCTCCGCGAACGGGAGCAGACCGGTGGAGTCGGGCATCGCCGCGGTGATGGCCACCACCTCGGGCCGCTGCTCCGCCTCCTTGATCAAGGCCTCGGAGAAGGCGGCGGTGTACGAGCCCGGCTTGTACTCCGACATGTCGTGGAGCTTCTTGATCGGGTCGTTCTCGGCCGGCGCGTAGCCCCGGCCCTTCTCGGTGAGAACGTGCAGCAGCACGGGCCCGCCGGTGTAGGCCTTGAGCTGGCGCAGCGCGTGCTCCAACTCCGCCACGTCATGGCCGTCGACGGGCCCGGCGTAGCGCACACCGAGCTCCTCGAAGAACGTGCGCGGCTCCCACATCTCCCGGATGGCGGCCTTGGTGGCGTCCCAGCCCCGTTCGAGCAGCTCGCCGCCGGCGCCGAAGTTGCGCACCAGGTGGCGCATCCGGTTCTGCTGGCGGAGCAGGTCGGGTGAGAGCCGCAGCTTGATCAGGCCCTCGGAGAGCTTGGAGATGGTCGGTGCGTACGAGCGGCCGTTGTCGTTGAGGATGATGATCACCGGCCGGCCCGAGTGGCCCAGGTTGTTCAGACCCTCGAAGGCCATGCCGCCGGTCAGCGACCCGTCGCCCACGACGGCCACGATGCGGCGGTCGGTCTGCCCGGTGCGGTCGAACGCGGTGGCCAACCCGTGGGCGTAGGACAGGATGGTGGAGGCGTGGCTGTTCTCCACCCAGTCGTGCTCGGACTCGTCCCGGCTCGGGTAGCCCGACAGCCCGCCGGCCTGCCGGAGCCGGGAGAAGCCGTCGGCCCGCCCGGTGACCAGCTTGTGGACGTACGCCTGGTGCCCGGTGTCCCACAGGATCGGGTCCGCGGGCTGTTGAACACCCGGTGCAGCGCCAGGGTCAGCTCGACCACGCCGAGGTTGGAGCCGAGGTGGCCGCCGTGGGTGTTGACCGCATCCACCACGAAGGAGCGGATCTCCGACGCGAGCGTGTCGAGCTCACGATGGCTCAGACGCCGGAGATCGGCGGGACAGGACACAGTGTCGAGCAGCATGAAAGGCCGGACGTCCTCTCGATCGGGTTCCGATCACGCTAGCGACGCCCGGGTCCTTTGGCCCGCTCGGCCCAATCGCTTCGGACCAGGTCGCGATGCGCCGCCGGCGCCGGACGACGCCGAGCGCTTCCAGCGGTGATCGTCATCGCGCGCACCGCGCTCAGATGCGCCCGGCTCGCGAGCTCGCTCGGTCGCCCGGCCTCGCTGCGCTCAGCCGACGGGGACGGGATCGTCGACCGGGTCCTGGGGCGCTGCGCACCGGACGCCAGACCAGGTTGCGCAGGCGGCCGTTCTTCAGTGCCTCGATCTGGCCGGCGATCAACGCACCGGCGGCGAAGGCGACCATGCCCCCGACGGCGTCGATCCAGTAGTGGTTGGCGGTCACCACGATGGCGAACACGGTGGCCGGCACGTACAGCGCGAACAGGATCCGGCTCCAACGCCGCCGCAGCAGCGGGAACATCGCCAGCGTGCACCACAACGACCACCCAACGTGCAGGCTCGGCATGGCGGCGTATTGGTTGGACACCGATTGCATCGTGTCGGAGTTGAACGACCACAGCGTGGGGAAGTGGGCGAGGCTGTCCACGAACATGCCGGCGTAGCGCAGGTCACCGCCGCCGTAGGGCCCGCCCGCGCTGAGCAGCCGCGGCGGCATGAGGGGGAACAGGCTGAACCCCACCAGGGCGAGCCCGGTCATGGCGGCCAGGGTGTTGCGCCATCGCGGGTAGCGGACGGGGTGGCGCCGGTAGAGCCACACCATCACCCCGCCGGTGACCACGAAGTGCAGCGTGCCGTAGTACAGGTTCCAGAACCGGAAGAACGGGCTGCCCCAACCGAGGAAGGCGTGCTGCAGGGACGGCTCGAAGAACAGCCCGAGGAACCGTTCCAGCTCGACCACCCGGTGGGCGTTGTCGAGCGCCTCCCGCGGGGACACCGCGTTGGAGCCGAACTCGTTCCGGATGGCCGAGTACACCAGGTAGAAGACGGCGGTGGTGATGATCTCGCGGTACCAGCGCAGGTGCGGCACGGTGCCGCGTGCCGCGTCCGGGCTCAGCAGCGTGGCCTGGGCGCGGGCCGGTTGCCGGGTGTCGATCTCCGACTTGTGGGCCATGGGCCCTCCAGCGCCACGGTCAGGCCGGTGCTTCCACGGAAGCTTGCGGCTTGGTGCGAACCTTGCGCGTGCCGAGCGCGAAGGCGGGTGCGCCGATGAGGCTAGTCGCCACCGTCAGCGCATACAGCAGGAGCCCCAGGGCCACCGCCCGTTCGGTGGGCACGCCCAAGGGGTTGAGGAAGAGGGTGAGTGCCCACTCCCGCACGCCGAGCCCGCCCACCGCGATGGGCAGCACCTGCAGGATGCCGACCGCCGGGTAGAACACCAACAGGGCGGTGGGCCCGACCTGGTCGATGCCGAGCACGCGAGCGGCCACGTAGGCGGCGGAGATCTGCATCAGGCTGTAGAGCACGCCGGCCAGGAACACCTCGAGGCCCTCGCGCGGGTTGCGGCGCAGGCTGGCGATGCCGAGGTGGGCGGTGCCCACCATGCGGCGCCAGCCGCGGCCCGCCTGGCCGAAGCGGCGCCCGATGCGGTGGTGGCCGCCGGCGAACATCAGCAGACCGAGCAGCGCCCAGGTGGCGAGCGCCACCACCAGCGCCACCATCGAGGCGGTGCCCACGTGGCGCAGGCGACCGTTGATGGCGAAGCCCACCACGGTGAACAGCGGCAGCACCGCCCAGCCGGTCAGCCGCTCGAGGGCGACGGAGGCGGCGATGCCGGAGCCGTCGCCCACCTCACCGGCCAACCGGCGGGCCCGCAACACGTCACCGCCGACCGAACCGGGCAGCACGACCGACACGAACTGGCCGGCCAGGGTGTGGCGCAGCACGCGGCGACGTTCGGCGCTGATGCCCAGCAGGGCCAGCATCTGGTGCCAGCGGGCAGCGCCGCAGGCGTAGCTGACGGCGAGCAGGCCCACCCCGGTGGCGAGCAGCAGCACGTTGCCCACCGACCAGCGGGGGATCAGGCGCCCCGGATCGATCGGCGGCATCCGGTACCACAACACCACCAGCAGACCAATGCTCACCGCGATGCGCGCGAACAGCGCCAACGCTGGTCGGCGACGGTGCGGGCGGGCGTCCCGGGGGGCGAGGAGCACGGGGCGAGCCTAGCCAACGGCTCCCCGCAGCGCGCCGTCTACATCACTAGTAGTGGTGACGTCACCGCAGTTTGTCGAGAAAGCGCTCGCGATTGACCACCACGCGGGTCACGCGCCCGACGGCGACGAGGCCGCGCACGTCGTTGACGGTCACCTTGAACGTGACCCGGGCGCCCTCGAGCTCCTCGATCACCGCCTCGACCTTCACGGTGTCACCCACCGGCGTCGGGGCGAGGTGGTCGAGCTGGATGCGCATCCCGACGGTGGTCTTGCCCTCCTCGAGCTGCCCGTCGAGCGCTCGCACGGTGGCGATCTCGCACAGGGTCAGCACCCGGGGGGTGGCCAGGACGGGGACGTCTCCCGAACCGACGGCAGCCGCCGTGTCGGCATCGGTGACGGTGTGGTCGAACTCGGCCCGCAGGCCCTGCTCCAAGGGCACGGCTGGGTACGATACGGCGGTCCGTGTGCCCAGCACCATCCCGCCGGGCGATTCCCCGGTCGGTCGGGCACCGGGCCCGTCCCACCGGAGGCCCGATGCTCGATCCAGACCTGATCCGCCGCACGCTCGACGTCGCCCTGCAGCGCGGCGCCGACTTCGCCGAGGTCTTCGTGGAGGACGTGCGCAGCTCGAGCGCCGCGCTCGACGACGGCCGCATCGAGGAGCTGGTCTCGGGCCGTGATCGCGGTGCCGGCATCCGCGTCGTCGTCGGCGACACCACCGGGTTCGCCCACACCGCCGACCTCTCCGACCGTGGCCTGCTCGAGACCGCCCGGGTGGCGGCCGCCGCCGCCCGCGACGGTAGCGGCGGGGTGCGCCGGGTGACGGTCGGGCCGGCCGCCGCCCAGCACGCGGCCGCCATCGCGGTGGACCCGGCCACGGTGGGCAAGGCGGCCAAGGTGGCGCTGCTGCAGCGGTCCGACCACGCCGCCCGGGCCGCCCACGGGGCGGTGAGCCAGGTGGCCGCCCGCTACGGGGACGTGCGCCGCCGGGTGCTGATCGCCAACTCCGACGGGGTGTTCGTGGGCGATGACCTGACCAAGACGTCGTTCTCGGTGTCGGTGGTGGCCAAGGGCGACGCCGGCCTGCAGACCGGCCGCCAGAGCGTGGGCCGGGTGGCGGGCTTCGAGTTGTTCGACCGCTACGACGTGGAGGAGCTGGCCCGCGGCGCCGCCGAGCGGGCGGTGCGCAAGCTCGACGCCCGCCCGGCCCCGTCGGGCACCATGGCGGTGGTCATCGCCGGCGGCTCCGGCGGCGTGCTCTTCCACGAGGCCTGCGGCCACGGCCTGGAGGCCGACCTGGTCAACAAGGGCGCCTCGGTGTTCGCCGGCCGTCAGGGGGAGCTGGTGGCCAGCCCGCTGGTGACGCTGATCGACGACGGCACGCTGGCCGGCGAGTGGGGCTACTTCGGCTACGACGACGAGGGCCACCCGGCGGGCCGCAACGTGCTGATCGAGCGCGGGGTGCTGACCGAGTTCATGTACGACCACCTCCGCGCCAGGGACGACAAGCGTCGCGGCACCGGCAACGGGCGCCGCCAGAGCTACCGGCACCTACCGATGGTGCGCATGACCAACACCTACATCAACGGCGGCAGCGACGATCCGGCCGACATCATCGCCGGCACCGAGCAGGGCGTGTACGTGGCCCAGCTCGGTGGCGGCCAGGTGAACACGGCCTCGGGCGACTTCGTGTTCGGCATGACCGAGGCGTACCTGATCGAGGGCGGGGAGATCACCGAGCCGCTGCGGGACGGGAACCTCATCGGCAACGGTCCCGCCGCGCTGGCCGCCATCGACGCGGTGGGCAGCGACTTCTCCATGGGCTACCCCGGCACGTGCGGCAAGGACGGCCAGGGCGTACCGGTCGGTATGGGCACGCCCACCCTGCGCGTCCCGCAGCTGACGGTCGGGGGCACCGCGTCATGAGCGCCGACCTCGCCGACATCGCCGCCCGGCTGGCCGCCCGCGCCGAGCCCGGTGAGCACATCGAGGTGGCCGTCGGCCGGGGCGTGTCCACCACGGTCAAGGCCTACGGCGGCCAGGTCGAGTCGTTCACCTCCGCCGAGTCCTTCGGGGTGGGCGTGCGGGTGCTGGTCGAGCGCGACGGGGGCATGGCCCAGGGCTTCGCCCACGCCGGCACGTTCGATCCCGAGGTGCTCGACGAGACGCTGCGCGACGCCCGCGACAACGCCGGTTTCGCCGAGCCCGACCCGTGGCAGGCGCTGGCCGAGCCCGACGGCGTGGCCGCGGTGCACCAGGAGCTGTGGGACGAGCGGCTCGCCGCTTTCCCCACCGAGCGCAAGGTCGAGCTGGCCCTCGAGCTGGAGCGGGCCACCAAGGCGTGGTCGCCGAAGGTGAAGGGCGTGCGGGTCGCCTCGTATGGCGACAGCGCCGGCGAGTTCGCCCTGGCGTCCACATCGGGCATCCGCTCGGCCGGTCGGGCCACCAGCGCCTGGCTGTCGGTCTCGTGCATGGCGGGCGACGAGTCGGAGACCCACATGGGCTACGGCGTCGACGTGTGCCGTGAGCCGGGCGGGCTCGACCTCGCCGCGGTGGCCACCGAGGCGGCCGACCAGGCGGTGCGGCTCATCGGCGCCCAGCAGGTCCCCTCCCAGCGCCTGACCCTGGTGCTGGAGCCGAAGCTGGCGGCCACCGTGCTGGCCATCATCGGTTCGATGCTGTGCGGCGATGCGGTGGTGAAGGGCCGCACCCCCTTCGCCGACCGGCTCGGCCAGTCGATCGCGTCGCCGCTGCTGACGCTGGTCGACGATCCCACCGACGCCCGCTCGATGGGCGCCGACACGTTCGACGGTGAGGGCCTGGCCTGCCGTCGCAACGTGCTGATCGACGGCGGGGAGCTGCGGGGGTTCCTACACAACAGCTACACGGCGCGCCGCGCCGGCGCCCGCTCCACCGCCTCGGCGGTGCGGGGCTCGCGCTCGCTGCCCGGCGTCGGTCCCCAGGCGTTGGCGGTGGCCCCCGGCGAGCGCACCTACGAGGAGCTGTTGGCCTCGGTGGACAACGGGAGCCTGGTGCAGTCGATGTCGGGCCTGCACTCGGGCGTGAACACCACCAGCGGCGACTTCTCGGTGGGTGCCGAGGGCCTGATGATCCGCAACGGTGCGCTGGCCGAACCGGTGCGCGAGGTCACCATCGCCTCCACGCTGCCGCGCCTGCTGCTCGACCTGGTGGCCGTCGGCTCGGAGATCGAGTGGCTACCTGGCGGGTCGGGCAGCGCGGCGTTGGTGTTCGGCGAGGTGGCGCTGTCGGGCAGCTGAGCGCCGCCGCCCCAAGGTGAGCTCCGGCCGGGGTCAGGCCGGGGTGGGCAGCTCGGTGTCGACGCCCAGCTCGGCGGCGAGGTCCACGAAGTAGCGCACGACGTCGCGGTGGTAGGGGATGCCGTTGCGCGTCCGCTCGGCCTCCGTCTCCGCCTCCACCTGCCCGGCGTACACCACCCGCTCGCAGCCGGGCGCGGGCGGGCAGGCGGCCAGGTCGTCGAGGTAGCCGGCCATCGTGGTGGCGAACCACTCGGGGTCGCAGAACGCGTCGATGCGGTAGGCGGTGCAGTGGTGGGAGATGTTCCCCACGTTGGCGTAGCCCGGTCCCGTGCCCGCCAGCATGCCGCTGAGTATGTCGACGATGAGGGCCAGGCCGTAGCCCTTGTGCGAGCCCAGGTCGCGGGTGCCGCCCAGGGGCAGCATGTGGAAGCGGTCGGGCACCGGGCGGGCGTCCATGATGGGCGTGCCGTCCTCCTCGGCGATCCACCCCGGTTTCACGTCGAGGCCCAGCCGCTTGGCGATGCGGATCTTGTTGCCGGCCACCGAGCTCATCGAGGCGTCGAACACGAACGGCGCCCGGTCGCCGGCGGGTACGGCCACGGCGATGGGGTTGAGCCCGAGCATCGGCTTGGCGCCGAAGGTGGGGGTGACCTGGATGCCGCCCACGGTCATGGCCACACCGATGCAGCCGGCGTCGGCGGCCAGGTGGGCGTGGTAGGCGGCGGCGCCGAAGTGCCGGCCGTTGCCGGCCACGACCGTGCCCATGCCCACGGCCTGCGCCTTGGCCACGGCGAGGCGCATGGCGTCGGCGGCCACGGCCAGGCCCAGCCCTCGGTCGCAGTCGAGGGTGGCGGTGGCCGGCGTCTCCCGCACGACCAGGGGGCTCGGCGTGGCGTTGATCCGCCCGGCGCGCAGGTCGGCCACGTAGTAGGGGAACATGTTCGACACGCCGTGGCTGTCGATGCCGCGGCGGTCGGCGTACAGCAGCGTC
The DNA here is from genome assembly GCA_041394365.1 of Acidimicrobiales bacterium. Classification (GTDB taxonomy): domain Bacteria; phylum Actinomycetota; class Acidimicrobiia; order Acidimicrobiales; family CAIXPF01; genus CAIXPF01. The sequence continues at coordinate 184,568 of JAWKIM010000012.1, forward strand.
TCGGCGCACTGGGCGGCGTGGGGGCCGGCCATGCCGAGCGCCTCGAACAGGGCGGTGACGGTGGCGGCCATCACCGGCGGGGCCACCCGCACGGCGAGCTCGGAGGGGACGGCGAAGTAGTCGTGCACGGCGCCGGACGCTAGCGGCGCCGCGCCCCGCCCGCTCGCGCCCCTTCGGGCGCGCCGAAAGCCCCGAACACCCGTGCGGCAAGGCCGCCAGCGGGTACCTCCGCTCAGCCGCCCAGGCCGGAGAGCACGAACTCGACCCGGCGGTTCATCCGCCGACCCTCCTCGGTGCTGTTGCTGGCGATCGGCTCGCTCTCACCATGGCCGACCCCGCTGATGCGGGCCCGGTCCCCGCCCCGGGCGACGATGGCGGCCACGCCGGCGTCGGCCCGCGCCGCCGAGAGCTCGAGGTTGTCCTGCTCGGTGCCCACGTCGTCGGTGTGGCCGATGACCTCGATGACCACGGCCGGGTTCTGCTGCATGAGGGCGGCGACGAAGCTCAGCACGGGCTCGAACCCGGGGGCGATGACGGCGCTGTCGAACTCGAACAACACCGGGTCGGCGACCCGCATCGTGGCCGACCCCGTCCGGGGTGTGGCCGTGCTGTCGACGTAGTACTGCTCGGCATCGACGTTCTCGGCGCCGAGGACCCGGCCGGCCAGGTCGATCATCTCCTGCCGCTCGGCATCGCTGGCCACCACGCCGTAGAGGTACACCCGGCCGTCGCGGTACACGGCGATCTCCTGCTGACCGGCCAGCCAGGCGGCCGCCTCGGCGGAGAACTCGGGCAGCGGGGCGTGGACGGTCTCGCTGTGGGAGACCAGCCGGTAGCCGGCCACGCCGACCACGCCGAGCAGGAGCACCAGCGCGGCGCCCAGCGCCCAGCCCACGGCATCGCCGATGAAGCGCCCTCGGATCCCGAGCGCGTGGGCGCCGCCGATGTCGCCGTGCTGGCCGAACGATCCGAAACCGTCGCCCACGGGCGTCGCCGAGCGTGGGTCGCGATCGGAAGGTGCAGCCATGGGTCGGGTGTCGACGTACGGCGCATGTGGCTTGAGTGGGTCGATCGGTTCAGCCCCCGCCGGGGGTGGCACCGGCCGGCCCGCGGGTGCACGCAGGCCGGTGGGTGGCCTACCGTGGCGTGGTGCAACCGAGCGCCGAGGCCGTCGCCCGCCACCCCCACCTCGCCGATCCGCAGCCCGAGGGATGGGTGCGCGTCGACCTCCACTCGCACACGATGCACTCGGGCGACTCCACCACCACGTTCGAGGAGTTGGAGGAGGAGGTCGCCGCATCGGGCATCGACGTGTTGTGCGTGACCGACCACAACGCCACCCGGGCCGGCTTCGAGCTCGCCGAGCGCCTCGCCCCCTGCCGGGTGATCGTGGGCGAGGAGGTCAAGACCTACGTCGGGGAGATCATCGGGCTGTTCCTGACCGAACGGATCCCCGGTGGGCTGCAGCCGGTCGAGGTGTGCCGGCGCATCCGGGACCAGGGCGGCATCGTGTACCTGCCCCACCCGTTCGATCCGCTGCGGAACTGCCTGCGGGCGTCGGTGATCGACGAGTTGGTCGGGCTCGACCTGGTTGACGCCATCGAGGGCCGCAACGCGAAGACCTCGCTCGAGCACCTGAACGAGCAGGCCCAGCGCTACGGCGCCGAGCACGGCCTGGCGGTGGGCGCCGGCAGCGACGCCCATGTGGCCGAGGCCATCGGCGCGGCCTACGCCGAGATCCCCGACTTCGAGGGGCCGCAGGCGTTCCTGGCGTCGCTGCGGGCCGGGCGGATCGTGGGCCATCACTTCGACGCCCCCCGCCGCTGGCGACCCCGCATCATCCCGTCGGTGGCGGCGGAGCACTGACCAGCCCCACCACCACCGTGCGCTGACGGATGGCGGTGGCCAGCCTGGCTGCATCGGACCGCTCGACGGCCACCAGCGGCCCGCCGCTCCCGGACCCTCCGCTGACGGGCGCCGCGGGCTCGTCAGCGGAAAGATGGTCCTCCAGCACCGTGGCGGCCACGGCGTCGGTCGGTCCGGCGAGGACGGCGTCATCGGCCAGCAGCAGCACCACCGGCGTGCCCGGCGCCAGCGCCACCCCGCCCGGCCGGCTCACGAGCGCTCCGTCGAGCTGGAGGGCGACCCGGCCGCTGCCGATCGCCGGGGTCACCGCCCGGTCACCAGCCAGCCGAACGGCGACCAGCACCTCGCCGGCGCTGACGGGGGCCGCCAGCCGGCGGCCGGCGGGTAGGACGGCTGGGTCGAGCGCCCCGTCTGGCACCAGGCCGGTGGGCTGGCGGCGGATCTCGACGTCCTCGTCGGTCAGGACGTGGCCGGCCGGCCGCGGTTGCTGCACCACCCACACCGCCCGGGTGTCGCCCCAGGCCCGTGCTGTGGCCGCGGCCCGCCGTTGCAGCGCCACGGTGCCCGCCAGCGTGACGGCCACGAGCGCGACGGCGATGGCCCAGGCGGCGGTGGCGGCGGCCGGTCCGGCGAGCGCCGGGTGCAGGCGGGACGCCTGCAACCGGCGTTGCGGCGCGTGCCGCCTGCGCCATGGCGCGGCGCCGGGCGAAGGGCGCGCGCCATCGGCGGGATGGGTCTCCGAAGACCAGTTCACGGGTGGGTTCGCTTCCGCCGGGGCCGACGTGGGGCGCGGCCGGGCCTGCTGCGAGGGGAAGTCGACGGGTGCGCCGCCTCGGCGACCCCGCCGGGATGCTAGCGGTGTTCCGGAGCGGGAGCGGACCCATCGGGCCGGATCGGGCCCGACCCGAAGGAGCCCACCGCCGCGAACAGCACCTCACGCACCCGGTGGATGTTCTCCTGGAAGAACTGGAACACCTGCTCCATGGTGACCGCGGGGACCGAGGGGTCGTCTTCCAGGCCGGCGTCGTAGTCGGTCACCAGGGCGATGCCGGCCACCGGCAGCCCGGCCTCGTTGCACAGCGCCGCCTCGGGGTACTGCGTCATGTTCACCACGTGCCAGCCCATCTGGCCGAACCAGCGCGACTCCGCCGCGGTGGAGAAGCGGGGCCCGTTGATGACCACGACGGTGCCGCGCTCGTGCACCGTGACCCCGCATGTCCGGCAGGCGTCGACGAGGCGCCGGCTGAGGTCGGCGTCGTAGGGGTGGGCCATGGCGGTGTGGTGGGCGCCGGGCCCGTCGAAGAACGTGTCGCGCCGGGCCGAGGTGCGGTCGACGAACTGGTCGAGCACCACGAAGTCGCCCGGCGGGATGTCGGCCTGGAGCGAGCCGGCCGAGCAGGGGGCGAACACCGCCTTCACCCCGGCGTGCTTCATGGCCCACACGTTGGCCCGGTAGTTCACGGTGTGGGCGGGGTGCTCGTGGTGACCGCCGTGGCGGGCCAGGAACGCCACCCGGCGGCCGTGCACGACGCCGATGTGCAGCGGCGCCGAAGGCGGGCCGTAGGGCGTCTCGACCATGACCTCGTCGACGTCGTCGAGGAGCTGGTACAGGCCGGAGCCGCCGAAGATGCCGATGTCGGCGAGATCGGCGGTGACGAGGTCGAGCGCCACGAGGAGCTCAGCCGGCGGTCGAGGTGGTGGAGCTGCCGGTGCTCGAGGTCGACCCGGAGGACGGGGTCGACGACGAGGCGCCGGAGGAGCTCTCCGACGAGGTGCTCGACGAGCTGGGGGCGCTGTCCGACGAGGAACTCTCCGAGCTGCTGCCCGAGGCGCCGCCGTTGCCACCGGAGGACCCGGCCGACTTCGAGCCGGAGCCGCGGCTGTCGGTCTTGTAGAACCCCGAACCCTTGAACGTCACGCCGACCGGGGTGAACACCTTGCGCACCGGCCGCGGCTGACCGCAGCTGGGGCAGGTGTGCTCCGTGAGCGTGGCGTCGCTGAAGGACTGCTGCACGTCGAACTGCTGGGAGCACTCGAGGCACTTGTAGACGTACGTGGGCATGCCGGCGACCCTTCGTTAGCACTCGCGACCGTCGAGTGCCAGCGTAGCGGAGGGTCGGGGGCACCGAAATCCCTCCCCGGGTGGCCGTCGCGCACCGCCCGGCGCGACGGCGATCGTGCAACGGCATCGGGCACCCCGACGGTGGCTTTTCGCCGTAGCTGGGCACACTTGAGAGCGATGAGCTCCTCCAGGTTCGCAAAGCTGTCATCCCCGCGGCCGGCCTCGGCACCCGCTTCCTGCCCGCCACCAAGGCGGTGCCCAAGGAGGTGCTGCCCGTCATCGATCGGCCCGCCATCCAGATCGTGGTGGAGGAGGCGATCGCCGCCGGCATCGACGACATCCTGATCATCACCAGCCCGTACAAGAAGGTGCTCGAGGACCACTTCGACCGCGCCTTCGAGCTGGAGGCCCGCCTGGCCGCCAAGGGCAAGACGGCGGAGATCGAGGCGCTGCGGGCCATCGGGGAGCAGGCGCAGATCCACTTCGTGCGCCAGGGGGAGCCGATGGGCCTCGGCCACGCGGTGTCGATGGCCAAGCGCCACGTGGGCGACGACCCGTTCGCGGTGATGCTGCCCGACGACATCATGGTCGACGGGGGTGTGCTGTTGCGGGGGATGATCGCCGCCCTGCAGGAGACCGGGTCCTCGGTGGTGGCGCTCAAGGAGTTCCCCATGTCGGAGATCTCCTCCTACGGATGCGCGGCGCACGAACCGGCGACGGCGTCCTCGCCGCTGGTGCGCATCACCGGGCTGGTGGAGAAGCCGAAGGCCGAGGAGGCGCCGTCGAACCTGGCGGTGATGGGCCGTTACGTGTTCACGGCCTCGATCTTCGAGCACCTGGCGCAGATCGAGCCCGGCGTGGGCGGTGAGATCCAGCTGACCGACGCCATGGACCGGTTGCTGCACACCGAGGGCATGTCCGGCTTCGTCTTCTCCGAGGGCCGCTACGACATCGGCCAGAAGCAGGACTTCCTGCGGGCGACGGTCGAGCTGGCCATGGAGCACCCCGAGCTCGGCGCCGAGTTCACCCAGTTCCTCACCGACCTGGCCAAGCGCCGCCTGCTCTGAGCCGCGGTCCGGCCCCGGCACCGCTCCGCCTCCGGATCGTCCGGCGTCCCGCCCCTACGATCGCCGCCATGATCGACCTGGAAGCAGCCCGCGCCCGTGTGCTCGAGGGGTGCGCCCCGCTGGCGCCCGAGCGCGTGCCGTTAGCCGGCGCGGTGGGCCTGGTGCTGGCCGAGCCGGTGGTGGCGGACCAGTTCCTGCCCCCCTTCGCCAACACCGCGGTCGACGGCTACGCGGTGCGCGCCGCGGACGTCGCCGCCGCCCGCCGTGACGCTCCCGCCCGACTGGCCGTGCTGGAGACCATCGCCGCCGGGCGGGCCGCCGATCGCCCGGTGGGCCCGGGCGAGGCGATGCGGATCATGACCGGTGCGCCCGTCCCCGACGGGGCCGACGCGGTGGTGATGGTGGAGGAGACCGACGGCGCCGGCGATGGCGAGCTGGTGGCGGTCTACGCCCCGGTGTCGGTGGGCGACGCGGTGCGCCCCGCCGGTGACGACGTGAAGCCGGGCGATCGGCTCTTCGCGCCCGGCGACGTGCTCTCGCCCGCCCACATCGGCGTGCTGGCCTCGCTCGGTTGGACGGCGGTGCTCGCCCATCCCCGCCCCCGGGTCGGCGTGATCTCCACCGGCGACGAGCTCATCGAGGGCCCGCAGGCGCTGCAACCGGGCCAGATCCGTGACTCGAACCGCATCACGCTGCTGGCGCTGGTGGAGGCGGCGGGGGCGGTCGGGGTCGACCTGGGCCTGGTGCGCGACGACGAGGAGCTGATCCGGGCGGCGTTCACCGGCGCCGCCGACGGCTGCGACGCCATCATCTCCTCGGGCGGTGTCTCCATGGGTGAGTTCGACTACGTCAAGCGCGTGCTCGACGAGGTGGGCCGGATGAACTGGATGCAGGTGGCCATCCGTCCGGCCAAGCCGCTGGCCTTCGGCACCATCGGTGGCACCCCGGTGTTCGGGCTGCCGGGCAACCCGGTGAGCTCGATGGTGAGCTTCGAGCTGTTCGCCCGCCCCGGGTTGCGCCGCCTGGCCGGCCATCCGGACGAGCGGCTGGTGCGCCGCCCCGTGCGGGCCACCACGGTCGATCCGCTGCGCCGCACGCCGGACGGCAAGACCCACTTCGCCCGGGTGGTGGCCGACAACGTGGACGGGCGCATCGTGGTGCGCAACGCCGGCGGTCAGGGTTCCCACCAGCTGGCGGTCATGGCGGCCGCCAACGCGCTCGTCGTGCTCCCCGACGGCGAGGGGGTGGACGCCGGCGAGGAGGTGGCCGTGCTGCTGCTGGCATGAGCCCGGCCGCGTCGCCGTGGCGCCGCGTGCGCCTGGGGCTGGCCTCGATCGGGGTGGTCGTGGTGCTGTCCACCGGTGGCTACGTGGCCATCGGGCTCAGCCCGCTCGACGCGCTGTACCAGACGGTGATCACCGTGTTCTCGGTGGGCTTCCGTGAGGTGACCCCGAACCCGACGGCGGCGTTCAAGGAGTTCACCATCGCGGTGGTCCTCTTCGGTACCGCCACGGTGTTGTTGACGCTGACCTCGCTGATCGACGTGGTGATCGAGGGTCGGTTGTCGGAGGAGATGCGGAGGCGACGGATGCAACAGCGGGTGGATCGCCTGCACGGCCACATCGTGGTGTGCGGGCTCGGGCGGGTAGGCGCCAACCTGGTGGCCGAGCTGCGCGAGGAGCGCCAGACGGTGGTCGCCGTCGACGTGGCCCCCGACCGGCTGGCCGCGGTGGGCCACCACACGGTGCTGGGCGACGCCACCCACGACGCGGTGCTGCAGCAGGCGGGCATCGAACGGGCGGCCACGCTGGTGGTGGCCATGGACACCGACGCCGCCAACCTCTACGTGACGCTGTCGGCCCGGGCGATGAACGCCGGGCTGTTCATCGTGGCCCGCGCCAACGAGGCCAACGCCGAGCGCAAGCTGTTCCAGGCCGGCGCGGACCGGGTGGTCAACCTGCACCACATCTCCAGCGCCCGTATGGCGGCGCTGGTCATGCAGCCGCATGTGGCCGACTTCCTCGACGTGGTGATGCACGACCGGGAGCTCGAGGTCCGCCTGGCCGAGGTGCCCCTCGATGCGTCGTCGCCGTTCGTGGGCCGCTCGCTGGCCGATTGCAGCGTCCGCGAGCGCTCCGGTTGCACGGTGGTGGCCATCCGGCGGGGGACGGCAGCTTCGACACCAACCCCGATCCCAAGGCTCCGTTGCGAGGCGACGACGTGGTCATCGCCCTCGGCACCGGCGAGCACCTGGAGACGTTGCGCCTGCTCGCCCGTGGTTGAGCCGGCCGCGGCCCGGTTCGGTGGGTGGACCCTTCGCTAGCATCGCGACCATGGCGGCTGAGCTGGTCGATTCCTTCGGACGGGTCCACCGTGACCTGCGCATCTCGGTGACCGATCGCTGCAACTTCCGCTGCACGTACTGCATGCCGGCGGAGGGCATGGCCTGGCTTCCCCGCTCGGAGGTGCTCTCCTTCGAGGAGATCCACCGGGTGGCGCGGGTGCTGGTGGAGCGCTTCGGGATCGAGTCGATCCGGCTGACCGGCGGTGAGCCCACCGTCCGTGCGCACCTGCCCCGGCTCATCGAGATGCTGGCCGGCCTGGGGGTGGAGGTGGCGCTGACCACCAACGGGGCGACGTTGCGGCTGCTGGCCGCCGACCTGGCCGCCGCCGGTCTGGGCCGCATCAACATCTCGATCGACTCCCTGCGCCGGGACCGCTTCGCCGACATCACCAAGCGCGACAGCCTCGACAAGGTGCTCGACGGCATCGATGCCGCCATCGAGGCCGGGCTGTCCCCGGTGAAGCTGAACGTGGTCGCCATGCGCGGGGTCAACGAGGACGAGCTGATCGACTTCGCCACGTTCGGCCGCGACAAGGGCGTGATCGTTCGTTTCATCGAGTTCATGCCGCTCGACGCCCAGCAGGCGTGGACCAACGAGCAGGTGCTCTCCTACGACGAGATCCGCCATCGGATCGACGCCGTGTACCCGTTGGAGCCGCTGGCCCGCACCTCGGCCCCGGCCGAGCGGTTCCGCTACCTCGACGGCAATGGCGAGATCGGCATCATCGCCTCGGTGACCCAGGCGTTCTGTGACACCTGCGACCGCGTGCGGCTGACCGCCGAGGGCGCCTTCCGGACCTGCTTGTTCGCCACGTCGGAGCACGACCTGCGGGCGCTGCTGCGCGGCGGTGCCACCGACGACCAGTTGGCCGATGTGCTGGCCGAGGCGGTGCGGGGCAAGTGGGCGGGCCACCAGATCAACCAGGTGCACTTCATCCGGCCGTCCAAGTCGATGAGCCAGATCGGCGGCTGACCGCTGGCCCGGCGGCTGACGGCCGGGCGCGGTGCAAGGCGTACCGCGATGTCGCCCCTAGACTGCCGGGCCATGGCCGATCTGGGCTGCACCCATCTCGATCCGCTCGGGCGTGCCCGCATGGTCGATGTCACCCCGAAGGAACCCTCCCACCGCCGGGCCGTGGCCCGGGCCCGGGTCTACATGAAGTCGGAGACGGCGTCGCTGGTGGCCCGGGGGGCGGTGAGCAAGGGCGACGTGCTGGCGGTGGCCCGGGTGGCCGGCATCCAGGCCGCCAAGCGGGCGTCGGACCTCATCCCGTTGTGCCACCCGTTGCTGGTCGGCTCGGTGTTCGTCAACTTCCGCATCGAGGACGACCACGTCGAGGTCGAGGCCCAGGTGGACACCGTGGACCGCACCGGCGTGGAGATGGAGGCGCTCACCGCGGTGTCGGTGGCCGCGCTGACCATCTACGACATGTGCAAATCGGCCGACCGGAGCATGACCATCGGCGACGTCGCCCTCTGGGAGAAAACGGGTGGTCGCTCCGGCACTTTCCGTCGAGAAACCCCGGCCGCGGACGACTGACGAACACTGGTTCAACTGGATTATCCGCCCTGTTGCTTTGGCTTCGGCGTATCGTCCGGTAGTAGAACTGCAACAATCTCCGCTGCGCAGGACGCGTTCGCAACAAAACCGCATCACATCCGTACTCAGAAAACGGAGTCGCTCTTGCGGAGATCACCAGGGCCTCGGACCCCGCACCACCTCGGAGCGGGTCGTCGTGGGCAGCACGGTGTGAGCGGCATCCGACAAGGCAGGGATCACCGGTGAATCTCAGCACGCTTCTCGTCCTCGTGTTCCTCGTGGGCATGTGGGTCGCTCTTCTGATCGGCCCCGTCCTGCGGCACCGGGGAGCGGGAGGCAATCGGGGCGGGGACTCGATCAAGTCGTTCCAGCGCCAGCTGTCGGTGCTCGACCGCAGCCGCCCCGGCCGTTCGGCCATGGTGCGGCCGTTGGCGTCCAGCCCGGCCGGCCGTTCGACGATCGGCCGTGCGCCGGTGCGCCCGTCGCAGTCCGGGCCCGCATGGCCGCCCAGCGGCGCAAGCGGATCGTGACCGTGCTGGCCGGCTCGACGTTCACCTTCCTGGTGCTGTCGTTCCTGTCCGGTGGCCTGTTCGTCGGATTGTTCCTGGTCAGCGCCGCCCTGTTGGTCTCGTACCTGGCGCTGATGTTCCACCTGCTCGGCACCCAGGCGGAGCGGGAGATGAAGGTGGCCTTCCTGCCGCATCGCGACGCCGGTGCGGAGCCCACGGCCCTGCTGCACCTGCGTGAGGCTTCGGGCGGCCGTCGCTGAGCGACGCGACCACCAGCCCGGGCGGTGACCCCCGCTCGGCGCTGCGCAGCGTGCTGGCCCCGCTGGTCGACGGGGTCGTCGCCCAGCTCGAGGAGGCCAACCGGGCCCGGGAAGAGGCGCTCAAGGCCTGTCGGCTGGTCATCCGGCTGTCGGGCAGCGCCATCCGCAGCGTGCACCGTCGCCAGTTCGCCGAGGCCGATGCCACCATCGATCAGGCCGAACAGGCACTGCGCAGCGCCCAGGACGCGCTGCGGCCGTTCCCGGATCTGACCTACGCCGGGTTCCTCCACGACGCCGAGAAGGAGTTCGTGGAGGCCCGCTGCACCCGCCTGCTGATCGGGGTCGAGCCGTCGGGGCCGCTCGGCGTGACGCTGCCCGGCCCGCAGGAGCTGGCCGTGGACGGCCGCTCGTGGCTCAAGGGCCTGGCCGAGGCGGCGAGCGAGCTGCGGCGCCACCTGCTCGACCGCCTGCGCGAGGGCGATCTCGCCCGGGCCGAGGCGCTGGTCGGCTCGATGGAGGAGGTCTACGACGCCCTCGTGGTGGTCGACTTCCCCGATGCCATCACGCTGGGGCTGCGCCGCACGGTCGATGCGCTGCGGGCGGTGCTCGAGCGCAGCCGGGCCGACGTCACCACGACGGCGGTGCAGCACCGTCTCATCGCCGCCATCGGCACCGAGCCGCCTGCCCGCTGACGGGTCCCGGTTCGGTTGTCGGTTGTCGGTGGTCGGTTGTCGGCACGGGCGCCGGTTTCGGCTAGCCTGTGACCGCCCTTCGGGGGTGTAGCTCAGTTGGCGAGAGCGCTACGTTCGCAACGTAGAGGCCGTGGGTTCGAATCCCATCACCTCCACCGGTAAATCCCAGGTCAGAGCGCTGCGAGGTCGAGCGTCGGCTCCCCGAGCGCCCGCCTGTCAACACCCTCGTCAACACGTTCCGACTCCGTACCCTTGGCCGTCATGGCGGGGTCCCTGCGTCAACGCAGAGAGGGCGGCAGCTCATCGTCTCTGCCGGCGTCGATCCGAAGGCCGGCAAGTGGGTGCAGCACACCAAAGCGGTGAGGGCACCGAGCGCGAGGCGACGGCCGCGCTGGCCGAGTTCGTGGTGCACTGCAACCAAGGTGCGCTGGACGCCTGGCTCGAACGGGCCCGCGATGACCTGTCGCCCTCCACGGTGCGCGCACCCAGTTCCTCATCGAGTTGTACCTGCGGCCGACCATGGGCAAGGTGCCGCTGCGCAAGCTCGGGCCCGCCGAAGCTGGGCCCGCTCGACCTCCGCCCACCTGATCCCGACGAGGTGAGCTCTGCGGTCTGCGCTGGCGGTCGGTCGACTTCACCGGCCGGGCGCTGCTGATCAGCCGGGGCCTGGTGCTCGGACCGGCCGGCGAGGTCGTCGAGAAGGACACGACGACCCACGCCGCTCGGCGCATCGCGCTTGATCGGGTCACGGTGGAGCTGCTTGCAGCGCACCGTGAGCGGCGGCAGCAACGGCTTGGGCTCTGCGAGCTGGGGTGGAGCGACGAGCAGTACGTGTTCTCCTACGACGCCGGCGCTCGGACGCCGATCGCTTCCGAGCAACTCACCAAGCGGTTCCGCCGTCTCGCCGACCGGCTCGAGCTCGAGCACGACAGGCTCCACGACCTCCGCCACTACGCGCACTTCGTCCAAGCCACCGACCAGGAGGTCGCCCAATTCTTCGGCAGGCTGCTCGACGGCGACGAGTCGAAACCAAGCGACGCGTAGCTCACGGGCCGTTGCTGGCAGGTGGGCCGGAGGGCCCAGGGCTGGTGCGCTTGGCAGGGGTCGGCCGGCGGTACTGCTGCTCGACAGGTGATGTCCACCTGCCCCTGGGCGACCCGATCTCATTTGATCGAGACAGTCGCAGTAGCGCAGCCGTCCAGCTGTGTCGACGTATCTTTCAACGTCGTCGGTGGTGAATCTCAAAATTTGCTAATGGTGGCTTCGGAGCAACCCCGAACTGGACCTGGACCTTCTGAGCTCGCCTAGTTTTCCCTGCCAACACCCGGAGGCGACGGGGTGTCTTCCACTGCGGGATAGCGATCTCATTGGCGCATCGCGCTCGGTGTGGCGAACGCCGAAGGAGCGTGGTGGTGTGGTCGTCGGCGCCGTCGCAGTCGAGCGGACAATGTGCAGACGATCCTGGGATCGCGCTACGCCAGTATTCGCTGTGCGAGATTGGCGGTGGCTTGCTGGCCGCAGGCGAGCAGGAACAGATCCAAAGACGCGCTGCCGATCCCGTCGGGGGCGTCGCCGGCGTCAAGGAACGGCATGTTCGGCGCGAGGAGGTAGGCATGTCCTCTGAAGCGCGGATGTTGGGCGATGAGCGCACGGAGGCCGTGGCGGCTGTGAGAGGGGGACCGTCCAACCTCGAGGGCCAGCGGATCTCCGGGTTGATCGAGTATCAGATCGACCTCATCCTTCTTGTGACGCCAATGGAAGAGGCGGAAGCCGGATTGCGTGGCGAGTGCGTGTGCTGTGGCTGCGACGAGGTTCTCGAGAAGCATGCCTTGTTCAATCGGATCTTCTATCGCGCCAATAGCATGTCGCAGCAACATGCTATGGCTCGAACTACAAAGAAGGCCGCCCGTCGAGCTTGCCTGTGGACCTCGCGTCGGGTCGACAACGGGCAGTGTTCGAGATCTCCCGCGTGTGGGTCACCGCGGGTGGTGCAGATCGGCCAGGTGTGTGACCGCCGCAGAAGACCGAGCGCCGAAAGCCGGAGCCGATCGCCCGATCGACGCGCACGTGCCGGGACGCGCTGGGGTGGGCAAGAAACCCTCTCGCTGAGCGCTGCCACCCTCTGCGGATTCTCACGGAACGTGGCGATCGAACTGCTGCTATTGGCCGCTGCAACTGGAGCCTTGTCAACACCTTGTCAATGCTCGGCACGGTGCGTGGCGGTATAGGGCGGCACGGGGCGATTTCCCCGCCGTTCCTGACCAGCTAAAACGACAAGGTGCGGCACCAGACGAACGCTCTTAGTGACCTTCGTCAACGTAGAGGCCGTGGGTTCGAATCCCATCACCTCCACCGCAAGGACCCCTGCTCGAAGGAGCCGCCGGGCGGGCGTGTGCGAAGCCCGCGGTGCGGGTGGCGGTCAGGCTGCGCCGAATCCGGCGGGTAGGTGTTGGACCTCCACGCGCATCGGGAGCAGGTACCGCACGCTGAACTGCCGATAGCCGCCGGGGCCGCGCACGATCTCCTCCCGATCGGTGACCCGCCGGTCGGCCACGATCGCCGTCCAGGCGATCTCGACGGCCTCGGGTGTCGGCAGGAGCACGCCGCGGTGCTCGCCCCAGAAGTTGAGGAGGTCGGTCCGGAAGGCGTCGGTCAGGGTGCCCACGGGCACGCTCATGGCCACGTGGCTGAGGCCAACCGACACCGGTCGTTCCGACACCCACCCATCGTGGCCGATCGCGGCGGCTGCCGGCACAGCTGTTACGGCCGGTGCGAATGGGTCCGTCCGGCCCTCATCGGCGAGGACCGATGGCGCTGTCGGCGAGCTTCTCGCCGCGTGCATGCTGACGTCGCCCCGTGGTTTCGGGTGTGCATGGCCCGGCCGATGCCTCCGTGCCGTTCCCGGGGCGGTGTTGCACCGGACGGATCGGCGGTGCGATCGAGCGATCGGCGCCGTCGATCCGCTCCGCCGCGCCCCTGCCCCGAGCCCTACGCTGCGCCGATGCCTGCAGCGCACGTGGTGGTGGTCGGCGCCGTGAACGTGGATCTCGTCGTGCCCGCGCCCAGGTTGCCCGGCCCGGGGGAGACGGTGGTGGGCGCCACCGTCGAACGCCACGGGGGCGGCAAGGGGGCGAACGCGGCCGTGGCCGCCGCCCGGGCCGGCGCCACCGTCCACCTGGTGGCCGCCGTCGGCGCCGACGACACCGGTGCCGCCGCGCTGGCCGACCTGCGAGCCGAGGGCGTCGACGTCGACGCGGTGGCCGTCCTCGACGGCATACCGACCGGTGTGGCGCTGATCGTGGTCGATCCGGCCGGCGAGAACCAGATCGCGGTGGCGGCCGGCGCCAACGGCGCCCTCGCCGCCGACCACGTGCACGATGCCCTCGACCGCCTGTTGCCGGGCGCCGGTTGTGTGCTGGTGAGTGCCGAGATCGCCGCGCCGGCGCTGCTGGCCGCGGTGGGGCGTGCCGTCGCCGCCGGCGTGCCGTGCGTGCTCAACCCCGCACCGGTGGGTGACGCCGTCCACGCCGCCGTGGGCAGCGGTGCGGTGCTCACCCCGAACGAGACCGAGCTACGCCAGCTCGCCCATGCTGCAACGGCAGACGATGCCGGAGCAGGGCGGCCGGACGGGGACGTGACCGCCGCGGCGCGGGCCCTGGCCGGAGGCAGCGGCGCCGCGGTGGTGGTGACCGCCGGGGCGCGCGGCGCGGTGATCGTCGAGTCGGCCGCCGGTCCGGTCTGCGCCGTCGCCGCGCCCGCCGCCACCGAGGTGGTGGACACCACCGGCGCCGGCGACACGTTCAACGGCGCCCTGGCCGCCCGCCTCGCCGCCGGGGACCGCCTGGAGGATGCCGTTCGGTATGGCGTGGTGGCGGCATCGCTGTCGGTCGGTCGTCTCGGCGCCCGCAGCGCGATGCCCGCCGGGCCGGAGATCGCGGCCGCGCTCGGGCGCTGAGCCCGCTACGGTCCCGGGCATGGACCCGACCTTCGCCGCCTGGCTGGCCTCGACCGTTGAAGCTCCGCTCGACGCGGACCTCGAGATCTGCGATCCGCACCACCACCTGTGGGACCACCCCAAGGAGCGCTTCCTGGTGGAGGAGCTCAAGGCGGAGACCGGCGCCGGGCACAACGTGGTGGAGACCGTGTACGTGGACTGCATGTCCGGCTACCGCACCGACGGCCCGCCGGAGATGGCGCCGGTGGGCGAGGTGACCTTCGCCGCCGCGCAGGCGGCCGAGTCGCGGCAGACCCCGGGCGCTCGCATCGCCGCCATCGTGGGCTGCGCCGACCTCCGCCTCGGCGACCGGGTCAAGCCGGTGCTCGAGGCCATGATCACCGAGGGCGGCGGGCTGTTCTCCGGCATCCGGCACGCCACCGCCTGGGATGGCGACCCCAAGGTGCACAACTCCCACATGAACCCCGAGGCGGGCGAGATGGGCACCGCCGCCTTCCGCCGCGGCTTCGAGGTGCTCACCGGCGAGCTCGGCCTGAGCTACGACGCCTGGCTGTACCACCCGCAGCTGCCCGAGCTGCTGGACCTGGCCCGCACCTACCCCGAGGCCACCATCGTGCTGGACCACCTCGGCGGCCCGCTCGGGGTGGGGCCCTACGCCGGCCGGCGCGACGAGATCCTGGCCTGGTGGCGGCCGGTCATGACCGACATCGCCGCCTGCCCCAACGTGTTCCTCAAGGTGGGGGGCATCGGCATGAGCGTCTACGGCCTCGGCTTCCACAAGCTGCCGCAGGCGCCCACCTCCGACGAGCTGGTCGCCGCCTGGGGTGATCCGATGCGGTTCTGCATCGATGCCTTCGGCCCGTCCCGCTGCATGTTCGAGTCGAACTTCCCGGTCGATCGCCGGGGCACCAACTACGTGGTGCTGTGGAACGCCTTCAAGAAGACGGCGGCGGGCTACAGCGACGCGGAGAAGGCGGAGCTGTTCCGTGGCGCCGCCCACCGCGCCTATCGCATCGGCGCCTGACCGAACATGGCACTGCGTGTGGCGTACCGATTGGTACGCCACACGCCACACGCCACACGCCACACGCCGCCGGCATACCGATCGGCATGCCGGTAGGACGGGCTCAGGTGCCGGCCGTCGGGCTGACCACCGCAGCGGTGCCGTAGGCCACGAACTCGACGAGGCCCTGGGCCAGCTCGGAGGCGTCCAGGCGCATGGCCAGCACCGCGTTGGCGCCCAGCTGGCGGGCGTGCTCCTCCAAGCGCTCCAGCGCCACCCGCCGGCCGGCCTCGAGCGCCTCGGTCCACTGCGGGACCTCGCCCCGCGACATCGATTGCACGCCGGCGGCGAAGGATTTGCCGAAGCCCATCGAGTTGGCCACCAGGCCAACGCACACGCCGAGGACCCGATCGACGCGATGGCCGGCCAGCTCGTTGGTGGTGCACACGAGGATCGGCGTGCGCTGCTGGCCCCATTGGCTGCCGTCCCACCAGCGCGTCGAGCCCGGCTCGAACGGATCCGGGTACCAGCCCGGCGGTGGCGACGAGGCGGGATCCGTCATGGTGGCGACGCTAGCGGCTGCGGCCACCCCGGCCCGACGCGAAGCGGTTGGTCAACGAGCGACCTCGCCCACCCGCACGGGACGTCAACGTCGGAGGTCGCGGCAGCCGCCGGGCACCGGTGCCCGAGCGCCACGACCGGCGGCGGTCAGCGATCGGCGGCGGTCAGCGACCGGTGGGGGCGAGGTCGGCCTCGATCAGCGGCCCGACGCTACGGGCCAGCAGCGCCGCCACCGCGCCGGCGGCGCCGATGAGGGCGAAACCGACGCGGTAGTTGGTGGCGTCGCCCACCGCCCCGATGGCCAGCGAGCACACCCCGCCGACCGCGTACACGATCACCGTGGAGGCGAACGCCTGACCCGACAGGCCCGGTGGCGCCAGGCGACCCACGGCGGAGAAGTACGGCGATTGCCACACCCCGTTGCCGATGGCCAGCACGGTCAACGCCACGACCGCCGGGACGGAACCGGGAGCCACCGCCAGCGCCACCCCGCCGATGGCGAACAGCCCGAAGGCGTTGCCGCACACGGCGGCGAGCGCGGCGGGCGAACCCTCCTCGAGGCGCCGTTGGGTGACCTGCCCGCCCAACCACACCCCGGCCGTCCAGCCGATGCCGATGAAGAACTGCACGAGGCCACGGCCCTTGGCGTCGTAGCCCCACACCTGTTCGAAGTAGAGCGAGGCCAGCGCCCACATCCCGAACGCGGCCAGGGAGAGGAAGAACGCCACCGCCCAGAAGCGGCGCAGGCTGGGCACCGCCCTGAGGGCGCCGTACGCGGCGCGCACGCCCACAGGGGCGCCGCCCGCCCCCGGGTCGACGCCGCGCCGGCCGGGATCGGGGATGCGGCGCAGCAGCAGCACCAGCACGAACGTGGGCACCGCCAGCACGTAGAACGCCCAGGTCCAGCCCAGCTCCGCGCCGAGGAAGCCGGCCACCACCCCCGAGCCCTGGGCCAGGGGGCTGGCCAGCCGGTGCAGCTGGAACACCTTCGGGTGGGCGGCCTCGGCGTAGAGGTCGCTGAGCAGGCTGGGGTGCACGATCTCGTTGGCGGTGCGGCCGATCCCGGCGATGGTGCGCACCGCCAGCAGCAGGCCCACGTTCGGCACGAGCGCAGGAGCACCGCGCACACGCCCCACATGAGCGCGGCGCCGATGCTGACGTGCACCCGGGAGAACCGGTCGGCCAGCCGACCGATCGGCCCCGCCGCCAGCAGGATCATCACCCCGGGCACGACGTTGAGGGCGAAGATGGCGTTGTCGCCGAGGTGGAACGCGTCGCGGATCTCCGGCGAGAGGGCGGTGAAGGCGATCCGGTCGAACTCGTCGGTGAGGTTGAGCCCCGCCAGCACCAGCAGCGGCATGGCCGGCCCACCGACCCGCCGGGCCACGGCGTTGGCTCCCATCGCCGGGCATGGTAGGGCGCCGGAGGCCGGGGCGGCGGCCACCGACCGCGCCGGCGGACCGACCGATCCGCATGGTCGGGTGTCGAGCGATGGCGCGCCGCCGTGAGGTCCCGTCCCCGCGATCCCGGGGGTAACGTGAACGGGTGCCTCGTGCCACCGGTGACCTGCGTCGGTTCCTCGACACGTACCGCCAGGTGGCCGCCTCGCTGTTCGAGCCGCAGAGCCGCCTCGGCGTGGCCGGGGCGATGGTGGGGCCCGTCCGGCTCGCCCTGGGGGCCGGACGGGCGGTGGTGTACGGCCCGCCGATGCTGCCGGCGGCCGAGGCCGATGTGCTGCCGACCGGCCCTGACGGCGCTGCGCCGGCGGCCACCGACGCGGCAGCGGCGCTCGTCCCGCTGGTGGGCGAGCCGGCCAGCGGACCGGCGTCGACCGAGCCGGCCCTGGTCGCCGCCGCCCACCGCCAGCGGCGCGTCGCCGGCCCGCTGCCCGAGCCCGGCGGTGAGGAGCTGGTGGCCATCCCGCTGGCCGATGGCCACGGGCCCATCGGCGTGGCGGTGTTCGCCTTCGCCCCCGACGGCGAGGGTCCGCTCGAGCCGTCCTGGTTCGACGCGCTGGAGCTCGAGTGCCGGGAGGCCATGGAGCGCGGCCGGCTGTGGGAGGTCAAGGCCGGCCTGCGCGAGCAGACCCGCCAGGACCAGGTCCGTCTGGAGGCCTCGGAGCGGCGCTTGCGCCGGGTGCTCGACGGTCTGTTCCTCTTCGTCGGCCTGCTCTCGCCGGACGGCACGCTGCTGGAGGCCAACCGCGCCGCGCTCGACGCCGGCGGCCTGGAACCGGGCGACGTGGTCGGCAAGCCGTTCTGGGACACCTACTGGTGGGCGTGGGACGAAGGGGTGCAGGCCGAGCTGCGGGCAGCGGTGGCCCGGGCGGCGGCCGGCCGGCCGAGCCGCTACGACGTGCAGGTCCGCCTGGGCGGCGGCCGGCTCATCACCATCGACTTCCAGCTCGTGCCGGTGCCCGACGACGACGGGCGCATCACCTACCTGGTGCCGTCCGGGCTCGACATCACCGATCGGAAGCGACAGGAGGCGGAGCTCGAGCAACGCCTGCGCGACGAGCAACGGGCCCGGGAGCAGGCGGAGGCGCTGCAGCAGCTCGCCGAGGCGTTGGGGGCGGCCTCGTCCAGCGATGACGTGTACGACGCCGTCGTGCACAGCGCGGCGGCCGTGGTGGGTGCCCGTTCGCCAACCTGGCGGTCCCCACCGAGGACCACACGGTGATCGCACTGCGCAACGGCCCGGGCCTGCCCGGGGACATCGCTGCCCGTTGGACCACGGTGCCGGTGGACACCGCCACACCGCTTGGTATGGCGCTGCGCACGGCGGCAACCGTGTGGGCGGCCGACCCGGTGGCCATCGCCGAGCGGTTCCCGACCGGTGCCGACGCCGACGCGGCCGGGCTGCGAGCGCTCGGCGCCGTGCCCGTCGTGGGCGCGGGCGGTCGGGTGGTGGCGGTCATCGGGCTCGCCTGGCACGAACCCCGGCCCCTCACCCCCGAGCTGCAGGCGGCGCTGGCGGCGCTGGCCGCCGTGGTGGGCCAAGCGGTGGAGCGGGCCGGCCGCTTCGACGCCGAGCGGCATGTCGCGCAGGCCTTAGCAGGCGGTGCTGCTGCCCGCCGGGCTGCCGCAGCTGGGCACGATGGAGCTGACGGCGCGCTACCTGGCCGCCGAGTCGACGCTGGCCGTCGGCGGTGACTGGTACGAGTGCTTCACCATCGACGCCGGCCGGGTCGTGCTGGCCCTCGGTGACGTGGTCGGTCGGGGCCTCGAGGCGGCCGCCACCGTCGGCCAGCTGCGCGCCGCGGTGGCCGCGCTGGCCAACTCGGTGCCGGGGCCCGGTGCGTTGCTGGACCGCCTCGACGGGTTCGTGCGCCACTTCCCGGGGCGATCTGCACGACCGTCGTGTGCGTGGAGCTGGCCATCGACACCGGCGAGCTCCGCTATGCCTGCGCCGGGCACCCGCCGCCGTTGCTGGTGCGGGCCGACGGGTCCACGGTGATGCTCGAGGGCGGGCGATCCACGCCGATCGGGATCTCGGCCGGCCCGCGGCCGGAGGCGACCGCCCGCCTCGAGCCGGGTGAGCGGCTGGTGCTGTACACCGACGGCCTGGTCGAGCGGCGCGGTGAGCGCATCGATGTGGGCTTCGACCGGTTGCGCCGCCGCGGCCACCGCCAACGCCGGTCACCGCGAGGCCGCCTTCCTCGACGGGATCCTGGCTGCCACCGCGCCCCAGGCGGCCGGCGACGATGTGTGCGTCCTGGCCGTGCACCGCCACCACGCCCGCCAGCGGCTGGCGGTGTCGGTGCGCGAGGGGGCGCCCGGGCTGGCGGCGGCCCGTCACGGGCTGCGCGGCTGGTTGGAGGAGCTCGGTGCCGACCCGGCGACGGTGGACGAGGTGGTGCTCGCCGCCGGCGAGGCCATGGGCAACGCCGTCGAGCACGCCTACCTGGCCGATCCCACCCCTGGCGACGTGCTGCTCGAGGCCACGATGATGGGCGGCGTGCTGGAGCTGACCGTCAGCGACTTCGGGGCGTGGCGCCGCGAGGCGGCACCGGGTCCCCGCGGGCGGGGGCTGGGGCTCATGCGCCTGGTCATGGACGAGGTGCGGCTGGAGCCGTCGCCGTCGGGCACGAAGGTCACGATGCGCCGGTCGATGGAGGTTCAAGGTTGAACGAACTGCTGCAGATGGCATCGGTCGAGCGCGACGGCTCGGTGGTGTGGGACGTGGAAGGGGAGATCGACCTGGCCTCGGCGCCGGCGTTCGAGCGTCAGGTCTCCGACAGCGGTGCCGAGGGCCGCGCCGTGGTGGTCGATCTCGGCCGGGTGCGCTACCTCGACAGCGCCGGGTTGGCGTCGCTGGTGCGGTTGCACCTGCAGCTGGACCAGCGCGGCAGCAAGCTCAAGGTCGTGGTGGCCGACGGATCGGTGGCCCGCAGCACGATCACGCTCGCCGCGCTCGATCAGGTCATCGCCGTGTTCGCCTCGCTCGACGGGGCCCTGACCGCCTGAGCCGGCTGGTGCCGGCACGCCCGTTTGGGCCGCGCGACGGCGGGTAGGACGGGTTCGACCCGATCCCGCAGAGGTGGGATCGCTCGGTTCCCCCACGGAGATACCCCCATGGCCAAGTCCAACGGGCGCAACGGCGCCTCCCGCACCGCTTCCGTCACCTTCACCGTGCCCGGCATGCAGCCCGAGGCCGCCGAGCGCGTGGTCGCCCTCCTCGGCGATCGGCTGCTCGCCCTGATCGATCTCAGCCTCACGCTGAAGCACATCCACTGGAACGTCGTCGGCCCGCACTTCATCGCGGTGCACGAGATGCTCGACCCCCAGCACGCCGCCGTCTCGAACATGATCGACGACGTCGCCGAGCGCATCGCCACCCTCGGCGGGTCGCCGAACGGCCTGCCCGGCCACCTCGTGGCCGCCCGGGCCTGGGATGACTACGCCATCGGGCGCGACAGCGCGGTGACGCACCTCGGTGCGCTCGACCAGGTCTACACCGGCGTCATCAGCTCCCATCGTGAGGCCATCGAGCAGGTCGGGGAGCTCGACCCCATCACCGAGGACCTGCTCATCGGGCAGGCCGGTGAGCTCGAGCAGCTGCACTGGTTCGTGCGGGCCCACCTCGAGACGGTCGACGGTTCGCTCGTGACCGCCGGCACCGCCACCGAGACGGGGGCGGCAGAGGCGGCCCGGCGCTGAGCCGACGCCGGGCCGAGCGCTCGGCGGCACGGCGGTGACCACGAAGGGGCGGACCGATCGGTCCGCCCCTTCGTCCGGCCCGTCGAGACGCGGGACGTGCGCTCAGGCGCTGACGGTCGCGCCGGCCTTGGCCTCGCCGGCCAGCAGTTCGAACCACACCACCTTGCCGTCGCCCACGGGCTCCACGCCCCAGCTGTGGGCGAGCGCCTGCACGATGAACAAGCCGCGCCCGTTGGCCTCGGTGAGCGTGGGTGGCTGCAGGCGGGGGGCGGCGTCGCTGCTGTCGGCCACCTCCACCCGCAACCGGCGCTCGTTCCAGCAGACGGTCACCGCGAACGCGCTGGAGGCGTGCACGACGGCGTTGGTGGTGAGCTCGCTCACCATCAGGCGCACATCGTCGTCGGCCGCGTGGAACGGTCCGGTGGAAAGGAACATGGTCACCGCCTGGCGGGCGTCGCCCACCGAAGCGGTGGAAGCGGGGAACGACCATGTCCGAACGGTCGACCAACCCTGCTCCCCGGCCATCGACGGCATCCTAACGAGCCATACCGCGCAGGTCCGACCTCACCGGGTGATGCAGGCTCTCGACGCGATCCAGATGGTATGGCCGCCCCGGCGCCCGTCGCGCCGCCGCCGCGACGCATCCCATACCGTTCGGTACGACCGGGGACGTGACGGCACCGCAACCGACGCGCTGGTCGGTGGGGATGGGCGCGGGTTGGTGCATGGGCACGGCCCGGGTGCTACCCAAGCCGCGCCCGCACCAAACGGTGGGTTGCCGCGGCGCCCGTCAGTCGCGCGAGGCACGCTCGCGGAGCTGGTCCACCGTGCGGCGGAGCAGGCGGGAGACGTGCATCTGGCTGATGCCGAGCTCGGCGGCGATCTCGGTCTGGGACATCTCGTGGAAGAACCGCAGTTCCAGGATCTTGCGTTCCCGATCGGGCAGCGACGACAGCAGGTCGGCCACGAGCGACTTGTGCTCGATGGCGGCGAAGGGCGCGTCGGCCTCGGCCGAGGCCAGCTCGGTGCGTCGCTCCTCCTCGCCGGGCGCCGGACGGTCGAGGCTGTCGGCCCGGTAGGCGTTGCCGGCGTCGAGCGCGGCGAGCACCTCGTCGGTGTCCACCCCGACCTGCTCGGCCAGTTCCCGCACCGTCGGGGGCCGGCCGAGCTCGTGGCTCAGCTCCTCGCTGGCCCGCCGCACGCGCAGGTGCAGCTCCTGCAACCGTCTCGGCATGCGGACCGACCAGGTGCGGTCCCGGAAGAACCGCTTGATCTCGCCATCGATGGTGCGGCCGGCGAAGGACACGAACCTCGTCTCCATCTCGGGGTCGAACCGATCGACGGCGTTGACGAGCCCGAGCATCGCCACCTGGTGCAGGTCCTCACGGGGCACCCCACGGCGGTCGTACCGTCGGGCGAAGTAGGCGGCGAGCCCGGTGAACTCGGTGATCAGCTCGTCCCGGAGCGCGCCGCGGGGGTCGTCCTGGGCGCGCAGCCGGCGGAATCGCTCCCGCAGCTCCTCGTCACTCAAGATCGGCACCGCCGTCCGCGCCATCCCCGCCGTCCCCGAGGTCATCGGGGCCGAACCCGTCGAAGCGGTCACGGTCGCCGTCGAGGCCCGATCCGCCGTTGAGGAACTTCACCAGTCGGAAGCGGCGCCCGCCCGGCCCGGCGTGCACCTCGTGCTCGTCGGCGGTGGCCGACAGGATCGCCTCGACCAGATCGGTCACCTCGAAGCCGTCCACCTCCGCGCCCTCGCAGCGCCCCTCGATCACGATCCCGGTGCGCGACGGCAGGAAGCGCAGGGTGATGGGGGCGTCGTGGCGGCCGGACACGAGCAGGGTCACCGCCTCGTCCACCGCGATGCGGAGGTCGTCGACCGCCTCCACGTCGAAGTCCAGCTCGGCGGCCAGGGCGGCCGCGGCCAGGCGGCTGAGCCGCACGTAGCTGCTCGACGCGGGAAAGGTGAGCTCGATCACCTCGGGGCTCCGCTCGCTTGACATCTTGCCTCCAGCCGCTGGTGCGGCTCTGGTGGGACGCGGGGACATGCGCACGCCACTACCCGGCTGGAATGGCTCGCACACCCGCGCCGACGTTGTCGGTGCGCGAGCGACACTAGGCGCCCGGACCGGCACGGCCGGGGGCCGGCGGACAGGGACACCGGTCACGAGGTGTCGGGTGGCGTTGCCGGTTGCCCTAGGGTCGTGCGACGTGCGACAACGGTCGCGCCGCGGTGCCGGACGCACCGATGGGCCTGGGTGGACAAGAGGGACGAAGCGATGTCACTCGATGTGGAAGTGCGTGCGGTCGGGGACGAGGTCCTCGTGGTGCTCGAGGGCGAGATGGACACCCACACCGCGCGACAGGTCGGCGACCGCATCGCCGAGACCGTGGGCGAGGCGCCGGCCGCCGTCATCGTCGACGGCGAGGGGCTGAAGTTCCTCGACTCGTCGGGCATCTCGGAGCTGCTGCGCATCCGCCAGCGACTGGTCGATGCCGGCGGCAGCTTCCGGTTGCGGGCCATATCGCCCACCGCCCGGCGCGTGCTGGAGATCACCGGGTTGATCGGTCTGCTCGGACTGGAGTGAGCCGGCTGACTCCAGTCTTGCCCCGTCGGGGTCACGCAGCGCGCGTGGAGCGACAGTGATGCATTCTCACGTAAAACGCTGAATCAACCGATCTTTGCGGCTGACTGGACTGGATGCGTCCGAATTGATCGCCTAAGGTGCAGCCTCGATCACGGAGGGAGTTGTGCCCGCCGGAGGCAGGCCCGGAAAACGGCATGATGCCGGCGCTGGGTCCGAGCGAGAGGGGGGCTGGTGATCCACGGACCGTGGTGATCCAGCCCGCCTTCCGGCGGTGTTGGGCACCACTCGTGGTCGGATCCGGGCAACGCGGACCCTCCACCCCTGCCCGTCGCCGCCGGTAGGCCCGCCGCTTCCGGTGCGTCCCGTCCGAGCCGTGGCCGCCCGCCTAGAGTGCGCTCGTGCCCGTCGCCGTCGCCGAGCCCGATGGTTCCGCCCCCTCCGCCGGCTCGGTGGACCTGCGCCGCGTGTCCCGTGACATCTACGGCACCACCCGGCTCGAGGCCGACGGGCGGACGCTGTGGTGGGCGGCCCACACGCCCGACGGGCCCGGCACCCTGCGCCTGTCGTCGACTGCGGCCGGCCGGGCGCCGGCGGTGTCGGCTTGGGGCCCCGGCGCCGAGTGGATGCAGGCCCAGGCCCCACGGTTGCTGGGTGCCGAGGACGATCCGGGGGCCTTCCGCCCGCCGGCCGGCGTGGTCCGCGACCTCTGGCGCCGTCACGGTCCCGTGGCGTTCGGCCGCACCGATCGGGTCTTCGACGCCACCCTGGAGAGCGTGCTCGGCCAGAAGGTGCAGACCGCGCTCGCCCGTCGCTCGCTACGCCTGCTGACCGCCGCGCTCGGCGAGCCCGCGCCGGGACCGGTGCCGCTGCGGCTCTACCCCCATCCCCATCGCCTGGCCGAGTTGGGCTCGGCGGGCCTGCACCGTTTCGGGGTGGAGCGAAAGCGGGCCGACACGCTCGTGCGCGTCGCCCGTGAGGCGGAACGGTTGGAGACCGCCGGGGCGGCCGGCCCGGCTGCGCTCGACGCCCGGCTGCGGTCGGTCCGCGGCGTCGGGGTGTGGACGTCGGCCTTGGTGCGGGCGGCCGCGCTGGGCGACGCCGATGCGGTGCCGGTGGGTGACTTCCACGTCCCCCACGCCATCGTGTGGGCGCTCACCGGCCGGCCGAGGGGCAGCGACGCCGAGATGCTCGAGTTGCTCGAGCCGTTCCGCCCGCACCGGGGGCGGGTGGTGGCGTTGCTGATGGGCACGGTCGGTCCTGCGCCGCGCTTCGGCCCCCGGCTCGAGTGCCTGCCGGTCGACCACTTCGATCGGCCCGATGCCTGGTTCCGGGACCGCAGCCCCTTCGGCGGCGGCCACCGGCAGGGACCGCTCGACGGCGCCCGCCGAAGCGGTCCGTCCGCCATGCGCACCGGTGGAGGCCGCTGATCGGCCGTTGCCCGGCTGTTGCCCGGGCTACTTCTCCGGTACGGCGCCCGAGCCGTCCTTGGGTTGGGCCACCGGGTCCTCGGAGGACCACGGGAAGAGGATCCACTTGTCGGTGTCGCGCCACACGAAGTCGGGCCGGATCACCGAGTGCGGCTTGTGGTAGAGCACCGCGGTGCGGACCTCACCCACCTTCGGCGAGCAGAACTCCTGCACCATCTGCAGCGTGTGGCCGGTGTCGGCCACGTCGTCGACCACCAGGAAGCTCCGATCCTCGAGGTCCACCAGGTCGAGGTAGGGCGGCAGGATGACCGGCATGTCGAGCCGCTCGTCGACGCCGGTGTAGTACTCCACGTTCATGGTGAACGTGTTCTTCACCGACAGCATGTAGCCGAGCGTGCCGGCAGGGATGAGCCCGCCGCGGGCGATGGCCAGGATGATGTCGGGCTCGAAGCCGGATTCGGCCACCCGGACGGCGAGCTCCTTGATCGCCTCGCCGAACAGGCTCCACGTCAGCACTTCGTACTTGTCGTCGGGATCGTTGGCGGCGCGGTCGGCGGTGGACATGGCCGTGCAGGTTAGTTGCTGCCGCCGAACGCCCGTGGTGGCCGTCCGGGCCCGTGGCGCATCAGTCGAGGGCGATGTCCTGCGGACGAACGGGCACCCGTCGCAGCTCCCGGCCGGTGGCCGCCCGCAGGGCCGCCACCACCGCCGGCGTGGAGGACAGGGTGGGCATCTCACCGATGCCCTTCGCCCCGAACGGCGCGTGCGGCTCGGGCTGCTCGATCAGCGTCAGCTGCACCACCGGCACGTCCAGGATCGTGGGGATCAGGTAGTCGGTGAAGCTCGGGTTGCGCACCAACCCGCCCTCCACGACGATCTCCTCCATCACCGCCAGCCCGACGCCCTGGGCGATGCCCCCTTCGAGCTGGCCGACCGTCTGGCGCGGGTTCAGCACCACGCCGACATCCTGGGCGGTATCCATGTGCACCACCCGGACCAGGCCCAGCTCGGGGTCGACGTCGACCACCGCCCGGTGGGCGACGAACGCGAAGCTGACGTCGCAGTCGCCCTGACCGGTGCGGTCGTCGAGGGGGTAGGTCGGCGCGTGCTGGTGGCGGATGGTGGCGGTGAAGCGCTCACCGGGCACCGCAGCGGCCACCGCCACCGGCCCGTCGGGGGTCAGCAGCTCGCCGTCCAGCACCTGCACCGCGTTCGCCGCCACGCCGTGCAGCGCCGCCCAGCGGGCCGCCACCTGCTCGGCCACCGCCCGGCAGGCCAGGGTGACCGCGCCGCCCGACATCCACGTCTGCCTCGATGCCGACGTGGAACCGGCCGTGCCGATGGTGGCCGTCGACGCCGGTTCGAGCACCACGTCGGGGGTGCCGAGCACGGTGCGGCCGATCTGCTGGGCGATCGTCACCCAGCCCTGGCCCACCTCGGCGCAGGCCGACACCACCGTGGCGACACCGTTCTCCAGCACGCAGGCCGCCCAGGCGTCGTCGTCGTGGCCCTCGGAGAACATCAGGTTCTTCCAGCCGACGGCGAAGCCGACGCCGCGTCGCAGGTCGCCGTGGTCCGCGGTGCGACCGGCGCCGCCCGGCCAGGCCAGGCGATCGTCCTCCGCGGCCGGCGGGGCGTCGACGGCGTCGGGCAGCGGCAGGTCGCGGCAGGCCTCGATCACCTCGCGCACCGGCACCGCCCCGGTGAGCCGCTGGCCGGTGATCATCCGGTCGCCCGTGCGCATGGCGTTGCGCAGCCGCAGCTCGACCGGGTCGATGCCCAGCTCGGCGGCCAGCAGGTCCATCAACGATTCGTGGGCGAAGCAGGCCTGCACCGCGCCGAAGCCCCGCATGGCCCCGCACGGCGGGTTGTTGGTGCGGGTCACGTAGGCGTCGACCACCGCGGCCCGGAAACGGTAGGGGCCGGACAGGAACCGGGCGGCGTTGGCGATGACGGCGAAGCTGGAGGAGGCGTAGGCCCCGCCGTCGAGCACGACCCGCCCGGTCATCGACACCAGCGTGCCGTCCGCCTCGGCGGTGAAGCGCAGCTGCAGCGTGCCGGGGTGGCGGTGCACGTGGCCCAGGAAGGATTCATCGCGCAGGTAGGAGAACTTGACCGGGCGGCCGCTGCGCAGCGCCAGCAGGCAGCCGTGGACGTGAAAGCTGACATCCTCCCGGGCCCCGAAGGCGCCGCCCACGCCGGCCAGGTGCAGGCGCACGTCCTCGGGGGCGAGCCCGAGGCAGTCGGCCACCTGGTCGCGGTCGACGTGGAGGAACTGCGTGGACACGTGCAGGTCGACGCTGCCGTCCGGTGCCGGCACGGCGAGGCCGGACTCGGGCCCGAGGAACGCCTGGTCCTGCATGCCCACCTCGAAGGAGGCCTCCACCGCCACCGGGCCCTCGACCGGCGCATCGGGGCCGGCGAGCTCGCCGAAGCGGATGGGCAGGTAGCGGACCACGTTGCCGTCGGGATGGATCGGCGCCACCGAGCCGTCGACGGCGCGCTCGGGGTCGACGAGCGGCTCGAGCACCTCGTAGTCCACCACGATGGCCTCGCACGCCCGGCGGGCCGTCTCGGGCGAGTCGGCGGCCACCGATGCCACCGCCTCGCCGACGTAGCGCACGACGTCGGCGGCGTAGACCGGCTGGTCGCTGGAGATCAGCCCGTAGGTGGGCGAGCCGGGCACATCGGCGGCGGTGACCACCGCGGCCACGCCGGCCATGGCGAGCGCCGGGCCCACGTCGATGCGCACGATCCGGGCGTAGGGGTGGGGCGAGCGCAGCGTGCGCCCCCACAGCATGCCGGGCCGGTGCAGGTCCGAGGAGAAGGCGAACTCGCCGCGCACCTTCTCGATGCCGTCCGGTCGGGTCGCGCTGGCGCCCAACCCGGTGCTGACCCGACCCATGGTGCCCGTCGGGGTGGTGGCGGTGGCGGTGTCGATCGTGCTCATCGAACGCCCGCCCGGCGGTGGGCGACGGTGTGCACCGCCTCGACGATGCGCCCGTAACCCGTGCAGCGGCAGAGGTTCCCGGCGAGGCTCTCCCGCACCGTCAGCTCGTCGGGCTGCGGCTGTCGGGCCAGCAGATCGTGCACCGCCACGATCAGCCCCGGGGTGCAGAACCCGCACTGCACCGCGCCGCAGTCCACGAACGCCTGCTGCACGTCGGTGAGCGCGCCCTGGGGGTCGAGACCCTCGACCGTGGTGATGTCGGTGCCCACCGCGGCGGCGGCCAGCTCCAGGCAGGCGCACACCAGGGCCCCGTCCACCAGCACGGAGCAGCTGCCGCACTCGCCCTGCTCGCAGGCGTTCTTGGTGCCGTAGAGCCCCAGACGCTCCCGCAGCACCGACAGCAGGCTCTCGCCGAGCCACGGCGACTCGACCAGGCGGACCTGGCCGTTCACCCGCAGTTCGTAGGTGCCGGCGGCGCCCGGGGCGGTGTCGGTCGTGCCGGTCGTGTCGGTGGTGTCGGTCGGGGTGGCGGTGCCGGCCGGGTCGGTCGGGGGTCGGCTGGCGTCCGGGGGACTGGTCATGGTCGGCTGGAGACCTCGGGAGCTCGTCGGATCGGTGCTTCCTCCACCGCTCACCCGGCGGCGCGGCGCAGCGCCCGGCGGGCCAGCACGGCGGAGGCGTGGCGGCGGTAGGCGGCGGTGGAGCGGTGGGTCGTCGATGGCCGGGCGGCGGCCGAGCAGCGCTCGCCGAAACCGTGGGCGTCGGCCGGGTCGGTCAACACCGGACGCCCGCCGGTGGTCGCCGGCCAGTCGAGCCGCTCGCCGATCCAGGCCTCGGCCTCGGGGCAGCGCATCGGGATGGGGCCCACCGAGCCGAGCGTGCAGCGCAGCGACCGGGCGGCGGTGTCCACGGCGAGGGCGCAGCTGGCCACCGAGATGACCATGGCGTTGCGGGTGGCCGATCTTGAGGAACTCCTGCGGCCTGGCGGCGGCGGGCACGATCACGCCGGCCACCAACTCGCCGGGGCGGAGGGCGGTGCGCTTCGGCCCGGTGATGAACGGGTCGTCGCCGTCGACCAGGGCAGGCGCCGGACGCCGCCGTCGGCGGAGGCCAGCTCGACCTCGGCGCCGAGGCTGGCCAACACCGGCAAGGTGTCCCCGGCGGGGAGGCGGTGCCCAGGTTGCCGCCGAGCGTGCCGCTGTTGCGGATCTGCGGGGAGCCGACCGTGCGGGCGGCTTGCGCCAGGGCCGGTAGCGGGCCGGCGAGGTCGGGGTCCTGCAGGCGACGGTAGGTGAGGCCGGCGCCCAACCACAGCCGGCCGTCGTCGAGTGTCCGCCAGGTGCGCAGCTCGGCCACCCGGCGCAGCGACAGCACCGAGGTGGGCCGCAGGCGGCCGTAGTTGACGGCCACCATCAGATCGGTCCCCCTGGCGAGCACGGTCAGGGCGGGGTCGCGTTTGAGGGCGCTGAGGGCGTCGTCGAGCGTGGCCGGCAGGACCACCGTGGGCGGGGAGGCGGGGGACGACATGATCGGACCAGTCTGCAAGGTGACCGAACGCTCGCCAAACGCGCGATGGCCCCGGAACGATGAACATTGCATGACCGATGTGGCGATCCCGCCCCGCCGACCCCGTGGCGACCGGCCGGCCCCGGGTCGTGAGACGCCGGCGGGCGTCATCGGCCGGCTCCGGGTCGTGAGACGCGCCAGCGGGCATCATCGGCCGGCGCTGCGGCACCACCGGCCGCAGGCGCCTCCTGCCTGCCCCTGCCCCCGCCCCTGCCCCTGCTCCGCTCCTGCTCCTGCTCCTGCTCCTGCCCTGCTCCTGCTCCTGCCCTGCTCCTGCTCCGTCCTGCTCCTGCTCCTGCTCCTGCTCCTGCTCCTGCTCCTGCTCCTGCCCTCCCTGCCCTGCTCCTGCTCCTGCTCCCGCCCTGCCCTGCTCCGCCCTGCCCTGCTCCTGCTCCTGCTCCCGCTCCTGCTCCGCTCCTGCTCCGCCCTGCTCCTGCTCCTGCTCCTGCCCTGCCCTGCCCTGCTCCTGCTCCTGCCCCTGCCCCTGCTCCCGCCCCTGCCCCCGCCCCGCTCCTGCCCTGCGCCCCGCCGCCGCCTTCTCCACCGCACCCCTCCCACCGACCGGGCCATCGGCATCGATTCGACGTCGATTCGATGCCGTCGACGCGAACGGCATCACGCAGCCACGTCACGTGATCCGTCCACTTGCAGGGCGTCCAACGCCGCGCAGGCAGTCACCGGAAACTGTGTCTCACGACCATTTCCGAATCGAGATCGAATCGAGCGCGACAGGTTTCGGCGGGGGCCGGCGGGCAGGGGCAGCGGGGGCCGCAGGGGAGGCGGGCAGGGGTGGTGGGGGGCGCGGGTGGCGGGCCAGGCAGCGGGGGCCGCAGGGTGGCGGCCAGGGCAGCGGGGCCGGTGTGGGCCAGGCAGCGGGGGCCCAGGGGTGGCGGGCCAGGGCAGCGGGGGGCGCGGGCGGAGAAGGTGCGCAAGCGGAGGACGGGGCGCGAAGCGGGAAACCAGGCGCGGTGGCCGACCGGCCGACGCCGAGCACCGGATGAGGTGCACTGGTCGGACGAGCCGGTCGGTCGAACCGGTCGAGGCGCCGCCCTGCGCCCCCGGGCTCAGTTGAAGCGGGCCCGCAAGGCGTCGGCCACCTCGGAGGACGTGTGGTACGTCTCCTCGTCGGCGGGGAACACCCCGCTGCGCACGTCCTCGGCGAAGCGGCTGATGGCGGCCGCCCCCTCGGCACCGAGCGTGGCGTAGCGGCGCACGAACTTGGGTCGCATGCGCTCCTCGAAACCGAGCAGGTCGTGGAACACGAGCACCTGCCCATCGCAGCCCCGCCCGGCGCCGATGCCGATGGTGGACACCGGTACCTCACGGGTGATCAGCTCGGCGACCACGTCGGGGATGCCCTCGAGCACGATCGAGAACACGCCGGCCTCGACCAACGCCTTGGCCTCCTCGATGAGCGTGGCCGCCGCCTCGACCTCCTTGGCCTGCACCTTGAACCCGCCCATGGCATGGGTCGACTGCGGCGTCAGCCCGATGTGGCCCATCACCGGGATCTCGGCGCTGACGATGGCCTCGATCATGGGGATGCGCTTGCGGCCGCCCTCCAGCTTCACCGCCTGGGCGCCGGCCCGGATCAGCTTGGCCGCGTTCTCCACCGACTCCTTCGCCGACACGTGGTAGGTCATCCACGGCATGTCGCCGACCACGAACGGGGTCGGCCGGGCCCGGCGCACCGCGGCCACGTGGTAGGCGATGTCGTCGATGGTGACCTGCAACGTGTCCTCGTAGCCGAGCACCACCATCGCCAGCGTGTCGCCGACGAGGATCAGATCGGCCCCGGCGGCGTCGACCATCCGGGCGCCCGGCGCGTCGTAGGCCGTCACCATCACCAGCGGGCTGGCGCCGCTGGCCACCTTGTGGCGGGAGAGGGCAGGAACGGTCCAGCTCTTGGTCATGGGTGCTCCCTTGAAGAAGAGGAACGGTGGAGGGTGGGGACGGTGGGGGGGGGTGGGACGGTGGCGTGGGACGAGCGGTGGGACGGTGGTCGCGGCCGGCTCAGCCGGCGACCGCGCCGACGTTGTCGATCAGGCGGGCCGCCCCCACGCGGGCGGCGATCAACAGGCGCACCGGGCCGTCCAGGCCGGCACCGTGCTCCAGGGTGGTGGCGTCGACCACCTTGGCGTAGTCGAGCGTGGCCCGGGGTTCACCGGCGACCACGTCGGCCATGCGGGCCTCGACCCGATCGGTGGCCCGCTCGCCGGCCTCGATGGCGGCCACGCCGGCGTCCAGCGCCCGCTTGAGCACGCCCGCCGCCTGCCGCTCGGCCTCGTCGAGGTAGGCGTTGCGGCTCGAGCGGGCCAACCCGTGGGGCTCGCGCACGGTGGGGCAGCCCACCACGGTCACCGGCATCGACAGATCGGCGGCCATGCGGGTCACGATCTGCAGCTGCTGGTAGTCCTTCTCGCCGAAGTACGCCCGGCACGGCCCGGCGATGGCGAACAGCTTGGCCACCACGGTGGCCACCCCGTCGAAGTGCCCGGGCCGGCTCGAGCCCTCGAGCTGGTCGGCCAGGCCGTTGACCCGCACCGAGGTGGCGACGGCGCCGTGCGGGTACATCTCGGCCACGGTGGGGGCGAAGACCAGGTCCACCCCGGCCGCCTCGGCCAGCTTCAGATCGCCCTCGAGGTCGCGCGGGTACGCGTCGAGGTCCTCGTTGGGCCCGAACTGCAGCGGGTTCACGAAGATCGTCGTGGTGACGAAGCCGCAGTCCCGGCCGGCGGCCTCCATCAGGCTGCGGTGGCCGTCGTGGAGGAAGCCCATGGTCGGCACCAGCCCGACCGTGCGCCCGGCGGCCCGGGCGGCGTCGTGGCGGGCGCGCACCTCGGCGATGGTGTGCACCAACTCCATGGCTCAGGCCACCTCTTCGGCCAGCGCCTCGTTGTTGTCCACGAGACGGTGGGCGAGATCGGCCATCGCCCGGTAGGCGGGCGCCTCCTCGGGGGCGAGGGCGGCGAGGTGGCGGGCCACGGTGGCCCAATCGCCCCGCGCCACCGGCCCGGTCAGCGCGGCTGCGGGTCCGAGCCGGCGCACGTTGGCGAGCGTCTGCTCGGCGAGGTCGAGGTAGGCGTCGAGCGGCAGGCCGGCCTGGGCGGCGACGCGCTCGACCTGCCCCATGAGCGCCACCAGGTGGTTGGCGGCGATGGCGGCGGCGGCGTGGTAGGTCACCCGGTCCTCGGGGGCCACGCGGAACGCCCGCCCCCCGAGCTGGCACACGACGTGCTCCACCAACGGGTCGCCGTCGACCGCGAAGCTGCAGTTCCGGCGCAGCCGCTCGGAGCCGACCACCGGGTCCGGGATGGACGACAGCGGGTGCAGCGACGCCCGGCGCGGGTGCGGCTGCAACGGATCCAGCGTCTGGGCGCCGGAGCAGTGCGCCACCACGGTGGTGGGGCAGGGCTCCACGGCCAGGGCGACGCGCCGGATGGCGTCGTCGGTGGTGGTGATGAGCAGGAGGTCCACACCGTCGGCGGCGGCGCGCAGATCGTCGCCCCGCCCGAGCGGTTCCCGGACGCACCAGCCCTGCTCGGCGAGCACCGTCATGAACGATCGACCCACTCGACCGGGACCGATCACCCGAACGCTTCGCACCTTGTGCGCCCCCTGGAGCATCAGTGACGTTGCTCGAAACAAGCGTTGTCAGGGTGGTGGGAATTCCACCGGCCGGTATGACGTGTGTCGCTCCGACGGGCGGCGGTTGCCGATCCGGCGGGACGACGACGCACATCTTGGTGCGCGGCACCGACCCGATGCACATGAGCAGGTCACCGCGCCGGCCGCGGCGCCGCCCGTCGGGTCGCCGGACGGGGCGCGCGGGCGTTTTCCGGTGGGATCGTGGCCATTGGCGGGCACGGGAAGCGAGCTGAACGCCGCGCTCGGCGTCGGCCTGGTCCGGTGGTGACGGGCCGGGCGGTCCACTACGGTCGGCGCGGTGGCGCTGGGCATCGAGGGTTTGACGATCGGGTGCTGGACCCACCCCGACGGCGTGACCGGCTGCACGGTGCTGTTGCCGCCGCCGGGCACGATCGGTGGCTGCGCGGTGCGCGGTGGCGCCCCCGGCAGCCGTGAGACGCCCGCTTTGCGCCCCGACGGCTCGGTGCAGGAGTGCACCGCGGTCGTGCTCACCGGTGGCAGCGCGTTCGGGCTCGCCGCCGCCGACGGGGTGATGCGCTGGTGCGAGGCCGACGGCCGCGGCCTGCAGTTGCCCACCGTGACCGTCCCCATCGTGGCCGCCGCGGTGGTGTTCGACCTGCGGGAGCCGGGCCGCCCCCGACCCGACGCCGATGCCGGCCGGGCGGCCTGTGAGGCCGCCTCCGCCGAGGACCCGCCGCAGGGCAACGTCGGCGTCGGCGCCGGCTGCTCGGTGGGCAAGACCGCGGGCGGACCACGCCAGCAAGGGCGGCCAGGGCTGGGCGGTGCGCCACGGCCCCGACGGGCTGGTGGTCTCGGCCCTGATGGCGGTCAACCCGGTGGGCGACGTGCTCGACGAACAGGGCGCCATCCTCGCCGGGGACCTGGCCCCGGTGGACGCCCCCCGCTTCCCCCACGTCGCCATGGAGAAGCTCGGCGGGTGGGGTGCCGACACGCTGCGCGGCTCGGCGGGGGCCGAAGGGGTCGCCGGCTCGGAGGGCGCGGCCGGCTCGGAGGGCGCTGCGGGTTCGGAGGGCGCGGCCGGCCTGACCAACACGGTCATCGGCTGCGTGGTCACCAACGCCAAGCTGACCAAGCACGGCGCCTGCCGGGCCGCCGATCTCGCCCACAGCGGCATCGCCCGTTCGGTCAGCCCGGCCCACACGTCGGCCGACGGGGACCTGCTGTTCCTGCTGGGCACCGGCGCGGTGGAGGCGTCGGTCGACCTGGTTGCCCACCTCGGCGCCGAGGCGGTGGCCGCCGCCGTGCGCTCGGCGGTGCGCCACGCCACCGGCGTGCCCGGTCTGCCGCTCGACCCCCGGGTCGGTGGCCGCCGGCCCTAGCGGGTGAGCGTGCTGCGGCGGCCCCGCCGGCCGTCGTCGGCGGTGGTGCGGGCGGCATCGAGCCCTTCGAGCAACGCGGCCAGGCCGAAGCCGAACAGCCCGTCGTCATCGGCGGCCCACGCGGCCACGATCTCCTCGTGCAACGGCGATGCGGTGTCGGGCACCGTCAACCGCCTCGGGCTGCGGTGCCAGATCGTTGTGCTGGCACCAACCGACGACGAACTCGAGGGTCACCCGGTAGGCCCGCAACGCCTCGGGCACGGTGAAGCCGCCTCACCCAGCTTGGCCACCGTGCGCTCGACGAAGCGCAGCGCGGCGGGGGTGGCCGGGCCCTGGGTGACCACCGAGGCCGCCAGGCCGGAATGGGTGCGCAGATGGTGCGCAACGACCTCGCGAACTCGGTCAGCCAGCCCCGCCAGGTGGCCGTCTCCTCGTCGAGGTCGAGCTCGAACAGCTCGCTGTAGTCGTTGGCCAGCAGCACCAGCAGCTCGCGCCGCCCGCCGATGTGGTTGTACAGCGCCTGGGTGGTCACCCCGAGCTCGGCGGCGACGGCGCGCATGGTCAGCTTCTCGAGGCCCAACCGGTGCGCCGCCGCAACGATCTTCTCGCGATCGATCGAGCGCGGCCGTCCGATGGCCCGCCGGTGTTCCGCCTCCACCCTTGCACGACCCTTCCGCCAGCACCGCGGGTCCCGTCCGACCTGCAGCACACTCCGCCGGGTCGGATGCTAGCGCCGATCGCCCTGCCCCATCGCATCGTCACCGAACTGACGCGGACGGATCCATCGGCGTCCGTGAGCCCTGGTCACCGCCCCGCCTCCTCGTAGTTCACCAGACGGCGGCTCACCGTGCCGGCGGCGTTGAAGGGCAGGTCGTCGACGATGGCCAGCGCGGCCGGACGGGCCGGTTCCGGCAGGGCGGCGCAGCAGGCCGCCAGATCCTCGAGGAACGGGGGCCACTCGGGGTCCGACGGGATGAGGACGGCCACCACCACGTTGCCCGCCGTCGGGTGCGGGCGGGGGGCGACCGCCACGTCGGCCACCAACGGGTGCGAGGCCAGCGCCGCTTCCACCGCCACCGGGTCCACCAGCACGCCGTCGGCGATGAAGTGGTCACGGCGGCGTCGCAGCAGACCGGGCGCTCGCCGGTGGCCTCGTCGCCGCTGTGCCAGCCGCCGGTCGGGGTGAGGGCGGTGCTCGACGCCCGGGCGGCGCCGCCGCCGGCCAACCGCAGGGCGCCATCGGGATCGACGTGCACCACGACCCCGGCGGCCAGCGCTATCGGCGGTGCCGGTGCGCTCGCCCGCCACGCCGGCGCCGGCGCCGCTGCGCCAGCCCGGCGGCAACCAGCCGCCCGCCTCCGTGGAGCTGACCCGCTCCCATACCGTACCGTCCAGCATGGTCGGCCATCGTTCGTGTTCGTGGGCGCGGACCGCGCCCTGGTGCAGCACGGCGGTGCCCACGCCCGCCACCCGCCGGCCCCGACGCTGCAGCTGGCGAAGGGCGCGGCGCAGCAGCAGCGGGGTGGTGACCAGCCGCTCGATCGGCGCAGCCGCCAGCAGCGCGGCGAGGTGCGCCCGCCCGGTCACCTGCACGGTGGCGCCGGCCGCCAGCGCACCGATCACGCTGCGTAGCACCGGGGCGTGGCCCGCGTCGCCGGTGAGCAGCACCCTGTCGCCGGCGCGCAGCCCGTCGGTGGGCACCGCCCAGGTGGCGGCCAGCTGCCGCACCGTGAAGGCGAACGGCGTCGGTTCGGCTTCCGACCCCGCCGTGGCCAGCCACAGCGCCGGCCCCACCGCCGCGGCCGGACCGTGTCGCGCGTCGGCGAGCCGGTCGAGCGCGGCGTCGCGCTCGCGTGGCCACCAGCCGGCGTTCAACGGCAGCACCGAACCGCCCGCCACCAGCGCGGCCAGCACCTCCACCACCTGGTCGGCGGCGTGCGGCCGGTCCGCCACGGCGACGTCGTCGTCACCCCCCGGGCCGGCCGGCGCACGGTCCTGGCCGCGCCCGTCAGCCCCGCCAGCCCCGCCCCGCACGCCATCCTGGCCCCGCCCGCTGCGCCGTTCGGCCGCCCGCGCCCGGATGGCGGCGCCGAGCTCCCGGTAGGACAGCACCCGATCGTCGCCCCCGCCCGGCTCGAGGTGCAGCGCCGGCCGGTCGCCGTGATCGAGCCAGCGCAGCGAACGGAACGCCGCCTCGGTGCTCATCGACGTCGGTTCACGGCTGGGGGCGCAGGGGCGGGTTGGCCAGCGCCACCGCAGTGGAGGTGGCGAAGGGGCCGTCGAGGTCGTAGAGCGTGCAGGCACCGAGCGCGACACCGCCGGTGGCCAGGTGCTGGGACACCTCCAGGCCGATCCACCGGTCGCGCGGCTCGCGGGCCAGCGACAGGCTGTAGTCGGCGTTGATGTAGTGCAGGCCGTCGTCGCCGCTGTTGGCCAGCGGGCTGGCGATGTCGGCGGAGATCGCCGCCCGCACGAACGGTGACAGGGGTTCGTCGTCCACCAGGTGGCCGTGCTCGCAGCTCCACAGGCGTGTGCGCTCGGCCGAGGCGAAACCACCCTCGACCGGGCGGAACTCCCAGCGGGGGACCTCCACGCCATCGCCCGCGCCATCGCCGGCGCCATCGCCGATGCCATCACCGGCGGCGGGCGCGTCGGGTTCGAGCACGGGGACCGACGACGGCGGCGGGGGCACCCATCGTTCGGGCCGCCACACCGTACCGGGCGGTTCGGGGCCGCGGCGCAGGAACACGGCCGAGGCGCGGGCCACGTCGTGGCCGGCGCAGTGCACGGTGGCGTCGGCCACCCGGATGCGGCGGCCCTCTCGGACCAGCGTGGTGTGCACCTGCACCGGTTCCATCGGCGCCGCCTTGAACAGGTCCACCGTCAGGCGGGCCCCGACGAAGTCGGCGTGCCCGGCCAACGCCTCGACGGCGCGGGCGGCGAGCGCACCGAGCAGGCGGCCGTGGAGCATGTCGTCGGACCACGGACCGCTGGCGTGGGCCAGCGGGTGGAGGCCCGCGGCGCCGGTGACGAAGTAGCTGCCTGCCACGCCGCGAGGTCTACCGAACGGTCCGGGGTCCGGCAAGTCGGCGGGAAACCGGCTGCCGCCGCGCCGGCCCGACGCCGTAGCGTGCAACGGCGATGACCATCGAACTGATCGGCTTCGACGGCGACGACACGCTGTGGCACAGCGAGCGGTACTTCGTGCTCACCCAGGAGCGCGTCGCCGGCCTGCTCGCCCCCTGGGTCGACGCCGAGCGCTTCGACGAGGCGCTGCTGGCAACGGAACGGGCCAACCTGGCCCGCTTCGGCTACGGGGTGAAGGGCTTCCTGCTGTCCACCATCGAGACGGCGATCACCCTCACCGACGAGCGGGTGCCGGCATCGGTCATCCACCAGATCGT
Source organism: Acidimicrobiales bacterium (assembly GCA_041394365.1). GTDB lineage: Bacteria > Actinomycetota > Acidimicrobiia > Acidimicrobiales > CAIXPF01 > CAIXPF01. The sequence continues at coordinate 222,509 of JAWKIM010000012.1, forward strand.
GCAGTGGGGCAAGGAGCTGCTCGACCACCCCGTCGAACTGCTCGACGAGGTGGCCGACACCGTCGACGCGCTGGCCCGCGACCACCGGCTGGTGCTGATCACCAAGGGCGATCTGTTCCACCAGGAGACCAAGGTGGCCACCTCCGGCCTGGCCGAGCGGTTCGAGGGCGTGGAGATCGTCTCCGAGAAGGACCCGGCCACCTACGAGCGCATCCTCGCCCGGCTGGGCGTGCCGCCGGAGCGGTTCGTGATGGTGGGCAACTCGCTGCGTTCGGACATCCTGCCGGCGGTGCAGCTCGGCGGGCGCGGCGTGCACGTGCCCTACCACGTCACCTGGCAGCTGGAGGAGGCCGAGCTGCCCGAGGCGCTCGACGGCCGGGTCCGCCGCATCGACCGCCTCGGCCAGTTGCCGGCGGTGCTGCACACCCTTCGCTGACCGCCCGGTGCGTCGCACCCGCGGCTCAGGCGGGGAGCTCGACCACCACCCGGGTGCCCTTGAGGTTGGCGTCGGTGTACACCCGGATGACCTCGACGGCGCCGTTGCGCAGGAAGATCGACAGCCGCCGGCTGTCCTGCTCGCCTTCGGTGGCGATCCGTTCGATCGGCTGCCAGCCGATGCTGGCCATCGTGTTGTCGAGGTCGCGCAGCACGTCGTCGAAGGGCTTGTCGACCCGCCAGGTCACCGAGCGACCGAACTCGATGTCGTTCTCCTCGAAGGATTCCTCGATGATGTTGACGATCACGCCGTCGCTCGGCCCGGGGAAGTTCGCCGGGAACCAATCGGGCACGGTGTCGGCCACCTTCTCCAGGGCCGCGTCGCTCACGCCTTCGGGACCCGACGGCCCGGTGCCGCAGCCCCCCGTGCCGATCAGCAGCACGGCGAGCGCGGCGGCTGCCCGCCACGGCCGGGTGCGTCCCGCAATGCTCGTTGCCACGGCACCGATCTTGTCGGCTGGACGGACGTTGTCGGTAATCCGCCGGTGCGATCCGCAATCCGCTGGTGCGATCCGCAGGTGGCCGCCCGTGGGCGCCCCCCTAGACTCCGCGCCATGTTCGTGCGGATCAGCGCAGCAGGTGCCACCCCGGAGCTGGTGGAACCCGAGGACTGCAAGAAGTTCCACGTGGCCAGCGGTCTGGTCGGTGCCGGCAACACCGAGGTCGCTTCGGCGCTGGGCGACTGGGCCGCCGGCGCCACCGACGACCACGTCTGGATCCGCGTCGACGCCGTGCAGGCCGCCGCCGCCGGTCGGGTGCCCGAGGGCTGGGCCGCCGACTTCGACGCCATGGTGGGCTACGCCGGCTCGAAGGGGTGGCTCAACGAGGCCGGCGACGCCATCGCCGCCCACGTCGAACCGCTCGGCTGAGCGCCAGCGCGGCCGGGCGGTCAGCTGCCGGTCATCGTGTAGCGAGGATCGAGCTCCGACTCGTCGGCCGGCCGCCAGGCCAGATCGAACGCCATCCACAACGGAACGGGAGGCGTCTGCGACAGCGGCCAGAACAGGATCGGCATCACCAGCGCAGTGGCGAAGCGACCAGCAGCAGGATCGCGCGGATGTCGGGGTACATCGCCCAGGTGCCCGACAGCAGCACGATGAGCAGCATCCCGAAGCTGAAGATCGTGTTGAACCCCACGGCGCCCACGAAGTGCCCGGCCACCCGCTCGCAGGCGATGCCGCAGTTCGGGCGAGTGGTCGTTCAGCTTGAACCAGCTGGCGAAGAAGCCCTTGCTGCCGCACTGGGGGCACCGCCGGCAGCGCCCGACCGAGCAACGTCCAACGGTTTCACCGGGTGGGTGGTCACCCCGTCATCATGCGCGCCGCCACCCGCCGTTCCGCAAATGGCGCGGACATTTAGGCAGGCGGTGCCGGTCGCCCGGAACCGTTAGCATCACCCGCCGACGAGAACCGGCCGGGAGGCACCGATGGCGTGGCGAGTAGTGGTCGACATGGACCTGTGCGAATCCAGGCGGTGTGCATGGGGATCATCCCCGAGGTGTTCGAGGTGCTTGATGACGACCTGCTCTACGTGCTCGACGAGACGCCGCCCGACGGGGCGCGCGACAAGGTCGAGCAGGCCGTCGCCCGCTGCCCCAAGCAGGCGATCTCGATCGTCGAGCTGAGCTCCCCATGCGGCGCGTCGCCGTCGTCGGTGCGTCGCTGGCCGGGTGGAACGCCGCCACGACGCTCCGCCGGGAAGGGTTCGACGGCGCGCTGACCGTCATCGGCGGCGAGCCGGACCGGCCCTACGACCGACCCCCGCTGTCCAAGGCGTTCCTGGCCGACGGTGACGAGGCCAAGGTGGCCCTGCACGGCGTGGCCACCAGCGACGAGCTGGCCATCGACTGGCGCCTCGGCGTGCGCGCCGTTGCCTCGATCTGACCGGCCGGCGAGTCGTGCTCGATCGAGGCGAGCCCGTCGGGTTCGACGAAAATAGTGCCGGCCACCGGCGCCAGCGCCGGCTCGACGCCGTGCCGTTCGGACCGGGCGTCCACGCCCTGCGCACCCTGGCCGACGCCCGTGCGCTGCGGGCCGACCTGGCCGCCCGCTCGGGCCCGGTGGCGGTGATCGGGGCCGGGTTCATCGGCGCCGAGGTGGCGGCCACCTGCCGGCAGGCCGGTCGAGAGGTGGTGCTCATCGAGGCCGCGCCGGTGCCGCTCACCCGCTCCGTCGGCGCCGAGGTGGGCATGGTCTGCGCCGAGCTGCACCGCGAGCACGGCGTCGACGTACGGCTCGGTACGGCGGTGGTCCGCCACGACGCCGCCGCCGGCCGGCTCGAGCTCGACGACGGCAGCAGCGTCGACGCCGCCGTGGTGGTGGTGGGCGTGGGGGTGTCGCCCTGCACCGACTGGCTGGTGGGCTCCGGCCTCACCCTCGACGACGGCGTGGTGTGCGACGCCACCGGGCTGGCCGCACCGGGCGTGGTCGCCGCCGGTGACGTGGCCCGCTGGCCCAACCGCCTCTTCGACGGCGAGCTGGTGGGTCGAGCACTGGGACAACGCCATCGACATGGGGTCGTTCGTGGCCAAACGGTTGCTGGCCGGCGACGCCTGGACCCGGAGCAGGTGTTCGAGCCGGTGCCGTGGTTCTGGTCCAGACCGGTGCACGACCGCAAGCTGCAGATGGCGGGCCGGGCGCCAGGGCGGAGGTCACCGCCGTGGTCGGCGGCGTTCGAAGAGCGCCGCTTCGTCGTGCTCTACGGCCAGGCCGGAGCGCCTCATCGGTGCGTTCGGCATGAACCGGCCCGCGCCAGATCGTGCAGAGCCTGCGGGCTCGTCGCCCGCCGCTGCGGCACAGGACGAGGGCGCGCACGCTGGCCGAGGGCTGGACCTGAGCGCCGAGAGCTCGTCGACCACCTCGACGCCGATGAAACGTCCTCGGCGCGGTGACCCGGGCCCGCATGCGGGCGGAGCGGCTGCGCCACCGGGCGGTGTACGTGACCGTCGTGGACGGCAGCGACCGGCTCGTCGTGCACCAGCGGGCCGCCTGGAAGGACGTGTGGCCCTCCGCCTGGGACCTGGCCTTCGGCGGGGTCCTCGGCGCCGGCGAGGACTGGTCCCACGCCGCCGTCCGGAGCTGGCCGAGGAGGCCGGTCTACGGGACGTGCCGCTCGTGCCGATCGGCGAGCTGTCCTACGCCGACGCTGACGTGGACCTGGTGGGCTGCGCCTACGTGGCCGTCACCGACGACGAGGTCACGGTGCCGTCCGACGGCGAGGTGGTGGCGGTGGACCAGGTGCTGCTGGCCGCCGTGCGGGCCTGGCTGGCCGATCGCCCGGTGTGCGCCGATTCCGTCACCGGGGTCCTGCCTGCTCGAACGCTGGGCGGCGGCGCCGCAGGCCCGCTCCGACCCGGTCGATCGGTCAGCCCCGGCGGCACGACGGCCAGGGAGTGGGTGAAGCAGCGGTCGGCCAGGCGGCCCGGCGCGTACGGCCACCACAGCCCGCCCGCCGCCCAGCGGGTGTAGTCGATCCAGCCGATCGCGTCGGCGGCGGTGATGCGGCGCACCACCTGGCGGATGCCGCCCTCGTGCACCGCGTAGCCGCCCCACACCCCCGGCCAGTCCTTCGTCGAGCCGACCTCGGTGTGGACCAGCCCCGCCACCCGCCGGCGGCGGTTGCGATGGGTGTGCCCGGCGGTGATCAGCGTCGACCGGTTGGCGGCCGCCAGCCGGCGGGCCAGCGCCCGGCCCTCACCCCAGGCCACCCCCTTGGGGTACTGCAGCGGCAGCGGGGCCCGCTCGATCGGGTGGTGCAGGCACAGCAGCACGGCCCGACCGTCGCGGGCGGCGTCGGCGGCCAGGTCCACCACCGCGTCGCCGTGGGCGGCCAGCGAACCGTGGCCCTGGCTGTCACCGGCCGAGTCGGCCGCGATCACCCGGATGCCGGGCAGGTCCGACCACTCGAGCAGGTCCTCGCTGAAGCCGGCCCGGAGCAGGCCGTGCTGCGGGGCGATGTCGCGCACCGCCGGCCGGTCGTGGTTGCCGGGCACGCCCAGGCGCGGCAGGTGGGGTGCGGCCTGTTCGAACACGTCGCCCAGCGCCTGCCACTCCTCGGCCCAGCCGTGTTGGGTGAGGTCGCCCTTGCCCACCAGCAGCGCCGCGCCCCACGCCGTCGCCTCGCGCAGGGCCCCGCGGGCGCAGCGCACCGGGGCCGGCTCGCGGTAGGGGGACCGGTCGAACATGGTGTCGGCCAGGCCGTGGATGGTGCTGCCCACGTGCAGGTCGCTCACCGTGGCCACGCGCACCAGCTCGGCGCCCGGTGGGGCGGGCAGGGTGCGGGCCGCGCAGGTGCGACGCGCCCGTCCCGCCACCACCTCGATGTGCACGACCGTGGCCGGCGGCAACCCCGCCAGGTCCACCAGACCGGGGCCGCCGGGATGTTCGATCCTGACCCGCCCCCCGTGGCCATACCGGTCGGCATCATGCCGAGCGGTATCGCACCGGTCGGTCCGGAACCGTAGCTCCAGCAGCCCGGCGGGCGCGTGGAACCCCACCTGCACGGCGGTGTCCTCGATGGCGGCCACGCCCACGCGCCGCAGCGCCGGGCGGGCCACGCCGGCGCCGCTCAGCGCAGCGCCTCGGCCAGGGCCGCCGCCTCACGCCGGGCCAACGCCACCATGACCCCCATCTTCTCCCGGTTCTGCGCCACCGTCTTCGCCCCCTGGGGCACCGGGTGGCCGTCGAGGAACGTGCCGATGCGCTCGGCCAGGGCCGGGTCGGTCACGGTGGTGATCGTGGCCAGCATGCGGGAGATCGTGTTGGTGGGGAAGCGTTCGTTGAGCGCGTCCCACTGCTGCTCCACGAAGGACCAGGCCCGGTCGGCCATGCGCCGGTTGGCGATGGTGCGGGCCACCACGAAGGGGCCGTCCTGGCTCTTGATCTCCCCGTCGAGGCACAGCTGCAGGGTGGCCTCGGTCAGCGCCCGGTCGTCGAAATCGGCCAGGGCGAACGTGTAGCGGCGGACCTCCTGGGGGTTGGCGGCCACGGCGATGCGGCCCTTGAACTCCTGCCAGCGGGCCTCGCCGCCCACGTGGGCCAGGACGGTGACGGCGGCGGCCGCCAGCGACGGGTCGGTGCCGGCGTCGCCGTGCAGTTCCGCGGCGCGGGCCTGCACGCCCGGGTCGGCGCCGGTGGTGCCGGCCAGCGCGAACAGCGTGGCCCGCAGCTCCCGCTGGCGGTCGCCCTCACCGGTGGCCGGTTCCCAGCCCACGATGTCGAGGGCGGGTAGGCACAGCTGCGTGACCGCCGCCTCGAAGCGGTGCAGGTCCTCGCCGTCGAGCAGCCGGGCGAGCCCGCCGAGGGCGCCGCTGATCCGCTGCCACACCGACAGGTCGTCGTCGTTGGCCAGCTCCCGGCACAGCGCCAGCACGTCGGCCGCCGGCACCTGGCCGGCGAGCATGGCGGCGTAGGCGTCGTCGATCAGGTTGTAGCGCTCGATGGGGGCCAGCAGCTCCTGGGCGGCGGCGGTCAACGCGGCGCGGCCGGCGGCGTCGTAGCGGCTGCGGTAGAAGCCGTGCCCGCCGGCGTTGAGCACGAACGCGTCGGCGCCGTCGAGCGCTAGCGTGGCCGAGCCGCCGTCGAGCAGCAGACGGTGGGTCGTGCGGACCCCGCCGGCCACCGCGTCGACGATGACCGGCACCCCGAAGCGGTGCGGCCCGGCACCCGCGTAGCGGAAGTGCTGCTGGGACAGCGCCAGCGTGCCGGCGGCCCGGTCGAGCTCGCCGCTCACCAGCGGGAAGCCGCCCTGGAAGATCCAGCTGTCCATCACCGCCCGCACCGGTTGGCCGCTGGCCTCCTCGAGCGCGTCCCACAGGTCGGTGGTGCGGGTGTTGCCGTAGCTGTGGCGCTCCAGGTAGAGCCGCACGCCGGCCCGGAACTGCTCCTCGCCGAGGTACTGCTCCAGCATCCGCACGACAGCGGCACCCTTTTCGTAGGTGAGGATGTCGTACATGCCCTCGGCGTCGGCGGGGGAGACCACCTCGTACTCGATGGCCCGGGTGGACAGCAGGGCGTCGGTGTCGTACGCCGCCGTCTTCGACAGCCCGAAATCGACCCAGCGCTGCCAGTCGGGCCGGTACGCATCGGTGGCCTTCATCTCCATGAACGTGGCGAAGGCCTCCTTCAACCACAGGCCCTCCCACCAGGCCATGGTGACGAGGTCGCCGAACCACATGTGGGCGATCTCGTGGGCGATGACGTCGGCCGCCCGTTGCAGCTCGGGCTGGGTGGCGGAGGCCGGGTCGATCAGCAGCAGCACCTCGCGGAACGTGACGCAGCCCAGGTTCTCCATGGCGCCGAAGGCGAAGTCGGGCACCGCCACCAGGTCGAGCTTGTCGCCGGGGTAGGCGATGCCGAAGTAGTCCTCGAAGTAGCGCACGCAGAACGCGCCGCACTCGAGCGCGAACGGCGTGAGGTGGCCCTGGCCCAGCGGGTGCACGATGCGCAGCGGGGTGCCGTTGACGTCGACCGGGTCGGTGGCCTCGAGCGGGCCGACGATGAACGCCACCAGGTAGGTGGACATCACCATCGTGTCGGCGAAGTGCACGTCGACGCGGCCGTCGGACCGGGTGGTGCGGCCGGTCTCCGCCGCGCAGGACACCGCGAACAGGTCGGGCTGCACGGTGAGGGTGACGCCGAAGCTGGCCTTGAGATCGGGCTCGTCCCAGCAGGGGAACGCCCGGCGGGCGTTGGTCGACTCGAACTGGGTGGTGGCGATCGTGCGCTCGTTGCCCTCGTGGTCGGTGAAGGTGGAACGGTAGAAGCCGCGCAGCTTGTCGTTCAGCTCGCCCCGGAACGCGGTGTGCAGCTCGTGATGTCCGGGGGCGATCGTGCCGGGGGCCGAGAGCGTGGCCCGCTCCAGCTCCTCGTCGAGGGAGACGGCCAGCTCGACCCGCCCGCCGTCGGGCCCGACGAGCCAGGCCTCGTCGATGGCGAGCTCGATGGCGTTGAGCACGATCTCGCCCACCGCCTCGACCACCTCGATGCGCACCGCCTGGGTGCCGGCGAACGTCGCCGTCTCCAGGTCGGGCTCAAGGGCCAGCTGGTAGTGCAGCGGGCGGACGGTGCGGGGCAGCCGGTGCGGGTTCGCGCTCACGACGGGCCAGCCTAATCAGGCAGGTCGGTGCCCCGGCTCCGCCCGGTCGGGTGGCCGCCGCTCGGTCAGCTCAGGAACCAGGCGGGCCCGGCGTTGCGGTGCAACAGGTCCGCGTAGGCCACCTTGAGCGGCCCGTCGACCGAGTGGCCGACCTCGCCGGCGGCGGCGCCGAAGGTGATGTCCACCCATTGCGGCTGGTTCGGTTGCGCCGACAGCAGGTTGCCGCGGATGCGGTCCATCACGATGCGGACCTCCTCCACCTTGCAGCGGGGCAGGAAGAGCAGGAACAGGCGCTCGTCGTAGCGGCCGACGATGTCCTTCTGGCGCAGCGTGTCGCGCAACACCGAGGCGAACACCCGCAGCTCCTCCGCGCCGTAGGCGGCGTTGGGCGACGCGTTCACCATGCCGCCCGGTGTGGTCATCGCCATCATCGGGTGGCAGACCACCACGGTGAAGGTGCGGAAATCGGTGGCCCGCAGCTCGATGTCGGCCCGCATGGCCTCTGCCAGGGGCAGGCCGGTGATCGGGTCGGTCCAGCCCGGCGGGAGCTCCGCCTGCGGCAGGGTCTCGGCCGCGGGCCGATCGGTCTCGGGCAGGAAGTCCTCACGGCGGCGGCGGGGCACCTTCGCCACCTCGGCCGCGAGGTCGATGTGGGGAGCGGTCCACAGGTCGCGACCGGCCATCGATGCGGCCGGGACCGCCGCGGCCGGTGCGCTCACCGCGGCCTGGACCGGGGTCGAGGTCGGGACCGGGTCGAGGTCGGGTTGACCCGGGGCGCCGCCGGCGCCGCAGGGTGGGCGGTGGCCATGGCGGCGGTTGCCAGCGGCGCCGGTGCCGGCGGAGCGGCGGCGGCAGGCGCGGTGGGGCTCGGCGGGGTGGGGGCGGGTGCGACCGGACCGGCTTGCCCAGCGCCGGGGGCGGCGGCAGCAGCGACGCCACCGCCGGCTCGGGAGCGACACCGGCCGGGGCGCTCCCCGGCTCGGTGGGGGCGGCCGGGTTCAGAGCGGCAGCATCGGGTGCGGGGCGCGGCGCAACGCCGTCGGCCGCGCGCGGGGCGGCCGGGGCCGGCGTGCCCGTCGCCGCCACCCGTCGGGCGGTCAGCGATGAGCCGATGAGCGTGCCGAGGCCGATGCCGACCAGGAGCACGACCAGGAGCAGGACCGGGTTCATCGGAGCACCGCCTTGGAGAGGGGAACGATTCGACCCGCAAGGGGCTGCGCCGGTCGGCGAGGGACAGAACAACGACGCCACGTCGTTGGTGATCGACCCCGGCGGCAGGTGACTTGAGTGGGCGAAAGGTCCGGGCCGGTCAGCGGCGGGCGGGTGCCGTGGTCCGAGGGCGGCCCGGATCGCCCCGATAGGGTGATCCCCCGTGCGCCGCGCCGGTCCGATGAGGAGGGCCGGTCAGGACCAGAGCGGTGGGGCGAGGGAGTGATCGGTGGCCGACAAGCAGTTCGACGTCGTGGGTATCGGCAACGCCATCGTCGACGTGATCGCCCACGTCGATGACGGCTTCATCGACGCAAACGGCCTGAACAAGGGCATCATGACCCTCATCGACGCCGATCGGGCCACCGAGCTGTACGCGGCGATGCCCCCCGCGCTGGAGGCCTCCGGTGGCTCGGCGGCCAACACGATGGCCGGCGTGGCCAGCTTCGGTGGGTCGGTGGCCTACGTGGGCAAGGTCCGCCAGGACCAGCTCGGCGAGGTGTTCCGCCACGACATCCGCGCCGTCGGCGTGCACTACGAGCAGGACCTGTCCGGCAACGGCCTGCCCACCGCCCGCTGCCTGATCCTGGTCACCCCTGATGCTGAACGCACGATGAACACGTTCCTCGGCATCTCCAGCCTGCTGGAGCCCGACGACGTCCGCGAGGACCTCGTCGCCGCCGGTCGCGTCATCTACTGCGAGGGCTACCTGTGGGATGTCGACTCGGCCAAGGCCGCCATCCGCAAGGCGATGGCCATCGGCAAAGCCAACGGCGCCAAGGTGGCCCTCACCCTGTCCGACACGTTCTGCGTCGACCGCCACCGCGCCGAGTTCCTCCACCTCGTCGAGCACGACGTCGACATCGTCTTCGCCAACGAGGCCGAGATCTGCTCGCTCTACGAGACCGACGACGTCGAGCAGGCCATGGGCCGGGTGCGCGGCCACGCCGAGATCGCCTGCGTCACCCGCAGCGCCAAGGGCTCGGTCATCCTCACCGCCGATCAGGTGGTCACGGTGCCGTCATGGTCGACGGGCACCGTGGTGGACACCACCGGCGCCGGGGACCTCTACGCCGCCGGCTTCCTGCACGGCCTCACCTCGGGCAAGGACCTGTTCACCTCCGGCTGGTACGGCTCGGTGGCCGCCGGCGAGTGCATCGGCCACACCGGGCCGCGGCCCGAGCGACGGCTGGCCGACCTCGTCACCAGCGTGCCCGTGCCCGCCCGGGTCTGATCCGGCTCAGCGCCCGGGCTCGAGCGCCGGACGGGCCAGGCCGGCCTCGTCCACGGTCGCCGGTCCGGCCGCCGCCTCCACGCTCGTCTCGATGCCGCCGCGCCGGTTCTGGTGCAGCCGCACCACCACCCGGGTGTCGAGCACGGCGGCGAGATCACGGGCGATGCGCGCCACCAGGTGCTCGGCGAAGATCCGCTCGTCACGGAACGTCAGCAGGTACAGCTTCAGCGACTTGGACTCGAGGCATCGGCCGTTGGGCTCGTAGCGCACCGACCAGCGGTAGAGGTCCGGTTGCAGACCGCTCACCGCCGGGCACAGCGCGGTCAGCTCGTCACCGCTGAGCTCGACCCAGGTCTGGGCGGGATCCGCGGGGAACGTGTCCAGCTGGCCGTACTCGCTCAGATCGACGTTGCGGCCCAGCAGGGCCGGCCGGTGCTCGCCGCCGCTGCTCACAGCTGCGACCGCCCCCGCTCCATGATCGCCTTGCGGCGCTCCTCCACCTGGCTGAGGTCCATGCGCTCGGCCGCCCACTCCCGGCCCATGCGGTGCTCGACCTGCCAGCCCTCACCCAGCGGCACCGCCGTCACCGCGTCGTAGGTGGCCTTCATGCGGCGCACGCCGGCCTGGTCGTTGCCGACGATGTCGCCTGCCAACCGCCGGCAGAACGGCAGCAGCTCGTCGTGGTCCACCACATGGTTGACCAACCCCCAGGCCAGCGCCGCCTGGGCCGACAGGAAGTTGCCCGAGTACGACAGCTCGCGCGCCCGCCGCATGCCGACCGCCTCGGCCAGCAACACCGTCAGACCCCAGCCGGGCATCACCCCGACCCGGGAGTGGGTGTCGGCGAAGCGGGCGCGATCCGAGGCGATCAGGAAGTCGCAGTTGAGGGCCACCTCGAACCCACCGGTGATCGCCGCGCCGTTCACCGCCCCGATGACCGGCTTGGCCGTGGGGGCCCACGGTCCGCCCACCCGGTCGGCGGCGGGCGTGCCGACGCTGCTGTTGAGCGCCGAACCGGCGGCGCCGAGCTCCTTCAGGTCGAGGCCTGCACAGAACGCCGGGTCGGCGCCGGTCAGGATGATCACGTCGACCGCCCTGTCGGCGTCGGCCCTGGCCATCGCCGCCGGCAGCTCCCGACGCATGATCGATGACAGGGCGTTGCGGTGCTCCGGGCGGAACAGGGTGATCGTGGCCACCCGTTCGGCCACCTCGTAGCGGATCGTCTCGAACGCTTCGTCGCTCATCGTCTTGCCTTTCTTGCTGGCGCCTTCGCGGTGTTCGCTGGCGGCTTCGCCGCTCCCGGATGGGGCCCCAACCCGTGTCGTTGCGGCTCCGCCGGCCCTCCTCCCGAGCATCGGGCCCCTACCCCATGCCGGGCCGTGCTCGCCGGCCAGGCGTCGGCCCACCCTAGGTCCTGGCATCGCCCACCGGATCAGGTCGGCGTGCGAGCGCTGCGAGCCGCCGCCCGGCGACCGCAGGAGCCCACCAGACAGTCCTTCGCGCAATGATGTGTTTGAGCGCCCGATCGGGCCTTGAATCGCATCATTGGCGAAGCGCCGCCACGACCCCACCCCAGCGCCCACCGCCCACCGCCCACCGCCCACCGCCCAAGCCACGTTCGCGGGACGTCACCGGATGACGGGTGGCGCTGGCGCCGCATGGAGACCTGGGGAGCGGTGTTGTTCAACACCCGGGGGGCGGCGTCAGGTCGGCGTCGCGAGCGCTAGCGAGCCGCCGGCACCCGGCGACCGACAGGGAGCCGGGCAACAAGAACAGGGAGCCGGGCAACAAGCACCACGTCAGGGGTTCGGCTCGTCCTCCTCGTCGGGCGGGAGGTACTCGAGCTCGAGATCGCCCAACCGGACCAGCGTGGAGGTCACCCAGCCGCCCACGGAGGCGAAGTGCTCGTCCAGCATGGCCGGGTCGGCGAGCGTCGGTTCGTCGAACTCGTAGGTCCCCTCGTAGCTGAACTCGATGGCGTGCTCGGGCTCGGTCAGGTCGCCGTCGTAGGCGATCTCGATGCGGGGCCCGGACCGGGCCAGGCGCACCTTGCCCATCGGCGAGCTCTCCTCCGGCAGGATCGCCTGGATGCGCGCCGGCGCGGGCTGGTGGCGCAACCGCTGGACGCGCAGCACGATCTCGGCGGCGATGCGCGGGAGGTCCCCCGTGGACTCCCCGAGGCGCCAGCTCCGGTAGCTCGACTGCGACCAGGTCGACCACTCCAGCAGGATGTCCGCCTGCACCCGTGGCGGGTTGCCCTCGCCCGGCAGGCTGTAGGACGTCTGCCAGGACAGGTCGCCGAGCAGCACATCGGCGTGGAACCGCTCCTCCACCGACAGTGGTTCGAGCAGCGCCGCCTCGAGCGCTTCACGCAGCGCGGCGATGGCGTCGGTGAAGACGTGATCGAGCACGACGGGATCGTATCGGCGAACGTCGTGCGGGCGGATCAGCCCCCCGCCCCGCGCTGATCCGCCCCCTGACCGCTCCGCTCAGCGCAGCGTGCGCGAGAGCGGACGATCGGCACCCTGGCTGTCGGACCACGAGCCGGCCGTCGGCGGGTTGGGCAGTCGGCACCGGCCCGGCGCGCCGCCGAGCACGGCGGCCAGCAGGTCGGGGCTGGCGCCCAGGTCGATCCAGCGACGGTCGAGGCTGGCCCCGATGGCGATGTCGTCGACCGCCGCCAGGTGCAACGCCGTGGTCAAGCCGGCGGTGCTGAGCGCCGCCGGCCCGGCGCCGGCGGCGAAGCTCACCGGCACCCGCAACCGTGCCGCCAACAGCAGCAGCGTGAGCGAGGCACTGACCCCCAACCGGGCCGGGTTGAGCCGGCACCCGTCGACCGCGCCCATGGCCAGCAGCTGCTTCACCGGCACCGGGCTGTGCAGGCCGTCGCCGGCGGTGAGCTCCAAGCGCACACCGCTGTGCGCACCGAGGTGCTTGCGCAACGCGCCCAGCGCGACCACGTCGGAGGGGTCGCCCGGTTCCACCAGGGTCTCCACCCCGAGCTCGGCCAGCTCCGTCGCCCGCTCGAGCATGGTCAACGGCGACCACGGGCGATCGGGGCTCACCGCCACCCGGACCCGGTTGCCCGGCCCCGAGGTCAGCTGGCTGAGCACGCCGCGCTGGCGGGCGTCGAGCGCATCGTCGGACAGCCCGATCCGCAACGCCGGCCAACCGGCACCGCGCAGCGCATCGATGCGCGGGCCGGCATCGGCATGGGCCAGCGGCACCATCGGCACCACCGGGTAGCCCTCCCGGCGGAGGTCCGCCTCGCGGGCCGAACGGCCCCGCACCCTCGTCTCGAGCAGGTTGCGGGCCTCGACCGCAGGCAACACGTCCTCGACCCAGCGCAGATCGAGCGATCGCACCAGGTGCTCCGGTGACAGATTCACGACCAGCTTCCACAGCGGGCACTCGTTGGTCTGTGCCCACAGATCCCACAGCGCGTTCATCACCAGCGCCACCCCCGCCCGGGCGGCATCGCGGTCCTCGACCGAGCTGTGGGAGGCGGCGTCGTTCCAGCGGGCCTCCTCACTGCCGAGGCCGTCGATCAGCTCCTCCACCGACCGGCCTCGGAGCCGGCCGAGCTCACTGGTGATCCAAGCGACGACGGCATCGGCGAGGCCCGCCGGCAACCCTGTGGTTGCCGACCCTGTCGTACCGCCCGACGTGCGAAGTTCCACCTGTGCCGCCCGGCGCGTCCCGCCGACCGTCGCCGCGGTTGCGTCCGCCACGATGGTCATGGTGCACCTAGCTAGCACGCCGTTAGCTCGCAGCTGTTGGCGGGCAGCCGCTTTCCGTGCCGGCGGAGGGCCCGGCGCGCTTCGCGGCCGCCACCGCCCGGGCCCGGTGCCGCCTGATCGTGGGGCTAGCACCGCGAACGGTGGTCTGCCGATGACACGGATCCGGACCGATCGCCCCTCGTTTGACACGTCCTGATCAGCCGGGGCGAGAGCCCGTGACCGCGCTGGCGGCACCTCCGTCACCGCGTCGGGGTGGCCGGCCGCGTCGGTAGCATCGGCCGACGATGTCCACGTCGCTCCCCGCCACCGGCACGCCCGGCGAGGCCCTCGAGCGGACCGTGCGCCGCTGGCTGGCCCAGGACCCCGATCCGGTCACCCGGGCCGAGCTCGAGGCGCTCGTCGCCGCCGGCGACGGCGCGGAGCTCGCCCGACGCTTCGCCGGCCGGTTGAGCTTCGGCACCGCCGGGCTGCGGGCCGAGCTCGGTGCGGGCCCGCTGCGGATGAACCGGCTGGTCGTGCGCCAGGCCGCCGCCGGGCTGGTGCGCACCCTGCAGGACCGCGGCTGCGCGGCGCCGCTCGTGGTCGTCGGCTTCGACGCCCGGCACGGTTCCGCCGCTTTCGCCGCCGACACCGCCGGCGTGGTGGCGGCCGCCGGGGGCCGAGCGGTGCTGTTCACCGAGGCGGGGCCCACGCCGCTGCTCGCCTTCGCCGTCCGCCACCTCGGCGCCGATGCCGGGGTCATGGTCACCGCCAGCCACAACCCGCCGGCCGACAACGGCTACAAGGTGTACCTCGGCGACGGCGCCCAGATCGTGCCCCCCGTCGACGCCGAGATCGCCGCCCGCATCGACCGGGCCGCCACCGCCGATGACCCGGTGCCGGTGGCACCGCCCGACCACCCGTCCATCGCCGGGCTCGACGCGTCGGTGATCGAGGCCTACCTGCAGGTCGTCGTCGGGCAGCTCACCACCGCCCCCGGACCCGGCACCCGCCGGGCGACCATCGCCTACACGCCGTTGCACGGGGTCGGCGCCGCCCTCGCCCACCGTGCGTTCGCCGCCGCCGGCTTCCCGCCGTTGCACACCGTCGACGCCCAGGAGCGGCCCGACCCGGACTTCCCCACGGTCGCCTTCCCCAACCCCGAGGAACCCGGCGCGCTCGACCTGGGCCTCGACCTGGCCCGCCGGGTCGGCGCCGACGTGCTGCTGGCCAACGACCCCGACGCCGACCGGCTGGGCGTGGCCGTCCCCCTCGATGACGGTTCGGGCGGGTGGCGGGCGCTCAACGGCAACGAGATCGGCGTGCTGCTGGCCGACCACCTGCTTCGCCGCCGCCCCGGCGGGGCCGAAAGGCTCGTGGTCACCACGATCGTGTCCTCCCGGCTGCTCGGCCGCATGGCCGCCGCCCACGGCGTGCACTACGCCGAGACCCTCACCGGGTTCAAGTGGATCGTCCGCCCGGCGCTGGCCCACCCGGAGCAGCCGTTCGTGTTCGGCTACGAGGAGGCGCTCGGGTACTCGGTGGGCCCGGCCGTGCGCGACAAGGACGGCATCGCCGCCGCGCTGGTGTTCGCCGAGCTGGTGGCCGAGTGCCGCGCCGCCGGCTCGTCGGTGCTCGATCGGCTCGAGGCGCTCGCCCGACGCTTCGGCCTGCACGCCGGCGCCGGCTTCTCGATCCGCTTCAACGACCGCGGCGGCGGGGCCGAGCAGGCCGCGGCGGTGATGGCGCGGCTGCGGGCGGCACCACCGGCCGGGCTCGCCGGCCGCCGCCTGGTGGAGGTGGAGGACCACGACGCCAGGGCCGGGCTCGATCGCACCGATGCGCTGTGCTGGAGCTTCGACGGTGATCTGCGCGTCGTGTTCCGGCCCTCGGGCACCGAACCGAAGCTGAAGGTGTACGTCGAGCTGGTGCGAGCCGCCCCGCGGGCGAGTCGTTCGCCGCGGTCGAGGCCGCCGCCACCACCGACCTGGCCGCCGTGCGCGACGCGATCGAACGGTTGCTGGCCGACACGTAGGGCCGACCGAAGCGGCGACGAGTGGCGCCGCCGGCCGCGCCCGCTGCGCAGCCGGCCCGGGCTCAGAACACGCCGAACTGGCGGTCCCCGGCGTCGCCCAGGCCGGGCACGATGTAGCCGACCTCGTTGAGGTGGCTGTCGACCGAGGCGGTGACCACGGTGACCTCGCCGTAGCCGGCGTCGTCCATGCGGCGCAGCCCCTCCGGTGCGGCGAGCACGCACACCACCGTGAGCCGCCCGGCGTTGGCGTCGCGCAGCAGGTCGAGGGTGTGCACCAGCGAGCCGCCGGTGGCCAGCATCGGGTCGAGCACCAGCACGTCGCCGCCGCCGAGGTCGTCGGGGATGGCGGTCACATAGGAGTCAGGCAGCAGCGTGGTCTCGTCGCGCTTGAGCCCGACGAAGCCCACCGAGGCGGCGGGCAGCAGCTCCAGGGCGCTGCGCAGCATGCCCAGGCCGGCCCGCAGCACCGGCACCAGCAGCGGCGGCCGGCTGATGCGCACGGCCGGCGCGTCGGCCAGCGGGGTCCGCACCGTGGTCGCCTCGGTGTGCACCGTGCGGGTGGCCTCGTACACCAGCAGCTGGGAGAGCTGGTCGAGGGCCTGGCGGAACGCGGCGTTGGCGGTGCTCTCCGCCCGCAGCAGGGCGAGCCGTTCGGCGACGAGTGGGTGGGCGACCTCCAGCACGACGGGCATGGCCCGACGTTCTAGCCGCCGTGCGGCGCCACCAGCTGGTTCGACGGGCGCACGGAGAAGACGTCCTCCTCGGCCCGCAGCCGGGCGAAGCCGGGCTTGATCTGGGTGTTGATGATGCGCAGCCGCTCGTCGAAGGGCCAGAAGGAGCTCTTCATGGCGTTGATGGTCAACCACTCGACGTCGTCCCAGGTGAGGTCGAACGCCTCGGCCAGCACGGCGAGCTCGTTGGTCATCGTGGTGTCCGACATCAGGCGGTTGTCGGTGTTGACCGTGACCCGGAAGCGCAGCTTCATCAGCAGGCCGATCGGGTGCTCGGCGATCGACGGCGCCGCACCGGTGTGCACGTTGGACGACGGGCACATCTCGAGCGGGATGCGCCGGTCGCGCACGAAGCTGGCCAGCCGGCCGAGGTGGTGGGTGCCGTCGGGGTCGGTGGTGATGTCGTCGACGATGCGCACGCCGTGACCCAACCGCTCGGCCCCGCAGAACTGGATGGCCTCCCAGATCGAGGGCAGGCCGAACGCCTCACCGGCGTGGATGGTGATGTGGCCGTTGCCCCGCCTGATGGCCTCGAAGGCGTCGAGGTGGCGCGACGGCGGGTAGCCGGCCTCGGCGCCGGCGATGTCGAAGCCGACCACGCCGTCGTCGCGGTGGCGCAGCGCCAGCTCGGCGATCTCCGAACTGCGGGCCATGTGCCGCATGGCGGTGATCAGGGTGCCGATGGTGATGGCCCCGCCGGTGGCCGCCCGACCCTGGCGGAACCCCTCCTGGACCGCCTCCACCACCTCGTCGAGGCTCAACCCGCCGGTGAGGTGCAGCTCGGGCGCGAAGCGGACCTCGGCGTACACCACCCCGTCGGCGGCGAGATCCTCCGCGCATTCGCGCGCCACCCGGATGAGGGAATCCCGCTCCTGCATCACCGCCACGGTGTGCTCGAAGGTCTCGAGGTAGAGCGGCAGGTAACGCCGGGTGGCGCCGGTGTGGAACCAGTTGGCCAGCTCCGTTTCGTCGGTGCTGGGCAGGTCATGGCCGATTTCCGCGGCGAGCTCGATGATGGTGGCGGGACGCAACCCGCCGTCGAGGTGGTCGTGCAGCACCACTTTCGGTGCCCGACGCAGCTGGTGGGGGGTCAGCGGTCCCATGCCGTCATGGTAGGGGTCGTTCGTACCGTCTCAGTTGTGAGCGAGCGCCAGCGAGTGAGCCAGACGAGCGCGGTGGGCGCTTCCGCGCCCCGCCTCACCTCCACGTCCTACGCACTGCTCGGTGCCATCGCCCAGGCCGGTCCGTGCTCGCCCTACGAGCTCAAGCGGGTCCTCGCCCGCCGGGTCGGGCCGCTGTGGGAGATCCCGCACTCGCAGATCTACGACGAGGCCGCCCGCCTGGCCCGCGCCGGCCTGCTGACCGAAGCCCAGGAGGGCACCGGCCGTCGCCGCCTCACCTACGCGATCACCGAGGAAGGTCGGCGCGAGCTGCTGCGCTGGTTGCGCATGCCCGGTCGTGACCGCGTCGAGCTGCGCGACGTCGGCCTGCTCAAGATGGCCTTCGCCGACGAGCTGCAGCCGGCCGAGCTTCGCCATGTGGCCGAGGACCACGCCGAGCTGTGGGTGGGCCTGGCCGACGAGTTGGCGCAGACGATGACCGGCGCCGGCGGCACCTACGCGGTGGCGGTGGCCAACGCCGCCGCCAGCTTCTGGCGGACGCTGGCCGACTCCCTGCCGAGCGAGCTCGGCCCGCTCGGCGGCGTTGACCGCCAGGACAGCGCCGCCGCCCCGAGCAGGCCCGTCGCTCAGGACGACCCGGTCAGCGACGTCGGATCGGGCTTTTCCCCGCTGGCCCCCGAGGCCCCCGCCGCCTGAACGGCGCCCGGCCGGGGCCGGTTGACCAGCACCACCCCGCCGACGACCAACAGCCCACCCACCAGCTCCGCCGCCTCGAGGCGCTCGCCGCGCACCAACCAGCTGGCCAGCAGCCCGAACAGCGGGATCAGGTAGGCCACCGCCGCGCCCTGGTAGGCCGGGGCCCGGCGCAACACCGTGGCCACCAGCGAGAACGGCACCGCCATGGCGGGGATCGCCGAGTACAGCAACGGCAGCAGCAGGCCGCGGCCGGGTTCGATGCCGTCGGCGCCCTCCACCGCCGCGGCCAGCGCCCCGACCACCACGGCCGACACCGCCAGCTGGCAGGCGACGAACATCACCGGGCTCACCGGCGTGGTGTGCAGCTTCTTCTGCAGCACCACCCCGATCGCCCAGGTGGCGGTGGCGGCGAGCAAGAGCATGACCCCGCCCAGGCTGGTGCGGCCGGCGATGGCCGGGGAGGCGAGCACCGCCGCACCGACCACCCCCACGGCCAGGCCGGCCCGGGCCGAGCGGTCGGGACGCTCGCCGAGGAGCAGCAGCGCCCCGAGCGCGGCGAACAACGGCATCGTGGCCGACAGCAGCGCGGCCAGGCCGGAGGGCACCTGCTTGGTGCCCGACACGAGCAGCACCGACGACGTGGTGGTGATGAACGTCGACGCGATCACGATGGCCCGCCACGAGACGGCGTCGCGGGGGAACCGCTCGCCGCGCAGCCGGGCGAAGGCGCCCAGGGCGACGCCGCCGAGGAGGGCCCGCAGCGCGGTGAGCGCAATGGGCGTCGAGTACGCCAGCGCCTCCTTGATGGCCACGTAGTTCCCGCCCATCAGCGCAGCGGTGAGGAACACCAGCCACACCGTGGGCACCGTTCGCCGGCCGATCGCAGGCGGGCCGGCGGCGGCCGGGGCGGAGGTCACCGGCGAACCCTACCGTCGGGCGGCCGCCGGGGACCTTGGACCCTGCCCCCGCGACGGCCGGGTTCCTACCGTGGTCCCATGGCAACCGATCGGTCAGCGACCCCGACCACGGGCGCGGTGCCGGCGGCGGCGGCCTACCTGGTCACCGAACGCCTCACCCGCACCATCAGGATCACGGAGCTGCGCGTCCGGCCCCTCGGTGCCCCGATGGCGTTCCGGCCGGGGCAGTACGTGCTGGTCGGAGCGCCGGGCGATCCCGAGCTGCGGGCCTACTCGGTGGCCAACGCCCCGCGGCCCGACGGCGAGCTCACCCTGCTCGTGACCAGGGTGCCGGGCGGGCGGGTCAGCACCTGGCTGCACGAGTCGGCCTGGCCGGGCCAGGAGCTGGCGGTGGCCGGTCCCTTCGGTGGGTTCGTGGCCGATCCCGACGCGGGCCGCCCCACGCTCTACCTGGCGGCCGGGGCCGGGCTGGCCCCGGTGCTCGCCCTGGTGGAGGAGGCCCTCGCCGGCGGTGCCACCCACCCGATGACCGTGCTGTTCTCGGTGCGGGCCAGGGACGAGGTGTTCTGCGAGGGCACGCTCGCCTACTGGGAGCGCCGGTACCCGTCGTTCCGGTTCTTCCCCACGTTCACCCAGCGCGCCGTGCCCGACGAGCTGTCGGGCCGCATCCCGGTGGTGCTCGGCGAGCTGTTCGACGACCTGTCGGACCACACGGTGCACATCGCCGGCCCGTGGCCGTTCGTCGATGCCTGTGCGGCGGCGGCGCGGGCGTTGGGCGCACCCGACACCCACGTGCACGTCGAGCGGTACCAACATGAGGGGACCCACCCCGACGCCGGCCCGGTGATCGACCTGCGCGACCCCGACCGGTCCGGTCGGCGCACGCCGGCCCCCGCCCGCACCACCTGTTGAGAGGCTCACCGTGATCCACCGTTCCCGCCTGCTGGCCGTCGCCCTCACCGGCACGGCGCTGCTCGCCGCCTGCGGCGGGTCCGACGGCGACCCCGGCGCCGCCACCGCAACCATCGCCGCGGGCGCGGCCGCTGCCGGCACCCAGGCCGGCGGACCCGGTGGGGCCGGCACGATGCAGCACCGGTTGGTGCGTGCGGCCGACGCCCCGATGGTCCT
Organism: Acidimicrobiales bacterium; assembly: GCA_041394365.1. Lineage (GTDB taxonomy): Bacteria > Actinomycetota > Acidimicrobiia > Acidimicrobiales > CAIXPF01 > CAIXPF01. The sequence goes on from JAWKIM010000012.1 coordinate 242,889, forward strand.
GTCGGGCACCGAGGGCATCGCCCTCATCGACGTGCGCACGCCGGAGGAGTTCGCCGAGGGCCACCTCGACGGCGCCACCCTCATCGACTACAACGCCCCCGGCTTCGCCGAGCAGGTGGCCGAGCTCGATCGTTCGGTGCCGTACTTCGTGTACTGCCGCAGCGGCAACCGTTCCGCCGGCGCGGTGGCGGTGATGGCCGGGTTGGGCTTCGAGACCGTCTACGAGCTCGACGGCGGCATCCTCGCCTGGGCGGCCGCCGGCAACGCCGTCGTGCGCTGAGCAGGCGTTCGCCCCGTCGGCTTCGCTGGCGCTCAGCCGTGTTTGTTGCTGGGGCTGCGCCCCCAGACCCCATCGGCGTCCGGCTCGCGAGCTCGCTCGGCCGCCCGGCTTCGCTTCGCTCAGCCGTCGATCCGGTCGAGGACCAGGGGCGGCAGCTCGTCGGGGGTGGGTTGGCTCGCGCTGATCTCGAAGGCGTCGCGCAGGGCGTCGAGTGCCGCCGGCACCCGGGCCGGGTCATCGATGTGGAGCTCGAGCAGGGGCTGACCGGCCACCACCCGATCGCCCGGCTTCGCCCGGCACAACACGCCGGCGATGGGTGAGACCGGGTCCTCCTTGCGGGCCCGCCCGGCCCCCAAGCGCCAGGCCGCCACCCCCACCGCCCGGGCGTCGAGGCGGCGCAGGTACCCGCCGGTGGGGGCCGTGAGCACCTCACGTTCGACGGCCACGGGCAGCGGTGCCGCCGGATCGCCGCCCTGGGCGGCCACCATCGCCCGCCAGCGGTCCATCGCCGCGCCACCGTCGAGCACGTCGGCGGGGTCCGCGCCGCCGTCGAGACCGGCCAGCCGCAGCATGGTGCGGGCCAGCTCGAGCGTGACCGCCCGCAGGTCGTCCGGCCCGCCCCCGGCCAGGCACTCGACGGCCTCGGCCACCTCGACGGCGTTGCCGGCGGCCAGGCCCAGCGGGCTCTCCATGGCGGTGAGCAACGCCGCCGTGCGCACCCCGTGGGCCTCGCCCAGCGCCACCATGGTGCGGGCCAGCTCGCGGCCCCGCTCCGGGTCGGGCAGGAACGCACCGGCGCCGTACTTCACGTCGAGCACCAGGGCGTCGGTGCCCTCGGCGATCTTCTTCGACATGATCGAGCTGGCGATCAGCGGGATCGATTCGACGGTGGCGGTGACGTCGCGCAGGGCGTAGAGCTTGCGATCGGCCGGGGCCAAGCCGGCACCGGCGGCGCAGATCACCGCCCCGATGTCGCGCAGCTGGTCGACGATCTGGTCGTTGGTGAGCTGCGCCCGCCAGCCGGCGATGGCCTCCATCTTGTCGAGCGTGCCGCCGGTGTGGCCCAGACCCCGCCCCGACAGCTGGGGCACCGCCGCCCCGCACGCCGCCACCAGGGGGCACAGCACGAGCGACACCTTGTCGCCCACCCCGCCGGTCGAGTGCTTGTCGACGGTGGGTCGCCCCACGGCCCGCAGGTCGAGGCGCTCACCGGAGTCGATCATGGCCGCGGTCCAGGTGGCCAGCTCATCGGGGGCGAGGCCGCGCCAGAAGATGGCCATGGTCATGGCCGAGGCCTGCTCGTCGGCGATGCGGCCCGCGGTGTAGGCGTCGAGGAACCAGCGGATCTGCTCGGCCGAGAGCCGGCCACCGTCGCGCTTGGTTCGGATCACGTCGACCGCGTCGAACGCCGCTCCGGTGGGTCCGAGCGGTGCAGGGGGATCGATGGTCACGGGCGCTCCAGTTGCTCGGGGCCGAATGCGTCGACCAGCAGCTCGCCCAGCGGGCGCGGCCCGCCCGGGGCATCGATCAGCAGGGCGGCACCGCCGAACTCGTGCAGCAGCTGTCGGCACCGGCCGCAGGGCAACAGCAGCCGGCCGTCGCCGTGCCGGCAGGCCAGCGCCGCCAGCCGGCCCCCGCCCCCCGCCGCCAGCGCCGACACCAGCCCGCACTCGGCGCACAGGGTCAGCCCGTAGGACGCGTTCTCCACGTTGCAGCCCACCACCAACCGCCCGTCGGTGGTGAGGGCGGCGGCACCGACGGGGAACCGTGAGTACGGTGCGTACGCTCGGGCGGCCACCTCGACGGCGCGCCGGCGGAGCAGCGCCCAGTCCAACGGGGCGTCGGGCCGGGGGAGGGCGTCGGTCGCGTCGGGTGCGTCGGGCACCGGGTCATGTTGGCACGGGGGCCTGCAGCCGACAGCGATCCCGCCCGGTCGTCGCATAGCCTCGACCGGGTCGCCGCGGCCGCCCGGCCCCGCCGTCGTCCGGCTCGCTGCGAAGCCCTGCCGTCGCCCATCCTGATGCCACCCATGGACGCCTCCGCCCGCCCCTCCCCGTCGCCGCTCGCGGTGCTGCGCCGCCCCGGTGTGCGCCGGTGGTTGCGCATCGTGCAGCTGGTGGTGGTGACGGCGTACGTGGCGTTCGTCCTCGCCTGGTGGCGGCGCAACGGCGTGCCGCTCGAGCGGCTGCAGATCCTGGGTTGGGTGGCCGGGGGGCTGCTGCTGGCCACCACCGGCCGGCGCAACGGCGGGCCGTGGCCGATCGTGCGTGACTGGCTGCCCATCGGTCTGGTGCTCGCCGCCTACGACCTCTCCCGGGGCGTGGCCGACACGCTCGGCATGCCGGTGCAGATCGGTTCGATCGTGCGCATCGAGAAGGCGCTCGCCTTCGGTCACATCCCCACCGTCGTGGCCCAGGAGCACCTCGGGCCCTACACCGGCCCGGTGCGCTGGTGGGAGGTGCCGGTGGCGTTCGCCTACCTGTCGCACTTCGTCGTGCCCTTCGCGGTGATGGGCGTGCTGTGGGCCGTCCGCCGCGCCGACTTCCGCCGCTACCGGAACCTGCTGCTGACCCTCACCGCCTTCGGCCTGGCCACCTACGTGCTGGTGCCGGCGGCCCCACCGTGGCTGGCGTCGCGCAACGGGCTGATCGGGCCGGTGGAGCGGGTCGGGCTGCGCGGCATGGAGGCGTTCGGGCTGGAGACCGCCGGGGCGCTGGTGCACTACGGCGCCCGCTTCGGCAACGCGGTGGCGGCGCTGCCATCGCTGCACGCCGGGTGGGCCACGCTCACCGCCATCTGGTTCGCCTACAAGCTGCGCTGGTGGTGGTGGCCGTTGCTGTTCGCCTACCCGGCGTTGATGGGCTTCGCGCTGGTGGTCAGCGGCGAGCACTACGTGTTCGACGTGCTGCTGGGCTACCTCTACGCGGCGGGCACCGTCGTGCTGGTGCGGCGGGTCGAGCGCTGGTGGGCGGCGCGCCGTGCCGGCACGGGCGCGCCGGTGCTCGATCTGCGGGGACCGGTGCCCGTCAGCGCCGGCGGCGGGTCACCGCTCGACCGGTCACCGCACCACCGGTCACCGGCCGCCCGGTCACCAGGTGGGCCGGCAGAGCACCCCGCCGTCGACCACGAGGTTGGCGCCCGTGATCCACGCCGCCAGGTCTGACGCCAGGAAGGCCACCGCCCGGCCGATGTCGGCCGGGGTGCCGAGCCGGGCCAGCGGGGCCGCGGCGTGCCAGCGGGCCACCCCCTCCGGCCAGGCGTCGCCGAGGCCGGGCCGGCCCACCAGCCCGGGGGACACCGCGTTGACCCGGATGCCGTGACGGCCGTACTCCCCGGCCGCGGCGCGCACCCACATGGCCAGCGCCGCCTTCGACGCTGCGTAGACGCCGTGCTCGGGGGCCGGTTGCAGGCCCTCGATCGACGAGATGGCCACCACCGCCGGGGCCGGCCGCCGTCGATCCAGCGCCGGGCGGCGTGGCGGGTGAGCTCGGCTGCCGCGGTCACGTTGGCCCCGAGCACCCGCTCCCACACCGCGGTGTCGCTGCCGGCCAGCGGGGCGAGCTGCTGGTCGGCGGCGTTGTGCACGATGATGTCGAAGGGGCCGGCGGCGTCGAGCAGCGCGGCCGCGGCCCCGGGGGCGTCGAGCTCGGCGTGCACCGTCAGCGCAGCGTCGCCGGCGGCGTCGGCGGCCCCGGCCGCGTCGCTGCGGTAGTGGGCCACCACCTCGGCGCCCGCCTCGCGCAACACGGCGACGATGCCGGCGCCGATCCCACCGGACGCGCCGGTCACCAGCGCCCGCCGGCCGTCGAGATCGATGCTGAGCATGGGGGTTCCTCCGGGGCGGTCGGGGACGACGGTCAGGACAGCGTGCCGGTGCGGTAGTGCACGAACCGGTCGAGCACCTCGGCCATCTCGGCCGGGCTGAGCAGGTGGGGCTGGCCGACCGTGCGGGCCCGCAGGTACTGGTCGGCCAGCGTCTCCACCTCGATGGCCAGCTTCAGGGCGGCATCGAGGTCGGCGCCCAAGGCGACCTGGCCGTGGTTGGCCAGCAGCGCGGCGCTGCGGTCGGTGAGGGCGGCGACCACCGCCTCGGCCAACCGTTCGGTGCCGAACAACACGTACGGGGCGCAGCGGATCGAGTCGCCGCCGGCCACCGCCACCATGTAGTGGAACGCCGGGATGTCGAGCCGCAGGCAGGCCAGGGCGGTGGCGGCGGGGGAGTGGACGTGCACGATGGCGCCGGCGTCGGGCCGTCGCTCGAAGATCGCCCGGTGGAAGCGCCACTCGGAGCTGGGCGGGTGCTCGCCCCGACGGGTGCCGTCGAAGCCCAGCCACACGACGTCCGCCGGTGTCATCGTCTCGTAGGACATGGCCGACGGCGTGATGAGCATGCCGTCGCCACAACGGACCGAGGCGTTGCCGGAGGTGCCCTGGCTGAGCCCCTGCGGCCCGAAGCGGCGGCAGGTGTCGAGCAGCGCGCTGCGCAGTGTCAGCTCGTCGACGCCCATCGCCGGGCCACCTCCCCGATGAGCGCCCACAGGGCGGGCCGCACCGCTTCGAGCACGGCGACGATCTCGTCGATGGTGATCGGCTCACCGAGCCCGGCGGCGGGGTTGGAGATGACCCCGATCGACGCGTACGGCAGGTTGACCTCGGCGGCGAGCGCCACCTCGGGGTAGCCGGTCATGCCCACCAGCTCGGCGCCGAGCCGGCCGAGCAGCGCGATCTCGGCCGGCGTCTCGAAGCGGGGACCGTTCATGCACACGTAGGTGCCGGTGGGGCGCACGACGATGTCGAGGTCGGTGGCGGCCTCGGCCAGCAGGGTGCGCAGGCCACGGTGGTACGGCTCGGTCATGTCGGTGTGGCGCACGACGCCGTCCTCGCCGTCGAAGAACGTGTCGGGCCGATCCTTGGTCAGCTCGATGAACTGGTCGATGAGCACCAGGTCGCCGGGCTGGAGGTCGCGGGCGATGCCGCCGCTCACCGCGGTGGCCAGCACCGCACTGGCGCCCACCTCGCGCAGCGCCCAGATGTTCGCCCGGTAGTTGATGCGGTGCGGCGGGACCGAGTGGCCGCTGCCGTGGCGCGGCAGGAAGGCCACCTCCCGTCCCTGCCACGTGCCGAGGGTCACGGTGGCCGTGCCGTAGGGCGTGACCACCGCCTCCTCCTGACCGTCGAGCAGCCCGGGCACCTCGTAGAACCCTGATCCGGTGATGATGGCGAGCACGATGCAACTCCAGGGGAAGCGGGCGAGGGGTGACCATACCGTGGCAGATGGCGTCGCTAAGCTCACGGACCGGCAACCGCCGTAACACGAGTGAGGACTGCATGAGGACAAGGACTGGGGCGTCTGGCGCGCTCGCCGGACTGCTCGCATTGTCGATGTTCGCCGCCGCCTGCGGTGGCGATGACGCCGACGATGCCTCCGGATCGTCGGAGACCACCACCGCCGAGGGCGGTTCCAGCGAGACCACCGCCGCTGCGGTCGAGCGCGGCTTCCAGGGCGACTGCGCCAGCGAAGAGGTGTTCTGCATCGGCCTGGTCACCGACGTGGGCAAGGTGGACGACAAGTCCTTCAACCAGTCCGCCTGGGAGGGCGCTCAGGAGGCGGCCGGCTCGCTCGGCGGTTTCGCCGACTACATCGAGACGGTGGACTCGAAGGACTACGCCACCAACATCCAGTCCTTCATCGACAAGGACGCCGACGTGGTCATCACCGTCGGCTTCGCCCTCGGCGAGGCCACCGCCATCGCCGCCGCCGCCAACCCCGAGACCCACTTCATCGGGGTCGACGCCTTCCAGGCCGAGGTGCTGCCCAACGTCACCGGGCTCGTGTTCAACGAGGACAAGGCCGGCTTCATGGCCGGTGCGCTCGCCGGTCTGCTGACCGAGACCAACGTGGTCGGCGCGGTGCTCGGCACCGACCTGGTGCCGCCGGTGGTCGCCTTCGGCAAGGGCTGGGAGGCCGGCGCCAAGCACACCAACCCCGACGTCGAGGTGATCACCACCTACCACCCGGGCGGCCTCGACGTGGCCTTCGCCGACCCGACCTGGGGTGCGCAGACCGCCAAGCAGACCCTCGACAACAACGCCGACGTGATCTTCGGCGCCGGCGGCAAGACCGGCAACGGCGCCCTCATCGAGATCGCCAAGCAGGAGGGCGCCTACTGCGTCGGCGTGGACACCGACCAGTGGGAGACGGTGCCCGAGGCCCATCCATGCCTGGTGACCAGCGCCATGAAGCTGATCGACGACGGCGTCGTCGAGCTCGCGGGCCAGGTCAAGGACGGCTCCATCGAGGGCGGCAACTACTTCGGCAAGGTGGGCCTGGCCCCCTTCCACGACTTCGACTCGAAGATCCCCGCCGACGTGAAGACCGAGATCGAGCAGATCATCGCCGACGTGGATTCCGGCAAGCTGCCCACCGGCGTCAACTGATCGGGGCCGGCCCCGCCGGTCACCACCCCGTTCGCCGCGAACGGCCCGAGAGGACGGACGGCCCCTGCAGAAGGGGCCGTCCGTCCCGCTTTTCGCCGGTCCCGTTGATCCGTCGCCCGTACCGGTCAGCATCTAGTGTTCGGCGCACCCATGAACCGACAACGTGTGCAATCCGCGCTGCTGCCGCTGCTGGCGGTCGTGGTCGCCTTCCTCATCGGGGCCGTGGTGGTGCTGGCCGACGGCAAGAGCCCGGCCAAGGCGGCCGAGGCCGTGTGGCGTGGTGCGCTGGCCGACCGGGCGGCGATCGGCGCCATGCTCGAGAAGGCGACGCCGTTGATCCTCACCGGCCTGGCCGTGATCGTCGGCATGAAGGCGGGCCTGTTCAACATCGGCGCCCAGGGCCAGTTGCTGCTGGGCTCCATCATGTCGGCCTGGGTGGGGTACCGGCTCACCGGCCTGCCCACGGTGGTCCACCTGCCGCTCGCCCTGCTGTTCGGCATCGCCTTCGGCGCCATCCCCGGGTTCGTGGTCGGTGTGCTGAAGGCCTACCGGGGGGTGCACGAGGTCATCGCCACGATCATGATGAACACCATCTTGATCAACCTGACCGACTGGTTGGCCGGCGGCCCGTGGATCCAACCGAACCAGGCCATCTCCAAGACCCCGCCCATCGAGGACTCGGCCCGCATCGGGCGGGTGGCGGACCTGCCGGTCGGCTTCTTCCTGGCGGTGCTGATGGCGTTCGCGGTGTGGTTCCTGCTCAACCGCACGACGTGGGGCTTCGAGCTGGGCACCGTCGGCGCCAACCGGGGTGCGGCCCACTACGCCGGCATGTCGGTGAAGGGCATCACCGTGGCGGCGATGACGTTGTCGGGCGCACTGGCCGGCCTGGGCGGGGCGATCGAGACCCAAGGCGTGGTCGGCCGCTTCGAGCCCGGCTTCAACCGGGGTCTGGGCTTCGACGGCATCACCATCGCCCTGCTGGCCAAGGTGTCGCCCCGGGCGGCCATCCCCGCCGCCCTGCTGATCGGGGCGCTGCGGGCCTCGTCCACCCAGATGCAGTCGATCGCGCAGCTCGCCCCCGAGATCGTCGACGTGATCCTGGCGGTGGCCCTGCTGCTGGTGGCGGCGCCGATGATCATCCGCTGGCTGTTGCGCCTGCGCAACGCCTCCGGGTGGAGGGCGTCAGCCTCAACACCGGGTGGGGTTCGTGAAGGGCTTCGGCCGCCTCTCGGGCGACGCCCGGGGCACGATCGTGTTCATCGTGGTGGCCTTGGCCGCTGCGTACGTCGCCTACGGCATCTGGGACTTCAAGGCCACCGCGGTGCTGGGCTTCATGGTGCGCTACTCCACCCCGTTGGCCCTGGCCGCCATGTGCGGGATCCTCTGCGAGCGCACCGGCGTGATCAACATCGGCATCGAGGGCCAGATGCTGCTCGGTGCGTTCGTCGCCTTCTTCGGGGCCACCTTCGCCGGCATCACGTTCGGGGTGGCCGCCGCCGTGCTGGCCGGTGGCGTGCTCGGTGCGTTCCTGGCGCTGACCGCGGTCACCTGGCGCATCAACCAGATCATCGCCGGCACGGTGATCAACATCCTCGCCGCCGGCATCACGTCGTTCTTCTACCGCCAGGGCCGCACCATGAAGGGCTCGGTCCCCGAATGGGACATCCCGTTGCTCAGCGACATCCCCCTGCTCGGCCGGGTGCTGTTCCAGAACGGGCTGCTCACCTATCTCACGTTCGTGATCATCATCGTGTTGCACGTGCTGCTGTTCCGCACGCCGTGGGGGCTGCGCACCCGGGCGGTGGGCGAGCACCCCAGCGCGGCCGACACGGTCGGTGTCGACGTGTCGCGCTACCGCTACCTGAACGTGACCATCGCCGGCGGCCTGGCCGGCCTCGCCGGTGCCCTGCTGTCGGTGGAGGCCACCGGCACGTTCGAACGGGGCATGACGTCCGGCCGTGGCTTCCTGGCCCTGGCCATCATGATCATGGGCCGCTGGCGCCCGACGCTGGCGTGGGCGGCGGCGTTGTTCTTCGGACTGCTCAACGGCCTGGTCAACCAGCTCAACTTCGAGCGGGTGATCGACGTGCCCCCGCAGTTCATCGGCATGCTGCCCTACGTGCTGACCATCATCGTGCTGGCCGTGTTCGCCGGCCGGGTGCGGGCGCCGGCGGCCGCCGGCCAGCCGTACACGAAGGAGTGACCGGTGGTGACCGATGCCGTCGAGGCGCCCGACCTGCTGCTCGAGGCGAGGGCCATCACCAAGCGGTTCCCCGGGGTGGTGGCCAACGCGGATGTGTCCCTGCAGCTGCACCGCGGTGAGATCCTGGCCCTGCTCGGCGAGAACGGGGCGGGCAAGTCCACGTTGGTGAAGATGCTCTTCGGGTTGTACAAGCCCGACGAGGGCGAGATCCGCATCAAGGGCGAGCCGGTGGCGCTGCGCTCGCCCAAGGACGCCATCAGCCGCGGCATCGGCATGGTGCACCAGCACTTCCAGTTGGTGCCGGTGATGACCGTGGCCGAGAACGTGGTGCTCGGGGCCGAACCCCGCAAGGGCAGCTTCATCGATCAGCGCCGAGCCGCCGCCGAGGTGCGCAAGCTCTCCGAGCGCTACGGCCTCGCCGTGGACCCCGAGGCCACCGTCGAGGACCTACCGGTCGGTACGCAGCAGCGGGTGGAGATCATCAAGGCGCTGTTCCGCAGGGCGGAGATCCTCATCCTCGACGAGCCCACCGCAGTGCTGACCCCGCAGGAGACCGACGAGCTGCTCGCCATCATGCGCGAGCTCGCCGCCCGCGGCGTGGGCATCATCTTCATCACCCACAAGCTGCGCGAGGTGATGGCGGTGGCCGACCGCGTCGAGGTGCTGCGCGGCGGCCGGGTGGTGGGCTCGGCGGTGCCCTCGCAGACCGACGAGGCCGGGCTGGCCTCGATGATGGTGGGCCGCACGGTGGTGCTGCGGGTGGACAAGCAGCCGGCCCGACCCGGCGACGTGCGCCTGCGCATCCAGGGCCTGCAGGTCGACGACGACCGCCACCAGCGGGCGGTGCGCGGCGTGGACCTCGAGGTGCGCGCCGGGGAGATCGTGGGGGTGGCCGGCGTGCAGGGCAACGGCCAGCGCGAGCTGGTCGAGGCCATCTGCGGCATGCGGCCCATACGGGGCGGTATGGTGCAGATCGACGGGGTGGACACCACCTCGATGCACGCCAAGGCGGTCAACGGGCTGGGCGTGGCCCACATCCCCGAGGACCGCGAGAAGCACGGGCTGGTCGGGTCCTACTCGATCGCCGACGACCTGGTGCTCAACCGGTTCGACGAGGAACCGTTCGCCCACCGGGGGCTGCGCGACTTCACCGCCATCGACCAGCAGGCCGAACGGCTGGTGCAACGCTTCGACGTGCGCACCCCGTCGATCCACACGCCGACCAACTCGCTGTCGGGTGGCAACAAGCAGAAGGTCATCGTGGCCCGCGAGCTGAGCTACGACGCCAAGGTGGTGGTGGCCGCCCAACCCACCCGGGGGGTGGACGTGGGCTCGATCGAGTTCATCCACAACCAGCTCGTGGCCGAGCGAGATCGGGGAGCCGCCGTGCTGGTGGTGTCCGCCGAGCTCGACGAGGTGCTCGGCCTGTCCGACCGGGTGGCGGTGATGAGCGAGGGCCGGATCGTGGCCATGCTGCCCATCGAGGAGGCCGACCGGAACCGCATCGGCATGCTGATGGCCGGCTCGGCGTGAACCGGAGCCGGCCATCGAACGCGAAGCAGCCGCGTACCGACCGGTAGGTCAGACGCGGCGGCGACCGAGGATGATCAGTGCGAAGGCGATGATCCCGAGGATGACGAAGATGGTCCAAAGCATGACTGCCACCTTCCCCTGAGGATCACCGACCGAAACGTCGGCGGTCGTGGTGGGCGCCACCCGGCCGGGCCGGGCGGGACGCCTCAGCGGCCGGCGTTCGGCTTGACGCCGTGGTTGGCCTTCTTGCGGCGGGCGTTGGTCTTCCGCTTGCTGGTGCGCTTCGACATAGGGGCTCCACGCTACTGCGGCGCACCCCAGGCGACCAACCGCTCGGCGTCCCACGTGTTGATCACCGCGTCGGCGTCGGCGCCGGCCAGCGCGGCCTTGTCGCAGCCGTAGTTCATCCACTCGAGCTGCCCGGGGGCGTGGGCGTCGGTGTCGATGCTGAGCAGGCAGCCCCACTCGAGGGCCAGGGCCAGCAGCTCCTCGGGCGGGTCCTGGCGCTCGGGCCGGGCGTTGATCTCCACCGCCGTGCGGTGCTGGGCGCAGGCCGCGAACACCAGGTCGGCGTCGAAGTCGGCGCCCGGGCGCTTGCCGTAGGGCGGCACCTTGCGCCCGGTGCAGTGGCCGAGCACATCGACGTGGGGGTTGACCGCGGCCAGCACCAGCCGGCGGGTCATGGCCTTGCGGTCCATCTTCAGCTTCACATGGGGGCTGGCCACCACCAGATCGAGGCGGGCCAGGGTGGCGTCGTCCATGTCGAGGCTGCCGTCCTCGTTGATGTCGACCTCGAGGCCCTGCAGCAACCGGAACGGCGGCGCACCGGCGGCCGCCTCCGCGGCGAACACGTCGTTGGCGCGGTCCAGCTCCTCGCGCTGGGCGGCCAGGCGCTCGCTGGTCAGCCCGCGGGCGACGGCCATGCGGGGCGAGTGGTCGGTGACCGCCAGGTAGGCGTGACCGAGCGCCCGCGCCGCCCGGCCCATCGCCTCCATCGACGCCCCGCCGTCGGACCAGGTGGAGTGGCTGTGGCAGTCGCCCCGGATGCGGCCCCGCAGGGCTTCGCCGGGGCCGAGCGGGATGGCCGTGTCCGCCTCGAGCTTGGCCAGGTAGGCGCTCGGCCGGCCGGCCACCGCATCGGCGATCACCCCGCCGGTGGAGGGGCCGATCCCGGCGAGCTCGGTGAGCGTCCTCGCCGCCACCCGCGCTTCGAGCTCACCCGGCGGCAGGGTGGCGACGACCTCGGCGGCGCGGGCGAACGCCTTGACCTTGGCACCCGGTGCCAGGGCTCGGTCCAAGAGGTACACGACCCGCTCGAGCGCTTCGGTTGCCTGCATCCCCCAACGGTAGGCCGCACCGGTCGCCCTCGGGGTGGCGCCGATGCCTGCAGTACGCTGCCATGCCGATGGCCTGGCTGGTCCGTGACACCAAGGTGCTCGCCTCCGTCGAGGTCGCGGACACGTTCCGCACCCGGCTGTTCGGGTTGCTCGGGCGACGCGGCATCGACGGCGCGCTGCTGCTGCGCCCCGCCCGATCGGTGCACACGGTCGGCATGCGCTTCGCCATCGACGTGGCGTTCTGCGACGGTGACCTGCGGGTGCTGCGCACCCGCACGATGCGGCCGTGGCGGATCGCCGCCCCGGTGCGCCGCGCCTGCGTGATCATCGAGGCCGAGCACGGCTCCTTCGAGCGATGGGGCCTGCGCCCCGGAGACGAGCTGGCGGTGCACGGCGAGCACGCCCCGCCCGGCGGGTCGAACGGCGCCGCCGGGGGCCCGGCCCGCATCGCCGCCGCGGCCCGTGCCCGGCTGCGCCGCAGCGACGGCGAGCGCGCCGCAGGGCGCGCCGCTCCCGAACCGCCGCACGAGCGGTCGGAGCCGGCCGAGCGGGCTCCGCGGCGAACGTCCCGTCCTCACGTGAGCGGCGACCCGCCGGATCCGACCCCCGAGTCGGGGGGCGGTGGGCGGCTCGTGCTGGTGGCCACCCCCATCGGCAACCTCGGCGACCTCTCGCCGAGGGCCCGCCAGGCGCTGGTCGACGCCGATCTGATCGCCTGCGAGGACACCCGGCGCACCGGCCGGTTGCTGGCGCTGGTGGGGGTCGAGCGTCGGCCCCTGCTGCGCCTCGACGACCACACCGAGGCGGCGGAATCGGGTCGCGTGCTGGAGCGGCTCGCGGCCGGCGCCACCGTGGCCCTGGTCAGCGATGCGGGCCTCCCGGCGGTGGCCGACCCCGGGGAGCGCCTGGTGGCCGCCGCCGTCGCCGCCGGTCACCGGGTGGAGGTGGTGCCGGGACCGTCGGCCGGGTTGACCGCGCTGGTGGGCAGCGGCCTGCCCACCGCACGGTTCTGCTTCGAGGGCTTCCTGCCCCGGCGGGCGTCGGCGCGGGCCGCCCTGCTGCAGGAGCTGCGCGACGAGCGCCGCACGATGGTGTTCTTCGAGGCGCCCCACCGGTTGGCGGCGGCGCTCGCCGATCTGAGCGCCGCGTTCGGTGCCGACCGGCGGGTGGCCGTCGCCCGGGAGCTGACCAAGCTGCACGAGCAGTGGTGGCGCGGGACGCTGGGCGAGGCGGCGGCGCGGGCGGCCGCCGCCGAACCCCGCGGCGAGCACGTGGTGGTGGTGGCCGGCGCCCCGGCGCTCGCCGCCCCGTCGGACACCGAGGTCGACGCCGCACTGACCGAGCTGCTCGCCGCCGGCGCCTCGGTCAAGGAAGCGGCCGCCACCGTGGCGGCCCGCACCGGCGTCGCCCGCCGCGTGGCGTACGACGCCGCCCTGCGCCTGCGGTCGCCCCGACCCGGCTGAGTCGGGGCACCACCCCGCAACGAGCGGGGAGAGGCGGGGCTCGGCCCCGGACGTGTCGCGCGTTTCGTCGCATCCTGGGTGACGGTGGCCGCCGTTCTGGGGGCCTGGCGCAACATCGCAGCTAGGGTGGGTCTCCGTGTTCAGTGTGCCCCTGGTCGTAGCCCTGCTGATCGCCTTCGCGATCACCCAAGTCGCCAACCTCGTCACCACCCTGTACCTGCACCGTGCGCTGTCGCACAAAGCCATGACGATCGGCAAGCCGCTGGAGCTGGTGATGCGGACCGTGCTGTGGCTGTCGATGGGCATCGAGCGGCGCGAGTGGGTGGCCGTGCACCGCAAGCACCACGTGTTCTCCGACGAGGCGCAGGATCCCCACTCGCCCATCCAGAAGGGCGTGTGGAAGGTGACCTTCGGCAACGTCGTCTACTACCGGCGCGAGGCGAAGCGGGCCGACACCATCCAGACCTACGCCCGCGACCTCGAGCCCGACCGCATCGAGAAGCTGCTGTTCTCCAAGGGCCTCCTCGGCGTCGGCTTGAGCATCGTCGCCCTGGTGGTGCTGTTCGGCCCGCTGACCGCAGCGGTCATCGCCGTCACCCACACCGTGCTCTACATCCTGCTCGGCGGGTGTGTGAACGGTCTCGGTCACTGGTTCGGCAAGCGGCCCCACGAGAACAAGGCCACCAACCAGCGCTGGCTGGCCATGCTGACCGCCGGCGAGGGCATGCACAACGAGCACCACGAGTACCCGCGCTCGCCGTTCTTCGGTTCGACGGTGTGGGACATCGGCGGTCGCTTCGCCCGGCTGTTCGCCGCCATGGGCCTGCTGACGCTGCACACGTCGGCCCGTCAGCAGCGCGACAGCGACCCCGTGCCCCTGGCCAGCTAGCGCCCGGCGCGCGCCGGGCCGCGGCGTGGCCGCGACCCGGGCGGTGTTCCGGCGGCCGTCAGCGACCCTGCCAGGCCGGGCGCTCGCCCTTGGCCGTCGACGGCTTGAAGGACTTGGCGTCCTCGGTCTGGGCGGCCACCCGGCGCATGGTCTCACCGAAGCGGACGGCGTCGAACAGCGGCAGGTCCATCCCCCGGCGCGCGATCTCCTTGGTGGCCCGCACGGCCAGCGGTGCGGCCTGCAGCAGCCGGTTGGCCAGCGTGCGGGCCTCGGCCATGAGCTCGTCGTGGGGGACGACCTTCCACACCAGACCCATCTCCTTGGCCCGTGCGGCGTCCACCCGGTCCCCGATGAGCAGCAGTTCCATGGCGTACTGCCAGCCGACCATGCGGGGCATGCGGACCGCCCCCTGCACGGTGGGCACGCCCAGCTGCACCTCGGGGAACGAGAAGCTGGCCCGGTCCGACGCGATGACGAAGTCGCAGGCGGCCAGCATGGTCAGCCCGAAGCCGATGGCCGGTCCGTTCACCGCCGCGATCACCGGCTTCCACACCTCCATGCCGCCCTCGAGCGACTCGCCCGAGGCCAGCTCCCAGAACGTGCGGTCGCCCATGCCCGCCGCCCCGCCCGGGTCCTTGAGGTCAGCTCCGGCGCAGAACGCCTGACCCTCGCCGGTGACGATGCCCACCCAGGCCTCGTCGTCGTCGCGGAAGCGGCGCCAGGCGGCGTTGAGGTCGGCGCGCAGCTCGGCGTTGATGGCGTTGCGCGCCTCGGGCCGGTTGTAGCTGATGACGGCGATGCGGTCGCTGCACTCGTAACGAACGGTTTCTCCCATCGCCGAAGTTTGCCCAATCCGGCGGCGTGGAACAGGCTGACCGGATGCAGCAGCTCCCCGGCAGCGTGGACGTGGCGGTGATCGGTGCCGGCCTGGCGGGTCTCGCCGCGGCGCGAGTTACCTGCGCCGCCGGTCTGCACACCGTCGTGCTCGAGGCCGGCGACGACGTGGGCGGGCGGGTGCGCACCGACGTGGTCGACGGGTTCCGGCTCGATCGCGGCTTCCAGATCCTGCTGACCGCCTACCCCGAGGTGCAGGGCCAACTGGACCTCGAGGCCTTGCGCCCGTGCCGCTTCGATCCGGGGGCGCAGGTGTGGACGGGCGACGCGTTCGCGGCCGTGGCCGATCCGTTGCGCCGGCCGGCCGCCGTGCTCGACACCGCGCGCGCCCCGATCGGCACGCTGGCCGACAAGCTGCGGGTCGCCCGCCTCCGCTTCGACGTGACCGGCACCTCGGCGGCCACGCTGCTGCGGCGGCCGGACGCCACCACCGCCGACGCGCTGGTGGCCCGCGGGTTCTCACCGGCGATGATCGAACGGTTCTTCCGGCCGCTGTTCGCCGGCATCCAGCTCGATCCCGGCCTCACCACCACCAGCCGCATGTTCGAGGTGATCTTCCGCACCCTGGCCCTCGGCGACGCCGCCGTGCCGGCCGAGGGGATGGCGGCGGTGCCCCGCCAGCTGGCCGCCGCCCTGCCCGAGGGCGTGCTGCACTGCGACGCCGCCGTCGAACGGGTCGACGGCACCACGGTGCAGCTGGCCGCCGGTACCGCGGTGCACGCCCGGGCGGTGGTGGTGGCCACCGATGGGCCGTCGGCGTGTCGGCTGCTCGGGCTGGCGCCGGTGGGCTCCAAGCCGGTCACCGGGCTGTGGTTCGCGGCGGCTGGTCCGCCGGTGGCCCATCGCCGCCTGCTGCTCGACGGCAGCGGCCGCGGGCCGGCGGCCAACGTGGCGGTGCTGTCCAACGTGGCGCCGTCCTACGCGCCCGCCGGGCGGGCGCTGGTCGCGGCGGCGGTGCCGGGCCGGGCCGAGCCCGACCTCGAGCCCGCGGTGCGGGCGCAGCTCACCGAGTGGTTCGGGGCGGAGGTGGGGGGCTGGGAGCTGCTGCGCAGCGACGTGATCAGCCATGGCCAGCCCACGCAACCGCCCGGCTCGCCGATGAAGCGGCGGGTGCGGCTGGGCGGCGGGCGCTACGTGTGTGGCGACCACCGCGACACGGCGTCGATCCAGGGGGCGCTGTTCTCGGGGCGCCGCACCGGCGAGGCCGTGGTGGCCGACCTGCGCCGCAACGTCGCCTCCGCCTGATCACCGGCCCCGCCGGCCCGCCGTCGGGGCCGCCGCCGCTTCACTGTCACAGGGTGTGTGGATGATGGCGCCATGGTGATCGTCGCTGCCGTGTTGGTGTTCGTGCTCGTCCTGGTGGCCGCCGTGGCCGCCCTCGCCGTGCAGGCCTGGTTGCGCCGCTGGCAGGCCCAGCTGGTCCACCAGCAGCGGGCGGCCACCGAGTCGGCGCTGGCCGCCGCCCGCGCCGATCGGGCCGAGCAGGTGGCGGCCACGGTCGACACCGTGGTGGCGGTGGCCTCCGACAAGCTGGGCGCCCAGTTGCAGCTCGGCACCCAGCACGTCGAGCTGCGCAACGGGGCCATCGAGGAGCGCCTGGCCGGCATGAGCGCCGAACTGCGCCGGGTGAACGACCTGGTGGCCACGTTGCAGAAGGAGCGGGCCGAGCAGCACGGCCAGCTGCTCAACGGGCTGCAGGAGCAGGCCCGGCAGTCCGCTGCGCTGGCCCGCAGCGCCCAGGACCTGCACCACGCCCTGGCCAGCCCCAAGGCCCGCGGCCAGTGGGGTGAGCGCATGGCGGAGGACGTGCTGCGCCTGGCCGGTCTGGTCGAGGGGGTGAACTACCGCAAGCAGGTGGCCATCGCCGGCGGCACGATCCCCGATTTCACGTTCCTGCTGCCCAACGGCTGGTCGCTGCACATGGACGTGAAGTTCCCCGTCGACAACTACCTGCGCATGCTCGGCGCCGGGTCCGAGGCCGAGCGCGCCGCTTGCGCCACGGCCTTCGGTCGCGACGTGCGCAACCGCATCAAGGAGCTCCACGGCCGCAACTACGTCCAACGGGGCGAGACCGTGGACTACGTGCTGGCCTTCATCCCCAACGAGGCGGTCTACGGCTTCATCCACGAGCAGGACCCGGCCCTGGTGGACGATGCGCTGCGCCAGAAGGTGGTCCTGTGCTCACCGTTCACGCTGTTCGCGGTGCTGGCCGTGGTCCGCCAGTCGGTGGAGCACGTCGCCCTCGAGCGCACCTCCGATGAGATCCTGCGGGTGCTGGGCGGGTTCAGCGAGCAATGGGAGAAGTTCTCCGAGAGCCTCGACGGCCTCGGCCGCAAGCTCGACACCGCGCACCGCGCCTACGAGGACCTGGCCGGCACCCGTCGCCGGCAGCTGCAGCGCCACCTCGACAAGGTGGACCACCTGCGCACCCGGTCCGGGCTGGACGAGCTCGGCGCCGAGCCGGCGCCGGCCGGTGGCACGCCGGGGGTCGGGTCGGTGCAGCGCACGCCGCTGCGGGCCGTCGCCGCCGGCGGTTGAGCCGCCGCCGCCAGATCTCGGAAGGAGATCACGAGAGCAGCAACTAACCTCCCTGACGTGCCCGAACGGTTCTACGTGACCACCCCGATCTACTACGTCAACGACGCGCCCCACATCGGCCACGCCTACACGACGGTGACGGCCGATGCGCTCGCCCGCTGGCATCGCCTCCACGGCGAGGAGGTGTGGTTCCTCACCGGCACCGACGAGCACGGTCTCAAGGTCGCCCAGGCGGCGGAGAAGCACGGGGTCAGCCCCCAGGAGTGGGCCGACAGCACCGTGGAGCGCTTCAAGGACACCTGGAAGCTGCTCGACATCTCCAACGACGACTTCATCCGCACCACCGAGCCCCGCCACTACCGCTCGGTCAAGAAGCTGCTGCAGGCGTGCTACGACGCCGGGGACATCGAGCTCGGCGTGTACGAGGGGCTGTACTGCGTGGCCTGCGAGGCCTACTACACCGAGGCCGAGCTGGTGGCGGGCAACTGCCCCATCCACGACCGCCCGGTGGACACCGTCACCGAGGAGAACTACTTCTTCAAGCTCTCCCGCTTCGAGCAGCGCCTGCTCGACTGGTACGAGGCCCACCCCGACGCCATCACCCCCGAGACCCGCCGCAACGAGGTGCTCGGCTTCATCCGCCAGGGCCTGCAGGACTTCTCCATCTCGCGCACCTCGCTGAGCTGGGGTGTGCCGCTGCCGTGGGACGACCGCCACGTCACCTACGTGTGGTTCGACGCGCTGACCAACTACATCACCGCCATCGGCTACGCGTCGGACACCGATCGCTTCGAGCGCTGGTGGCCGGCGTGCCGCCACCTGATCGGCAAGGACATCATCCGCTTCCACTGCGTGTACTGGCCGGCCATGCTGCTGTCGGCCGGCATCGAGCCACCGGCCAACTGGCACGTGCACGGTTGGCTGCTGGTGGGCGGCGAGAAGATGTCGAAGACCCGGCTCAACCAGATCGCCCCGGCCGACCTGGTGGAGACGTTCGGGGTCGACGGGTACCGCTACCACTTCCTGCGCGACCCGTCCTTCGGGCCCGACAGCGACTTCTCCTACGAGGGGATGGTCGTGCGCTACAACACCGATCTGGCCAACAACCTGGGCAACCTGCTGTCCCGGGTGGCCACCGTGGTGGGCAAGAAGTGCGGCGGGGTCGGCCCGGCCCCGTCGGCGGGGTCGCCGCTGGCCGCGGTGGCGGCCACCGCGTTCGAGACCGCGTCGCGGGCCTGGGCCGACGTCCAGCCCAACGTGGCGCTCGAGGCCACCTGGCGCATCGTGCGCGAGACCAACGCCCACCTCGAGACCAACGAGCCGTGGAAGATGGAGCCGGGTCCGGCGCTCGGCGCGGTCATGGGCGATGCGCTCGAGGCGTTGCGGATCGTGGCCGTGCTGGCCTCGCCGGCCATCCCCACGACCGCCCAGGCGGTGTGGGAGCGCATCGGCCTGCCCGGTACGGTGCTCGAGCAGCGCCTGCCCGACGCCGCGGCCTGGGGTGGCTACCCGGGCGGGCTGGCCGTGGAGAAGGGCGCGGCCCTCTTCCCCGGGTGACGGAGTGAGCGAGCCGGCCGGCGGCGCCGCTGCGCTGGTTCGACCACCACTGCCACCTGCCCCCGGGCGCCGACGGCACCGAGCTGGTGCAGGCCGCCGGCCAGGTCGGCGTGCAGCGGCTGCTCACCGTCGGCACGGATGCCGAGGCGTTCGCGGAGGCGGCCCGGGTGGCCGCCGCCCACCCGGGCGTGGTGTGGGCCACCGCCGGGGTCCACCCCACGACGCTGCCACGGCAGACCTCGGTGCCATCGCCGACCTGCTCGAGCACGAGTCGGTGGTGGCGGTGGGCGAGTGCGGGCTCGACTACTACTACGACCACTCCCCGCGGGAGACCCAGCGCGAGGTGTTCGCCGCCCAGGTCTGCCTGGCCCTCGACCGAGGGCTGCCGTTGGTGATCCACACCCGTGACGCCTGGGACGACACGTTCGCCGTGCTGGCCGACACCGGGGTGCCGGAGCGGACGGTGTTCCACTGCTTCACCGGCGGTCCAGCCGAGGCCGAGCGGTGCCTGTCGGTGGGTGCGCACCTGTCGTTCTCCGGCATCGTGACGTTCAAGACGGCCGACGAGTTGCGCGCCGCCACCCGGCTGTGCCCCCTCGAGCGCCTGCTGATCGAGACCGATGCCCCGTACCTGGCGCCGGTGCCGATGCGCGGTCGCCGCAACCAGCCGGCCTACGTCGTGCACACCGCCGGCTTCGTCGCCGAGCTGCGGGGCATCACCGAGGCCGAGCTGTCGAGCTCCACCTGGGCGGTCACGAACCGCTTCTACGGCCTCGACGGGTGACCCACAGCCGCCGGGCGCTCGTCGCCCTGCTCGACGACGCCGGCATCACGCTCGGGCGCGCCCTCGGCCAGAACTACGTGGCCGACCCGAACACCGTGCGCCGCATCGCCCGCCTCGCCGGCGTCGGCGCCGGCGACCGGGTGGTGGAGATCGGCGCCGGCGTGGGCTCGTTGACGCTGGCACTGGCGGAGACCGGCGCCCACGTGCTGGCGGTGGAGACCGACCGCCATGTCGTGCCGGTGCTGCGACGGGTGGTCGACGGGCTCGACGTCGAGGTGCTCGAGAGCGACGCCATGACCTTCGCGCGGGCCGCCGCGCTCGACCGCGCCCCGGCGGGGACGGCGCCGCTCCGGACCGCACGCCCCGCGACGACCGGCCGTGGTCGCTGGTGGCGAACCTGCCCTACAACATCGCCGTGCCGCTGGTGCTCGACACACTGGCCACCGTGCCGGCGGTAGGGGCGATGTTGGTGATGGTGCAACGCGAGGTGGCGGAGCGGCTCGCCGCCGGGCCGGGCGGCAAGGTCTACGGCATCCCCAGCGTCAAGCGGGCGTGGTGGGCGTCCGCCGAGGTGGTCGGCCGGGTGCCGGCCTCGGTCTTCGTGCCCGCCCCCCGGGTCGAGTCCGCCCTGCTGCGGTTGCAGCGGCGTCCGCCCCCGGCCACCCCGCTGGGCCCGACCGACGTGTTCCGGGTGGTCGAGCAGGCGTTCGGGCAGCGCCGCAAGATGATCCGCCGGTCACTCGGGGACCGGCCCGATCTGGAGGCCTGTGCGGCCCGGGCCGGCGTGGCCCCCGACCTGCGGCCCGAGCAGCTCGACCTCGAGCAGTGGGTGGCCCTGGCGGAGGCGTTGGCCGGCGTCCGGTAGGTTGCAGCCTCACCATGGATGGCCGCGCACCCGACCTCCCGCCCGCCGAGCAACCCGCCCCGGTCACCGTGCTGGCGCCGGCCAAGCTGACCGTGTCGCTGCGGTTGGTGGGCCTGCGCGACGACGGCTACCACCTGATCGACGCGGAGATGGTGAGCCTCGACCTGGCCGACGTGCTCGAGTTGCACCCCGGCGGCGACGGCGTCGAGGTGCGGGTCCCGGCCGGTGGTGCCGCCGCCCACGGCCTGGTCATCGACCAGGGCGAGGACAACCTGGTGGCCAAGGCCCTGCGCTTGGTCGGCCGGCGCGCCCGGGTGGTGATCACCAAGCACATCCCGGCCGGGGCGGGGCTGGGAGGCGGCTCGGCCGATGCGGCCGCGGTGCTGCGCTGGGCCGGCTTCGACGACCCGGTGGCCGCCGCCGGCCTCGGGGCCGACGTGGCGTTCTGCCTGCGCAACGGCCGGGCGCGGGTGCGCGGCATCGGCGAGCAGCTGGACCCGCTGCCCTACGAGCGGCGCACGTTCACGCTGGTGACCCCGCCGTTCGGCTGCTCGACGGTGGCCGTCTACCGGGCGTGGGACCGTCTGGGGGGCCCGCAGGGTGACAACGGCAACGACCTCGAGCCGGCCGCGCTCACCGTGGAGCCGCGGCTGGCGTTCTGGCGCGACGAACTGGCCGCAGCCACGGGGCAGCGCCCTCGGCTCGCCGGCAGCGGTTCGACGTGGTTCGTGGAGGGTGCGCACCCCGGAGCGGGTCGAACGGTGGTGACCACGACGCCCTGATGGGCCATGGCCGCCGGGCCGCTCGCACCGGACCGCGGTGCGCACGCCGTCATTTGCCCTTGGCGCGGCGTTGGAAGCGGGTGCGCTTCAGCATCTTCTTGTGCTTCTTCTTGCGCATGCGCTTACGGCGCTTCTTGATCAGCGATCCCATGAGGCTTGCCACGGTAGCGGCCGCCGTCGTGATGGAGCGAACTTGATCCCCGCGGGCGGCGCCCGCCGGCGGCCCGGGCAGGCGTGCGCTGCAACACCAGTGAAATCAACCCGTCGGGCCATCGTTGTATCCGACGAGCGGGAACCTGTACCCCACCACCGATCGGTCCCCCGGCGGGTGCCGACCGGTCCAAGAGCTGAGGAATGGCCGAACACCACCCAACCATCCCAACCGAATCGGAGCGATGCCGCCGGCCCTCGGGCCGGTGTGGCGGCAGAGCATCGTTCTCCGTGGACGTTCGGGCCGGTGGGCTCCTCGGCAGCACTGGACCGGTCCGCGCTCGACGGGAACCGTCGGTGGTGGGGCACATCGTGACCGATCAACCCGGTCAGGGGAGACCCCTTGGCAACATCGCAACGCATGGCCCCGGCGACGCAGCCGGCGCCCGTAGATTACGCCCCGGTGCACAACGCCGGGGGTGGAGACGGAACGGAGCAGGAGGAGCAGGAGCTCGTCGAACGCGCCCGCACGGACCCGGCGGCCTTCGCCGTGCTGTACGAGCGCTACTTCGATCGGATCTACGCCTTCGCCCGTCGGCGGACCCTCACCAGGGACCTGGCCGAGGACATCACCTCGGCCACCTTCGAGCGGGCCTATCGCCAGCTGCCGAACTTCGAGTGGCGAGGCGGCGGGTTCCGGGCCTGGCTCTACCGGATCGCCTCCAACGAGATGGCGGACCACTACCGGCGACAGGGACGGTCGCAGAGCGATCGCGGGCAGGCCGCGCTCGGGCAGCTGTACAGCGCCTCGAGCGAGGACGACCTCGATCGCATCGAAGCCGGCGGGCAGGACGTGCGCCTCATGCTGCGGGCGCTCGACCGGCTCCACGAGCGGTATGCGGAGGCGATCCGGCTCCGCTACATCGACGGCCTCTCCCATGAGGAAGCGGCAGCGGTGATGGGTATGTCGAAGCCGGTGATGGCGGTCACGCTGTCACGGGCGCTGAAAGCCCTCAAGAAGGCGATGGACAAGCTGATGGACGAGGGACCGCAATGAGCGGTGTTCACAACCTCAAACAGCAACTCGAGCAGCTCGGCCGCCAGCCGGTCGAGCCGGCGCGGCCGGAGTTCCGGGCGGCGCTGCTGGCTCGGATCCTCGAATCGGACCGTGGTGCCGCGGCACCCGCCGGTCCCGAGCTCCGCGTGATCGACGGCGAAGCATCCGACGGTGCCCGCGGGCAGGTCGCCCTGGCCCGCTCGGCCCCTCCCGGTCGCCCCGGCGGCTCGGGTGACGAGCTGGCCCGTCGACGCCGCTCCCGGGTGCTGGCCCAGGCGGCGGCCGCGGTGTCGATCGCGGCGGCGGCGGCAGGCGTGTTGGGCGTGGTCAGCCTGGTCGACGACGGCGCTCCCGTCGGCACGGCCGGGGCCACCGGCACCGAGGCGCAGTTGGCGTCGGGCGAGGGGCTCACCGAGGTGGTGATCACCCCCAGCGGCGACCTGGTCGACCGCAACGGTGACCCCGCCGGCATGAACGACGGGCCGGCCAAGATGACCTGCGACGACGCGCCGACCTCGTCGACCATGGTGTTCTACGACACCAGCGAGCAGGGCTACGAGTGCCCGGCGGGCGAAGAGGTGCAGGTGCAGGTGGTCGACGATGCGATCGTGTCGGCCGACGCGCCCACCACCGACCTGCGCCACATCGAGCTCGAGCTGTACAAGCCGGTGCACGTGCCCGGCAGCTCGCAGCCGCTGACGTGGAGCTGGGAGCGCTACAGCGGCCGTCGGTTCGATCACTACGAGCTGCGGCGCTACCCCGACGGCGGCGATGCCGCCCAGGCGGAGCTGGTGGCCGTGCTCGACGACGTCAACCAGACCACCTACCGCGAGTCGTCGGTGCCGACGTCGAACTCGGTGTACTACGTGGCGGTCATCGCGCCGGACGGCTCGGAGTCGGGCCGCAGCGGCGAGTACCGGGTGACGATCAAACAAGCGTCCTGACCCACGTCGCTCCGCAGTCCTGCGCACCCCGGTCGCCCCTGGCGGCCGGGGTGCGGCGCGTCCGGTGGGCCGCCGGGCCGCCACGGCGGTGACGGCGGGCCGAACGCGGTGCCGGATCGGCCCGACCGCGGGCTACGGTGGCGGGGTCACCCCGTTGGCGGGTAGTTCAATTGGCAGAACGCCTGACTTTGGATCAGGAAGTTGCAGGTTCGATTCCTGCCCCGCCAGCCATGTGGATCACCCTGAACTGGTCGGACCACCCCGGGATGCGCCGGGCATGAGCGAACGATCGATGTCCGCGGTGGTGCTGGCGGCGGGCGAGGGCGCGCGGATGCGCTCCCAGCGCCCCAAGCCGTTGCACGTGCTCTGCGGCCGCCCGCTGCTGCTGTACATGCTCGACGCGCTCGCCGACGTGGGCGTCGCCCGCGCCGTCGTGGTGGTCGGCTCCGCAGCCGAACGGGTGACCAAGCGCGTCCAGGAGGACCTCTCCGGCCTGCGCGTCGACTTCGTCGAGCAGGGCGTGCCCCGCGGCACCGGCGACGCACTGGCCGCCGCGCTCGGGGTGCTCGGCGAGGACGACTTCGGCGACGACGATGTCGTGGTGGTGCCGGGGGACATGCCGTTGCTGTCACCGGGCTCGGTGGCCGCCCTGGTCCAGGCCCACCGCGACGCCGACGCCGCCTGCACCGTGCTGGTGGCCCGCCCCGCCGAGGTCGCCGGCCGGGCCCGGGTCGTGCGCGGTCGCGACGGGCGCATCGCCCGCGTCGTTCCCGCCGCCGACCTCACCGAGGCCGCCACCTCCGTCACCTTGCTCGACGATGAGGAGCTGGCCGAGCTGCGGGCCCTCGAGGAGGTGTCCGCCTCGGTGTACTGCTTCCGCCGCGGGGTGGTCGGTCCGGCCTTGCGCCGCCTCACGCCCGACAACGTGGACCGGGCCTATCGCCTGCCCGACGTGGTCGACGTGCTGCACCGGGCCGGTTACCGGGTGGGAGCGGTGGAGGTGGGCGATCCCGCCGAGCTGGCCGAGGTGGAGGACCGCCTCGGCCTCGCCCGGGTGGAGGCCGAGATCCGCCGTCGCATCAACGACCGCTGGCTGGCCTCCGGTGTCACCATGCTGGACCCGGCCACCTGCTACGTCGATGCCACCGTGACGCTGGGCCGCGACGTGACGCTGTTCCCCAACACGTTGCTGCAGGGCCGCACCGTGGTCGGCGAGGGCGCCGAGCTGGGGCCCGACACCCGCCTGGTCGACTGCATCGTGGGCGCCGGCGCCCGGGTCGAGAAGACGGTCGGCCACGACGCCGAGGTGGGCGCCGGCGCCGATGTCGGACCGTTCGTCGCCCTCGAGTCGGGCGCCGTGGTGCCACCCGACGCGCGCATCCCGCCGTTCACCACGGTCTCCATGGCCGATTGAGCCGGCCGCCGGCCAGGCTCCGGGCTCTGGCCGGGAACCCGGACGGCCGGATCTGACAAGCTGGACGGGCACACCCCCCGAACCCGATGGGAGTCCCGCCCATGACCTCCATGGCGACGTTACCGGCGAACAAGCGCCTGCAGCTCGTCTCCGGTCGCTTCAACCGGTCGCTGGCCGAGCGCATCGCCGGTCACCTGGGGGTCGAGCTGCTCGACGCCCACCCCGACAACTTCGCCAACGGGGAGATCCACGCCCGTTTCGAGGAGTCGATCCGCGGCGGTGACCTCTTCATCATCCAGACCCACTGCAACGCCGAGGCGGGCACGCTCAACGACGCGGTGATGGAGCAGCTCATCATGGTCGACGCCGCCAAGCGGGCCTCGGCCAAGCGCATCACCGTGGTGATGCCGTTCTACGGCTACGCCCGCCAGGACCGGAAGTCCTCCGGTCGCGAGCCGATCACCGCCCGCCTGGTGGCCAACCTCTTCGAGACGGCCGGCGCCAAGCGGTTGCTGTCGGTCGACCTGCACTCCGGCCAGATCCAAGGCTTCTTCAACGGGCCGGTGGACCATCTGACCGCCATGCCGGTGCTGGTGGACTACCTCCGCCAGTTCGGCGACGACCTGGTCGTCGTATCGCCCGACACCGGGCGGGTGAAGGTGGCCGCCCGCTACGCCAACACGCTGCACGCCGGTCTGGCCTTCGTGTACAAGCAGCGCCGCAAGGAGGAGAAGAACTCCGTGGAGGCGCTCGCCGTGGTGGGCGAGGTTGAGGGCCGCACGTGCGTGCTCATCGACGACATGATCGACACCGCCGGCACCATGGTGGCCGCCGCCGAGCAGCTGACCCGGGCGGGAGCGGCCCGGGTGCTGGCCGCCGCCACCCACGCCGTGCTGTCCGGCCCGGCCATCGACCGGCTGAAGAACTCGGTGATCGAGAAGGTCGTGGTGACCGACACGTTGCCCCTGCCGCCGGAGAAGCAGATCGACAAGATCGAGCAGCTGTCGGTGGCGGCGATCATCGCCGACGCCATCCGCGGTGGTGTTCGAGGACAGCTCGGTGAGCGAGATCTTCGACAGGCAGAACCAGAGCTGACCACCGGCCGGGCCACCGCCGCGGTGGCCTGTTCGCCGCCCCTGCGCGGCTCGCTACACTGGAGCGCCGTTTGCCGTGCCGCCGTCGCGCACGCAACACGTTCGCCGCTGAGAACGAGGAGACCAAGGCCATGTCCCAGGTGCTGGAAGCGCAGACCGGTCGTGAGCGCGGATCGCGCCCGTCGGGGCGTTTGCGCCGCGAGGGCATCGTGCCCGGCGTCCTCTACGGGATGGGCATGGAGCCCATCTCCCTCCAGGTCGAGTGGCCGGCGCTGCGCCGGGCACTCAACGCCGACGGCGGCCTCGCCGCTCCCATCCGCCTGAAGGTGGCCGGCAAGGAGCACCTGACGCTGGTGAAGGAGCTGCAGCGCCACCCGGTGCGCCGCGACGTGATCCACGTGGACTTCCTCGCCGTCGACCCCGACGAGCCGGTCACCGTCGAGGTGGCGCTGGTGCTGTCGGGCGTGGAGGACCTCAGCGCATCGCTGCACGACAAGGTGGTGCTGCTGGTGCACCGCCTCGAGGTCACCGCCAAGCCGGGTGCCATCCCGGCCGAGCTCGCCATCGACGTGAGCGGCCTGAGCGAGGGTGCCGAGCTGCGCGTCCGCGATCTGCCGCTGCCCGCCGGTGTGGTCACCGACACCGATCCCGACACCGTGCTCGTCACCGCCGGTGGCGAGGGTGCCCTGGCGGTCGGCGCGCCCGAGGGTGCGGCCGAGGGCGAGAGCGAGGGCGAGCAGGCCGCGGCGGATGGTGAGGGCGATGCTGCGGAAGGCTCGGACGAGGGCTGACGAGCCCCGGCGGGGCACCCCGGCCGACCTGCTGGTGGTCGGCCTGGGCAACCCGGGTGAGCAGTACGCCGCCAGCCGACACAACGTCGGTTGCGAGGTGGTGCAGCTGCTGGCCCGCCGGCACGGCGGCACGCTGAAGCGGTCGAAGGAGCTGGCCCTCGCCACCGAGGTGCGGGTCGGGCTCAAGCGGCTGGCGCTCGCCTTTCCCACCACCTACTACAACGAGTCCGGCAACGCCGTGCGCCTGCTGTGCCACCGTCATGGCATCGAGGAACCCGAGCGGCTGGTGCTCGTCCACGATGAGCTCGACCTGCCGCCCGGCACCACCCGTCTCAAGCGCGGCGGCGGGCTGGCCGGCAACAAGGGGCTCAAGTCGGTGGAGGCGCACCTGCACCACGCCGACTTCCTGCGGGTCCGCATCGGCATCGGCAAGCCGCCGGGCCAGGGTGCCGACTGGGTGTTGGGGCGGCCCTCGAAGGCCGATCGGGTGCTGCTCGACGTCGCCGTCGAGCGCGCCGCCGACGCGGTGGAGAAGATCCTCGACGACGGGATCGACGCCGCCATGCAGCTCTACAACCGCGACCCCGACTGAACCATGGCGGCCTGGGCCGGGCCCGGCGACGGGACCGGGCCCGGCGACGGGACCGCCGGTGACAAGGCGGCCGCCAGGGCGGCGGTGTCCACCGGCCCTCGCACGATGAAGCCGTCATCGGCCACGCCGTAGTTGGTGGTCACGTTGGCCGACAGGATCGACACGTCGTGCTCGGCGAACCAGCGGCAGATGGCCCACAGCAGCCCGGTGGCGTCGGGCGCACGCACCTCCACCACCGTGTCGGAGGGCCACGCCCTGTTGGCGGTCACGACCGCCGGCCCCGTGGGATCGAAGCGGGGGCGGGCGCGGCGGCTTCGCCCGCCGAGCCGCCGCGGCTCGGCGGCGAGGGCGTCCCATCGTTCGGGGGACAGCTCCTCGCCGGGGTCGAACGTGAGCGCGTGCAGGGCCAACGCCCGCTCCGGCCAGCTGCAGGCCGAAGCGCTCGACACCGAGTAGCCGGCGCGGGCCAGCACGGCGGTGGTGTCGGCCAGCAGGCCGGGTCGGTCGGCGGCCACCACGGTCAGGCGCATGGCGGTGGAGCCGGCCAGCGGGCGGCCGGCGGCGCGCACCTCGCCGGGGGCCAGCGGCGGGTGGCAGAGCGCGAGGTCGGTGGCGGCCACCTCCGGCCGCTCGGTCATCAGCCACAACGCCGAGGCCTCGTCGACCAGCGCCTCCGCCTCGGCAGCGGGCACATCGGTGCCGCGCAGCAGGTGCAGCACCTCCGCCGCCGGCGTGGGCTCGCGATGGCGCTTCGGATCGTGTCGGTGCAGCACCGCCACCCGCTTGACCACCGCTTCGAACAGGGCGGGCTCGGCCAGCAGCCACGGGGTGGTGCGCGCCAGTGCGGCGCCGCCGTCGCCCATCACCCCGACCAGCGTGCGCAGGCAGCCGTCGGGGATCCAGGCGTCGGTCTCGTTGGCCAGGGTCAGCAGCGGCGCGCCGCCCGGGATCGTCGTGGCCGGCGAGCACGTCGAGCTGGGCGGCGACATCGGCGTCGTGGCCCATGCGGGCGATCTGGGCCCCGGCCCAGCCGTTGCTGATCGAGTTGAGCCACAGGTCGCCGGCCACCGCCGTCACCGTCTGCAGGCCCTCGGGAACGGCACCAGCTCCTTCCAGGCGTCGCTCAGCCAGCTGACCGGCGAGCGGTGCGGGGCCAGCCGCTCCCGCAGCGGCGTGGGTGTGGACCAGGAGGTGCCGGGGGAGTCCAGCAGCACCAGGTAACCGACCCGTTCGGGGAAGTCGTGGGCCAGCTGCACCGCCACCCCGGCGCCGAAGCTGTGCCCGATCACGAACACGGGGTCGGCCACGGCCACGTCGTCGAGGAACTCGGCCACCCAGGCGGCGTAGCCGGCCAGGTCGGCCTCGGCCGGCGGGACGGCGGCCGTGCCCCCGAAGCCGGGCAGGCTCGGGGCCAGCACCCGGTAGCCCTGGGCGGTCAGGCGGCGGAGGCTGCGCTGGTAGGCCCGGAAGCTGAGGCCGGCGGCGTGCAGGAACAGCACCGGCGAGCCGTGGCCGCCACTGCCGTAGATGGCCCGGCGGCCGGCCACCATCGTGCCGACCGGTTCGAGCGGCGGGCCGTCCTGCGGGGTGGTCAGATCCGACAACCCCAGCGGCGACGCCGGTCCGTTGAACAACCACGGCTGGATGCCGGCCATCTCGAAGGGGTTGAACGGCAGCATGGCGGCACCCTACGGAACCCCGGTGACCGTGGGATTTCCTGGAGATGAACGATGGCGGGCCGGCGCCGGTCGAACCGATCGGCCGGACCGGTGCAGCGGTAGTGTCCGGGTCCGGCACCGTCACCCGTCAACCGCTCCCCGCTCCCGAGGTCCGACCCATGGCCACGCTCATCGCCAACGGCACCGTCATCGGGCCCACCGGGGTCGCCCCCATGGATGTGCTGATCGACGGCGAGCGCGTCGTCGCCCTGCTCGCCCCCGACAGCGAGCTCGCCCGCCGGGCCGCCGCCGCCCGGGCCGAGCGCGCCGGTGGGTCCGGTGCGCCGGGCGGGCTCGGCGATCTGGAGGTGATCGACGCCACCGGCCGCTACGTGCTGCCCGGCGGGGTCGACGTGCACGTGCACCTCGAGCTGCCGATGGGCCCGACGGTCTCGTCGGACACGTTCGAGT
Organism: Acidimicrobiales bacterium; assembly: GCA_041394365.1. Taxonomy (GTDB): domain Bacteria; phylum Actinomycetota; class Acidimicrobiia; order Acidimicrobiales; family CAIXPF01; genus CAIXPF01. The sequence continues at coordinate 272,626 of JAWKIM010000012.1, forward strand.
CCGGCACGAGGGCGGCGGCGTGGGGCGGCACCACGACGGTGGTCGACTTCGCCAACCAGACGCTCGGGGAGCGGGTGCTCGACGGCGTCGCCGCCCGCCACGCCGAGGCCGCCGGCCACTGCTGCGTCGACTACGGCTTCCACCAGGTCATCGGTGACGTGAACGACGAGTCGCTCAAGGCGATGGACGAGCTCGTCGCCCACGAGGGCATCACCAGCTTCAAGCTGTTCATGGCCTACCCCGGCCGGCTCTACAGCGACGACGGCCAGATCCTGCGGGCCATGCAGGTGGCCGGCCGCCACGGCGCCATGGTGATGATGCACGCCGAGAACGGCATCGCCATCGAGGTGCTGCGGGCCCAGGCCCTCGAACGGGGCGAGACGGCGCCCTCCGTGCACGCCCTCACCCGGCCCGTCGAGCTCGAGCAGGAGGCGACGTACCGATCGGTACTGCTGGCCCAGGTAGCCCGTTGCCCGTTGTACGTGGTGCACCTGTCGGCCGCCGACGCCGTCGAGGTGGTGATGGCGGCGCGCGACCGCGGCGCCAACGTGTTCGGCGAGACCTGCCCGCAGTACCTGTACCTGTCGCTCGAGGAGCACCTGATGCGCCCGGGTTTCGAGGGCGCCGCCTACGTGTGCTCCACGCCGTTGCGACCGCGGGCCGACGGCCACCAGGACGCCCTGTGGCGCTACCTGCGCACCGACGACCTGTCGGTGGTGTCCACCGACCACTGCCCGTTCTGCATGAAGGACCAGAAGGAGCTCGGCGTCGGGGACTTCACGAAGATACCGAACGGTATCGGCTCGATCGAGCACCGCATGGACCTGCTCTACCAGGGGGTGGTGCGCGGCGAGCTCAGCCTGGCCCGCTGGGTGGAGCTGTGCTGCACGGCGCCGGCCCGCCTGTTCGGGCTGTACCCGCGCAAGGGCATCCTGCAGCCCGGCGCGGACGCCGACGTGGTCATCTACGACCCGACCCGCCGCACCCGCCTGGGCGCCGCCACCCACCACATGAACCTCGACCACAGCGCCTACGAGGGCATCGAGGTGGACGGCGGGGTCGAGCTGGTGATGAGCCGGGGCACGGTGCTGGGGCGACGGCCGCTTCCACGGCCGGCCCGGGCACGGCCGCTACCTGAAGCGCGGCCTGTCCGACGTGCTGATCTGACCGATACGGCGGGGTGGGTGGACCAGGTCGCAGCGGTGGCCTGGCCCAACGCGACATCGATCCGCCGCAGGGTGGTGTCACAGGAGATCGAGCACCTCGATCCGGTCGTCGAACCGGCGGATGACGAGGAAGCGACCGCACCGAGTAGTACGCGCGCCCGGGGCGATCGTCGAAGCGAGCGGAACGAAGGCGGACACCTCGGCGGGCCAGCTCACGCGCCGAGACCCCGGCGGCGAGGAGATCGATCGCCAGTTCGACCCGGGTGACCAACGTGGGATCGAGCCGATCGAGCTCGACGAGCCTGGTCCTAAGCTGCGGAGCGAGCGACGACGCGCCTCGGCAAGCTCGGCCTTGACGACCTCCCAGGGGATGCCGTCGCCACGGTCCAACGCGTGGCCTCGGCCTCAGCGATGCGCTCCCGTACCCTCTGGCGTGAGGATCTCGCGAGCTCGAGATCGGCTTCGGTCAGGGTGACGGCACGTTCGACGGTCCAGACGCCGTCCTGGTGGTCGGTGACGAGCAGCTCGTCACCAGCCTCGATCCCGAACCGCGACAGGCGGATGCGGGACTTGCTGTCAGCGATCACTCGGCGATCGTCCACGGTGGGATGTTACCCTCGTCCTGGTGTCTCCGACGCGCCGAAGCGGCGCCGGTCGATAGCGTCGGGCATCGCTGGCTGCGGGGCCGCCACCACCGGGTCATGGAGAGGGACAACGCCATGTACGAGATCCACCACCTCATCGACGGCCGCTCGACGCCGTCGACGTCGGGCCGCACCGCGCCGGTGTACAACCCGGCCACCGGCGAGGTGCAGGCCACCGTCGGGCTCGCCTCCATCGAGGAGGTCGACGCCGCGGTGGCTGCCGCGGTGGCGGCGTTCCCGGCGTGGCGGGCCACCGCCCTGAGCCGGCGGGCCGAGGTGATGTTCCGCCTGCGCGGCGAGCCGATCGACGCCAACCGCAAGGACTGGCCCAGCCATCAGCAACGAGCACGGCAAGACGGTGCCCGACGCGCCGGGCGAGGTGGCCCGCGGGCTGGAGAACGTGGAGTTGCCTGCGGGGTGCCGCACCTGCTGAAGGGGGCTACCCGAGGGCGTGTCGGCCGGCATCGACGTGTACCAGCTGCGCCAGCCGCTCGGCGTGGTGGCCGGCATCACCCCGTTCAACTTCCCGGCCATGGTGCCGATGTGGATGTTCGCCAACGCCCTGGCCTGCGGGAACTGCTTCGTGCTGAAGCCGTCGGAGAAGGACCTGTCGGCCGCACTGTTCCTGGCCGACCTGCTGCGCCAGGCCGGCATACCCGACGGTGTGTTCAACGTGGTGCAGGGCGACAAGGTGGCCGTCGACCGGTTGCTCGAGCACCCCGACATCGCCGCCATCAGCTTCGTGGGCTCCACCCCGATCGCCCGGTCGATCTACCAGCAGGCCACCGCCAACGGGAAGCGCTGCTGGCGCTCGGCGGCGCCAAGAACCACATGCTGGTGCTGCCCGACGCCGACGTGGACATGGCCGCCGACGCCGCCGTGTCGGCCGCCTACGGCTCGGCCGGTGAGCGCTGCATGGCCATCTCGGTGGTGTTGGCCGTGGGCGAGGTGGCCGACCCGCTGGTCGACGCCATCACCGCCCGGCTGCCCGCCATCAAGGTGGGCCCGGGCACCGACCCCGACGCCGAGATGGGGCCGCTGGTCACCGGCGAGCACCGCGACCGGGTGGTGGGCTACCTCGATTCGGCCGCCGCGGCCGGCGCCACCGTGGTGGCCGACGGTCGCCGGGGCGCGCTGCCCGCCGACGGCTTCTTCCTCGGCCCGTGCCTCCTCGACCGGGTGACGCCCGACATGGCCTGCTACACCGACGAGATCTTCGGGCCGGTCCTGTCGGTGGTGCGGGTCGGCAGCTACGCCGAGGGCCTGAGCTCATCAACGACAACCCTCGGCAACGGCACCGCCATCTTCACCCGCGACGGCGGCGCCGCCCGTCGCTTCCAGTACGAGTGCAACGTGGGCATGGTCGGGGTGAACGTGCCCATCCGGTGCCGGTGTCGTACTACAGCTTCGGTGGGTGGAAGGCGTCGCTGTTCGGCGACCGGCACATGTACGGCCCGGAAGGCGTGGACTTCTACACCCGCTCGAAGGTGGTCACCTTCGCTGGCCCGACCCGTCGACGTCGAGCATCGATCTCGGCTTCCGCAGGTGCGCTGAACCGGGCTGGACCGGGCCGGGCCCCGGGTGCTCAGCGCAGGTACCAGCCGTGGGCGGTGCAGGCGTTGATCACCTCGGCGCTGTCGAAGCCGAACAGCCCGATTGCCTTGCTGGGGTGCTCGCCGGCAGGGTGCAGGAACATGCCCTGCCGCCAGCCGCCCTGGACCTCGAGGTCGACCTCGCCGTGCTCGAAGCAGCGACCCGGGCTGCCGGCGCGCCCGTAGCAGAGGCGCTCGTCGTCGACGCGCAGCTCGAAGCGGGGCCGGAGCCGGAACCGGGCCCAGCCGGCCGCCACCACCGCCAGCGCGACCACGCCCAACACCCCCACGGCGGCCTGGTCACCGGCGAAGCCGCGGACGCCCACGGCCACGGCCAGCGCGCCGGCCAGCAGGCCGATCACGTCGCCGTAGCGGGGTGATTGCACCAACACGGTGGCCGGGCGCCCGTCAGCGGAATCCACGGCCGGAGGCTAACCCGCCCGACGGGTCCGGCCGCCACGCCGGTACGCTCGGCGCCCGTGAGCCTCGATGCGGCGGTTCGGTTGGCGGCCATCGTGGCCGTGGTGTTCGTCCTGGGCGGGATCGCGTCCGCCATCGTGGTGCGCAAGGTGGTGGGCAAGCTGCTGTCGCTGGGGGTGTGCGCCCTCATCGCCCTGCTGTTCTGGTCGCAGCGGGCCAACATCAAGGACTGCGCCGCCAACGCCAGCGTGGGCGACGCCACCTGCCGCTTCCTGTGGTTCGACGTGCGGGTGCCGTCACCGGCCGACGACCTCGGCACCGGCTGAGCGGCGCACCCCGGCCGGACCGGAGCCGGTTCGGACCGGCCGGTCCTCAGGCGTCGAGACCGCCGTTGATCGACGCCAGCAGCGTGTTGACGGCGCGGTGCAGCGGCACGTCGATGCCGTGGCGATCGGCGGCCCGCAGCACGGCGCCGTACAGCGCGTCGTGTTCGAGCGCCCGGCCGGCGCGGCGGTCGTAGAGCATCGAGCTGCCGCCGGCCATGCCCTTGGCCAACCCGGCGATGAGCTTGTCGATGTCGCCGTCCGGCACCCGTGCGCCCTCGGCCCGGCCCACGGCGTAGGCCTCGTAGCCGATGGCCCGGGCCAGCTCGGCCATGGCCGGGTCGGTCATGATGCGCAGGTCCCGCACGGTGAGCCCGGTGAGGCCGTTGACGATCGTGTTGGTGGCCAGCTTGCGCCAGGCCTCCTCGGCGAAGTCCCCGGTGGGCACGAGCTGCACCCGCTCGCCGTCGAAGGCCGCGGCCAGCTCCCGGGCCGGGGCCACGTCGGGCGTGTAGATCGTGCCGCGGGCGTAGTGGCGGATGTGGCCGGGCTCGAGCAGCTCGGCACCGCAGTACACCACCGAGGGCAGCACGGTGGCCGACCCGGCATACGGCTCGGTACGTTCGACGCCCTCGATGCCGTTCTGGACCACGATCACCGTTGTGTCGGGCCCGCACAGCCGCTCCAGCCAACCGGCGGCGCCGGCGGTCTGGTGGGCCTTCACCGTGAGCAGCACCCACGGCACCGGCCCGTCGAGCTCGGCGGGGTCGGTGATCGCCCGGGCCGGGCCCTGCACCGGGGCCTCCTTCGAGTCCACCACGTAGCGGTCGAAGGGCCGCCGCACGCAGGCCACCACGTCGTGGCCGAGGTCGGCCAGGTGGGCGGCGAAGTACGTGCCGACCGAGCCGGCTCCGACGACAGCGATCTGCACCATGGCCGGCACCTTAGGCGGCCGCGGTGCAGCGGCCCGGGCCGCCGGACCACGAAGGTCAGCGGCCGCCGGCCCGGTAGATTCGATCGACGGTGCTGCTGACCGCCCTGCCCCCGCTCCTGCGTCACGAACCGGCCCTCGTCGAGGTCCTCGGTCGTGCGTCCGCCACGCTGTCGGTCCCCGAGGCCGCCCGGGCCCTCACCCTGGCCGGGATCGCCGACGCGTCGTCGCGCCACCCATTCCTGGTGATCGCCCCCACCGGGGCCGACGCCGAGCGCCTCGCCGCCGATCTGGCCTCCTTCGTCGGGCCCGACGAGGTGGACCTGTTCCCGGCGTGGGAGACGTTGCCCTTCGAGCGGGTCAGCCCGTCGGTCGAGGCCATGGGCCGCCGCTTGCGCACCATGTGGCACCTCTCCGACGCCGAGCGGGCCCCCCGCTTCGTCGTCGCCCCGGTCCGGGCCATCATCCAGCGCCTCGGCCCCCACGTCACCGAGGTCGACCCGATCATCATCGGCCCCGGTGACCAGGTGGATCCCACCGAACTGGTCGAGCGGCTGGTGCGCTTGGGCTACCGGCGCGAGTACCAGGTGGAGAACCGCGGCGAGGTGGCTGTGCGCGGCTCCATCGTCGACGTGGTCCCCTCCACCGGCGACGTGCCCGTGCGCATCGACCTGTGGGGCGACGAGGTGGACCGGCTCACCGAGTTCGCGGTGGCCGACCAGCGCTCGACGGTCGAGCGGGCCGAGGTGGAGATCTTCGGTTGCCGCGAGCTGCTGCCCACCGAGGACGTCCAGGCCCGCGCCGCCAGCCTCATGAAGACCGAGGCGTGGGGCCGCGAGCAGTGGGAACGGCTGGCCGCCGGCGAGCTGTTCGACGGCATGGAGTCCTGGCTGCCGTGGCTGGCCAACGACCACGCCGACCTCGGCAGCGGCGAGACGATCCTCACCGACCTGCTGCCCCCCACCGCCCAGATCGTGCTGATCGAACCGCGCCGCATCCGCGACCGCGCCGGCGACGTGGCCGCCGAGGAGGCCGACCTGGCCGGGGCGCTGGCCAAGGCGTGGGGCGTGGAGGAGGGCCGCGAGCTACCCCGGCTGCACGTCGGCTTCGACCGGCTGCTGACCCGCACCGAGGCACCGGCGTGGTCGGTGACCACCGTGCCCGAGAGCCCCGACGTCGCCACCGTGCTCGCGGCCGGCTGGCACCCCGTCGCCGGCGACGGCGCGCCGCTCGTGCGCCAGCTCACCGAGCTGCTCAACGACGGCTACCGGGTGGTGGTGGGGCGGACACCACCGGCAGCGCCAACCGCGTCCGGGACCTGCTGTCCAGCGTGGGCCTGCACTTCGCCGCCGACCACGACCCCACCAAGCCCGGTGGCGCGGTGGTGGTGGCGCCGCTGTCGGCCGGCACGATCCTGCCCCGCATCAAGCTGGCCGTGCTGTCCGAGTCGGACGTGACCGGCCGCCGCCGGGCCCACCGCCGGGCCCGGCCGCGCACCAAGCGCCAGTCGCAGGGCTTCTTCGACGACCTCAAACCCGGCGACTACGTCGTGCACCACCACCACGGCGTCGGCCGCTACGGCGGGATGGTCACCCGGGCCATCGGCGGCACCGAACGGGACTACCTGCTGGTCGAGTACAAGGGTGGCGACAAGCTCTACGTCCCGTCCGACCAGATCGACACCGTGCGGCACTACACCGGCGGGGACTCGCCCAGCCTGCACCGCCTGGGCGGCACCGACTTCGCCCGCACGAAGGCCAAGGTCCGCTCGGCGGTGGCCGAGATCGCCCAGGAGCTGGTGGTGCTCTACCAGAAGCGGGTGCACACCACCGGCCACTCGTTCCCCGTCGACACGCCGTGGCAGAAGGAGCTGGAGGACGCGTTCCCCTATGCGCTGACGCCCGACCAGGCCCGCACCGTCGACGAGGTCAAGTCCGACATGGAGTCGACCCACCCGATGGACCGCCTGGTGTGCGGCGACGTCGGTTTCGGCAAGACCGAGATCGCGCTGCGGGCCGCGTTCAAGGCCATCCAGGACGGCAAGCAGGTGGCGGTGCTGGTGCCCACCACGTTGCTCGCCACCCAGCACTTCCAGACGTTCTCGGACCGCTTCGCCGGCTACCCGATCCGGGTGGAGGTGCTGTCGCGGTTCCTCACCAACGCCCAGGCCCGCGAGGTGATCAAGGGCATCGCCGCCGGCGAGGTGGACCTGGTGGTGGGCACCCACCGGCTGCTGTCGGAGGACGTGCAGTTCCGCAACCTCGGGCTGCTGGTGGTCGACGAGGAGCAGCGCTTCGGCGTCAACCACAAGGAGTCGATGAAGCGCCTGCGCACCAACGTCGACGTGCTCACCCTCACCGCCACGCCGATCCCGCGCACGCTGGAGATGTCGCTGGTGGGCATCCGGGACCTCTCGGTGCTGCACACCCCGCCGGCGGACCGCCAGCCGATCCTCACCTACGTCGGCGAGTACGACGACCGGGCCGTGGCCGAGGCCATCCGCCGGGAGCTGCTGCGCGAGGGCCAGGTCTTCTACGTCCACAACCGGGTGCAGGACATCGAGCAGCACGCCGACCGCCTGCGGGAGCTGGTGCCCGAGGCCCGCATCGCCACCGCCCACGGCCAGATGGACGAGGGGTCGCTCGAGAAGGTCGTGTTCGACTTCTGGGAGGGCCGCTACGACGTGCTGGTGTGCACCACCATCATCGAGTCGGGCATCGACATGCCCACGGTGAACACGCTGGTGGTGGACCGGGCCGACCTGATGGGCCTCGGCCAGCTGCACCAGCTGCGCGGCCGCGTCGGCCGGGCCGGGATGCGGGCCTACGCCTACCTGTTCTTCCCCCAGAACCGGGAGCTGTCCGAGGAGGCCTACGAACGGCTCAAGACGATCGCCGAGGCCACCGAGCTGGGCTCGGGGTTCAAGATCGCCATGCGCGACCTCGAGATCCGCGGCGCCGGCAACCTGCTGGGCACCGGGCAGAGCGGTCACGTGTCGGCGGTGGGCTACGACCTGTACTGCCAGATGGTCAACGAGGCGGTGGCCGAGCTCAACGGCGAACCGGTCAAGGAACCGGCCGAGATCAAGATCGAGCTGCCGGTCGACGCCAACATCCCGCCGAGCTACATCGCCCGGGAGGACCTGCGCATCGAGGCCTACCGCCGGCTCGCCTCGGTCACCGACCCGCAGACCGTGGAGGACATCCGCACCGAGTGGCTCGATCGCTACGGCCCGGTGCCGCCGCCGGCGGAGGCGCTGCTCGAGGTGGCCCGGTTGCGGGCCGAGTGCCACCGCGTCGGGCTGCGCGAGGTCACCGTGGTGAAGGGCACCGCGTTCAGCGGGCCGAAGTACGTGGCCCGCCTGTCGCCGCTGCCGTTGAAGATGTCCCAGACGATGAAGGTGCAACGCCTCTACAAGGGGGCGGTGGTGAAGGCCGATCTCGCCCAGGTGCAGCTGCCGGTGGCCAAGGCCGACGGCGCCGCCGCGGCCATCGTCGAGGCGCTGCGCACTATCGTGCCCCCGGTCGAGGACCCCGCCCTGGCCGGTGCGGCGCCGGGTGGCGGCTCGTGAGTTCGAAGGATCGTGAGGTTCGCGTGCACAACGTCGGGATGGGCAGGGTGGGCCGGACCGCGGTCGCCGGGCTGTCGCTGCTGCTGGTGGTGGGCCTGGCCGGGTGCCGGTGGCGCCCGCCGGCGGCATCGGTCGACGGTGAGGAGATCACCGTCGGCGAGCTCAAGGATGACATCGACATGCTGCGCGACAACCCCGAGCTGGCCGGGCTCGTGTTCAGCGTGGTGCCGCCGGAGGACGCGCCGGTGCCGGCCGACCTGACCGCCCAGGTCCTGACCATGCGCATCGTCGAGCCGATGCTGGCCGACAGCTACGAGCGCAGCCCGAACAAGCTGTCCGCCGAGGACGAGGCCGCGCAGCGCCAGGACCTCGAGTCGCAGCTGCTCGCCGCGCTGGGCGGTGACCAGGCCACGCTCGACCGGATCCCCGATGCCTACGTCGACCGGCTGGTCGGTCGGCTGGTGCACTCCACCGCGCTGTTCAGCGACGTGCCCGCCGAGGAGCGGCCCGCGGTGGCCCAGGCGCTGTTCGGCTCCTACGACATCGAGGTCGACCCGAAGTACGGCTCGTGGGATCCCCTCAACTACCAGGTCGTGACGAACCCGGTGCCGGGCGCGCCCACGCTCGACCTGTCGCTGCTGTCGCCCCAGCAGTGATCGGTCGGCCCGGCCCTTCGTCCGCCCGCCGCCCGCCGTCACCGCCGGCCGTGCCCCGGCGCCGGGGGGTTCGGCTCGCCCTCGCCCTGGCGGCGGGTGCGCTGGCCCTGTCCGGCCTGGCCGCCTGCAGCTCCGACGGCGGCGATGGCCCGGCGGAGACCCTGGCCCCGGTGCGCTTCGAGTTCTCCGGTGACGCCGCCACCGTCGACGGGGTGGCCATCCCGGCCCGGGTCGTCGCCGATGTGCTCGACGTGTTCCGGGCCTCGCCCGGTGCGCTGCAGGCGTCGTACCAGCAGACCGAGCTCAACCAGGCCGGCTCCGACCAGCCGCAGCCCTTCATCGTGGCCGACCTGGTCGAGGCGGAGATCAAGGTGAAGCTGATCGAGGCCGAGATCGCCCGGCGGGGCATCGCCATCGAATCGGGCGATGAGCAGGTGGGCGCCACCCAGATCAACGCCACGTTCGGTGACTCGCTCGCCGAGCACCCCGAGCTCAAGCAGCTGCTGATCTCCCGCTACGCCGAGTACGTGGCCCTCGACATGGACCTCAACGGTCCCGGACCCGACGAGGCCACGCTGCGGGCCGCCTACGACGAGGATCCGGCCCGCTTCGACCAGGCCTGCGTCTCGCACATCCTGGTGGCCGACGAGACCGCCGCCGACTCCTTGCTGGCCCAGCTGCGCGCCGGCGCCGATTTCGCCGAGCTGGCCCGGTCGTCATCGACCGACGAGGGTTCGGCCGCCGAGGGCGGCAACCTGGGATGCCAGGGTCGCGGGGTGTTCGTCGACGCGCTGGAGCAGGCCGTGTGGCAGGGCCCCGTCGGGGAGGTGCAGGGCCCCATCCGCACCGACGGCGGGTACCACGTGGTGTTCGTCTCCGAGCGCGGCGGCCGCCCGTTCGAGGACCCGCTGGTCCAGCAGGAGCTGGCCGCCGAGCTCGGTCAGGCACCGTTCACCGCGCTCAGCGACTGGCTGGAGCAGGCGTTGGCGGCCGCGGTCATCACCGTGGACGCGCGCTTCGGGACGTGGGACCCCGAGACGGGCAAGGTGATCCCGGTGGGCGTCGCCGGCGGCGGGTTGCAGCTGGGGCCGGCCACCACGGCGGCGGCCGGCGGCTCGTGACCCGCATCGTGGTGGTGGGGCTCGGCCCGGCCGGCCCGGAGCTGGTGAGCACGGCCACCCTCGACGCCATCGCCGCCCACCCGCCGGCCGCTCGGTGGGCCCGGACCAACCGGCACCCCTCGGTGTCGGTGCTGGGCGACCATCGCAGCTTCGACGCCGTCTACCAGGCCGCGGAGCGGATCGAGGACGTGTACGCCACCATCGTGGCCCGCCTGGTCGAGCTGGCCCGCGAGCACGGCTCGGTGTGCTACGCCGTGCCCGGTTCACCGCTGGTGGCCGAGCACACCGTTGAGCTGCTGCGGGCCCTGCACGCGCCGGGCGCATCGATCCCCGAGGTCGAGATCCACGCCGCGCTGTCCTTCCTCGACCTGGCCTGGCTGCGGCTCGGTGTCGATCCGTTCGCCGCCGGGGTGCGGCTGGTGGACGGTCACCGCTTCACCGTGGAGGCGGCCGGGCAGCGGGGGCCGTTGCTGGTTGGCCAGTGCGACCGCGGTGACGTGCTCAGCGACATCAAGCTGGCGGTGGAGGAACCGCCCGAGTCGCCGGTGGTGGTGCTGCAGCGGCTGGGCCTGGCCGACGAGGCCGTGTTCGAGGTTGCCTGGGAGGACCTCGATCGGGTGGTCGACGCCGACCACCTGACCTCGCTGTGGATCCCGGAGCTGGCCGCCCCGGTGGCGGCCGAGCTGGTCCGCTTCGACGAGCTGGTGCGGGTGCTGCGGGAGCGTTGCCCGTGGGACTCGGCGCAGACCCACGAGAGCCTCATGCCGTTCGCGGTGGAGGAGGCCTACGAGGTGCTCGACGCCATCGCCCAGCTCGATCCCGACAGCGGCGGCGGCATCGACGAGCTCGAGGAGGAGCTGGGCGACCTGCTGTTCCAGGTGGTCATCCACGCCACCATCGCCGCGGAGTCGGGCTGGTTCACGCTGGCCGACGTGGCCCGCACGGTGCACGACAAGCTGCGGGCCCGCCACCCGCACGTCTTCGCCGACGTCGAGGTGGCGGGAGCCGATGACGTGGTGCGCAACTGGGACGAGATCAAGGCGGCGGAGAAGGGTCGGGTGGGTCCTTCGACGGGATCCCAGACGTTCCCCGCCCGGCTGTACGCCGAGAAGGTGCAGCGACGAGCGGCAGGGCCGGCCTCGAGGCGGCGCTGGCCGGCGAGCTGGCGGCGCTGGCCGGCGAGCTCGACGGGTTGGGCCGGGCGGAGTCTGCGGTGCGGGCGGCGGCCGCCCGCATCGTGGCCGCCCGGCCGGCTTGACCGCCCTCGGTCGTCGCTCCGCACCTGGCGCACGGTCGTGGCCGCGCAGCGCGCGCCAGGCCTCGATCGTCTGTGACCTGCGTCTCCCGTCACGGCGAATCGCCGGCGATTCGCTGCAAATTAGTGGCACAGAGTGCCGTAACGAATGCACAGTGTCACATCTGGTGCGGCCGGCCGGTTCGCGTGGGCTCGGTGGTCGGCCGCTAACGTTCCCGTCGGGCCGAACCAGGAGCAGGCAGCACGGCATGAGCGCGATCGAGCAGATCATCGGGCGGGAAGTCCTCGACTCCCGCGGCAACCCGACCGTCGAGGTCGAGGTCCTCCTCGAGTCGGGGGCCATGGGCCGGGCGATGGTGCCCTCGGGCGCTTCCACCGGTGCCTTCGAGGCGGTCGAGCTGCGCGACGGTGGCAACCGCTTCATGGGCAAGGGCGTTGAGACCGCGGTGGCGAACATCAACGGCGAGATCGCCGATGCGATCTGCGGCTTCGACGGCCTCGACCAGCGCGGGGTGGACCTCACCCTCATCGACCTCGACGGCACCGACAACAAGGGCCGGCTCGGCGCCAACGCCATCCTGGGTGTGTCGCTGGCCGTGGCCCACGCCGCCGCCGACGAGGTGGACCTGCCGCTGTGGCGCTACGTCGGCGGGCCGAACGCCCACGTGCTGCCGGTGCCGATGATGAACGTGCTCAACGGCGGTGCCCACGCCGACAACAACGTGGACTTCCAGGAGTTCATGTTCATGCCGGTGGGCGCGGCGAGCTTCTCGGAGGGCCTGCGCTGGGGGGTGGAGTGCTACCACACGCTGCGCAAGCAGCTCCACGACCGCAAGCTGGCCACCGCGCTCGGCGACGAGGGCGGGTTCGCCCCGAACGTCGAGTCCAACGAGGCGGCGTTGCAGCTGCTGGTCGAGGCCATCAAGGCCGCCGGCTACGAGCCCGGCGAGCAGATCGCCCTCGCCCTCGACGTGGCCTCGACCGAGTTCTACGAGAACGGCACCTACACCCTCGCCGGCGAGGGCCGCAGCCTGGACTCGGCCGGCATGGCCGACCTGCTGGCCGACTGGTGCGCCCGCTACCCGATCGTCTCCATCGAGGACGGCATGGCCGAGGACGACTGGGACGGCTGGAAGGTGCTCACCGACAAGATCGGCGACCGGGTGCAGCTGGTGGGCGACGACCTGTTCGTCACCAACACCGAGCGCCTGGCCCGGGGCATCGACAGCGGCACGGCCAACGCGATCCTGGTGAAGGTCAACCAGATCGGTTCGCTGACCGAGACGCTGGAGGCGGTCGGCCTGGCCACCCGTTCCGGCTACCGGTCCGTGATGTCGCACCGCTCCGGCGAGACCGAGGACGTGACGATCGCCGATCTGGCCGTGGCCACCAACTGCGGGCAGATCAAGACCGGCGCCCCCGCCCGCAGCGACCGGGTGGCCAAGTACAACCAGCTGCTGCGCATCGAGGCGCAGCTCGGAGCCACCGCCGCCTACTGGGGCCACGCCGCCCTGCGGCGCGGCTGAGCCGTCGCCGGGCGCAGGCCGATCGGATCCCGGGGACCAGCAGAGGTGCGAGCATGGTGAACCCCATCAGCCGCCGTCGCGTGCTGGTGCTCGCCGTCGTCACGGTGGTCGCGCTGGCCAGCGTGCTCGTCAGCTCGTTCCCGGCACGCGCCATCGTCTCCCAGCGGCAGGCCACCGCGGCCCGTCAGGCGCAGCTCGAGCGGGTCGACACCGAGATCCGCCGTCTCGAGGTGCACCTCGAGGAGCTGCACGATCCCGACCAGATCGCCCAGCTGGCCCGGGAGAAGTACGGCTACGTGCCCCCGGGGTGGGAGTCGTACCACCTGGTCACGCCGGAGATCGGCGACGTGCGGCTGCCCGACGGCTGGCCGTTCCTGCTCTCCACCGGCTGAGGGCACGCCCGGACGGCCGGGCGGTGTCCGCCGGAGGGGCGCCGGCGATCAGGACAGCTCGATGCGCAGGTCCCGTCGGCCGATGGCGTCGAGCACGGCGTTGAGCACCCGGGCGTCGTCGTCGAAGCCGAGCACGTCGGTCAGGTCGTTGGAGCCGTCGTCGGCGTCGACGAAGTAGCTGGTCGCCCCGGCGAGCAGCGCGCGGGCCTCGTCGTCGTAGCGGTCCGGTTCGTCGAGCAGCGAGGCGAGCACCCCGGCGATGCGCTCGGCGGTGTCGAGGTCGACCGCCGCGCTCTGGGCGGCCTGGTCCTTGGCCCACTGCAGGTAGTCGTCGGAGCGCTCGCGCAGGCCGCGCAGCTCCTCGACCGAGGTCGGCACGCAGCCGGCGATGAAGCGGTTCATCTCCTCGGGGTGGAGGATCTCCTGGAGCAACAGGCGGGCGCGCGCCGAGGTGTTGGGCATGGCCTCGCAGTCTGCCCGTCGCCGGCGGCTCACCGCACGCCGGGACGCGTCGCATCCGCCTCTGACATGTGACGGAAACGTCCGCTAAGGTCACGCCGTCCACACCGCCCGGCCCCCCTCGCGGAGCCGAACCAGGAACTCAGTAGGAGACCCGCGTGAAGGTCACCGTCGAGGTCAACGGAACGACGCAGAGCCACGACGTCGAGCCACGACTGCTGCTCGTCCACTACATCCGGGAGAACTGCGGTCTCACCGGCACCAACGTGGGGTGCGACACGTCCTCCTGCGGGGCGTGCACCCTCCACCTCAACGGGGAGTCGGTGAAGTCGTGCACGGTGCTGGCCGTCCAGGCCGACGGCCAGAAGGTGACCACGATCGAGGGTCTGGCCGACGGGGACCAGCTGCACCCCATGCAGCAGGCGTTCCACGAGAACCACGCCCTGCAGTGCGGCTACTGCACCCCCGGCATGATCATGGCGTCGGTCTCGCTGCTCGACGAGATCCCCAACCCGACCGAGGCGCAGGTGCGCGAAGGGCTCGAGGGCAACCTCTGCCGCTGCACCGGCTACCACAACATCGTCAAGGCCGTGCTGGCCGCCGCTGAAGGAAAGGTTGGTGCGAAGTGATCCCGGTCGCGTTCGACTACAAGCGGGCCGGTTCCGCTGACGAGGCCATCGCCCTGCTCGCGGAGTACGGCGACGAGGCGAAGCTGCTCGCCGGTGGTCACTCGCTCCTGCCGCTGATGAAGCTGCGGCTCGCCACCCCGTCGGTGCTGGTCGACGTGGGCCGCCTCAGCGACCTGTCCTACATCCGTGACGGCGGTGACCACATCGCCATCGGCGCGCTGACCCGCCACCGGGACGTGGAGACGAGCAGCATGCTGGCCGAGCAGTGCGCGCTGCTGGCCCACACCGCCGGCACCGTCGGCGACAACCAGGTACGACACCGCGGCACCATCGGTGGTTCCGTGGCGCACGCCGACCCGGCGTCGGACCTGCCGGCCACCCTGCTGGCCCTCGGCGCCACGTTCGTGGCCAAGGGCCCGGGCGGCGAGCGGGCCATCCCCGCCACCGACTTCTTCAAGGGCTTCCTGGAGAGCGACCTCGCCGCCGACGAGCTGCTCACCGAGATCCGGGTGCCGAAGGTGGCCGGGGCCGGTTGGGGCTACCAGAAGTTCAACCGGCGGGCCCAGGACTGGGCCATCGTCGGCTGCTCGGTGATCCGCAACGGCACCACCGGCGTGGCGCTGGTCAACATGGGGTCCACCCCCGTGCGGGCCACCGCGGTGGAGCAGGCGCTGGCCCAGGGCGCGTCGGCCAAGGATGCCGCCGAGCTCGCCGCCGACGGCACCGAGCCGCCGAGCGATCTCAACGCCAGCCCCGAGTACCGCCGCCACCTGGCCAAGGTGCTGGTCCGTCGGGCCCTGGAGGCCGCCGGCGTCTGACGCCGCGTGCGAGTGGGCAGTCGCTGACCATCGGCGAACGCCGGTTGCGTCCGCAAACGAACACGGAGCGTGGGGCCGGTTCCCGAACCGGTCCCATGTTCGCGTCCAGAGGGCAGCGATCCGGCCCTCGATGGCTAGGCTGACCCGGCGGTCACCCGGGACCTTGGTCCCCGGCGGGGTGGCGGTGTGCGGACAGGCGGATCCGGCGGCGGGCAGTGGTGTCGGCCGTGCGCCGGAGCAGTCCTCGGAGCGATGGCCCCGGGGCGGAACTCAAGCGGGAGCAGGCGGCGTGGCATCCCTGGGACGGAACGATCGTTCGTCTCTGCAGCGGGCCAACGGTTGGTATGCCCAACCATTGGCGGCTGCGTACGACATCGCCATCATCGGCGAATCAGCAATGGCGGTGGCGCTCGCCTGGGCGGTGAGCAGGGCGGATGCGAACGCCCGGGTGGTGGTGCTGGCGCCCCGCCTGCTGGGCGGCGGGGCCGATCCGGCGGACGCGGCCCGGCTGCACGCCCTGCGGCTGCCCGGCGCGCTCACGCCGCTGGTGCCGCGCTCGGCCGTGCGTTACCGGGCCTGGGCGGAGGCGTTGCAGCTCGACCCACCCCGGGTCAACGGCGGGCATCTGGTGCTGGCCACCACGGTCGAGTCCGCCGGGCGTCTGCGGGCGGCGGCGGCCACGGTGCCGTCCTGCCGGGCGTTGCAGGAGGCCGAGCGCCTCGAACTGCTCGCCGAGCACGACGCCACCACCTGCATCGCCGGGTGGCACGAGCCGCTGGCCACCACCATGCTCGCCGGCGACCTGGTGTTCCGCCTGGCGGAGGCGGCCGCCGCGGCCGGCGTGGACCTGGTCGACGGTGCTGCGGTGCTCAGCGTCACCCGCCAGCGCGATGGTTTCGAGCTCTGCACCGCAGCGGGCACCACCCGGGTGGGTGACGTGATCGACGCCGAGCCCCTGCTGGCCGCGTCGCGCGCCGCCGGGCTGCGGGGCACGGTGGTTGCGGCCACCCACCAGCGCCTGGTCACGGCGGCGATGGCCCCCCTGCTGCCGAGCGGTGTCACGGTCGACGACATCGGGCTCAGCCAGCGCGCCAGCGGCGAGCTGGACCTCGTCCTGCCCACCACCGACCCGGTGCAGGGCACCGGTCTGGCGGCCGCCGCATCGGCGCTGGCCACGGTGGTCGGCGCCCTCCCGGTCCTGTCGGCGGCCCCGGTCGTGCGGCGCAGCAGCCATCGCGAGGCGATGAGCTTCGACGGTCTGCCGATCGTCGGTCGGCTGGCGGGGGGCTGGTGGGTGTGTGGTGGCCTCGGCCGTCACCAGGTCGATCTCCTGCCCCTGCTGGCCGAGTCCCTGGCGGCCGCCGTCACCGGTGCCGACCTGGAGGAGGCCCTGGCGCCGTTGCACCCCGACCGGCTGAAGGCTGCGCCGTCGGCGGTGCTGCCCTCGGCCACCCTGCTCAGCTGCCGGACGTGCGGGCCGCGCGACCGCAGCCAGTTCCGGCTGGTTGGGGGCCGGTTGGTGCACACCCTCGGCTGTGGGCGCGCCACGGGCACCGAGCCGCTGCCCAGCGTCGAGCTGCCTGCCGCCCAGCCCGCCGCCCGGCCGGTGGCCCCGGCGATCGTGCCCTCGGTCGCCACGGTCACCGCCGCCGCCTCGGCGGGCTCGGTGGCCCACGGTGCGGCCGTGCTGGCCGCCGTGGGCCGTCCTGCTCCGGGCGCCGTCGCCACCGCGGCGACGGCGGAGCTCCCGGTGACGGCAGCCGCCGGCACGTCGGCGCTCCCGGCGTCGGCCTCGGGTGCGGCGGCCTCCGCTGCGGCGTCGGTGGCCGTGTTGGACCTGACGGGCATCGCCGGGTCCGAGGGCGCCGCCTCGCCGCCGGGCAACATCTTCCAGGCTCGGGCCCGCCGGTCGACCCCACCGCCGGCGCCGGGTGCCGGTGCCACCGCCCTTGCCGACGGCGGGCCGGCTTCGTTCAGCGTCGCCCGGGTCGGCGCCGTCGGGCGGGGTGATGGCGCCGCCGGGCGGGGTGACGGCACCGCCGAACGGTCCGCTGCGCCGGTGGCCGACCAGGAGCGCGAGCACGAGCAGGAGCACGAGCACGGGGTCGAACGGGTGGCCCCGCCGGGTGCGGTTGCGGCTGCCGGTGCCGAAGAGGACCACGACGGAGGTCGTTCGTGAGCGAGCCGTTCATCGGGGCCGGGATCGCCCCGCCGCCGCCCCCGGCGCCCGCTGCGGCGCGCACCCCGGCCCCCACCCAGGCCGCCCGCCGGCCGAAGGGCGCGACGGTGCGGGCCGGCGGTGAGCGCCTCGACCGCCGGGCCGCGGAGGTCATCGATCGTTCGGCGGTCATCGAGGTCACCTGCGATGGGCAGGTGCTGCGCGGCTACCAGGGCGACACCGCGGCCTCCCTGCTGGCCGCCCACGGCCGCCGCACGTTCTTCGGGAGCCTGCACGAGCAGCGGCCCGGCGGCATCCGCACCGCCGACCGGTTCGACCAGGAGGCGTGGGTCTGGGTCGACGGCATCGGCCTGACCCCGGCGGCGTCGCACCTGGTGCAGCCCGGCCAGCGCCTGTCGGCCCACCAGCGGCGAGCCACCACCCCCTCGGCGGTCACGCCGATGGCCCGCTTCCACCTGGCCGGCCGGTCCCGGGTCAGCCGCCAGGCCGCCCGCGGGCCGGTCGCACCGCCCTGGCTCGCCGCACTGCGCCGTCGCGGCAGCGGTGCCGAACCGGCGGCGGGCCTGCACGCCCGGGTCGACGTGGTGGTGATCGGCGGCGGGCTCAGCGGGTTGTGCGCGGCCCGGGCCGCGGCCGAGGAGGGCGCCACCGTGGTGGTGCTCGAGGCCGATGCCTGGCTGGGCGGCCGGCTGCGGTGGTCCGGTCACTTCGACGAGCAGCAGCACCTGGCCGACATCGCGGTGGCGGTGGCCGACCACCCGGCGATCATGGTGCTCACCTCGACCGTCGCCTGCGAGACCCGGCCCGACGGCACCGTGCTGGCCATCGATCGCAGCGAGGGCACCGAGCAGGCGCTGGTCCTGCGGGCCGGGGCCGTCGTGCTGGCGGGCGGCATCGACGACCGGCGGCTGCCCTTCGGTGGTGACCACCTGCCCGGGGTGATGACCCCCTCCGGCGTGCGCCGGCTGGTGGAGCTGTGGGCGGTGCGACCGGGCGAGCAGGCGCTGCTGTGCTCCGACCAGCGTGGCTACGTGGCCAACAAGTTCCTGGCGGTGCAGCTCAACGCCATCGGCGTGGACGTGCTCGACGTCCTCGTGCTCGCCGATGGCGCGGGCCACCTCGAGGCCACCGGGGCGCTGCAACTCGAACAGCTGCACCTGCCCAGCGGCCGCCGCTACAACGTCGACCTGCTGGTGGCCTCCTTCGGCGCCCAGATCGACGCCACGCTGGTCAACGGCCTCGGTGGGGTGGTCACCCGCCTGCCGGGCACGGAGCAGTCGGTGATCGGCAACCTGCCGGCCAACGCCGCAGTGGTGGGCGACCTCGCCGGGGCCACCACGGTGGAGCAGTCCGATGCGCTGGCCACCGCCGCCGGTCGCCGGCTGGCCCGGCTCGTGCTCGACCCACCTCGGCGCCATCGGGTCGTCCCGCCGCCCGCACCGGTGGTCGTGCCCGGCACCGAGCCGTCGGTGGCCCGACCGGTGAGCGGCCTGCTCGACGGCGCGCTCGACCTCCGGGTCGACGTGCTCGACGGCTTCTCGGCCTCCACCGCAGCGGCCACCGAGCAGCTGGTGAGCACGTCGCGCTGCGGGGGTCTCACCCCGGCGGCGCGGGTGGTGCTCGCCGATCTGGCCCGTTCGTCGTTGGCCTCCGCCGACCTGGTCGACCTGGTGCTGGCCGGCGCCGGACCCATCGGTACGCCCAGCGCCGGGGCACTGGCCCGCCTGCACCGGCCGGCGTTGCGTCGGTCGCCGATGGTGGACCTGCACGTCGCCCTGGGCGCCCGCTTCGTGCCCAGCGACGGTTGGCAGGACGTGTGGCACTACGGCGACCCCGACGCGGAGCTCGAGGCGCTGCGCAGCGGGGTCGGGGTGCGCGACCGCAGCTGCGGCGGCTGGTACGGCGTCACCGGGTCGGCTGCCGCCGCCGTGGTGGCCGACGTGATCGGCCGTTCGACCGCGGAGGACGCCATCGACGCGGTGGGCGATCTCCCGACCGCCTCCCCGGAACCTGCCGGCCGCTGGGCGATCCGTGTGGCGGAGCGCGCTTGGCACGTCTTCGCGCCGGTTGGCGCGGCGGCGGCCCTGGAGGCCGAGCTGCTCGCCGCCTCGCTGGCCCACCAGCCGTGGGAAGCGGTCGTCACGCCGCAGCACGAGGACGGCGCCCGGGTGTGCATCGCCGGGCCCGCGACCGTCGAGCTGCTGGAGACGCTGGGGCTCGACGCGCCGCCCGGCCGCCGCCGCCGGCAACGGCTCGGTGAGCTGGACGTGGTGGCCGTGGCCTTCGCCGCCGATCTGGTCGAGCTGCAGGTGGCCGCCCCCGCCGGTCGGGCGCTGTGGGCCGCGGTGCTGCAGGCCGGCGAGCGGCTGGCCGTGCGCCCGGTGGGTGCGGAGGCCGCCGGTCGGACCGCTCGGAGGATGCCATGAGCACCGTCCAGTTGCTGGTGGGCCCGCTGGGTCCGTTCGCCCCCGACGAAGACACCCACGTCGTGGCCCGCGACGACGGCCGCTGGCTCGTGTCCGAGCGCACCACCCGGGCGGTACTGCGCCTGAGCGACGCCAACCCCTGCGGCGCGGTGGGGGTCTGGGCGCCGCCCGACGGTGCCTTCGCCTCGGCGCTGGGCGTGGAGACCGGTCGGGCGGAGTTGTTCTCCGACGGGTTGCTGATCGCCGGTCTGGCGGCAGGGGAGTGGTTGGCGCTGACGCCGGGTACCGGTGCCACCCTCGTGCCCGTGCTGGCCGCCATCGCCGGCGGCGACGACACGGTGTTGATCGACCGGTCGGCCGGTTTGGCCACGTTCCGGCTCACCGGGGTCGGTGCCGGCGATCTGCTGGCCGAGCTGTGCGAGGACGTGCGCGCCGGTCAGGCGCCGGCCGACGGCGCGGTGGTCACGTCGGCGGTGGCGGGCCTGCGCTGCACGATCGTGCCGGTGACCTGCTGCCCGAGGAGCTGGTGGCGGGTTTCGACAGCGACGAGGTCGTCGCCGGGACGGCGGTGGTGGACCTCGACGAGCACGCGCCGCTGGTGGCGTCGTACCTGCTGGTGTGCGACCGGTCCGTCGCCCGGGAGCTGCACGCCCGGATCCTGGCCGCCGGTGCGGCCGACGGGATCGAGCCCGAGGGCTACGGCCGCTATCGGAGCTACCACCAGGACGTGTGAGCGCCCGCGCCCGTCCCGGCCCGGCCTGCGGGCCGCCGCCGGGTGGGTGTCGGTTTGCCGGTGGCGATCCCCTACGCTGCGCCACGTGCAAGAGGTCAAGACCGTCGATGACGTGCGCGCCGGGTTGGAGGCCAACGGCTACCTCCCCGACGAGGGCCTGGCCACGGCGGTGTTCCTGGCGCTGCGGTTGCGACGGCCGCTGCTGCTGGAGGGCGAGGCCGGTGTCGGCAAGACGGAGGTGGCCAAGAGCCTGTCGCGCTGGACGGGTGGCCGGCTGATCCGCCTGCAGTGCTACGAGGGCATCGACGTGGCCCAGGCGGTCTACGAGTGGGACTACTCGCGCCAGCTGCTGCACCTGCGCACGGCGGAGGCGGTGGGCCGCGCATCCGGCGCGGACGCCGAGGCGCTCGAGGACGAGCTGTACTCGCCGCGCTTCCTCGTGCGCCGGCCGCTGCTCCAGGCGGTGGACCACGGCGACGGGCCGCCGCCGGTGCTGCTCATCGACGAGGTGGACCGCGCCGACGACGAGTTCGAGGCGTTCCTGCTGGAGATCCTGTCCGACTACTCGGTCACCGTGCCGGAGCTGGGCACGTTCCACGCCGAGGTCCCGCCGATCTGCATCGTCACCTCCAACCGCACCCGCGACGTGCACGACGCGCTCAAGCGACGGTGCCTCTACCACTGGGTGGAGCACCCCGACTACGAGCGCGAGGTCGCCATCGTGGCGATGAAGGCGCCCGAGGTGCCCGAGAAGCTGGCTCGGCAGGTGGCGGCCGCCACCGAGGCGATGCGCGGCATGGGCCTCTACAAACCGCCCGGTATCGCCGAGACGCTCGACTGGGCGCAGGCCTTGCACCTGATGGGCTCCGACGAGCTCGATCCGGGCCGGGTGGACAACACGTTGGGCAGCGTCCTCAAGTACCGGGAGGACCAGGACCGGGTGCGGTCGTCGGGCGTGGAGGCGCTCGTCGAGCGGGCCACCGGCCGCGGTGCCTGATCCGGGTCCGTCCCGGCAGGCGGTGGCCGACCCCGATCGGCTGGCCGTCTCGTTCGTCCGGGCCCTGCGCGCCGCCGGCGTGGCCGTGCCGGTGGGCAACGCCATCACGTACTACCAAGCCCTCGCCGAGCTCGACGTCGACCGGGGCTCCAGCCTGTACTGGGCGGGCCGCACCACGCTGATCCGCAAGCCGGAACAGATCCCGGTCTACAACCGGGTGTTCACCGAGTTCTTCACCGGCATCCGCCTCGCCGATCTGGCCATCGCATCGCCGCCGATCGAGGTGCAGCTGGCCTTCGACGACGAGGAGGGCGACGAGCCGCCCCCGTCGGAGGAGGAGCCGTCGGACCGCGAATCGATCACGTTGCAGGTCCGGTGGTCGGGCGCGGAGACGCTGCGCGACAAGGACTTCGCCCTCTGCAGCACCGAGGAGCTCGACGAGGCCCGGCGCCTGATGGGCGAGCTGCGGCTGTTCGGCTCCAAACGACGCTCCCGCCGGTGGAAGAAGGCCAAGGGGTCCGACGTCACCCGGCTCGATCTGCGCCGCACCGTGCGCGATGCGCTGCGGGCGTCGGGCGAGCCGATGCGCCGCTCGTACGTGACCCACGGCGAGCGGCCCCGCCGCCTGGTGCTGCTGCTCGACGTCAGCGGTTCGATGGAGCCGTACTCGCGGGCGTTCCTGCGCTTCGTGCACGCCGCGGTGGTGGGCCGCACGAAGGTGGAGGCCTTCGCGCTGGGCACCCGGCTGACCCGCATGACCCGCGAGCTGCAGACCCACGACCCCGGCGCGGCGCTGGCCCGGGCGGCGAAGGCGGTGGTGGACTTCTCCGGTGGCACCCGCCTGGGGGAGACGTTGCGAGCGTTCAACGATCAGTGGGGCGTGCGGGGCATGGCCCGCGGCGCCATCGTGGTGATCCTGTCCGACGGGTGGGACCGTGGCTCGCCCCAGGAGCTGGCCGAGGAGATGCGCCGCCTGCAGCGGGCGGCGTTCCGGGTGATCTGGGTCAACCCCCTGAAGGCGTCGCCCGGCTACGCGCCGCTCGCCCAGGGAATGGCCGCCGCGCTGCCCTACGTTGACGTGTTCATCGAGGGCCACTCGCTGGCCTCGTTGGAAGAACTGGCGAGCGTGATCGCCGCATGAGCGTCGATCACGCCGGCACCCGAAGGAAGAGCACAGGAGGCCGTCGTGCGTGAGATCCTCGACGACATCGATCGTTGGCGGGCGGCAGGCAAGAAGATCGCCGTGGCCCGGGTCATCAACGTGCAGGGCTCGGGTCCTCGCCTGCCGGGCTCGGCCATGGCCGTCAACGAGGACGGCGAGGTCGCCGGCTCGGTGTCGGGCGGCTGTGTGGAGGGCGCGGTGGTGACCGAGGCGCTCGACATCTTGGAGACCGGTGCGCGGCGGCGGGTGACCTACGGGTTCTCCGACGACGAGGCGTTCGCGGTGGGGCTCACCTGCGGCGGCACCATCCACCTGTTCATCGAGCCGCTGGACTGGTGAGGTCGTGATCTACGAGCTGTTGAACGAGGAGATCCGCGCCGAGCGGCCGGCGGCGCTGGCCACGGTGATCGAGGGCCCGGCCGATCGGGTGGGCCTGAAGCTGTTCGTGCGCCCGGGTCAGGAGCCGCTCGGCTCGCTGGGCCACCCCGATCTGGACCGGGTGGTGCTGCGCGACGTACTGGGTGAGCTGGCGGCCGGCCAGACGCTGGTGCGCCACTACGGCAGCGAGGGCCAGGCCCGGGAGGACACGCTGAGCGTCTTCGTGGAGAGCTTCGCGCCGCCGCCGCAGATGCTGATCTTCGGGGCGGTCGACTTCACCGCCGGTCTGGCCAAGGTGGCGAAGGTGCTCGGCTACCGGGTGACGGTGTGCGATGCCCGTCCGGTCTTCGCCACCCGCCAGCGCTTCCCGGCCGCCGATGAGGTGGTGGTGGACTGGCCGCACCGCCTGCTCGAGCGGGTGGGCAAGAACCTGGGCCCGCGCGACGCGGTGTGCGTGCTCACCCACGACCCCAAGTTCGATGTGCCGGCGGTGATCGAGGCCCTGAAGACCGACGTCGGGTACCTCGGGGCCATGGGCAGCCGGCGCACGCACGAGGACCGCAACCGCCGGCTGCGCGAGGAGGGCGTCACGGACGAGGCGCTGGCCCGGGTGATGTCGCCCATCGGGCTCGACATCGGCGCCCGGACCCCGGAGGAGACGGCGGTGTCGATCTGTGCCGAGATCATCGCCAGCCGCACCGGCCGCAACGCGCCCAACCTGCGCAACAGCTCCGGTCCGATCCACTAGCCCGGGGCGGGTCGGGCGCCGCCCCGGCCGCCCGGCGTGGGTCCCGCCGCCGGTGCCCGACGGGAGGGTGAGACCCCTCCTGCACACCCTCCCATCGGGCGAGCCGCCGGCACGGGCTCGGGGTGGCCGCGTTCAGTCCGGGAGGTCGGTGATCCCGGCCCGCACGGCGGCGACGACGTCGTCCGGCAGGGCGGTGAGGCCGTGGGCGCTGGCCGCGTGGGCGGCCGCGGCGGCCAGCACGTCGTCCTCGGTCGCCCCGGTCACCACACCATCGCAGCCGTCGACCACGTTGGCGCACGCGAACTGCTTCATCCCGGTTCCTCCGTTCAGCTCGGCCGGGCCATCGACTCGGCCTGTTCCTGGGTGAGGTCCATGCGGTGGACCTCTCTGGCGTGGCGCCGTGCCTCGGCCGCGACCTCCGAGAGGGTTGCGCCGCGCAGCACCGTGCCGCAGGGGCACTCGATGAGTTGGTCCGACATGGTGAGATCCTCCTGTGCGAAGGTGACCGATCGGGATTGGCGAAAGCTTGGTGGATTCGTGATCAGGGCGCACGTGCTGGGCAGGGTCGGGGCGACCGGCCCTGCCGGGAGCTTCGAGCAGCGTGACCTCCCCGGGTTGCAGGGGGCAGCGCTGGTTGCCCTGCTCGTGATCGAGCGCCGTCCGCTGGGGCGGGAGGCGGTGGCCGATGTCCTGTGGAACGGTGCGCCCCCGGCCGGGTGGGTGTCGGGGCTGAACTCGCTGTTGAGCAAGACCCGGGCCCAGCTCGATCGAGCGGGCATACCGAGAGGTGTGCTGATCAGCGCCGGGGGCACGTTGGAGGCGGCGCTGCCGGCGGGCTCCTGGGTCGACATGGAGGCAGCTGCCCGCGAGCTGGACCGCGCCGTCGCCGCCCATCGCGACGGCCGATCCGACGTCGTGCTGCCCGCGGCCACGACGGCGTGGGCCATCCTCCGGCGGCCGTTCCTGGTGGGGTTCGACAGCCCGTGGGCCGACGAGCAGCGTCGCCATCTCGCCGCCCAGTTCGCCGTGGCGGCGGAGCTGCTGGCCGAGGCGTACCTCGATCACGGCGACGCGCGCCTCGCGCTCAGCATCGGTGAGTCCGCCATCGCCGCTGAGGGGCTGCGGGAGAGCGCACACCGGCTGGTCATGCGGGCGCACCTGGCATCGGGCAACCGCGCGCTGGCGGTGCGGGCCTTCGAACGGTGCGCCGCGACGCTGCGCACCGAGTTGGGGGTCGAACCGTCCGCCGACACCATCGCCGTGCTCCGGGCCTCGACCCCCGACCCGCCGGTGGGTTGACGCCGGTACGCGAACCCCGCCCCGTTCCGGACCATGCGGTATGGTATGTCCCCGGCCGGTCGTGCCGGTTCGGCAGCGATTCGGTGCGAGTGGGCGGCGACCACAACGCGCCACTCCGACCTCAACCTGGCTCCGAAGCCGCTCGCCGGCTGCCGCCAGCTCGTCGTGGCGAGATCGCCCACCAACGAACATCGGGGGCACCCCCGAACGCCGCCCATCCCGTGACCCCGCCCATCCTGTGACCCCGCCCATCCCGCGCGTCCTTTCGCGGCGGCGGCGCCACACCGCCCGGACGCGGACGTCGGCAGCACCCGCTCAGGTGCTGCCGACGACGAAGCAGGTGGTCCGGTCGAACCGGGCGACGGGCTCGCGCCGAAGCGCGGCCACGGCTCGCCTCAGGTCCTGGCCTTCTCCACGGCGATGTGGATGACCCGCTCGAGCAGGGCGATCAGCACGTCCTTGACGTGTTGCTTGCTGCGGGCGTCGGTGGCGATCATGGGCGTCTCGCCGTCGACCGCCAGCGCCTCGCGCACCGACTCCAGGTCGTGGTACAGCCCGCCGTCGAACATGTTGACCGCCACGATGAACGGCACGTTGCGGGCCTCGAAGTAGTCGAGCGCCGGGAAGGCGTCCTCGATGCGGCGGCTGTCGACCAGCACGACGGCCCCGAGCGCGCCCTGCACCAGGTCGTCCCACATGAAACCGAAGCGGTCCTGACCGGGCGTGCCGAACAGGTACAGCACGATGCGGTTGCCGATGGTGATGCGGCCGAAGTCCATGGCCACGGTGGTGGTGGTCTTCGTCGACACCATCGACGCGTCGTCGACCTCGGCGCCCACGGTGGTCATGGCCGCCTCGGTGGACAGCGGCGAGATCTCCGAGATGGCGCCGACCATGGTGGTCTTGCCCACACCGAAGCCGCCGGCGACGACGATCTTGACCGGGATGGGCGCCTGCGTCGGCGCCGCGGCGGTGGCCACCCCGCGGGTCGCGCCTTGGGTCGGGTTAGAGGTTTCGAATGCCATCGATGAGCTCCCTCACCAGGGTGATGTCCTGCGAAGCGTCGGTTGGGGCGTCGTAGAGCGCCAGGAGACCATCGACCACCAGGTCGCCCACGAGCACGCGGGCGACACCGATGGGGATCGAGATCTTGGCGGAGATCTCGGCCACCGACAGGGGTTGGTCGAGCAGGGCGGCGATCTTCTTGCGTTCGAAGGTCAGCTGGCCGGCGGCGGCGATGCCGTGCTCGGTCAGGGCGACCATCGACTCGAACTGGAGCTTGGGGGCGTCGGTGTTGGTGCGGCCGCCGGTGATCGCGTACGCCCGGACCATCGGATCGTTGGCGCCCATGCCGACCGTCGCCGTGCCCAGCTGGGCGGCGTCGCGGCTGAGGAACGGGCGGGCGAACGATGCACGCCGCTGCTCTGCGTTCGGCTGTGAGGCGTCCGGGGTCATCGTCCCAAGCTGTTCTTCAACTCGGTGATGAGCTCGGGCGTGAGCTGCGCGCCGACGCGTTGGACGAACAGGGTCATGGCGTAGCCGACCAGGCCGAGATCGACGGTGCGGGTGGTGAGCACCCCGAGCGACGAACCGTGGCCGATCGACGAGGCGAAGAGGTACCCCTCCTTCATCTCGACGATCACCTGGTTGACGCCACCGCGGCCCATGACCCGGGAGGCGCCGTCGGACAGGCTGCGCAGGCCTGACACGATGGCGGCGAGCTTGTCGGCGTTGGCCCGGTCGAGGTTCGACGACATCGCCATGAGCAACCCGTCCGCTGAGACACAGATGGCCTGTTCGACCCCTGTCGTGTTCTCGGCGAAGCTGGACAGGAGCCAGTTGAAGTCGTTGACCCGGGCCTGGAGTGCAGCATTGGTCATCGTCACGTCACCAATCTCCTTCACTGGTTCCCGTTGTCTGGTTGGCTGGTGCTCTCCTTGGCGGCCCGGTTCTGGCCGAACTGGAAGCTGGAGAGGGCGGAACGGACCTCGTCCGCGGAACGGGTCGTCGGCTCGGGGCCGGCGTCACCGGCGGGCCCGGTGTCGAACATGTTGGCGCCCTTGACCCGGCGGGCGAGCCCGCCCTTGGATGGCGCGGCGGCAGCGGATGGCGCGGCGGCAGCGGATGGCGCGGCCGGCGCGGCGGGTGCAGCGGCGGCGGGCGTCGGTTCGGGCGCTGCCGTACCGCTCGGTTTGTTGCGACGGGAGAGTGGCTTGGGCTCCGCCGCCGGTGCCGGCTCGATCGGCTCGACCGGCTCGACCCGTTCGACCGGTTCCATCGACGTGACCGGTTCCACCGGCGACGCGGTGGGCGGCTCGGCCGGAGCTGCAGCCGGTTCGGCCTCCGGGGCGGCGTGCTCGTCCTCGTGGCGGCCGTACTCGACACCGCCCTGGAACGACGACAGCGCTTCACGCACCGCGTCGGGGGAGCGGCCGTCGGCCAGCGGCTCGTCGTGACGCTCCTCGAGCTGCGGCCCGGTGTCGGGCATCTGGGCGCCCTTGGTCCGTCGGGTGAGCCCGCGGCGCTTCGGCTCCTCGGCCGGTTGCGACGGCGTGGCCGCCTGCGCCGGGGCGGTGGGGGCCGGACCCGGCCCGGCCGCGGCGGCGTCGGTGGTGGCGCCGGGTTGGCGGCGGGCGATGACCGGGCCGGCGGCACCGGCGGCCGGCGCCGTGGGCAGCGGCGGTGCGGTCGCCCCGCCGAACTCCTCGGCGAGGGACCCCCCGAGGCCCAGCAGGGCGGAGGGCGCCTCGGCGGCGGTGACCTCCGGTGCGTCGGGGACCGGTTCGAAGTCGGCGTCGGGGGCGACGTCGAACTGCTCGGGGTTGGCCCCCTCGAGCAGCTCGAGCGGCAGCTTGACCTTGGCGGTGACGCCTTCGGCGGGCGATTCGGCCAGGCGGACCTGGATGCCGTGGCGCAGCGCCAGCCGGGACACCACGAACAGGCCGAGCACCATCAGCGGGGAGGTGTCGAACTTGCCGGCCTGGCTGAGCCGCTCGTTGGCGTCGCGCAGCTCCTTGGCGGTCATGCCGATGCCGTTGTCGGTGATCGAAAGCAGGTAGCCGTCGTGGGCGTACTTGCCGATCACGGTCACCGGCGCGGAGGGCGGCGAGAACGTGGTGGCGTTCTCCAGCAGCTCCGCCAGCATGTGCGACACATCGGCGGCGGCGTTGCCCCGCACGTCGACCGGTTCCAGCCCACCGATGTCGACCCGGTCGTAGGCCTCGATCTCGGACAGGGCGCCTCGCACGATGTCGCCGATCTCCACCGGCTGGGACCAGGTCCGGGTGGACTCGGTCCCGGCCAGCACCAGCAACGACTCGGCGTTGCGGCGCATGCGGGTGACGAGGTGGTCGAGACGGAACAGGTTGTCCAGCGTCTCGGGGTTGCGCTCGTGCTCCTCGAGCGAGGTGATGAAGTTGAGCGTGCGGTTGAGCAGGTTCTGGTTGCGTCGCCCGAGGTTGACGAACATGGCGGACACGTTCTGGCGCAGCTGCGACTCGCCGGCGGCGAGCTGCACGGCGGTGTTGCGCAGCGACTCGAAGCTGGCGGAGAGCTTCTTGATCTCCTCGCTGCCGGACACCTTGAGCGGGGCCAGGTCGGGCAGCTCGGCCCCGGCGGGCAGCTCCCGCACGGTCTGCACCAGCTCGGGCAGGCCCACGGTGGCGGCCTCGTTGGCCGCCTCGGTCAGCGCCCGGATCGGGCTGGAGATCGAGCGGGCCATGAGCGAGCCGGCGGCGGCGACGATGAGCACGATGGCGAGGGCGGTGCCGGCGAGCAGCAGCATCTGCTGGCGGGTGAGCTCGTCGGCGGCGGCCTCCTGCAGCTCGAGGTCGGTCTGGGCCATGGCCACGAGGGTCTCCACCCGGTCCTTGTGGGTGGAGAAGGCGGCGTTGAGCGACTCGAGCTGGGCGGTGAGCGGCGCGAACAGGACGGTGAACTGCTCGGGGGCGAGCACCTCGCCGCTGCCGGTGGCGGTCTGGAACTGCTCGAGCGTGCCGGTGAACTCGTCGTGGTAGATGCGCCAGAAGTCCTGGCCGGCCACGTCGACCTGGTCGACGAGCTGCTTGGTCACCGGGTCGGCCGGATCGAGGTGCTCCTTCCAGGCGGCCAGACGGTCGTTGTAGAGCGTCTCCAGGCCCTCGAGGTCGGCGGCGAGGTTGCCCACCTCCTCGGTGGCCTCACCGGTGCCATAGGACGACAGCGCCACCATGCGGTGCACCGCGAGGTTGGCCTCCACCAGGTAGAGGGGCGGGGGCAGCACGTCGGCGATGAGGTCCTTGCGGTCGACGATGCGGCCATAGGCTTCGCCACCGATGCGCACCTGCTGCAGCGTCTGGGCGGAGATGAGCCCGAGCAGCACCAGGGAGAACAACGGGATGGCGACGATGATCGCCAGCTTCCTGCTGATCTTCAGACGTTGGAGCACCGGTCCCCCCTCGAGCGGTCGGCAGACGGACGGACACGCGGACCCCGGTGACCGCGCACCGGAGATGCCGAGGTTGGAGTACCACGGACCGTGACTTCGGGGCATGAACCGAACGACGTGACCCGGATGGGTGATCCGTCGCGGCTCGACCAGGAACGCATGGTCCGTACATCGACACGCTCGCACCCATGGCTGAGCCGAATTTTCGGGCCTTGTGCGCCGTTCGCCGTACGCCGACGGCAATTGGGCCGAGGGCGGTCGGCGTGGGCGATAATCCGTGCGGGCTGCGCCAGCGGCCACACCACGGCATCCGTCACCGGGACGGGTGCTCCGTCCCGGGGAGGCGTCGCCGGTGGAGTTCACTCCGAATCCTGATCACGAAGCGATCCGCGAAGGGGTCCGCAAGGTTTGTTCGGACTTCCCCGACACGTACTGGGCGGACATGGACGAGCGCCACGAGTTCCCGTGGGACTTCTACAACGCCATGGCCGCCGGCGGCTGGATCGGGGTCTGCATCCCGCCCGAGTACGGCGGCGCCGGCCAGGGCATCACCGAGGCGACGATCATCCTCGAGGAGGTGGCCCGTTCCGGTGCGGCGATGAACGGCTGCTCGGCCATCCACCTGTCGATCTTCGGCATGAACCCGGTGGTCAAGTACGGCTCGGAAGAGCAGCGCAAGAAGTACCTCCCGCCGGTGGCCGAGGGCAGCCTGCACGTGGCGTTCGGGGTGACCGAGCCCGATGCCGGCACCGACACCACCTCGATCAGCACCCGGGCCACGCTGTCCGCCGACGGCAGCCACTACACCATCCGGGGCCGCAAGGTCTGGACGACGAAGGCGCCGTACTGCCAGAAGGTGCTGCTGCTGGCCCGCACCACCCGCGCGAGGAGGTCAAGCGCCGCACCGAGGGCCTGACCCTGTTCCTGGCCGACCTGCAGAACCCGGCGGTGACGATCACGCCGATCCCCAAGGCCGGCCGCAACGCGGTGGTGTCCTGCGAGGTGGTCTACGACGATCTCGTGGTGCCGGTGGAGGACCGCATCGGTGAGGAGGGCCTCGGGTTCACCTACATCCTCGACGGTCTCAACCCCGAGCGGCTGATGGTTGCCTCCGAGGCGCTCGGGTGCGGCAAGGCGGCGCTCGACAAGGCGGTGACCTACGCCAAGGAGCGCGAGGTGTTCGGTCGGCCGATCGGCAAGAACCAGGGTCTGGCCTTCCCGCTGGCCGAGGCCTACAACCGGCTGAAGGCGGCCGAGCTGGTGTTGCGCCAGGCGGCGTGGCAGTACGACAGCGGCTACCCGGCGTCGATGGTGG
Source organism: Acidimicrobiales bacterium (assembly GCA_041394365.1). Lineage (GTDB taxonomy): Bacteria > Actinomycetota > Acidimicrobiia > Acidimicrobiales > CAIXPF01 > CAIXPF01. Next base: position 303,792 of record JAWKIM010000012.1, read on the forward strand.
GCGAGGGCGCCAACATCGCCAAGTGGCTGTGCGCCGACGCCGGCTTCCAGGCCGCCGATCAGGCCATGCAGACGCTCGGCGGCATGGGCTACGCCCGGGAGTACCACGTGGAGCGCTACTGGAAGGAGGCGCGCCTCATGCGGATCGCGCCGATCAGCCAGGAGATGATCCTCAACTTCGTCAGCGAGCACGTGCTCGGCCTGCCCCGGTCGTACTGATCGGCCGGCGGCAGGTGGCTGGGCAGCCGGGCCGGTGCCGGCCGTGACCGTGGCGGCGGTGCTGCTGGCCGCCGGCGCCGGCAGCCGCTTCGGTGGCGGCACCCACAAGCTGCTGGCCGAGCTCGACGGCCGGCCGGTGCTGACCCACGCGCTCGACGCCGTGCTCGCGGCCGGGTTCGACGAGGTGATCGTGGTCGACGGCGCGCTCGACGTCTCCCACCTGCTGCCGGCGGGGGTGCACCGCGTGCACAACGAGGCGTGGGCCGATGGCCAGGCCGGCTCCCTGCTGCGGGCGGTGGAGGCGGCCGGCGAGCGGGGTCATGAGGCGATCGTGGTCGGCCTGGGCGACCAGCCCCGGGTGCCGGCCGCGGCGTGGCGCGGGGTGGCGTCGTCGTCGAGCCCGATCGCGGTGGCCACCTACGGCGGCCGGCGCCGCAACCCGGTCAGGCTGCACCGTTCGGTGTGGCCGCTGCTCGAGACGGTGGGCGACGAGGGGGCCCGCACGGTGATGCGCGCCCATCCCGAGCTGGTGGTCGAGGTGCCCTGCGAGGGCGATCCCCTCGACGTGGACACCGTGGCCGACCTGGAGCGCCTCCGCGCACCGTGAGCCCGGGCCTCCGCTGGCCGGTGGCGGAACATCTACGCTGGACGGCCGATGGTCCCGCCGGCGGGGCCGCACGGTCGCCGAGTCGAGATCCGAGTAGGAGCAGCATGGAACTGAACAACGAGTTCGAGGTCGACCGCCCCATCGAGGAGGCCTGGGCGCTGCTGACCGACGTCGAGCGCATCGCCCCGTGCCTGCCGGGGGCGCAGCTCGAGGAGATCGAGGGCGACGAGTTCCGCGGTTCGGTGAAGGTCAAGGTCGGTCCGATCACCGCCAACTACAAGGGCAAGGCGCACTTCATCGAGAAGGACGATGCCAACCACAAGGCCGTGCTGCGCGCCGAGGGCCGCGACGCCCGCCAGGGCAACGCCAACGCCACCATCACCGCCCAGCTGGTGCAGGCCGGGAGCGGCACCAAGGTCTCGGTCAACACCGACCTGGCGGTGACCGGCAAGGTGGCCCAGTTCGGCCGCGGCGTGATGGCCGAGGTCAGCGAGAAGCTGCTCAACCAGTTCGTGCAGAACCTGGAGACGAAGGTGCTGGCCCAGCCCGCCGCCGAGGCCGCACCCGCCGCCACCGGCGAGCCGGCTTCGGCTCCGGCCGCGGCGGCGCCGGCGGCTGCGCCCGAGCCGGTTGCGGCGGCGGCAGCCACCGCCACCACGCCCGCCGCGGCGGGGGAGGCCACCAACAACGGGGCGGCGTCAGCGCCGACGGTGCGCAAGATCACCCCGACCGAGCCGGTGGAGCCGGTCGACCTGCTGGGCGCCACCGGCGCGCCGCTCATCAAGCGCCTCGCCCCGGTGGTCGGCGCCCTGTTCGCCCTGCTGGTGGCGTCGCGGGTGCTCCGCCGGCGTCGCCGCCGTGGCTGAGCTGGTCGCCTCCGAAGCCGATCGCGCCGCGGTGGCCGAGCTGTTGGGCCGGTCACCGCGGCCGCGCTCAGGGTGGCGGCGCGGATGCCGATGGCAGCCCGTTGGTGATCGAGAACGCCGCTGCTCGACGACGGCACGCCGATGCCCACCCGGTTCTGGCTGGTCGGGGCGCGTGCCCGCGTGCTGGTCGGCCGTCTGGAGGCGGCCGGCGGCGTGGACCGGGCGGAGGCCGAGATCGGCCTCGACGCGCTGGCCGAGCTGCACGCCCGCCACGCGGCCGAGCGCGACGCGTTGGTGCCCGCCGGTCACGCCGGGCCCCGGCCCTTCGGTGGGGTGGGCGGCACGCGGCGCGGGGTGAAGTGCCTGCACGCCCACTACGCGGCCCACCTCGCCGGTATGGACGACGTGGTGGGCCGGTGGGTCGAGGCCGAGCTGCGGACCGCGCCACCGCTGGAGGCCGCACCGTGACGGGCGCGGTGGCCGCCATCGACGTCGGCACGCAGTCCTCGCGGCTGCTGATCAGCGACGCTGGCCGCGACGTGGTCCGGCTGGCGACGGTCACCCATCTCGGTCGAGGGGTGCGTGAGCGGCGGGCGTTCGACCCCGAGCGGCTCACCGCCACGCTCGATGCGTTGCGGCACTTCCGCGGGCTGATGGATGAGCACGGCGTGGTCCTGGCCCGCGGCATCTCCACCGAGGTGGTCCGCCTGGCCGACGATCCCGAGGCGTTCCTCGTCCCGGCGGGCGAGGTGCTCGGCGTGCCGCTCGAACTGGTCGACGGTGAGGAGGAGGGCCGTCTGGCCTTCGCCGGCGCCACCGCTGCGCTCGATGCGGCCGACGGCCCGTTCGTGACGATGGACCTCGGCGGGGGCTCGTGCGAGTTCTCGGTGGGCCTCGAGCGTTGCGCGGGCGTGTTCTCGGCGGCGTTCGGGGCGTCGGTGCTCACCGAGGCGTACGTCGAGTCCGACCCGCCGCGGCCCGAGGAGCTGACCGCCGCGTTGAGCGTGGTGGAGGTGCACCTCGACGACGTGACGCGGGCGCTGCCGGCGGTGGCGGAGGCCCGCACGTTCATCGGGCTGGGCGGCACGTTCACCACCATGGCCGCGGTGGAGATCGGCCTCGATCCCTACGACCGGTCGGTGATCAATGGGTTCTCGCTGACCAAGTCGGCCGCCGAGGACGTGTTCCGCACGCTGGTGACCGAGCCCTTCGCCGATCGGGTGCACAACCCCGGCCTGGCCGAGGCCCGGGGCCACACCATCGTCGGCGGCGCCTGCGCGGTGGTGGCGATCATGCGCAGCCTCGGCCTGGAAGCGGTGCGCATCTCGGACGACGACCTCCTCGACGGGATCGTCGCCGAGCTCGCCGCCGGCGACAGACCCCGGAGCTGAGCCCACACTGCTTCACGCAATGATGTGTTTGAGCGCCCGATCGGGCCTCGAATCGCATCATTGCGCGAAGCGCCGCCATGACCTCCCCCTCAGCGCCCAGCGCCCAGCGCCCAAGCCACCTTCGCGGGACGTCACCGGATGACGGGTGGCGCTGGCGCCGCACCGAGACCTGGGGAGCGGTGCTGCTCCCGGGATGCAAGGGCGCCAGGTCGGCGTCGCGAGCGCTAGCGAGCCGCCGAGCCCTCGCCGAGCGACAGCGGGCGAGCAAGAAGCACGGACGTCACCGGATGGCGGTCTGCGCTGGCGCCGCACGGAGACCTGGGGAGCGGTGCTGTTCAACACCAGGGGCGGCGTCAGGTCGGCGTCGCGAGCGCTAGCGAGCCTCCGACACCCGGCGACCGACAGCGAGTGGAGATGCACGAGGCGCGCAATGACGCGATTCAGCGCCCGAACGGGCGCTCATCCACATCATTCGCCGATGGTTGAACCGGAGGAGCACGGCGTCGTCGCGGCGTGAGCGGTCGGCCGCTCGCCGCCTGGCCCAGATCCGCCGGGCAACGAGCACGCCCGGGCAACCACGACACCCGCTCACTACGATGCCCCCTCGTGGCAGTCACCGATCGCGTGCTCATGGGACCCGGACCGTGCAACCCCTACCCGGAGGTGACGCTGGCCCTGGGTCGCCCGATGCTGGGCCACCTCGACCCCGAGTTCATCGCCGTCCTGGACGAGACGAGCGATCGGCTCCGCCAGGTGTTCCGCACCGCCAACCCGCTCACGTTCCCCGTGAGCGCCACCGGATCGGCCGGTATGGAGGCGTCCTTCGTCAACTTCGTGCGGCCCGGCGACGTGGTCGTGATCGGGGTCAACGGCGTGTTCGGCGAGCGCATGTGTGACGTGGCCGCCCGCTGCGGTGCGGAGGTGGTCCGGGTGGAGGCGGCGTGGGGCACGCCGATCGATCCCGAGCAGCTGGCGGCGGCGCACCCTTCGCCGGCCATCATCGCCGTCGTCCACGCCGAGACGTCCACCGGCGTGCGCAACGACATCGAGCCGCTCGGCGAGCTCAAGGGCGGCGCCCTGCTGCTGGTCGACTGCGTGACCTCGCTGGGCGGCATCCCCGTCGAGATCGACGGCTGGGGGGTGGACATCGCCTACTCGGGCACCCAGAAGTGCCTCGGTTGCCCGCCGGGGCTGTCGCCGCTCACCGTGTCGGACCGAGCCCGGGGCCGGCTCTTGGAGCGGCCGGCGTCGTGGTACCTCGATCTGAACATGATCGCCAAGTACGTGGGCGGCGAGGGCGCCCGGGCCTACCACCACACCGCACCCATCTCGATGGTGTTCGCGCTGCACGCCGCGCTGGGGGCGGTCCTCGACGAGGGCCTCGAGCAGTCCTGGGCGCGGCACGCGGCGGTGGGCGAGCAACTGCACGTCGGCTTGGCCGACCTGGGTCTGGAGCTGTTCGCCACCGAGGGCCACCGGCTGCCGGAGCTCACCACCGTGTGGGTGCCGGAGGCCCTGCAGGCCGAGGAGGCGGCGCTGCGCAAGCAGCTGCTGACGCACTACGGCATCGAGATCGGTGGCGGTCTCGGCGCCTACGCCGGCAAGCTGTGGCGCATCGGCTTGATGGGTCACACCGCCAGGGCGCGCAACGTCACGCTGTTGCTGGGGGCGCTGGCCGAACTGCTGGATCGGTGATCGGGCGACCATGTCGGTCCTGAACGGCCGTCGGGTCGTGCTGCGCCCGCTGGGCATCGCCGACTTCGCCGCTTACCAGGAGGTACGGCGGCGCAACGTCGAGTGGCTGACGAAGTGGGAGCCGCGCCGGCTGCCCAGCCAGCCCGATCCGGCCGAGAGCTTCGACGCCTTCGCCGCCCGCTGCTCCGCCCGCCAGCGCGAGCGGCAGCTGGGTACGGGTTTCGGGTTCGGCATCTTCGTGGACGGTGCCCTGTCGGGCGAGATCAACCTGTCGGCGGTCCAGCGCGGCCCCATGCAGGGCGGCAGCATCGGCTACTGGGTGGACGAGGCGCAGGCCGGCAACGGCTACTGCCCCGAGGCGGTCGTCACCATGCTCCGCTTCGCGTTCGAGGACCTGGCCCTGCACCGCCTGCAGATCTGCATCGTGCCCCGCAACGGACCGAGCCGTCGGGTGGTGGAGAAGCTGGGCATCCGCTGCGAGGGCGTGGCGGTCGGGCTGCTGCAGATCAACGGTGAGTGGGAGGACCACATGCAGTTCGCCATGGTCGCCGAGGACTGGGCCCTGCGCGGCCCCGAGCTGTTGCGCACCTGGATCCTCTGAGCGGGACGCAGTCGAAAACGCCGAACCGGCCCCCTGGGGGGCCGGTTCCGGTGACGAACGACGTGGTGGCCGGGCTCAGAAGCCGCGCTGCCCGCCCGGGCTGCGGAACGACTCCCGGGTCCAGCCGGCCTGGTAGGCCAGCGCCACGGCGGCGAGCTGCGAGTTGACCTCGAGCTTGCGCAGGATGGCCTTGATCTGGCTGCGGATGGTGGCGATGGAGACGTAGGACTCCTCGGCGATCTCGCTGGCGGACTTGCCGAGCATGAGCGCCCACAGCACCTCGGACTCCCGGTTGGAGAGGTTCTGGAACTTGGCCAGGCGCATGGCGTGGTCGCGGCGGTGCAGCTGCAGCTCGCCGAGCAGGTCCCGTTCGGTGGTGGGGGAGAGCAGCCGGCGGCCGGCCACGGTCTCGCGCACCGCGTTGAGCAGGCTGTCGACCGGGTCGCTGGTGGCAACGGCCCCGGTGGCGCCGGCCTCGATGCAGCCGGCCACCCGGATGCGGTCGGTGCCGTCGGTCACCACGACCACCTTGACGCCGGCCCGGGTGAGCGTGCGCACCGTGTCCACCGCATCGGTGTTGGTGGCGCCCACCAGCACCAGGTCGGGGTCGAAGGCCCGGACGTGCCGTACCACGGCGTCCAGCGAGCTCTCACGGGTGATCGAGGTGGTGACCTCGGCCGTGTGCAGCACCAGCGCCAGGCTCTCGGCCATCAGCGCCTGCTGGTCGACGATCACGACCCGGCCGCCGATCGGCGCTTCGGCGATGTTGGCCGGCTCGAACTCCCGGACCGGCTGTGCTGCGAGGTTTGTCGTTGCCACGACGAAGATATCGGCCGCCAGGCAGCCGACCTTCACTTTCAGTGCATGGGACATTGGTCCTAGCCCGCCTGGGCGTTGCGCCCGTGGGCCCTCTGACCCACTATGACCTGGGCTCACGGGGCTGGCGACCTAGGGCCCGGGTCACGCTGCGGGTCAGATCGCCCCACCGGGAGATGCTGCGGAGAGTGGCAGCCTGCAACGTACTCCTCGTCCGGTGCCAAACCGCTCTGAGGAGGAAGAAACACATGAAGGATCTCACCATTCGCTCGACCGCTGCCGTGCAGGCCTGGGTTGCCACGCTGAAGACCCGCACCGAGGGTGCGACCGCAGCGGAGTACGCCCTGCTGGTGGCGCTCATCGCCGTCGCCATCATCGTGGCCGTCCGGTTCCTGGGTTCGTCGATCGCCAGCGTCTTCAGCAAGACCGGCGAGACCCTCTCGACCGCCACGTCCTGATCGACCGACGAGGCGTCGTTCGCACGACGGACCCGGAAGGGCAGCCCGAGCACGGGCTGCCCTTCCGGGCTGTCGGCGTTTTGCAGCGGCTTCCGCGGTCCGGCCGCGGCGCCTCCGCTGCGCCGCCGGGCCGTCGCCGGAGAGCTCGGGGCCGCCGCCTGGGTCCCCGGTCCTGGGGAACGGGTCACCCTCCCGCTCGGATCCCGAGTCGGGGAGATGCGACGGCGGCGGGATCGGCCCACCGTTGCACCAACGACATCCGCACCTGAGGAGAGGAAGAAGCACATGAAGGATCTCACCATTCGCTCGACCGCTGCCGTGCAGGCCTGGGCCGCCACGCTGAAGACCCGCACCGAGGGTGCGACCGCGGCGGAGTACGCCCTGCTGGTGGCGCTCATCGCCGTCGCCATCATCGTGGCCGTCCGCTTCCTGGGCTCCTCGATCGCCAGCGTCTTCAACAAGACCGGCGAGACCCTGAGCACCGCCACGTCCTGATCCCCTCCTCTCACTGCGGCGGGAGGGGACGGCCGGCTCGACCGGTCGACCCCTCCCGGTTCGCCGCCGTGCGATTGTCGGGTCCGAGACGAAGGGGGATGCCGAGATGCTGATCGCCCAGCACCTGCGAGAGGTGCTGCACCGGTTCGGTCGGCGGTGCGAAGCCGCCACGTCGGCCGAGTACGCGTTGCTCATCGCCATGATCGCCGTGGTCATCGTCGTGGCCGTGGCCTTCTTCGGGCGGGCTGTCGTCGGCCTGTTCGAGACGTATCCGGAGCTGATCAGCAGCTGACCGGACCATCCGTGTCGATGTGGGCGCCGGTGTGGACCGGCGCCCGCAGCGCGTCCGGGCACCGACGCCCCTCCGGCGGGGCCGCCCGGGCTCAGGGCGCGGTGCGGCCGCGCCGACACAACTGCGGATGAGCCGATCGAGCCCGACCACCACCCCGCGCCGCCGCCGGATCGGGCACCTCGCCGGGCTGGCGGTGTTCCTGGTGCTGGTCGTGCTGTGGCTGCTCTACACCCGGGACCACCCGGCGACCATCAACCGCGATTGGGTGGCGTTCGACAACGCCGGCTGGCGGGCGCTGTCGGGCGACTGGGCGTCGATCTATCGACGATCGGCCGACGAGCGCTGGCCCTACCTCTACCCGCCCTTCGCCATCCCCCTCGCCATACCGCTCGGTCTGGTGCCGTACTGGTGGTCGTACCTCCTGGCGGTGGTGATGACCGTCGGTGGCGTGGCCTGGGCCAGCCGCCGCATCGGCGAGGTGACCGGCCCGCAGGAAGGCCGGCGGGCGGTGTTCTTCACCACGTTGCTGTGCGCACCGACGACGCTGCAGGTGATCATCACCGGGCAGTACTCGTGGCTGTACCTGGTGAGCCTGAGCGGTCTGGCCGCCGGCCTGCACCGCGGTGACCATCGCACCGCCGGCCGCAGCCTGGCGCTGCTGGCGGTCAAACCGAACCTGGCGCTGCTGGTCGGCCCGCTGCTGCTGGTGCGCAGGCAGTGGAAGGTGGTCGGCGCGGCGGCCTGGGCGGTGACCGCGGTCGTGCTCATCACCATGCCGCTCAGCATGTCGGCGTGGTCGGAGTTCACCGCCGCCGTGCGGGGTGTGGCCGAGCGCCAGGAGCAGGGCGACGCCCCGGTGAACAAGCAGGTCACCATCCTCGCCTTCGTGCGGACGGTCAGCGGCCACGCCGGCGGGTCACCGGGCACCTGGTTGGTGTGGGCGGCGGTGGCGGCGGTGCTCGCCGCGCTGGTGGTGCGCACGTGGCACCTCGCCGACGGCGAGACCCCGTCGCTGCGACTGGTGGGCCTGGCCGCGCTCGGGCTGGTGGCGCTGAGCCCCCGCCTCTACTTCTACGACGCGCTGGTGGTGGGCCTGCCGGCGGCGGCGTGGTACCTGCAGCGCGAGACGTACCGCTCACGCTGGAACCGGCGGCTGCAGGGCTGCTGCCTCGCCGCCACGGTGGTGGCCACGTTCATGTTCTTCCCTGCGCCCGGCTTCGCCACCGTGGTCGGGCCGCTCACCGGTGCCTGGCTGGCGCTCGAGTCGGTCGAGCTGGCTGCCGCGGCACGGGCCCGCCGGCAGGCGGCCGATGGCGCCGCCGGACCGGCCGGCGAGGACGCCCCGTTCGCGCTGGCCAGCTGAACATCGCACCGGCCCGATCGGGCGGGGGCTGCGAGACCTTCAGGCGGCCGCCGGACGGCCGGTGTCGACTGCTCCACGGCCGTCACCGAAGTGGTGCACGGCGGCACCGGTGGCACCGAGGCGGGTGGTGAGCCCGGCGTAGGCCACCAGCCCGGCGACGGCCAGGGCGCTGCCGCCCTCGTCGGCGAACCCCACGGCGTACAGCCCGAGCAACGGTGACAGCACCGCCAGCACCGTCAGCGCCCGCCGGGCGAGGACCGGGCGCGCCTCCCAGGAGGCGTGGCTGCGCAGCAGGGCGTGGGCGAGCGGCAGCCAGATGGCGTCGTGGGGGTTCGCATGGGGCACCAGCACCAGGCCCAGCGCCAGCGCCGAGCCCGCGGTGAGCAGGTCGGGCCGGCGGCGGTGGGCGGCCAGTACCACGCCGAAGCCGACGACGAAGGCGGGCAAGGCCAGCGCGGTGACCACCTCGGCGGGCAGCGTCCGGTAGCCGACCGAGGCGAGGTTCCACCAGTGGGCGCTGTGCTCGACGGCGGCGGCGTCGGCCCCGCCGGCCTGCAGCAGCGCGCCCGGGTAGCGCAACCAGGCGCCGATGCCGGGGCTGGCCAGGCTGGGTGCCGCCACCACCGCCAGCAACCCGGCCCCCCAGGCGGTCGCCCGCCAGCGCCGTTGCACCAGCGCCAGGCCCCACACCAGCACGGCGAGGTGCGGTTTGCAGGCGGTGAGCGCCAGACCGACGGCTCGCAGGCGGTCGTCGTCGCGGTGCTCGCCGAGCAGGTAGCAGCACACCCCGAGCGCCACCAGCACGCTGATGGTGCCCTCGGCCATGGCGTTGCCCACGGTGATCATGGTGAGCGCCGCGGTCACGGCCAGCGTGCGCTCGCTCCAGTGGCGACCGCGGGTGGCCCGCAGCAGCAGCCCCCCGATGACGGCCAGCAGCGCCACGTTGAGCACGCCCAGGGCGAGGTAGCCGCCATCGGAGCCGAGCCACAGCACCGGTCGGGCGTAGGTGGCGACGAAGGGCGGGTTGGTGAACGGCCGGGCCGGACCGGTGCCCGGATCGAGGGCGAGCTGCACCGCCCGTTGCACGTCGAGGTCGTAGAGGTGCTCCGGCGAGCCCGCCGACAGCCGGGCGGCCACGTCGAGCGCCACGAAGTCCACCCGGGTGGCGCGGCCGGTCCGCAGCACCCGCAGCCAGGAGCGCACGAGCTCGGTGGCGACGAACAGGCAGGCGAGCGTGCCGAGCAGGCGGCCGGCGATGCGGGCGGGGCCCGTCACGCTGTGGTCCGTCACGGTGTGGCTCCCGACGTCGCGGGGGCCACGAGCCGGCGGCCGGTGCGCACGGCGCCGACGAGGCCGGCGGCGCCCAGCACGAGCAGCGCCGGGCGCGCCGGCAGCGTGTAGCGCTCTTCGGCGTGGAACACGAGGTGCACCGCGGTGAGGAACGCGGCCGGCAGCCACAGCGGCCAGCACGCCCGCCGGCGCAGGCCCAGGGCGGCGGCGGACAGCAGCGACGCCGCCATCAGCAGCAGCTCGATGCGGTCGAACAGCTCGATCATCGACGCCCCCGACCACAGCAGCACCAGGCGGGCGGGCACGGTGCCGAGCAGCCGGGCGGTGGGGACCTCGGCCAGCTCGGCGCGGGCGCGCCGGGTGAGGGCCTCATCGAGGGCGACCTCCCGCGCCGGTCCACCGCCGAGCCCTTCCCCCATGCCGGGCGCCGTACCGGCCGGTGTGGCGGCGGCGTCGATGGTGGCCAGCTCCGCCGCGATGGTGTCGAGGTACTCGGGGCGGGTCCCCGGCCCGTCGGCGTACTGGCGCACCGACACCAGCAGCGACAGGCCCGAGTTCGCCCCGAAGGGGAGCAGGCGGTCGCTGACGGCGATGTTGCGCACGCACCACGGCGCGATGAGCGCCACCGCCAGGCCGGCGACGACGCCGGCCCGGGCCAGGGCGGGCCGCCAGCTGTGCCGGCGGTACCGGTCGGTGGCCGCCACCGCCACCACCTGGGCCACCAGCACCGGGGCGAAGGACTGCCGCACCAGCACGAGCAGCCCGGTGGTGATCCCGAGCTGCACCAGCGGGTGGGTGGCGGCGCGCGGGAGCCCGGGCCGGCCCGCGGACCCCGCCGCCGGGTCGGCGAGATGCCGCACCAGGGCGTGGACGTTGGCGGTGAGCAACAGGCCGGTCAGCGTCTCGCTCAGTGGTTCCATGGCGTGCACGGCGAACGCCGGGTACCCCGCCACCAGCACCGCCGCCACCGTGGCCGTGCGACGGTCGAACAGGCGCCGGGCCAGGTCGGCGCACAGCAGGGCGGTGACGCCCACCAGGGCGAGCTGGATGGCCTGCAGCGCCGCCAGCCCCTCGCCGAAGATCGCCTGCTCGACGGCCAGGAAGAACGAGTAGCCGGGCATCTTGGTGATGGTCGGCAGGTACGGCTCCTGGTCCATCACCGAGTAGGCGCCGTGCTGCAACAGGTTGCGGGCGGTGGGCAGGTACAGCAGCTTGGCGTCGTTGGGCACCCAGTCGACGTCCATCGACCCGAGCAGCGCCGCCCATCCCGTCATGATCGCGGTCACCGCCGCGGCCAGCCGGGGCCAGGTCACCGCCGTACCGTCCGGCATGGTGTCGCCGGCCGGCGGCGCGGCCTGGTCGACCGCGGTGCCGCTCATGGCGTGGGCAGGCCGCCCGGGCGGTGCCGGGCGCACAGCAGCAGCGACGTACCCGCCGGTGCCTCCGGTGCCCGACGTTCGGCGGCCATGAGGGCGCGCAGCAGCCCCGAACCGATGGGGCCCGGGGCGGCGAAGCCGCGCCGCAGCACCGCCTCGCGGTCGAGCCGCCGTCCGGCCGTCTCCAGCCAGGCCTTGCGGGCGAACAGGGCGGGCAACAGCCCCATGCCCCAGTAGCGGAGCTCGAGCACGTCCATGTCGCCGGGCAGCTCGGCCGGCAGCGTGGCCCGGGTGTAGCGGCGCACGTGGCCGGCGGCCTCGTCGTAGCGGGATTGCGCCCGCGGCAGCGCCGGCACGTTGATGAGCAGGTGGCCACCGGCCTTGAGGTGCCACAGGAGCGCGTCGATGAACGGCGCCGTGTGCTCGATGTGCTCCAGCACGTCGAACAGCACGATCACGTCGTAGGCGCCGGCCAGTTCGGCGCGGCGCTCGGTCACGTCGTAGTGCAGCGTGCGGCCGCGGCCGGGGCGGGAGTGGCGCAGGGCGGTGGCGTCGAGCTCGCCGAGGTCGACGGTCCAGGCGGTGGCCGCCTCGAGCTGGCCCCGGGCCGTGCCGATCCCGCCGCCCACGTCGAGGGCGCGCAGCGACCGCTCGAGCGGCACGCCGCAGCGGCGCAGCACATCGAGCGCCTCGGCGGCGCGCCAGCGCATCCACGGGTGCTGCTCGTCGGCGAGGTCGTACCAGTGGGCGCCCTCGAACGGCAGCACCACCTGCGGCGACAGCACCTCGACGTGGGACGGCATCGGGTCGGGGTTCATCGGCGCTCCTCGCTGGGATCGGTGGGCTCGAAGCCCAGGCGCGCCGCCACCACGTAGTTGGGCCGGTGGCGGGTCTCGTCGAAGATGCGGGCGACGTACTCGCTGAGCACGCCGAGCACGAACAGCTGGGCGCCGCCCAGCACCAGGATGAGGGCCACCAGCGACGTCCAGCCCGCCGGTGCGGTGCCCCGGGCGAAGAACCAACCGACGGCGGTCAGCAGGTACAGCGCGGCGGCCGCCAGGGTGCCGAAGCCGAGGTAGCTGGCCAGCCGCAGGGGCCGGCTGCTGCAGGCGATGATGCCGTCGGTGGCCAGCTTGCGCAGCTTGTTGAACGTGTAGCTGGGGGCGCCGGCGAAGCGGGCGTGGCGTTCGTAGTGCAGCGGCACCTGGTGGAAGCCGACCCAGCTGCGCAGGCCCCGCAGGAACGTCTTCTGTTCGGAGAGGGCGACGATGCTGTCCACCACGCGGCGGTCGAGCAGGCAGAAGTCCCCGCTGTCGAGGGGGATGTCGAGCGGGGCCGACAGCCAGCGGACCGCCCGGTAGAAGCCGTGGTACGCGGCCCGCTTCAGCGCGTGCTCCTTGCGTTGGTGGCGTACGGCGTAGACCACCTCACCGCCGTCCTCCCACGCCGCCAGCAGCTCGGGGATGATCTCGGGCGGGTCCTGGAGGTCGCTGTCCATCATCACCACCGCCCGGCCGCGGGCGTGGTCGAGGCCGGCGGCCATGGCGGCCTGATGGCCGAAGTTGCGGGAGAAGCGCAGCAGGCGCACCCGTGGGTCGGCGGCGGCGAAGGAGGCGACGATCCCGGCGGAGGCGTCGCGGCTGCCGTCGTCGACGAACAGCAGCTCGTAACGCCCCACCGGCGCCAGGCTCTCGGTCAGGCGCCGGTACAGCTCCGGCAGGTTCTCCTGTTCGTTGTGCACCGGCAGCACCACCGACAGCACGGGGGCGTCGGCCGGTTCGTCCCCGGGCGCGGTCGGGGTGACGGCCGGGTCGGCAGACGTGGGGGTGGCCACCGGGTGCTGGGACCCGAGCAGCTGCACGAACGCGGCGGGACCGGTGCGAGCGAGGTCCTCGGTGGCTCGGCCGGTGGTGTCCGCAGCGGGCATGGACAGGTCATCGACGGCGCCGGTGGCCGGACCTGACGCGACGAAGGTCCCACGTTTCGGCGGTGCCGGGCAGCCGATCACCCGAAGGTGCACGTCGACACCCCTTCGCCCCGCCCCGCCGATCGGGCTCGTCCGGCCGGGCCGGGTGGCCGGGCCCGCCGGCGCGCGGTGGCGCTGGTGGCGGCGGGGTTGTTCGTCATCGTGCTGGTGCTGTGGCTGGTGGCCGCCCGGCGCGACCCCACCCTGCTCGACCGGGACTGGACGGCGTTCGACCGGGCCGGTGATCGGGTGCGGGCCGGCGGCTGGGCCGAGGCCTACCGCGCCTCGGCCGAGGAACCGTTGCCGTTCCTGTACCCGCCGTACTCCCTGTGGCTCACGCTGCCGTTGACGTTGCTCGGGACCGCTGCGTCCTACGCCGTGGTGCTGGCGTCGGCCCTGGTGGCCCTGGCCGCCTCCGGCTGGTTCCTGCGGTCGATGCTGCCCGGGCGCGACGTCGAGCTCGCCGTGGTGCTGACGCTGTCGGCGCTGTCGGGACCGTTCCTGTTGGTGGTGGTCATCGGGCAGGTGTCCGCCTCGTACGTGGTGGCCATCCTGGCCGGTACGTGGCTGTTGCACCGGGGCCACCGGTTCGCCGGCGGGGCGGTGTGGTCGCTGCTGGTGATCAAGCCGAACCTGGCACTGCCCTTCGCCCTGTACCTGGCGGTACGGGGAGCGGCGGGCGGTGGCCGGGTTCGGGGCCGGCGCGTCGGCGGCGTTGCTGGCGACCGTGCCGATGGGGCCGGACGCCTGGCGAGGGTTCATCGACGGCTCGGCGTGGTCGGTCGCATGCTGACCGACATGGACAACTGGTACGGCCAGGCCACCGTGCTGGCCGCCGTGCGCAGCGTGCTGCACCCTGTCGGGGCCGACTGGGCGGCCGCGCCGCTGTGGTCGGCCGTGTGCCTACCGCTCGGCCTGGGCGTGCTGCGGGCCTGGCGCCGGGCCGAGGTGGGCGACCCTGCCCAGCAGCTGCGCCTGGTCGGCACGGTCTGCCTGGTGGCGGTGGCCGGCAACAACCGGCTCTACGCCTATGGCGCGCTGCTGCTGGTCATCCCGGCGGCGGCGTGGTACCTGGGCCGCCCGCCGGCCGGCTCCGGCGGTACCGCGCCGCCGGACCGTACCGGGTGGTACGTCGCGGCTGCGTTCGCGGTGCTGTGGGCGGTGTTCGCCGGTCAGCCGGTGGCCCCTGCGGCGGGGTTGGTCAGCGCCGGGTGGCTGTGGTCGGAGGTGCGGGCGCTGCGCCGGCCGTTCCGTGCCGGTCACGCCGTCCGCGCCGTGCGCGCGCCGCCGATGCGCTGAGCGCCTCGGCGGCGGCGGTGACCGAGCCGGCATCGGCGTGGACGGTCAAGCCCTGCCAGGTGGCGCGCCACGGTGCCGGCGGCGAGGCGACGGGCAACGGCTCGGCGAAACGGCGGCCATGGGCCGACAGCACCCGGGGCGAGCGCAACCAACGTCCATCGGTGGTGAGCACGAGGTCGGTGGGTGCGGCCCCGGCGTCATGGGCGGTGCCCAGCACCCAGCCGTGCCAGGTGGGCGGTCGGTCGGGGCCGCGGTGGCGGCGCCGCTCGCTGGCGTCGTGGGCCCAGTACGGCTCGGGTTGCGGGGCGCTGCCCGCCCGGTGCGATTCGAGCAGCCTGCTGACGGCCCGCCGGAGCCGCTCGGCCGGCTCGTCAAGCCGCTCCAGGCTCGTCAGGCTCGTCAGGCTCGGCCGGACCGGTCGGGCAGGTCGGCTCGGTGGGTCGCTCCGGAGCGGGCGGTTCGGCGGGCGCAGCGGACACGGTGGGCACGGTATCGCCGTGCCCACCGATTCTTGATGAATCTTGATTGATGCGTTGACGTCACCGCGTTCGCAGCAATGCAGCTGCGCGAGGCGTCCGTCGACGTTGGCGCGTCCGGATCAGTGGCGCCGGTGGGGCCGGGGCCGACCGCCCGATCACTCCACCAGGCGGACCGGCGTGCCCAGCATGTTGGCCGACCAGGTGGTCGTGTCCGTGGGGCTGGCCGTGGTGAAGTCGGGGAAGACGTTGACCCAGCAGCCCGACTCCGAGGCGGCGTTGCAGTTGTAGCTGGCCGGGATGGGGATGGAGACGGTCACGATCTTGCCGTTGAACGAGCCGGAGACCACACCCGACACGGAGCAGTTCGACGGGTTGGCGCCGGTGAGGGCGACGCCGTCGCTGCGCTTGAAGCTGCAGCCGCTGAACGTCGAGATGTTGGCATCGGTCGACGGGGTGAAGTAGAGCGTGCCCGAGCCGGTGGCATCACCGATGTCGTAGAGGGTGAGCTCCAGGGTCCGGTTGATGCCGCTGGGCACCACCCGGGCGGCCTTGAAGTTGGTGCCGCCGTTGTTGGCGTAGATGGGCAGCCGGCCCCGGGCCTGCACCACGTAGCCGGCGCCGACGACGTTGGTGGCGCCGTCGGCCTTGCCGGCCCGCATGGAGAACCGGTTGTGGCCGCCGAAGTCGACGCTCGAGTCGTAGGCCAGCGGGTCGCTCGACGACGTGTTGGCGCGGATCTGCACGATGTACTCGCCGGCGGCCGCGCTGGGGATGTCGCACACGGTGGCCCACTGGCGGAACGTCTCGGCGAAGGTGAGCACGCCGTCGTTCGGGTCGCGCACGCCCTGGGCGTCGGCCACGCCGTCGCTGGGGTGCAGGTACTGGTAGATCGTGGTGCCACCGCTGATGTCGAAGCCGGGGAAGTTCTTGGTGCAGGTGCTGATCACCGGGTTGTCGGTGTCGATCCAGTCGGTGTCGTCGGGCGCCCGCACCACGATGGTGGTGCGCTGCAGGTACTTGCCGCTGCCGAGGGGCTGGTCGCCGGAGCACCACTTGCTCAGGCCCTTGACGTAGCGGCTGGCCGCGTCCGGGTACCAGGTGGCGAGCGTGGTCAGCTGCGCGGCGGTGGGCCAGGTGCCGCTGCCGCAGGTGTCACCCACCGCGTAGAACGAGCCGTCCCACAGCTGGATGCGCAGCGTCTCGCCGGCCACCGCCTTGACGCCGAAGAAGTAGCCGTCGGCGCTGTACTCGGCGTTGTTCGGGGTGGTGGCCGTGCTGCAGTGCTCGTTGGCCCCCGAGGCGCCGCAGCGCTTGGTGGCGTAGCGGTCGCCGTTGCTCTTGTCGGTCTGGGGCCCGGCCACGTTCAGCCAGTACTGGGGCAGGATGTCGTTGTCGGGATCGTTGCCCAGGTTCGGGTCGGGGCTGCCCATGGCCACCGGCTGCTCGTACTCGGCCAGCGCGCTGCGGCGCACGGTCACGTTGTTGATCCCCAGGGCCCGCACGAACAGCGTGTCCACCTGCTTGGTGGCGGTCACCCGCAGCTGGTTGGGCCTGGTGCCGGGTCCGATGGTGACGCCGGAGAACCCGTGGGCCTTGGCCACGTTGGTCGCCACGCTCGTGGCCTGGGCCATGTCGCCGGGCAGGAAGACCACGCCGCCGAGGGCGGCCGCATCGGCGGCGTTCTGCGCCCGGCTGGCCGTGAGGTACCAGTAGGCCAGGTCGGTGGCGAACCCGGCCATACCGATGAGCACGGTGAGCATCAGTGCGAACCAGGCCAGCACGACGGCGCGGTCATCGGCGTAGCGCTCGGCCAGCCGGCGGCGCCACCGTCTCGGGATCAGGAGCATGTCGAACCGTTCCCGATCGGCTCGAGCCGCATGATGGTGCGCTCGCTGACGGTCATCGAGTCGCCGAACATCGGCTTGAAGATGGCGGTGACCCAGTTGTAGCGGGCCTCCACGTACACGCCGAGGTAGTCGGTGGTGGCCTCGGCGCCGCACGCCTTCTGGCTGGTGGCCGGCCACGACGCCCCGCTCTCCGCCACCCAGCTCTTGCTGGCTGCGTTCCACGTGAACCGGTAGCAGCTGGTGCAGGTCTTGTAGGTGCCGCCGTCGGCCGGCAGGCCGGTGGCCTTGTCCGCCTTGTAGACCGACAGGTAGGTGATCTCGTCGGTGCTGAGGGTGTTGCGCAGCTGGGCGGCCACGGCGTTGGCGGCGCTGGTCTGGTAGCCGGCGGTGCGGGGCAGGGCGGCGGCCGTTCGGGCGCCGGCCCGGGCCGACTGGCTGACCGACAGCTCCGATCGGAACAGCATGCCGAACTCGATGATGCCGAACACCAGCATCAGCAGGACGGGCAGGATGAGGGCGAACTCGATCGCCACCACGCCGTCGCTCCGTCGTAGCGCTTCTCTTCGTCGGATCATCGTCCGTCTCCTCGTCAGCACCGAGCGGTCCCCAACCCGGTGCGCTAGCGCAACGTCATGATGAGCGCTGCGAGCGCCCCCAGGCACATGGCCGGTCCATGCGCGATGTGGCTCTTCTTCTGGAGCTTCCGTGTGGCCAGCGCGCCCGCGACGATCACACCTTGGAACAGGAAGCCGTAGATCAACCCGTTTGTCCAGCACTGCCATCCGAAATACCCCAGCTGAGCACCGATGTAGGGCGAAAGCTTCACGTCGCCCAGGCCCATCGACCCGGGGGCGACCAACCACAGTGCGGCGTAGGCGGCGAAGGCGGCGGTGGCGCCCAGCGCCGCCCGCAGCAGCGATGCCGCCAGCGGCGGGTCGCCGGCGCCGAGCAGGTGCGCGAACCCCAGCAACGGCAGCGTCGACGCCAGCGCCACCGCGTTCAACTTGTTCGGGATCCGCCGGGTGACGGCATCACCGGCGCTGATCACGGCGGTGAGCACGGCGAAGGCGCCGAGCGCCGGCAGCAGCTCAGGGTGGTCCGCCGCCGCCCAGGCCAGCGCCGCCGCGGCGGCCGCCGCGGCCGTGGCGGTGGCGGCGAGGTAGCTCCGGTCGCGCCGCGGCAGGAATGCTTCACTCCAGCTCGGTGCGATGTAGGGCTCGACCGTGGCCTCTGCCGGGGACATCGAGCTCAGCCGCTGGTGAGACCGCTGTTGGTGATGTTGATGATCGCCGGTCCGAGGATGACGATGAACAGCGCCGGCAGGATGCACAGCATGAGCGGGCCGAGCATCTTGACCGGCAGCTTCATCGCCTTCTCCTCGGCGAGCTGGCGGCGCCGCTCACGGGCGTCCTCGGCCTGCACCCGCAGCACCTTGGCCACCGGGATGCCGGTCTTCTCGGCCTGGATGAGCGCCCGGGCGAACAGGCGCACCTCCTGCACGCTGGAGCGCTCGACCAACGAGTTGAGCGCCATCGATCGGGAGGCGCCGAGGCGGATGTCCTGGATGGTGCGGCCGAGCTCCTCACCCAGCGCACCGCCGGAGCTCTTGGCCACCCGCAGCATGGCGGCGTCGAAGCCGAGTCCGGCCTCCACGCAGACCGACATCTGGTCGAGCACGTCGGGCAGCTTGTGCTGGATCTCGGTCTGGCGCTTGGCGCCGCGGCCGTTCATCAGGATGTTGACCACGAAGAAGCCGACGACCGGGGCGCCGAGCGTGAGCAGCCAGCGGATCCAGCCGCCGAACACCAAGAAGCTGTAGATACCGAGCAGGATGCCGACCGCGGTGGTCATGAACTTGGCGGCCAGCAGGGTCGTGGCCGAGACCCTGCCCTGCAGGCCGCACAGGTAGATCGACTTCTCGAGGCTGGCGCCGATGCCGCCCGGGGTGACCCGCTGCACCGAGTTGCCGAACCGCTCCAGCACCGGCTTGAACAAGCGGGGCACCGTCTTCATCTGCAACATCACGTCGTGGAGGTCCACGGCGTTGGTGATGTCGCCCCGGGCGGCGGCGTCGGCCCACGCCGGCTTCTCCATGCCGTTGTCGTCGACGTCGGTCTTGCGGGGCGCGTTGGAGCGCAGGGCGAGCCACAGCAGCGGCAGCGCGGCGGCCAGCACGATGAGTCCGAGCAACTGGTTCATGACGCTCCCTCGGCTAGAAGATGGGCTTGGCGATCTTGCGCAGCCAGAGCGCGCCGATCACCAGGAGGACGCCGGCGCCACTGAGCAGGAGGTAGCCGAGCGGGCTCTGGAAGAAGGTGGCCATGTACTCGCGGTTGGTCATGTACACGAAGCCGAACACGCCGGGCGGCAGCAGGCCCACCACCCAGCCGGAGAGCCGGCCCTCGGCCGACAGCGTGCGCACCTGACCCCGCAGGCGATCCCGCTGGCGGATGGTCTCGGTGACCCGGTCGAGGATCACGGCGAGGTCGCCACCGGTGGTGCGGTTGATGTCGATGGCGCCCACCACCCACTCGAAGTCCTCGCTGTGCATGCGCTCGGCGATGGCGTAGAGGGCGTCGGTGAGGTCACGGCCCAGGCGGGTTTCGGTGAGCGCCCGCCGGTACTCCTCGGCCGACGGCGACGGCGCATCGTTGGCCACGTTGGTCAGCGCCTGGGCCAGGCTCTGGCCGGCCCGGAGGCTGCCGGCCAGCAGCTGCAGGGCCTCGGCCAACTGGCCGCCGAAGGCCTGCTGCCGCTTGTTGAGCCGGCGCTTCAACCACAGGTGCTGGAACAGCATCCCGAAGATCAGCGCCAGGATACCGACCAGTACGTTGAGCAGGAGGCTGACGATCAGGAAGGCGCCGATGCCGGTGCCCACCGTCATGACCACCCACTCACCGGGCTTCATCTGGCTGCCGGCCTGCTCGAGGCGCAGCGCCAGACCCCGCCGGCGGTTGCCGGCGATGCGCTTCTCGGCGGCGTCGGAGAGCAGGCGGTGGATCTCGCGCACCGAGGTGGCGTTGAAGTACCGCTGCTTCTGCTCCTTGTCGCCCATGTCGACCACGCCGGCGCCGACCGCCGAGTTGGCGCCGGCCCCACCGCTCGCCCGGAGCGTGTAGATCAGCACCGCAACGGCGATGAGGAACAGGCCGGCGCCGAGGGTGAGGTTCATCACCAGCCTCCTGCAGCCTTGTTGGCACCGAGGCGCAGGCCGTAGGTCTCGCCGAAGAGCTCCTCGGGCACGTGGATGCCGTGGTCGGCGAGGCGGTCGGCGAACAAGGGCCGGATGCCGGTGGACTTGATGGTGCCGGTGAACAGGCCGTGCTCGTCCATCTCGCCGTACTCCTGGAGCACGAACACGTCGTTCATGGTGATGGTGTCGCCCTCCATGCCGGCCACCTCGGAGAGGTGGGTCCGCAGCGTGAGCCGTCGCGCAGGCGGGAGGTGTGCACGATGAGGTCGACCGCGGAGGCGACCTGCTCACGGATGGCCCGGATGGGCAGGTCCATGCCCGCCATCAGCACCATGGTCTCGATGCGGGAGAGCGCATCGCGGGGGCTGTTGGCGTGCAACGTGGAGAGCGAGCCGTCGTGGCCGGTGTTCATGGCCTGGAGCATGTCGAGCGTCTCGCCGCCACGGCACTCGCCCACGACCACCCGGTCGGGCCGCATGCGCAAGCTGTTGCGGACGAGGTCGCGGATCATGATGGCGCCCTTGCCCTCCACGTTGGCCGGCCGGCTCTCCAGGCGGATGACGTGGGGCTGGCGGAGCCGGAGCTCGACCGCGTCCTCGATGGTCACGATCCGTTCGTCGACGGGGATGAACGACGACAGGATGTTCAGCAGCGTGGTCTTGCCCGAGCCGGTGCCGCCCGAGACCAGGATGTTGAGCCGCCCCTGGACGCAGACCTCGAGCAGGCCGGCCACCTCGGGGGTGACCGATCGGGTGCGTACGAGGTCGTCGATGGTGAACCCGTCGGCGGTGAACTTCCGGATGGTGAGGCTGGGCCCGTCCACCGCCAGCGGCGGGATGATGGCGTTGACGCGGGAGCCGTCGGGCAGGCGGGCGTCGACCATCGGCGAGGATTCGTCGATGCGGCGGCCGACGCGGCCCACGATGCGTTCGATCACCCGGCGCAGCTGGGCGTCGTCACGGAACTGGGTCTTGGTCATCACCAGCTTGCCGCGACGTTCGATGTAGATCTGCTTGCAGCCGTTGACCATGATCTCGTTCACGCTCGGATCGGCGAGGAACGGTTCGATCGGGCCATGGCGCAGGAGATCGTCGGTGATCTCCTTGGCGATGCGGATGCGCTCGTCTTCGGTGAGCTGGACCGACTCGGCGGCGAAGAACCCTCCAGGTGGCTGGCCACCAGGTCGTTCATCGTCTCTTCGGTCATCGTCGGGTCGTAGAGCCGAGCGCCCAGACCTTCGAGCAGCGAGTTCTGGGCCCGCTCCTTCATGTCGTCGTCGAGCGGCGAGTCGCTGCCCTCGGTGAGGTACTCCACGAGCGCCTCGGTGTTGGTGGGCACCGTGGGTGCGGCCGGCGCGTGGGCCTCGGCGCCGCCGGCGCGGAACGGCGGCGGTGGAGCGGCCGGTCCGCCGGCCCGGAACGGCGGTGGCGGCGGGGCCGACGGGGCGGCGGGCCGGGCGGCGGCACCGGCGGTACCGAGGGCGGGGCCGGCTGGCGCGTGGCGCCCGGTGTACGCCGCACCGGCGGCGGCGGTGCCGCAGCCGGCGGGAAGCCAGCTTCGGCGCCGGGCATCTGGCCGGCCGGGGCGTCCGGACGGCGCCAGGTGCCCAGCCCCGGCAGGTTCGGTACGGGGGGCGGCACGCTCGCCGGTGGCCGCCAGCGGTTGGCCGGCGTGGGTTCGGCGGGCAGCCAGTCGGTCGGCGCACCGGCGGGAGTCTGAGGGTGCGCCACCGGGGGAGCGGCCGCCATGGGCGGCGGTGGCAGCGTGCTCGACGGCTCGTCGATGGCGGCCGCGAGGGCCGACAGCAGGGTCGCGCCGGCGGCCTCGCCGCCGCTGCCGTGCCGGCCCGGCGTGGTGTCGGGCTCGCCGGCGAGGGCGGCGGCGATGGCCTCGGCGTCCTCGGAGGCCGAGAAGTCCATCGGGTTGCTCACTGCGCCGCGACCTTGTAGTCGGTGACCGCGTCCATCAGCGTCTGGTTCACGTCCCAGACCTTGGTGGTGGAGCCATCGGCCGTCTCCGGCTGCTTGGCCAGCCACAGCTTGCCGTTCTCGAGGGCGTAGGTGAGCCGCTCGGTGTCGGCGGCCGACAGGGCCAGCGTGACCATGTAGTTGCCCACCACGGCCGGGGCGGCATCGGTGCCGGCGTCGGCGGCGTTGGCCAGGTTGGCCAGCTGCACGTTGGCCACCAGCGCCTTCTGGATGATGATGTGGGTCATCGGCACCGCGTTGGCCTCGGCCTGGCTCGGGTCGGTGACGGTGAAGGTGGCCACGACGGCGATGCGGTCACCGGCGCGGAGCGAGCCGCCGAGCACCCGCTGGGGCTCGAGCGAGAAGCTCACCTGCAGCATGTCGGCGGGGACCTCCACGCCACCGGCGCCCAGGGCCAGCGCCCCGCGCTCGACGAAGGAGGTGGTCATGAGCGGCGCGTTGGGGGCGAGCTCGCTGGCGAGCACGAGACCCTTGTAGGTGTTGAGATCGGCGACGGCCGACAGGGCGTCGGGGCTCTTGTCCTCGACGTTGACGAGCGCCACCGAGACCATGCCCTCGGTGGACAGCAGCTTGTCGACCGAGGTGCCGGCCGGCAGGGTCTGCAGGGCCACGAGCATCTGCACCTGCTCGCGGCTGACGGCCTCCTCGGGGCTCTTGTCGTTGTTGTTGAGCACGAGGAAGGTGCCGGCGAGCGCAAGGACGAGCGCGCCGACGATTCCGATGAGCTTCTTCTTGACTCCCATGGAGGCGTTATCGGCGCTCCCGGGCGTCGTCCTCAATGATTCCTGGCGCCTACCAAAAGAAGATGACCCATCACGGTCCGTGACGGGTCATCTTGGTGTACGCCGTACGACGGCGCAGTCGTTGTCGCCGTGGGCCCAGCGGCTCGGCGTTTGGCGGTGTCCGGGATCAGCGCTTGGCGGCGATGCGCTCGCGGAGCTTGGCCAGGTTGGCCTGGAACTCCGGCTGCTCGGTGGACCAGGCCTGGTGGGTCAGCTCGTACTGCATGGCGTCCTGCTGGTTGTCGATGTTGGCGACATCCCGCAGCGACTGCTTGAACCGGCGCACCAGCTCGGGGGGACCGGCGGCGGCCTTGGCGGCGAGGGCCTGGGCGGTGGCCAGCAGCTCGTCGTCGGGGACGCACTTCCACACCAGGCCCACCCGCTCGGCCGCCTTGCCGTCGAGGATCTCGCCGAAGAGGTCCATGGCGAAGGCTACCTCGGGCCCGCACAGGCGGCGCAGCATCCAGGTGTGCCCGCCGCCGGAGTGGATGCCCAGCTGCAGGAAGCGGCTGTCGAAGCTGGCGCTCTCGCCGGCGACGCGCAGGTCGGTGATGAGGGCGAGGTTCATGCCGGCACCCACCGCCGCACCGTTGACCGCGGAGATCGTCGGCTTGGGGCTGCGGCCGACCCGGAGGAAGCCCTCGTAGATGGCGAGCAGGCCCTGGCGGGTGGAGGTGCCGAGGTGGGTGAGCTCGGCGCCGGCGCAGAACGCGGGCGCGGCGCCGGTGATGACGATGGCACCGACGTCGTCGTTGGCATCGAGCTCGTCGAAGGCCTCCTTCACCTCGTCGCACATGGCGAGGTCGAAGGCGTTGCGGCGCTTCGGGTCGTTGATGGTGACCGTGGCCACCCGGTCGGCGATATCTACGAGCAGTCTCGACACGGGGCCGAAGCGTAGCCACCGCGCCCGGCCGGCGCCGCCCCCCGCGGTTCGCCGGGGTCCGCCCCGGGTTCCGCCCCGGTTCCGCCCCGTGCGACCGGGGTCCGCGCCGTCCCGGTGGTTGCCGCCCGGCCTAGCCTGCCGGTCGTGACGCAGCGCGGTGGGCCGGAGTTCCGGGTGGGGCTCGACGCGGTGATCGTCGCGGTCACCGATGAGCGCCCGAAGGTGCTGACCGTCGGCCTGGTCGACGGTCGCCCCCGCTTGCCATCCGGCCTGCTGGAGTTCGAGGATCGGACCCTGGAGCTGTCGCTGCGGCGTTTCGTGCGCGAGGAGACCGGCCTCGAGGTGGGCTACGCCGAGCAGCTGTACACGTTCGGCGACGCCGACCGCAGCGAGCCCATCGCCCGCCGCCCGGACGGCTCCTCCGGCACCGCCGCCCGGGTGCTGTCGATCGCCTACCTGGCGCTGGTGCGCGAGGTGCCGCCGCAGCACCAGGCGGCCTGGGTCGACTGGTACGACCTGTACCCCTGGGAGGACCACCGGGAGGGCCGGCCGTCGGTCATCGACGAGGTGATCGAGCCCGCTCTCGAGGCGTGGGTGGCCAGCTCGCCGAACGCGGCCGAGGCGGAGCTGCGCGAGGAGCGGGCCCAGGTGGTGTTCGGGCTGGGCGGGGTGCCCTGGGACGGGGTGCGGGTGCTCGAGCGCTACGAGCTGCTCTACGAGATCGGCCTCCTGGAGGAGTCCGCTTCAGCCGGCGCAGCCGGTGCGGCCGGCGCAGCCGGTGCGGCCGGTGCGGCCGGTGCGGCCACGGGCGTCGGCCCCGCGGTACCGGTCGTGGCCAGCTCGATGGCCCTGCTGGGCGACCACCGGCGGATCGTTGCCACGGCGCTCGGTCGGCTGCGGGGCAAGCTGACCTACCGGCCGGTGGTGTTCGAGCTGTTGCCGGCGGCGTTCACGTTGCTGTCGTTGCAGCGCCTGGTCGAGGCGTTGTCCGGCGTGCGGTTGCACAAGCAGAACTTCCGCCGCCTGGTGGAGGGGGCAGGCTTGGTGGAGGGCACCGGGCTCTTGGCCCCCACCGGTGGGCGGCCGGCCGAGCTGTTCCGCTTCCGGCGCGATGTGCTGCGGGAACGGCCCCGTCCCGGTGTCGGGATGCCCTGGACCCGCAGCGGCTGATCGATCGCCCCATCGGCCGCTGCCGGCTGCGTCGGGTCCGGAAGCGGCTGCGTCAGGGCTCCTTTCACCCTTGCTCGTGTCGTGTGGCGCGTTGTGTCGTGCAAAACGGCGCCCTGCCGTGGCGATGAGCCCCTGACCAGCATCGTCGCGTCATGCGATGGATGTCGGTGGTGCACAACGCGCCACACGGCACACCAACCGAGCCAAGGATTGGTGCAGCTATAGGATCTTTCGATGGATTTCAGTCACTCTCCGTTTCGCGTGGCCTCGGCGCGCGAGCTGCGGGCGGCGGGTTTCACCCGGACGCAGCTCGAGCGCGCGTTGGCGAAGGGCGAGCTCCGGCGGGTCGGGCGGGGGGTGTTCGCTTGGGGCGAACCGCTGGCCAGCAGTGGCGGGGGACAGCGGGCCGCGTGGTGCGGGGAGGCCGCTCGGCACCTGGCGCTCGCCGGCACTGATGCCATGCTTGCCCGGGCGTCGGCGGCGATGGTCCGGGCCTTGGACGGGTGGGGGGACGGGCCGCTGCCGGTGGAGCTGAACGTCGCCCGTCGCTCGACCGGTCGGCGCCGGGTGCCGGCCCGTCGGGTCGACGTGCTCGAGCCGCCGGATGTGGTCGACGGCCTGCCGGTCACCGGCATCGGGCAGACGCTGGTCGAGTTGGGTAGCACGATCACCGCCGATGTGCTGGCCCCGGTCGACCGGGTCGAGCTCGCCGTCGAGTGTGCGCTGCACCGTCGTCTGATCGGGCTCACCGGGGTGGAGGATGTGCTGGCGCGGGGGTCGGCCCGGTGTGGCGCTGCGGTGCTGCGAGCCGTGCTCGCCCGCCGCCCGCACGGGGCCCCGCCCACCGAGAGCTGGCTCGAGACCCGCATGGTGCAGCTGTTGCGTGACGGCGGGCTGCCGGATCCGCAGCGCCAGGTCGAGCTCCGCGACTCCGATGCGTTCATCGGTCGGGTGGACCTGCTGCTGGACGCGTTGGTGGTCGAGTTGCACGCGCCCAGCACAACGACGGTGCGGCGCTGGACGCCGACCGGCTCCGTCGAGCCCGTTTGGAGGCCGCCGGCTACCGGGTGCTCGAGTTCGGCTACCGGTCGGTGGTGCAGCAGCCGGTGCACGTGGTGGCGTTGGTGCGGGCCACGCTCGACCGGCTCCGTTGATGGCGCGCGGCGCGCTCGGGGAAATGGGGAGGGCGACCCGTCTGCTCGCCGGCGCGACACCTCCCTGTCGCCCGGGCCTTGCGCGGCCGTCACCGATCGTGCATATACTCACCACGAGCATAAGTAATGCTCACCACGAGCATTAGAGCGGGATGGTGCAGCGGAGGGAACCGCGGCGGCCATCCGGATGGGACTCGCCATGACCAAGCTGCGGTCGAACCTGCTGGTCGTCACGGAGGACGGCAGCACCCCCCTGGAGCGCGCCACGCACGCCCTGCCCGAGATCGAGTGGGCCGCGATGCTGCCCACCATCGATGCCATCAACGCGTTGAAGGCCGAGCGCAACGCCATCGTCCTGGCCCACAACTACATGACGCCGGACATCTACCACGGCGTCGCCGACATCGTCGGTGACTCGCTCGGCCTGGCCCGCGAGGCCGCCCGCACCGACGCCGACGTGATCGTGTTCGCGGGCGTGCACTTCATGGCCGAGACGGCCAAGATCACCTGCCCCGACAAGACGGTGCTCATCCCTGATCCGGCGGCCGGTTGCTCGCTGGCCGAGTCGATCACCGGTGCCGACGTGCGCCTGCTGCGGGAGCGCTTCCCGGGCGTGCCGATCGTCGCCTACGTGAACACCTCCGCCGACGTGAAGGCCGAGGTGGACATCTGCTGCACGAGCGGCAACGCCGTGGAGGTGGTGCGTTCCCTCGGTGCCGACGAGATCGTGTTCCTGCCCGATCAGTACCTCGGCAAGTGGGTCGCGCCGCAGCTGCCGGAGGTCAAGGTCCACCTGTGGAGGGCGTGCATGGTGCACGAGCGCTTCACCGGGGAGGAGCTGCGGGCTACCGGGCGCAGACCCCGGGGTGCAGATCCTGGCCCACCCCGAGTGCCCGCCCGACGTGCTGGCCGAGGCGGACTACGTGGGTTCCACCGCGGGGATGGTCGGCTTCGTCCGCAAGGTGGCACCGGGCAACCGGGTGGTGATGGTCACCGAGTGCTCGATGGCCGACAACATCGCCCTCGAGGCGCCCGGGGTGGAGTTCGTGCGGCCCTGCAACCTCTGCCCGCACATGAAGAAGATCACCCTCGACAAGATCCTGCACTCGCTGCGGACCATGACCACCGAGGTCCACGTCGACGCCGATGTGGCCGAGCGGGCCCGCCGGTCGGTCGACCGCATGCTGGCCATCGGCACGTCTGCGGCAGCCCCCGCCGGCGGCACGCGATGAGCGGCCCGGATCGGGACGCCTCCGGCCTCGGCGGTCCCGCCGACGGGCCGGCGCTGCCGGTCGAACGCCACCGGGTCATCGTGGTGGGCGCCGGGGTGGCCGCGCTATCGGCCGCGCTCGAGTTGGGCGAGGCCACCGTGGTGGTCGACACGGTGCTGGGCGGCGGTTCGAGCCCGTGGGCACAGGGCGGCCTGGCCGCCGCGCTGGAGCGGGGCGACACGACCGCCGCCCACGCCGAGGACACGGTGACCGTGTCGGCGGGCATCGGAGATCGCCACGCCGCCGAGGTCATCACGGGCGCCGCCCCCCAGGTGGTGCAGTGGCTGCGCTCGGTTGGCGCCCGGTTCGATACCGATGGGGATGGTGCGCTGGTGCTCGGCCGCGAGGCGGGCCACCGGGCCCGTCGCATCGTGCACGCCAACGGTGACGCCACCGGGGCGGAGATCATGCGTGCGTTGGTGGCGGCGGTGCGCGAGGCGCCGGCCGTGACCGTGCGCGAGCACACGACCGTGGTCGACCTGGTGCGCAGCGCCGACGGCGGCCGCATCGTGGGCGTGGTGGCGGCCGACGAGCACGGCGAGCTGCGCGTGATGCTGGCCGGTGCGGTGGTGCTCGGTACCGGTGGGTATGGCCACCTGTTCGCCGCCACCACCAACCCGCCGCAGGTGTGTGGCGCCGCGCTGGCCATGGCCACCCGTGCCGGGGTGGAGGTGGCCGATGCCGAGATGGTGCAGTTCCACCCCACGGCGCTGGCCGCGCCCGGCGCCGACCCGCTCCCGCTGCTGACCGAGGCCCTCCGAGGCGAAGGCGCGGTGCTGGTCAACGATCGGGGCGAGCGGTACATGGCCGCGCTGCACCCCGATGCCGAGCTGGCTCCCCGTGACATCGTGGCCCGCGGGAACTACGCCGAGCTGGTGGCCGGCCGCCGGCCCTGCCTCGACGCCCGGGCGGCGGTGGGCGACCGGTTCCCGGAGCGGTTCCCCACCGTGTTCGCACTGGCGCAGGCCCACGGCCTGGATCCCCGCACCGACCTGCTGCCGGTGTCGCCGGCGGCGCACTACTGCATGGGCGGTGTGGCCACGGACATCGACGGGCGCACGTCGAAGGCCGGCCTGTGGGTGGTGGGCGAGGCGGCGTCGAACGGTTTGCACGGTGCCAACCGGCTGGCGTCGAACTCGCTGCTCGAAGGCGTGGTGATGGGCCGACGCGTGGGTGGCGCCCTGCGGCGAGCGGCCCCGCCGCGGCCGGAAGCGGGTGAGCGGGTGCTGGTGCCCGCCGGCGCGCTGCGGCTCGGTGCCCACGATGCCGAAGCCTTCACCTCGGTCCGCCAGCTGCTGTGGCGGCACGCCGGCGTGGTGCGCGACGAAGCCGGCCTGCGCACCGGACTCAACATGCTGGCTGGTATGGTGGAGGCGCGGTCGGGGGTGGCCGGGCCCACCGTGCGCAACGCGGTTGAGGTGGCCGGTCTGGTGCTGCGTTCGGCGCTGGCCCGGACGGAGAGCCGTGGCGCCCACTTCCGTTCGGACCACCCCGATGCCGACACCGCCCAGGCGACGAGGCGCATCGTGCACCCGGCGGCCGCCCCGTCGGTGGCGCTCGAGGTGGCCGGCGACCGGGCCAGGCCGGCGGCGTCGACCGCGTCGATGGTGGTGGCGGCATGACCGATCACGCCGTGCACCCCTTGGCGCTCGAACCGTTGCTGCGCGCCGCCTTCGCCGAGGATCTGGGCCAGGCCGGCGATCTCACCACCGAGGCGACCGTGCGGGCCGACGAGCGGGCCGCCGCCACCGTTGGTCTGCGCGGCGCCGGCACCATCGCCGGCTTGCCGGTGGCGGAGGCCGCGTTCCGGCTGTACGACCCGACCCTCACGTTCACCGCGCTGGCGGCCGACGGCGACGTGGCCGCAGCCGGCACCAAGCTGGCCCGGGTCGAGGGGCCGGCCCGCAGCCTGCTCACCGCCGAGCGCACCGCCCTCAACCTGCTCGGCCGGCTCTCGGGCATCGCCAGCGCCACCGCCACGATGGTCGAGTTGGTGGCCGGCACCGGCGCCGCCATCGTGTGCACCCGCAAGACGACCCCGGGCCTGCGGGCGCTGGAGAAGTACGCCGTGCGCATGGGCGGCGGGTCGAACCACCGCTTCGGGCTGTACGACGCGGTGCTCATCAAGGACAACCACATCGCCGTGGCCGGCGGCGTGGCCGAGGCCGTCAACCGCGTCGCGGGGCGGGTGGGGCACCTGGTCAAGGTGGAGGTCGAGGTGGACTCGCTCGAACAGCTCGATGTGGTGCTCGGCCTGGCACGCGTCGACGCGGTGCTGCTCGACAACTTCTCCCTCGAGGACCTCCGCACCGCCGTGCAGCGGGTGGACGGCCGCCTCATCACCGAGGCGTCGGGCGGCATCACCCGCGAGCGGGTCCGAGCCGTGGCCGAGTGCGGCGTGGACCTGATCTCGATGGGATGGCTCACGCACTCGGCCCCGAACCTCGACGTGGGCCTCGACTTCTGAGCCGGGCGGGCCTGGCCCGTGTGCGGCGCTGCTCATCCCAGCTCCTCCCACCGGGCCCGGGCCAGCTGACCGTCGGTGCAGTCGGCGAAGCGGGGGCACCAGCTGCAACCCGGCCCCGGGTGCAGCACCGGGTTCCGCCCGCCCTCACGCAGCTCAGCCAGCTTGACCGCCCCGGCGACGACCCGGCGGGCGGCGGCCTCCAACATGGCCTCGGTCACCACCTCGACGGCGAACGTGCCGCTGTCGAGGTAGTAGGTGGCCACCTTCCACGGGGGCACGCCCAGCCGCAGCGTCTCCAACAGGGCGTAGAATCGCAGGTCCTCCACGTGGGTCAGCGCCCGGTTGCCCGTCTTGAAATCGACGATCACCTTGCCGGCGCGCAACCCGTCACCGCCGCCGATGGTCAGGTCCACCTTGCCGCTGAGACGGACCTTGCCGTCGTGGAACTCGGCCGCCCAGCGGCTCTCGGTGACCGGACGCCACCCGGTGCGCAACGGTGGGAAGCACTCGATGAACTTGGCCACCCGGTCGGTGGCCATGGCCCGCACCTCGGCGCGATCGAGCTCGTCGGCGCCGGCGAACCACTGGCCGACCCAGTCGTCGCTGCTGTGCAGGCGGACGAGGGCGCGGTCCACCAGCTTGCCGGGGGAGTGCCCGGCCGAGGACACCGACAACTCGATGGCCTTGTGGGCCACCACGCCCTTCACCGCGGCGGCGCTGGGCGCGAACGGCTGTTGCAGCTCGTGCAGGAAGCGCAGCTCGCAGCCGTGGACCGAGGCCAGCGTGTGCTTGGAGAGGAAGATGGGCTTCTCGATCCACGCGCACACCTCGGCGAGATCGTCGTGCAGGATCGACCGCAGCTCGTCGCGCAGCTCGCGGCGGTGCACGGGCCGTTGCTCGCGCGGTTCGCGCAGCAGCTCCTCCGCCTCGGCCTGGGCGGGGTTGAGGCCCTGATCGGGCGGCAGGTCAGCGGGGTGCACGGCCATGTCGAGCACCCTACGCAGCCCCTGTGACAACGAAGCGGATGTCCAGGTCAGCCGGGCGAGCGCCCGCGACGCAGCGATAGGTTGCCCGCCCATGGCAGACACGACGGGCTCGCGTTCGGTGGCGGTGGTCGGCGTGGGGGCGATCGGCGGCCTGCTGGGCGCCACCCTCGACGCCGAGTCCGCCCACAAGGTGCTGCTGTGCGCCCGTCAGCCCATCGGCGGGGTGGCCGTCGAGCGTCCCGACGGCGGCGTGCTGCGCACCCATCCCCTGGTCATGACCGACACGCGCGTCGTCGAGCGCTGCGATGTCGTGCTGCTCGCCACCAAGGCCTACCAGTCCGCCGGTGCCCGACCGTGGCTGGATGCGCTGGTGGGCCCGGACACGGTGGTGGCGGTCTGCCAGAACGGCATCGACCAGGTGGAGCGCATCACTCCGCTGGTGGCGCAGGCCCGGGCGGTGGTGCCCGTGGTCGTCATGGCCGCGGCCGAGCGGGTGGTGCCCGGCTACATCCGCCAGAACGGCAAGGGCCTGCTCGAGCTGCCCGCCTCCGACGCGGGACGGGAGGTGGCCGGGTTGTTCACCGGCACCGGGCTGCGGGCCGACGCGGTGGAGGACTTCACCACCCGGGCGTGGACCAAGCTGCTGATCAACGCCGTGGTGGGGGCCATCGGCGCGCTGACCGTGCGAGACCTGGGCGTGCTGGCCGAGCCCGCCATCGGCGAGCAGGCGCTGGCGCTGGCCGCCGAGGTGGTGGCGGTGGGCCGGGCCGAGGGTGCCGCGTTCGACGCCGAGACCGCCGAGCGGGCGATGGCCCGGGCCCTGCGCGGCGCACCGGGACACTGGTCCTCGATCACCGTCGACCGCCGGGAGGGCCGGCCGCTCGAGTGGGAGGTGCGCAACGCGGTGATCGGCCGGCTCGGTCGCCGCCATGGCATCGCCACCCCACTGAACGACCTGGTGACCGCCCTGCTCGCCGCGGCCAGCCCGGCCTGATCGGCACGCCGGCGCCCCGGCGGGATACCGTGCGCTGGTGGGGGAGAGCACGTGAGCGCACCGGGGACCGTTCGCGCCGAGGGTGGTGAGCATGCCGCCCGCGCCACCGCGGGCCGCGACGGCCTGGAGGTCGTGCCCCGCCGGGCCTGGCTGGCGCTGGCCATCGTGGCCGCCGCGTTCATGCTCACGTCGGTCAACGTCACCGGCACCAACATCGCCTTCCCGTCGATCGAGCAGACGTTCGATTCGACCCCGCGCAGCACGCTGGCCTGGGCGCTGTCGGGGTACTCGATCGTGCTCGCCTCGTTCATGGTGATGGGCGGTCGCCTGGCCGACCAGTTGGGCCGCCGCAAGGTGTTCACCACCGGTGTGCTGATCTTCCTGTTCGGGTCGCTGCTGTGCGCCGTGGCCCCCGTCGCGGCGCTGTTCATCGCCGGGCGGGTGGTCCAGGGCTTCGGTGGGGCGCTGCTGGTGCCGTCGTCCCTGGCGCTGGTGCTGCCCGAGTTCCCCGCCAGCCGGCGCACGTCGGCGGTGGCCACCTGGGCGGCCAGCGGTTCGGTGGGGGCGGCCGTGGCCCCCAGCCTCTCGGCGGTGATCGTCGATCTGACCAGCTGGCGGGTGGTCTACCTGCTGGCGGTGCCGGTGGTCGTGGTGATCCTGGTGGCGGGGCCGCGCCTGTTGCCGCGCAGCGTCCCCACCGCCGAGGCCGCCCGACTCGACCTGATCGGCATACCGATGGGTACGGCCGCCATCGGGTTGTTGGCCCTCGGCATCATCGAGGGTCCGTCGTGGGGTTGGTCGAGCGCCGGCATCATCGGCTGCTTCGCCGCAGTGGCCGTGCTGGCCCCGCTGTTCGTGCTGCGCTCGTTGCGCCATCCCTCACCGCTGCTGAACCTGCGCATGTTCAAGGTGCGCACGGTGTGGTCGGCCAACCTGGCCAACGTCTTCATGTCGATGATGGGTCTGTCCATCTGGTTGGTGTGGCCACTGTTCCTCACCCAGGTGTGGGGGTACTCGCTGCTGCAGGCCGGGCTCGCCATCACCCCGGGTCCGGCGTGCTCGGCGGCGGTGGGCATCACCGCCGGTCGCCTGGCCGACCGCCATGGACCGCGGGTGCTGATCTCCATCGGCTCGGTCTTCCCGATCCTGTCGATGTTGTGGATGGTGTGGCGCTTCGGTCCGGAGCCCGACTACCTGACCACGTTCCTGCCGGCCACCATCCTGTTCTCGCTCGGGTTCGGGTTCACGTTCTCCCCGCTCAACGGCGCCGCCCTGCGGGGGGTCGACGCCAGCGCGTTCGGCGAGGTGAATGCCACCTTCAACACGGTGCGCAACCTCGGCGGCGGATTGGGGGTGGCCATCGTGGTGGCGCTGCTGGGCAACGCCCGCCCCATCCCCTTCGAACGGTTCGACCACACGTTCTTCGCCATGGCCTTCCTCGGCGTCGTGCCGGTGGTGGTCATCGGTCTGTTCTACCCGCGCGGCGCGCAGGACCCGGTCTGAGCGCGGTGATCGACAAGGAGTGCCACCGATGGCCAAGGTGATCGCAGGAACGGGGTCGGAGCAGGCCGCGGCGCCGCCCGAGTCGTTGATCGACTCGCGTGCGGGGTGGCCCACCGTCGTGTCCACGTTCCTGGCCACCTTCACGGTCTTCGGGGTGGCCTACAGCTTCGGTGCCTTCTTCAAGCCGATGGCCGACGAGTTCGGCAGCGACCGCGGTCAGACGGCGCTGTTCTTCTCGATCACCACGTTCCTGTACTTCGCCATCGGCGTGATCACCGGCCGGGTGGCGGACCGCATCGGGCCCCGACGGGTGCTGATCGTCGGTGCGGTGTGCCTGGTGGCCGGTCTGCTGGCCACCTCCCGGGTGCAGTCGCTGTGGCTCGGCTACCTCACCTATGCACTGGGGGTGGGCATCGGTGTGGCGTGTGCCTACGTGCCGATGGTCGCCGCCGTCGGGGGCTGGTTCAACCTCAAGCGCACGAACGCGCTGGGCCTGGCGGTGGCGGGCATCGGGGTGGGCACGCTGGTGATGGCCCCGCTCGCCGAGCGGTTGATCGAGGCCAACGGCTGGCGGGATACCTACGTGTACATGGCCATCGGTGCGGCGGTGCTGCTGGGCCTGGCCGCCATCGGGGCGAACAAGCCGCCGCAGGCCGCCGCCGCGGCGCCCCCGGTGCCGATCCTGGAGCTGGTGAAGGGCAACCGGGCGTTCTGGGTGCTCTACCTGGCCATGTTCCTGATGACGGTGGTGCTGTTCGTGCCGTTCGTGTTCATGGCCGACTACCTCAAGCAGGAGGAGGTGTCGGGCTCCGCCGGTTGGATCGTGGGCACGATCGGCATCTGCTCGGTGCTCGGGCGGCTCGGCTTCGGGGTGATCGCCCGGCGGGTTTCGTTGATGGGGCTCTACCAGGGCTCCTACCTGGTGGTCGGTCTGAGCTTCTTCCTGTGGATCCTGGCCGGGACGAGCTATCCGATGTTGGTGCTCTACGCGGTGGTGCTCGGGGTTTCCTACGGCGGGTTCATCGCCCTGTCGCCGGCGGTGGCGGCGGTGGTGTTCGGGCCGGTCGGCCTGGGTGGCATCCTGGGTGCCCTGTACACCGGCGCCGGCATCGGCGGGCTGATCGGGCCGCCGCTGATGGGTGCGCTGATCGATGCCATCGGCTACACGCCCACGCTGGTGATCGGTGCGGTGGTGGGCGTGGCGTCGGCGGTCGTGCTGCTCGGTCTGCGGGGCGAGCCCCGGCCCGCCGCGGCCTGATCTGCATCGTCGTCGGGCACGGGTTCCCGGGGCGGGCGGCTTCACTGTCACAGGTGGTGTGGATGATGGACGGCGTGGAAGATGCACGCTCGCTCCGATTCGCACAGGCCGTCCAGGAGCTCCGGGTCGCCGCCCGGGTGCACGGTTGGCGGATGCCCTCGTTCCGCAGCCCGCCGGGCGTGCCCGGTGCGCTGCGCACGCTGCGGCGCCGGCCCGATGGTTCGTTCGTGGTGGCGGTGGTGTTGCACGGTCGGCCCTGGGAGGACGTCCTGGCCGACCTGGTGGACGGCGTGATCGCCGCCAACGGGCTGACCGGCCCGGCCGCGCAGCAGGGTCGCCGGGTCCTGCAACGGGCCTGTCACGTGGAGGGGGTGATCGCCACGGTGGAGATGCCGCACGCCGCATGAGCGGACCACCGTCTGTCGACGGCAGCGCTACCGTGATCGGTCGCGCCCGGATGACGGAATCGGCAGACGTGGAGGGCTTAAACCCCTCTGGTGGCAACACCGTGCGGGTTCGAGTCCCGCTCCGGGCACCGGCAAGGAACAGGACTTTTGTCCTGGGCTCCTGGACGGGCAGCACCTCCGGTGGGACGATTAGTCGCGAAATAGTCGCGTAGGTCGAGTAGGCGGGTTGCCATGGCGGGCACGGTCGAAAAGTACGGCAGGGGGTATCGGTACCGGTTCGAGCTTCCTCGGGATCCGGGTACGGGCAAGCGTCGGTTTATGTCGAAGGCGGGGTTCGCGTCAGCCCGCGAAGCCCGGCGGGCGCTGGCCACCGCCGTCGCCCAAGCCGACGAGGGCCGCCTGGTGGCGCGCAACGGGACGACGGTGGCCGAGTGGCTCGATCAGTGGCTGGAGCGGGCTGCGCTCGACCTCAAGCCCACCACCATCGCCGGCTACCGACGGGCTGCGCTGAAGATCAACGCCTCCTTCGGCCGCAGCCGCCTGCAAGACCTGACGCCGTTGCTGGTCGAGCAGCTCTACCTCAAGATGCTGCGGGCCGGCTTGTCGCCCAAGACTGTGCGGCACACCCACTCGTTCCTCCGCCACGCCCTGCAGGACGCCGAGCGCCTCGGGTTAATCGTGCGCAACCCGGCGGCCGTCGCCAAGGCGCCCCGGGTCCATCGCAAGGAGCAGCAGACCTGGACGCCTGAGCAGCTCAGCGCATTCCTCAACACGACCGTCGCCGAGCGCTACCACGCCATCTTCGTGCTGCTCGCCACCACCGGCATGCGACGGGGTGAGGTGGTCGGCTTGCGCTGGTCGAACCTCGACCTCGATCGCGGGGTGCTCTCGGTGATCCACACGTTCACCACCGTCAACGGTGCGATGCTGGAGTCGACGGTGAAGACCAGCAAGAGCCGCCGTCAGGTGTCGCTCGATGCCGTCACCGTGCTCGTGCTCCGAGCGCATCGCGCCAAGCAGAACGCCGGCCGCCTGGCCCTGGGGCCGGCTTGGGTGGACCACGACCTCGTCTTCTGCGAGCCCGACGGATCGCCGCTGCACCCAGACAAGCTGACCGTGCGTTTCCGTCAGCTGGTGCGAGCGTCCACCCTGCCGGTGATCCGCCTGCACGACCTGCGCCACACCCACGCCACGCTCGCGCTGCGAGCCGGCGTGCACCCGAAGGTCGTGTCCGAACGTCTCGGCCACGCCACCACCGGCATCACACTGGACATCTACTCCCACGTCGCCCCCGAGCTCGATCACCAGGCGGCCGAGAAGGTGGCCGGCCTGCTCGACCTCGACCTGCCTGATGGCCGGACCGGCGATGTGGGCGGCTGAGGGAGCGCACG
Organism: Acidimicrobiales bacterium; assembly: GCA_041394365.1. Classification (GTDB taxonomy): domain Bacteria; phylum Actinomycetota; class Acidimicrobiia; order Acidimicrobiales; family CAIXPF01; genus CAIXPF01. The sequence continues at coordinate 340,298 of JAWKIM010000012.1, forward strand.
GCTGGCTGTCTACGTCCAGGCGTGGACGGGCTCGGGTGGAACGTGGGGACGGGCGACAGAGCGGCAGCGTGGTGCGCGATCGTGAGCCGGTGCGATCGGTGGGTCGCTGTCCGGAAGGCCAAGGGCTTCCCGACCACGACGGCGTGCAGGGTGGCCGCGGTGTCGGTGACGGCGTTCAACGACTGGCGACGCCGCCAGGAGTCAGGGCCGACCGAGGCCGAGGGCCGTGGCACCGCTGCGATTGTCGCTGCGATTCTCCAGCGACACGATGGCTGCGAAGGCATGCGACTGAGGAGCTCTACGCTCCCGCACATGGTCGACCCACGCGCCTACCGCACCGGCACCCGCATGGCTCTCGCCGCCCTGGGGCGCGGCTGCTACTACCCGGCATGCCGCACACCATCGTTTGCGTGGGCCGCCGGCGAACCATGGTTCGCCCTGCAGATCGCCCACATCGCAGCCGCCGAACCCGGCGGACCCCGATGGGATCCGGACATGACCGACGACCAACGCCGTGGGTTCGCCAACGTTGTCCTGCTGTGCGCCGGCCACCACACCGCCGTCGACCGGCAGCCCGACCAGTACCCCGCCGAGATCCTGCACCGGTGGAAACAAGTCCGTGAAGGCGCAGCAGCCACGCAGCTCGCCGCGATGTCAACCTCCGACGCCGAACAGCTACTCGAGCACCAAGCCGGCCAGCTGGTCGCTGACGTGCGGGCAGCGATCGACCAGCTCGCAGAGATCTCCGTCGAAGCCGCCGAACTCCTCCGTGACGTGTTCGGCGACGGCCAGGAGCTCGTCACCGGTGTCGACCGGCTCGACACCGACGCCCTCCACCTGTTCGCCTTGGCCACCGACCGGCTCGACATCGACGCCCTCCACCAGTTCGCCCGGCGCGCCACCGAACTCGACAACACCCTGCAGTCGTACCTCCGGGTCGCCGAAGACCACACCATCGCCCTCAACCGGTACACCAACGAGCTCTGACCGACACCTCGCGGCCGATTGGATCAGCTGAGGGGGACGGCCGGGGTGAGCGAAAGCGGTCAGGCCGTCGGGCTGCGCGCTGCAGTTGGCAGGATCCCTCGGCGAGCAGCCGCTGCAATGCCACCGGTTCGGTGATGAAGCCGAGGGTGGGTTCTCCACCACGAAGGAGAACGCGCCGGCGGCGTCGATGCTGACGGCGAGCGGGATGAGGGTGGGCGGCTCTCCCTCAGGTCGAGCGATGGTGAGCTGCACCGAGCCTGTCGGGGCGGCTACGGCCGGCGAGCTGGTGCTGATGAGTCGACCTCGGACCTCGACCGCGGGAGGCCACAGCACCTGGCAGGCATCGAGCTCGACGTCGATGTCGTCCGGCCACGGGTCGTGCGCGCCGTTCGGGTCGGCCAAGGTGGCCGTCATGGCGCTGCGGATCGTCGGCCGTGAGCCGAACGGTCCGCTACGCGTACATGCCTTGCCGATCACGCATCGCACGATGCGCCACGGGCCGCCGCCGTTGCCTGCGACAACCAATTCGACGACGTTGCCACCGGATGAGGCCCACGCCTCAGCGGGGCGAGCGGGTAGGTCCAACTCGATCAACGGCTGAGGACCGTCCGTGGTGATGCGCCAGATCCGCACGCGCCACGGAAGGCTCTCGAAGGTCGGGTTCTCGATCGACCAGTCGGTCACCACGACATCGGCAGCAGCGACCAGAATCCCGTCGCCGGCGAGGCAGTCAGCGCCCTCGGGGCAACGGTACCGGCGGGCGCCACCGGCGCAGGCCTCCTCACCCGACTCGCTGGTCGCGCAGAGCACGCCCTCAGCCGTGTTCAACGCCACGCCGAGCGCCATGCCGTCGGCATCGACCGCCGCGCGATCGAGCAGTGGCGCAACCGGTTCCGGCGTGCGTCGTGCCGCAAGACGACCGTCCGCGACGGTAGCGACGAAGTGGCCCTCGGCGTCCACCGGCACGTCGGCCATGTCGGCGACCTCGTAGCGCACGCCCGCAGCAGGCTCCGGGGCGTCGTCGCGGTGTTGCGCGAACCACAGGAGCCAGCCGGCCGCGACGGTGAGCCCGGCAGCCGCGAGCCATCGTGCCGATCGTCGCCATGACCGGTGTACCCGTGCTGCGTCCCTGTTCATCGAACCTCACCTGCGTTCCAGCGCGTGCGGTGACAGCGTCGCCGACGGCATCCTCGTTCTGACGACCCCCAGTAGCAGTCAGTTCCCGGATCGCTCGGCGAACGTGCCGAACGGTTGTCGCGCCGGGGCGACGGCGCTAGACGAGGCGGCGTAGCGCCATGGCCGCCCCTCGTGAGGACACCGGTATGGGTCACCTCCCGGACCATACCGGTTGGTGTCGTCCTGTCCGGCTGCCGCCGAGATCCGCCCATTTTCGGCGCTCACGCCCTTGCCTCAACGGACGGTCACTCACACACTCCCGTTCGCTATGAGCCGCGCGCCCGCCGTCCACGCCTCACGTGCGCTGTCAGCCGGAGGCACCATCCACTCCTTCGTGTTGACAGGTACAGACGGTTGCACGGGTCGTGCTCGGGAGCTGCCGCCATACCGGCCGGTAGGTGGGAGGTGACGGTTCGGGTGACGTCGTTGAAGGGGCCGGGGACGGGTGAGTACTACGTGGCCGAGCCGGGTGGCTACTACCTCGCTGCGGGGAAGCCGCCGGGCCGCTGGTTCGGGCAGGCCGCGGCTCGTTTCGGTCTCGACGTGTCGTTCGATGACGGCGCGTTCGTTGCCGTACTGGCCGGTATCGACCCGTCCACCGGCGTTGAGCTCGGTCGGCCGTTTGGCGAGGGGTCGGTGCGGGGCTATGACGTGACGTTCTCTGCACCGAAGAGCGTGTCGTTGCTCGCCGCCCTCGGCGACCCCACCGTTCAAGCGGAGGTGCATGCCGCCCATGACGCGGCGGTCGATGCCGTGCTCGGCTACGTAAAGCGGCATGCGCTGACCCGCTTCCGGGTCGACGGTGAGGTGGTGTCGGTCGATGCGGAGGGGATCGTGGCGGGGTGTTTCGTCAGATGTGTCGCGGGAGTTGGACCCGAAGCTGCACACG
>JAWKIM010000013.1:0-284325 GCA_041394365.1 Acidimicrobiales bacterium
GCGGGGCGGCGCAGGTGCGGGCTGGTCTGGGCTCCCGGTGGGCCGGGTAGGGTCCGGGCGTGTCCGCCGCCCCGCCCCGTCCGCCCCGCCGTCCCGATGACGGGGGTCACCCGACGCTGGCGGCGGCGCTGCTGATGATCGGCATCGTGGTGGCGCTGGTGCTGATCGCGGCGTTCGCCACGTTCCGCTGACGCCCGCCCCGCCCGCTGCGGCGCGCCGCGATCAGACCGGCGCCAGCCGATCGAAGCCGATCACGGCCTCGATGGCGGCGATGGCGTTGAGCACGCCCGGCTCGTCGTGGTGGCGGCCGATGACCTGCAGCCCGATGGGCAGGCCCGCCGAGGTCAGGCCCACCGGCGTGGTGCCGGCGGGGTTGCGGGTCATGTTGATGCCGTAGGTGAACTGCACCCACCCCACCGACGCCTCACCGTCGATGGTGCCGTCCTCGCCCAGCCGGGGGGCCTGGCCGGCCGCGGTGGGGCACAGCACGAACGGGCCGTGGGCCAGCGCCGCCTCCAACTGCAGGTTGAGGCCGTACATGGCGTCCTGGGCCCGGGCGAAGTCCGCCCCGGTGACGTCGCGCCCCAGCAGGATCTGCGGCCGGATCGACGGCGACAGCCGATCCCAGTCGGCGGTGCCGATCAGGTGGCCCTGGGCCTTGAAGCGGGCCACCGCCCACAGCACCAGCCACGGCTCGAGCGGGTCGGCGTCGAAAACCCGGTCGAGCTCGATCACCTCGACCCCGGCGGCGGCCAGCCGATCGACCGCCGAGCGGCAGGCGGCGGCCACCTCGGCGTCGACGGTGCCGTGGCCCATCGTCGGGCTCCACACCACCCGGCGGGGCAGCTCGCCGGTGACCGCCTGGTACCAGGACCGGCCGGGGTGGGGCAGCGACAGCGGATCGCCGCCGTGATGGCCCACCACCACGTCGAGCGCCCAGGCGGTGTCGGCGATGCGGTTGGCCATCGGCCCGTTGGTCGACAGCAGGCCCGAGCCGGGCATGGTGGCGCCGGTGATGGGGATGCGGCCGGCCTCGGTCTTGAGCGCCGACAGCCCGCAGACGGTGGCCGGGATGCGGATCGAACCCCCGCCGTCGCTGCCCGTACCGAGCGGTATGATGCCGGCGGCGATGGCGGCGGCCGTACCGCCCGAGGAACCGCCGGGCGTGTGGGCGAGGGACCAGGGGTTGCGGGTCTCGCCGAACACCGGGTTGTCGGTCATGCCCTTGTGGCCGTACTCGGGGGTGTTGGTCTTGCCCACGATGATCGCCCCGGCCGCCCGCATGCGGGCCACGTGCACGCAGTCGGCGCTCGCCGGTGCGTCGCCGGCCCGCAGCGCCGAACCGAACGTGGTCACGAAGCCCTCCACCGCCTCGAGGTCCTTCACGCCCACCGGCACGCCGGCCAGCGGGCCGGGATCCTCGCCCGGGCGATGCGCTCGTCGAGGGCGGCGGCGTCGCGGCGGGCCCGCTCGGCGTGACGGCGACGAAGGCGTTGAGCGAGGGTTCACCGCGCCCAGGCGTTCGAGGCAGTGCTCGATCACCTCCCGGGCGGCGAGCTCACGGCGACGGACCCGGCCGGCGAGCTCGGCCAAGCGGATGGTGCGGAAGTCGATCACTGCGCCAGTCTCCCATGCCGGTGCGGGCACGCAACCGATGTCACAGCGCAAGGGCACGGCTGGACCGGCGCGGCCCGCCGGCCGCGCCCGTAGCGTCGACGCGGTGGTGCACGCTCGCTGACCGACCCGGTGCTGGTGGTCTTCGCCGTGTTCGGCGTGGAAGCAGCCGGCGGCGCGCTGCGGGTGCGCGGCTTCTCCTTCGGACCCGCCGCCGCCCTCTTCGGGGGCCTCGCCGCCAGCGCCATCGACCATCGCATGAGCACGCTGTCGGGGCTGGGGCTGCAAGGTGCGCGAGCTCGGCCTGGTGCTGTTCACCTACACGGTCGGCCTGGCGTCGGGGCCCACGTTCGTCGCCGGTCTGCGGCAGCGGCGGGGGCGCGCCGTGGCGGTCACGGTGGCGCTGGTGGGCGCGCTCGGCCTCGGGTGCGCCGGCATCGGTGCGCTGTTCGGCCTCGACGCCGCCGATCGGGCCGGCTTGTTCGCCGGCAGCGCCACCAACACCCCGGCGTTGCAGGCGGCCGGCGATGCGCTGGCGGCCGGTGAGAGCGCGGCGGGCGCAGGTGATCCGGTGGTGGCCTACTCGATCACCTACCCGGTGGCGGTGCTGTCGATGCTGGTGGTCATCACGTTGCTGGCCGGCCGGCGCCTGCCGCTGCCCGCCCGGCTGGAACCGGCGCCGCCGCCCCCGCACGGCGAGCACCCGGTCAACTGGACGGTGCGGGTCACCATGGCGCACGCCCCCACCCTCGACGAGCTGGCCGCGGTCAACCCCGGTATCGGGTTCAGCCGGATCGAGCACGACGGCGTGGTGCGCATCGCCACCGGTGCCGAACGCCTGCTGCCGGGTGACGCCGTGGTGTTGATCGGCCCCCGCCCGCAGGTGGCCGAGCCGCGCGTGCGCGCTCGGGCGGCGCAGCGACCGGCACCTCCCGCTCGACCGTTCGAGCATCGACTTCCGTCGCATCGTGGTCTCCAACCGGGCCCTCGCCGGCCGGTCGCTGGCCGGCCTGGATCTCGGCGGGCGGTTCGGGGCCACCGTCACCCGGGTGCGCCGGGGCGACGACGACCTGGTGGCGCACCCCGACCTCGTGTTGCAGCTCGGCGACCGGGTGCGGGTGGTGGGGCCGGTGGCGCAGCTGGCCCGTGTGGCCGAGCTGCTGGGGACTCCGAACGGCGGCTGTCGGAGGTGGACGCGGTGGGCCTGGCCGCCGGCATCGTCGCCGGGCTGGCGCTCGGGGCGGTGTCGATGCCGCTGCCTGGCGGCGTGCGCTTCGCCCTGGGCGCCGGCGGCGGCCCGTTGGTGGCGGGGTTGGTGCTGGGCACGGTGTCGCGCACCGGGCCGGTGACCTGGCAGCTACCGCACGGGGCCAACCTGGTGCTGCGCCAACTCGGCATCGGCCTGTTCCTGGCCGCAGCCGGACTGGGGGCGGGCGCCACGTTCGCCGACGCGGTGCTCACCCGCCACGGGCTCACGTTGCTCGTCGCCGGGGCGGTGCTGGCCGCCGCCTACGCCGCCGTCGTGCCGCTGGCGGTGCAGGTGCTGCTGCGGCGCGACGTGCACGAGGCCGCCGGCATGCTGGCCGGTATGGAGACGCAACCGGCGGCGCTGGCCTATGCCGGTGAGCGCTCGGGGGGCGACGAGCGGGTCAACGCCGCCTACGCGCTGGTCTTCCCGGCGGCGATGATCGCCAAGATCGTCGTCGTCCAGCTGCTGGTGTGAGCGGGCTGCGCTTGCCCGCCGCCGGCCGGCGGGTATGGCCCCGCCATGGCTGACGCTGCACGAACCGACACGGCCGCCACCGCCGCCCGCGACGACGTCAAGGCGGCCACCGCCGACGGCGCGCACGATGGCGCCCCAGTCCGTACCGGTGCGCATGTGGGAGACCTCCGGCGCCCTGGTCATCGACGGCGCCGCTGCCGGCGGTCACCGCCGAGGACGTCACCATCGACCTGCGCGACGGCGAGCTCAGCTTCCGGGCCGAGCTGCGCAGCGCCCCGCGCCGGGACTACCTCATCGACGAGTGGGACTTCGGTGGCTACGCCCGCACCGTGGCCGTGCCCGACGGATACGGCGGCGGCGTGGAGGCATCGCTCAACAGCGGGCAGCTGGCCATCCGGGTGCTGCCGGGGCGCAGCGCCGAGCCGCTGACGATCCGGCCGACCTGATCGCCCCTGGGCCGCCGGGGTCACGTCGGGATCAGGTCGGGATCAGGTCAGACCGAGGATCGATCACACCGAGAACTGGCTCATCACCGCCAACAGGTCGGCGGCCGCCTCGCTCACCCGGGTGGCGCTGGCGCTGGTCTCGTTGGCGTCGCGCACCGTGTCCGAGGTGGTGGCCAGCGTCTGTTCCACCGACTCGGCGATCGTGCGGGTGGAGTCGGCCGCCCCCGACACGTGCTGCTCGATCTGACGGGTGGTGGCCGTCTGCTCCTCGACGGCGGAGGCGATGACCGACTGCGAGTTGGCGATGTCGGTGATCACCTGGCGCACGTCGGCCAGCGCGGCGGCGGCCGCACCGGTGGCGGCGCCGATGGCGTCGAGCCGGGGACCGATGCCGGTGGTCGCCTCGGCCGTGGCCTGGGCCAGATCCTTGACCTCGGCGGCGACCACGGCGAAGCCCTTGCCGGCCTCACCCGCCCGGGCCGCCTCGATGGTGGCGTTGAGGGCCAGCAGGTTGGTCTGCTCGGCGATGCTGACGATGGCGCTCATCACCGCCTGGATCTCCTCCGACGCGGTGCTCAGCGATCGCATCATCGAATCGGCGCGCTCGGCCGCGTCCACCCCGCCGGAGGCGATCATGGCCGCCGAGGTGGCCGACCGCGAGATCTCGCCCACCGCCTGTTGGATCTCCGACGCCGCCGTCTGCACGCTCGACATCGTGTCGCTCACCTCGTTGGAGGACCGGGCCAACGCGTGGGTCTGGGCTTCGGTGCGTCGTGACGCCTCGCTGAGCTGCTCCGACGTGCGCTCCAGAACGGTCGCCTCCTCCCGCAGGGTCACCGCCTGCTCGCGGACGTGGGCGACGGTGGCGGCCAGCGACCCCACGAAGCGGTTGAACAGCCGGGCGATCTCACCCAGCTCGTCGCCGCGGTCCTCGGCCAGGCGGGTGCGCAGGTCCCCACCGCCGGCGGCGATGTCGGCCAGTCGGGAGCGCAGCTCGTCGAGCGGGGCGGTCACCGAGCGGCTCACCAGCCGGACCAGCAGCAGCACCCCCAGCAGGGTGACGACGAGCCCGGCGATGACCGCCTTCAGCAGCAGCGAGGACAGGCTGCGGGCGTCGGCCTCGGTGGCCAGCGCGTTGTCGCCCGTGCGGGCCACGATGGCATCGACCGCGGCGCGGTGCGACTCATAGGCGTCGTTGAGCTCGCCGGTGAGCAACGCTGAGGCGGCTTCCACGTCACCCCGCTCCAGGGTCGGCACGTACTGCTCGTCGACGAGGTCGAGGAAGCGGTGCCCGGGCTCGGCGCTGGCCTGCACGAGGTCCAACGTCGTCCGGTCGAGGATCGTGTTGGCCGCCCAGTACTCCTGGCGGGCGTCGTAGTCGGCGCGCAGCTGGCCCATGCGCTCGGTGAGTGCCGAGACGGTCGCATCGTCGCCGCGCTGGGCGGCCACCAGCATCTGGTGGGCCACCAGGTCGGCCTCGACGAGGTAGGCGGGCGGCGGCAGCACATCGGCCAGCAGCACGTTGTTCTCGCTGATGACCGCATAGCGCTCGGCGCCGATGCGCACCGCCGACATGGCGAAGATCGACAGCGCGGCGAACAGCAGCAGCCCCACGATGGCGCCGGCGCCGAGGCCGAGGAGCTTGCCGCGCACCGACAGCGACCGCATGCGGGAGAGGGGTCCAGCCATGACATCGCATTCGGAGTGATCGCCGCGCCGCTTGAGCGGTGTGACATCGACCGCAGCGCATTGCGCGATCTGCGTCACCGATCAGGTCAGCTTCTCGTCAGCTTTCTCCGGTGCCCTCCGCCGGCTTCGCGGTGGTTGACGCGACGGTGCCCGTCCCCTCGGGGACGGGCACCGTGCTGTCTGGTGTGGTGTGGTGTGGTACTGGCCGGGGGCGGCCGGTGCCGGCTAGCGGCGATCGTCGCCCCGGATCTTGTCGGCGGTCTTGTCGACCGCATCCTTCACCTTGCCCTCGGCCTGGTCCGCCTTGCCCTCGCGCTGGAGGCGCTCGTCGTCGGTCAGATCCCCGACGGCTTCCTTGGCCCGGCCCTTGATCTCATCGAAGTTCGGCATGCCCATCGCGTACCCGGGGCCGCGACACGGCGAAACCTCAGCGGGGCCGGGGGGCGAGGCGGCCGTCGGCCAGTTCGGCGCGGATCTCGTCGCTGTGCTCGCCCAGCTTCGGCGGTCGGGCGTAGATACCGCCCGGTGTGTCGCTCAGCTTGATCGGCGTGTTGACCTGTACCACCGGCCGGCCCAGGGGCTGCTCCACCGCCACCAGCATCTCGCGGGCGCGGATGTGCGGATCGGTGAACAGGTCCACCGGTTTGTTGACCGGACCGCACGGTACCTTCCCGCCCAGCGCGGCCATCACCTCCGCGTTGGGTGCGCCGCCGCCCAGCCCGCCACCGCACCGTCGACGATGGTGCGGTTCTTGACCCGCAGCGCCATCGTCTTGGTCTCCTCGGTGCCGACGAGGTCCGGCCGTCCGATCGCCTCGCACAGCTCCGCCCACGCCGCGTTGGTGGGGGCGGCGATGGCCATGGCGCCATCGACGGTGGGGAAGATGTCGAACGGGGCCACCGTCTCGGAGCTGTTGCCCGACGGCGGCGTGTCGCGACCCATGTAGGAGAAGCGGCACACCCCTGTCTCCGACAGGGCGGTGACGGCATCGACCATGGCCACGTCGACGAACTGGCCCTGACCGGTCAGCCGGGCGTGGAACACGGCGGCCAGGATGCCGAGGGCGGCGACGGTGCCGGGGTAGATGTCGCCCAGGAACGGCCCCACCTTGTGGGCTTCCTCGAGGTTCATGCCGTTCATCGACACGAAGCTGCTCATGGCCTGGGCGATCACGTCGTAGGCCGGCCAGTCGGCGTAGGGGCTCTCGCCGGTGCGCGGATCGCCGAAGCCGCGGATGGCGCCGTAGACGATGGCCGGGTTGCGCTCCCGGAGCGTCTCGTAGCTGAGGCCCAACCGGTCGAGCACGCCGGCCCGCTGGTTCTCGACGACGGCGTCGGCCCAGTCCACCAGCTGCAGGAACGTGTCGCGGTCGGCGGCTTCCTTGAGGTCGAGCACGATGCAGCGCTTGTTGCGGTTGTAGGCACCGTAGGTGCCGCCGTAGGCCCGCTCCGGGTCCTCGCGGGTGAACGGGCCCAGGAAGCGCTGCATGTCGCCGGCGGGGCCCTCGACCTTGATCACCTCGGCGCCGAGGTCGGCCAGCATCATCGTGGCCCACGGCCCGGCGATGGCATGGGTGACATCGAGGATGCGCACGCTGGCCAGCGGGCCGGTGCGGCCCGGCGCCATCGGCGCGGCGAGCTCGTGCGCGCTGAGGTGGTCGATCGCCATGCGTTCCTCCGGGGGTCGGTCTGGGTGCGGGTGTCGCTGGGTGTGGGTGGGTGACCTTAGCGTTGCCGCCGCCGGCCCCGGCCGGTGAAAACCTCGGCCCGAAGTTGCCATCGCAACGACGCTGAGTAGTGTTCCAGGCATGCGGAGCGGTACCTGGCAGCGTTTGGTCACCGGGGCCGGATGGCGGCGCCCCGTTGCGCCGTTGGCCGGCGCGGTCCTGGCCACCGCGCTGGTGGCCGGCGGGTGCGCCCGGGCCTCGAGCGAGGTGTCCTTCCCGTCCGCCCGTGCCGGTGCGGTGGAGGTGGCCACCGTGGCGCCCGGTGCGCCACGGCCCGAGCTGGCCGGCGCCGATGCCGTGCTGGTCGATCAGGCCGGCGAGCCCCGGTCCGAAGGCCCGGCGGCACCGGCGGAACCGCTGTCGGTGACGTTCCACCCGGCCCCCGGCACCGTGGGCGTGCCCCTCGACGCGGCCGTCGGGGTCGAGGTGCGCGGCGGTGAGCTGCTGTCGCTGGAGGTCGCCAGCCCGGAGGGCGCGGTCGAGGGCCGCGTCGAGCTGGGCGCGTTCCAGGCGACCGACGGCCTGCGCTTCGCCACCGAGTACACGCTGCAGGCGACCGTGCGCGACGCCACCGGTGAGCTGAGCGTGCAGCGGGCGGCGTTCGCCACCATGGACGAGGCGCCCACCGCCGAGGCGTGGATCTACCCCAACGAGGGCGACGTGGTGGGCGTGGGCATGCCGGTGATCGTGTCGTTCTCGCAGAACATCCCGCCCGAGCAGCGCAGCGCGGTCACCGCCCGGCTGTCGGTGCACAGCGAGCCGTCGGTGCCCGGCGCCTGGCGGTGGATGCGCGACGACGAGGTGCACTGGCGGCCGCTGCAGTACTGGCCGGCCAACACCGAGGTGTGGGTGGCGGCGCAGCTCGGCGGCACCAGGGCGGCGGACCGCTGGTTCACCGGCTCGATCCTGCAGCACTTCACCATCGGCCAGCACCACCGCTTCACCGTGGACGCCGCCACCCATCAGATGGTGGCCTACGTCGACGGGGTCCCGGTGCGGCAGATGCCGATCTCCACGGGCAAGGACGCGTACCCGACCGCATCGGGTACCAACCTGATCATGGAGAAGCACGACGTGTTCGAGATGGACTCCTCGAGCGTGGGCATCTACGGCGCCGAGGCGTACAACGTGGTGGTGGACGACGCGCTGCGGCTCACCAACTCCGGCACGTTCATCCACGCCGCGCCGTGGAACGGCTCGCTCGGTGAGGCGAACCTCTCCCACGGCTGCATCAACGCCTCCAGCGAGGATGCGCAGTGGATGATGGACTTCTCCTACATCGGCGATCCGGTGGAGATCTCCAACACGCCGGAGCGCCTGGCGCCCGACAACGGCTGGGGGGTCTGGAACCTCACCGCCGAGCAGTGGCTGGCCGAAGCCACGCCCTGATCCCGCTATTCGGGCGGTTGCGGCCGCCGGCGGGGTCGGGCCCGCGGCCGGGGTCGCGCCGCTAGTGTCCCGCCGGTGCCGCACGACGATGTCCCCTCCGGTGCGCTGGCGCCGTACCGCGTCCTCGACCTGACGACGCACGGCTGGTGGTTGTGCGGGCGGTTGCTGGCCGACCTCGGCGCCGACGTGCTGCAGCTCGAAGCGCCCGGTGGGGACCCCGGCCGGCGGCTGGGGCCGTTCGCGGCCGGCCGCCACGGCGACCCCGACGCCTCGCTGGCGTGGTGGTTCGCCAACCGTGGCAAACGCACCGCCCAGCTCGACCTCGACGATCCGGCGGGACGGGCACGGTTGCTGGAGCTGGTGGCCGGCGCCGACGTGCTCATCGAGTCGTGGGGGCCGGGCGGGCTCGCCGCCCGGGGCCTCGACGCCGCCACCTTGCACGCCCGCAACCCGGCGCTGGTGATCACCTCGCTGTCGCCGTTCGGGCTCGACGGACCCCACGCGCACCACCGGGGGCCCGATCTGGTGGTGGTGGCCCGTTCCGGCTTCGCCTGGCTCAGCGGCGAACCGGACCGCGCCCCCAACCGGGTGGGCGAGCCCCAGGCCTACCCGCTGGCCGCGGTGGAGGCGGCGGTGCACACGCTGATGGCGTTGCACCACGTGCGCCGCAGCGGCACCGGCCAGCAGGTGGACGTGGCCGCGGTGGCGGCGGTGGCGCGCTGCACGATGAACGCCTGCGAGTTCAAGGTCCTGGAGGGCCGTGAGCTGGTGCGCTCGGGCAGCCTGGTGGCCTACTCGCCGTTGCGGCCCCGCCAGCTGTACCGCTGCGCCGACGGCGAGGTCGTGTTCATGGCCGCGGTGGGCCCGCTCGGCGGGGAGGGCCTCGAACGCGTGCGCCGGTGGGCGGCCGAGGCCGGCTTCGACGTGCCCGCCGCCTTCGCCGGGCTCGACGTGCACGACCCGGCGGTGTGGGCGCCGCTGGCCGCCGCCGGCAAGGTGGCCGAGACGGTGGCCGCCATCGAGGCCACCGCCGAGGTGGCCTTCGCCGGCCGCACCAAGAAGGAGCTGTACCGCGAGGCGGTGGCCAACCGCTACCTGCTGGCCCCGGTGCAGACGGCGGCCGACCTGCTGGTCGACCGCCAGCTCGACGCCCGCGGCTACTGGGACCGGCTGGAGGTGCCGGGGGTGGGGGCGGTCACGTTCCCCGGGCCGTTCGCCCGGCCATCGGCCACCCCGCTGCGTCGCGACGGCGCCGTGCCCACCCGGGCCGACGGCGCCGCCCCCGATGCCGCCCGCTGGGCCCGCCCCCGGACGGCCCCACCGCCCGGCGCCGAGCCCGCCGACCAGGACCCGATGGCCGGGGTCAAGGTGTTGGACCTGTCGTGGGTGGGGGTCGGCCCGCTCACCGCCCGCTACCTGGCGGACTATGGCGCCACCGTGCTGCGCCTCGACCACGGCGTACGGGCCGACGTGCTGCGGGTGAACCCACCGTTCGCCGGCGGGTTCGGCATCAACCGCTCGCAGTTCTACGCCGACTTCAACGCCTCCAAGCTCGGGGTGGGCATCGATCTGGCCAACCCGGCGGGCCGGGAGCTGGTGCTGCGGCTGGCGGCCTGGGCCGATGTGGTGGTGGAGAGCTTCACCCCGCGCACGCTGCGGGGCCTGGGCCTGGACTACGAGCAGCTGCGGGCCGTGAACCCGTCGCTGGTGATGTTGTCGACGTGCATGCAGGGCCAGACCGGCCCCAACGCCAACTACCGCGGGTTCGGCCAGCTGATGGGGGCGATCACCGGCTTCTACTCGGTGATCGGCTGGCCCGACCGGCCCACGATGACCTACGGCGCCTACACCGACTTCATGGCCCAACGGTTCTGTGCCACCGCGCTGCTGGCGGCGCTGGACCACCAGCGGCGCACCGGTGAGGGCCAGCACATCGACGTGTCCCAGCTGGAGTGCTCCATCCACCTGCTCGGACCGGCGGTGCTCGACGCCGCCGCCAACGCGGTGGTGGCCGGCCGCCACGGCAACCGCGACGGCACCGGCCGTACCGTACCGCATGGTATCTACCGGTGCCGGTCGGTGGCCGAGGGCATCGAGGGGGAGCGCTGGCTGGCGCTGGTGTGCGAGGACGACGCCCAGTGGGCGGCGCTGGTGGCGGCCATGGGTGCGCCGGCGTGGGCCGCCGATCCGGCGCTGGCCACCGTCGAGGGCCGGCGGGCGGCGCAGGACCGCATCGACGAGGAGCTGGCCGCCTGGTGCGCGCCGCTCGACGTGGACGAGCTGGTCGAACGGCTGCAGCCGCGGGTGGCGGCCGGGTCGGTCACCCCGCCCGACGGGCTGCACGACGACCCGCAGTTCCGCCACCTCAGCTACTTCGTGCCGCTGGAGCACCCGGTGATGGGGGTGCAGCGCTACAACGGCATGCAGGCCCGCCTGACGCGAACGCCGGGGCGGCCCCGCAAGGCCGCCCCGTGCGTGGGGGAGGACACGTTGTTCGTGCTCGAGGAGCTGCTCGGCTGCGACGGCGACGAGGTGGCGGCCTACCTCGAGTCCGGCGCCCTGCAGATCGAGCTGGGGTAGCGCTCCGGCCGGTTGATCGGTTGGCTCGGTTGGGCCGGTTGCACCGGCCGGCGATCACACCGGCGAGACCACCAACTCCTTGTCGGGATCGGGTTCGGGGGTGACGTTGCCGTTGTGGTCGGCGATGGCCAGGCCGTCGGCGCCGGCCCGCGGTGCGCCGGCCCCGGCGGGCCCGCCCTTGCGCTTGGCCAGGAACGCCTCGACCTTCTCCTTCAAGTGCCGCCGCCGCTGCGCGCCCAGCGTCGGATCGAACAGGTAGGTGGCGGCGGAGACGGCGGCGAGCTTCATCAGGCGACGCTTCAGCTTCATGACGGCCCGATTCCCTGCTCCGGCCCCGCTCAAACGGGATCGGTAGCGTCGGGCCATGGCCCCCACCCGCGCCCGTGGATCCGCGAAGCCGCCCGAGCCGCCCGCCGATCCGGTCGATCGGCTGCGGGCCATCTGCCTGGCGCTGCCCGAGGTCACCGAGCGGCTGAGCCACGGCGAACCCACCTGGTTCGTGCGCGACCGCAAGGTGGTGGTCAGCCTCGACGACCACCACCACGGCGCCGACCACCTGGCGTTCTGGTGCCCGGCCGGGCCCGGCGTGCAGGCCGAGCTGGTCGACCAGGAGCCGGTGCGGTTCTTCCGGCCGCCCTACGTCGGGGTGAAGGGCTGGCTCGGGTCCGCATCGACCTCGAGCCCGACTGGGAGGAGATCAACGAGATCGTGCGCGACGCCTACCGCCTGGTCGCCCCAAGAAGCTGGCGGCCCTGCTCGACGCCGACGGCGGTCCCGCCCGGTCCTGGAGCGCCGGCGCCCGCACGGGCGAGACCGTGGGCGAGCGCGGTGAGCAGGTGCAAGCATGACCCGGTGGCCACCCGCATCAGCTCCAACTTCGTCGACACCCCGGGTCTGCGCATCCACCACCTGCAGGCCGGGGTGGGCGAGCCGGTCGTCTTCCTGCACGGGTTCCCGCAGACGTCGCACCAGTGGCGCCACCAGCTCGCCGCGCTGGCCGAGCGGGGCTACGCCTGCTTCGCCCCCGACAACCGGGGCTTCGGGCGCACCGACAGCCGGTGCGCATCAGCCGGGGCCTGCTGGCCCGCGACGTGGTGCGCTTCCTGGACGCCGTCGGGCTCGAGTCCGCCCACCTGGTCACCCACGACTGGGGCGGCATCATCGGCTTCAAGGTGCTGGCCGACCACCTGCAGCGGGTGCGCAGCCTCGCTGCTCGACACGCTGTGCACGGTGTGGCACCCGCGCAGCCACCACGGCTACTGGTTCAAGGCCGAAGGGCTGGCCGAGGAGTTCTTCGCCCGTCACCACCGCGCCTTCATCGACGTGATCCTGGGCGGCCGCGACGGCGCCGCCCTGCCCGGCCCGCCCGCCTCCCCGTGGAACATCGGGGGCGGCGAGCGCGGCCCGCTCGGCGGCATCGACGATGAGGCGCTCGACCACTACCGGGCCGCCTTCGCCGATCCCGACAGCCACGCCGCCGCCATCAGCTACTACCGCTACGCTGCCCTTCCACCGCATCGACACCGCCACCGGACCCGACGGCACCGAGGTGGAGGCGCCGGTGGCGTTGAGCGAGCGCGAGGTGGCCGAGCTGTGGCTGCACCCGGCCGGGCTCACCGCCCACCCCGGCCACGCCCACTACTACGACTTCGGACCGGAGGACCGGGCCACCCGCTCGGCGATCCCGGTGCAGTGGCTGTACTCCCGGCCACCGCGGCGCGGCACGGTGGGTACGAACGAGCGGGTGGCGGCACCGAGCGGCAACCCCTTCGTCGAGCAGTTCCCCCGCCTGTTCTCGAACCTGGAGGTGCACGCGGTGGCGGCCGGGCACTTCCTGCCGGAGGAGGCGGCCGGTTACGTCACTGCGGAGTTGTCCCGCTTCCTGCCACTACGGTGAGGGGCAGTCACCAGCAGCACACGACAGGGGTTGGACGCATGGCCGGCACAGGCGAACGCGAGGCATGGATCATCGACGCGGTGCGCTCTCCGCGGCGTCGGCAAGAAGGGCAAGGGCAGCCTGTCGCACCTGCATCCGCAGCGGATCCTGGCCCAGGTGCTCAACGCGCTACAGGAGCGTGCCGGGTTCGACCCGCGACGTGGAGGACTTCGTCTGCGGCAACGGCTCGAACGTGGGCGACCACGCCCATGACATCGGCCGCATGGCCGTGCTCGACGCCGGCTGGCCCATCTCGGTGCCGGGCGTGACGCTCAACCGCTTCTGCGGCTCCGGCCAGCAGGCGGTCACCTTCGCCGCCATGGGCATCCTGGCCGGCCACCAGGACCTGGTCATCGGCGGCGGCGTGGAGTCGATGAGCCACTTCACCGCCAACGGCACCGACGGCTTCCACGCCAACAACAAGCACCTGCTCGACCAGCACCCGCAGATCCCCCAGGGCATCTCCGCCGACCTGATCGCCGCCATCGACGGCTCCACCCGCGAGGACTGCGACCGCCTGGCGCTCGAGAGCCAGCGCCGCGCCGCCGAGGCCATCAAGGAGGGCCGCTTCGACCGCAGCCTGGTGACGATCCACAACGAGGACGGCACCGTCGCCCTCGACCACGAGGAGTTCCCCCGGCCCGACACCACCATGGAGACCCTGGCGGCGCTGAAGCCCTCCTTCGAGAAGCTGGCCCGCGAGGGTTCGATGAGCCAGGCCGAGGGCCTGAACTTCCTCGAGCTCGCCGCCAAGAAGTACCCGGGCGTCGACATCAAGGCCATCCACCACGCCGGCAACAGCTCCGGTGTGGTCGACGGCGCCGGCGCCGTGCTGTTGGCCTCGCCCGACTACGCCCGCGCCCACGGGCTCACGCCCCGGGCCCGCATCGTCATGTCGGCGGTGGCCGCCGAGGAGCCGCTGATCATGCTGACCGCCCCCGGCCCGGCGGCCAAGAAGTGCATCCAGAAGGCCGGCATGAGCTTCGACGACATCGACCTGTTCGAGATCAACGAGGCGTTCGCGTCGGTGGTGCTGCGCTTCTTCAAGGACACCGGGGTGGATCCGGCCAAGGTCAACGTGAACGGCGGGGCCATGGCCCTGGGCCACCCGATCGGTGCCACCGGCTCCATGCTGATCGGTACGGTGCTCGACGAGCTCGAGCGGCGGGACCTGACCACCGGCCTGGTGGCCATGTGCACCGGCGGCGGCATGGGCACCGCCACCATCATCGAGCGCATCTGATCGCCGGGACCGGCCGATCGACCGACCGTCTTGCTCACGGGCGGGCCACCGGCGCACGGGGGCCCGCCCGTGGCGCGCTCAGCGGCCGGTCCAGCGCGGCGGCCGCTTCTCGGCGAAGGCGCGCGGGCCCTCCTTGGCATCCGCACTGGTACGGCGGCGGGCCTCCCAGGGGGCGACGGTGCGGTTCGCCTCCCGCAGGGAAAGGTGCAGCGCCTCGGTGGCCGACTGCTTGGTGGCCCGCACCGCCACCGGCGAGCAGGCCACGATGTCGGCCACCCAGGCGTCCACCGCGGCGTCGAGCTGCGCCATCGGCACCACCTCGTTGACCAGGCCAAGCTCGTAGGCCCGGGCGGCGGAGAAGTGGCGGCCGGTCAGCAGGTAGCCCATGGCCACGTGGTACGGCAGGTGGCGGGGCAGCCGGTGCACGCCCATGGCCCCGGCGATGAGGCCGCGCTTCGGTTCGGGCAGGCCCAGTTCGGCGTGGTCGGCGGCCACGAGGATGTCGCAGGCCAACGCCAGCTCGAGCCCGCCGCCGAGGGCGAACCCGTTGATGCGGGCGATGAACGGCTTGGTCAGCTCGAAGCGGTCCTGCAGGCGGGTGACCCCGGCCAGCTTGGCGGCCGACGCCGCCTGCTCCTCGGGCGAGGCCGCGTTCATGGTGGCGGTCCACTTGAGGTCCCGCCCGGCGGAGAAGGCGCGATCGCCGGCGCCGGTGATCACCGCCACCCAGATGTCGTCGTCGCGCTCCACCTCGTCGACGGCGGCGGAGAAGGCGACGTGGGTGTCGTCGTCGAACGCGTTCATCCGCTCGGGGCGGTTGATGGTGATGCGGGCCACGTGGTCGGCCACGACGAAGTCGATGCTCATCGCCGCAGTCTCGCACCGGGGGCCGCCACCGTGACCCCGACCATGCCAGAGGGTATGGCCGGGCGGTGGGTCAGGAGCGGGGCTCGTTGACCACGTCGACGGTGAAGGTGCCGAGGTCGGCCAGATCGGGGAGGTCGATGGTGGCGTCGTGCAGCTCGCCGGTGGCCGGATCGGTGTAGGTGCAGGCCAGCACCTCGGCGCCCACGTCGATGATCACCGAGGTCGCCCCGCAGTCGAACCCGGCGCGCTCGACGGCCAGCTCCGTCTGCTCGGCCAGCAGGGCCACGGCTCGTTCCTCGAGCAGCTCCACATCGGCGGCGGTGATCACGTTGGTGGCGGTCACCGTCAGCACGTCGTCGACCCCGATCAGCACATCGAGGAGCACGGTGCGGCCCTCGGTGGTGGTGGCGGTGCAGGCGAAGCGGGTGCCGACGTCGGTGCGGGCCGGGCGGGGGCAGTCGGCGGTCAGCGGCCCCAGCCCGAGCTGCGCGGCGGTCTGGGCGGCGATGTGCGCCTCGGCCGCGGCCGCCGGGTCGGTGCCCTCACCGCAGGCGGCGAGGAACGAGCCGAGGCCGATCGTGGTGATGGTGGCGATGATGGCCGCCGTCGCTGCCGGCCGGCGGGCGCGTCGGGGTTCGGGCCATCACCGCACGCTAGCGGTGGCCGCCGGAAGGCCCACCCGGGCCCCGGCGGGGCTACGCTGCCCCGATCGACGAATTCTGAGACTCTGTCTCATATGTTGAGACAGCTGGGGTGACACTTCGATGGTGTGGCTGCTGGCGACGGTGGTCGCTGCGATGTTCCAGACGGTGCGCACGGCCATGCAGCAGCACCTGCGCGACGCGCTCAGCCCCAACGCGGCCGGGTTCGTTCGCTACAGCTTCGGCGCGCCCCTCGCCCTCGTCGCAGTGGCCGTCATCTGGCTGGTCGGCGGCGCGCTGCCCCCGTTGAGCGCGGGCTTCCTGTGGCGGGTGGCGCTGGCCGGGTTGTCGCAGATCGTGGGCACCGAGATGCTGATCCGGTCGTTCCGTCTGCGTGACTTCGCCATCGGCACGACCTACGCCAAGACCGAGACCGCCCAGGTGGCCGCCCTCTCGGCGCTGGCCCTGGGCGAGCCGCTGGCGGCGCCGGCATGGTTGGGGGTGGCGGTGTGCTTCGCCGGGGTGGCCGTGCTCGCCTGCCGGGGCAGCCTCAGCCGGCTGGGCGAGGTGGTGCGGGCCCAGGGCGATCGGGCCATGTGGACGGGCCTGGCCGCCGGCGCCGGGTTCGCCGCCGCCGCCGTGTCGATCCGGGCGGCCAGCGGCAGCCTGGGCGAGTCGCACCCCATCACCCGGGCGTTGGTGACGCTGGCGGTGATGAACACGTTGCAGTCGAGCGCCAACAGCCTGTGGCTGGCCTGGCGCGAGCCGGGCGCGTTCCGGGCCATCGCCGGGGTGTGGCGCTCTTCGGCGACGGTCGGGCTGTTCTCGGTGGGCGGCTCGGCCGGCTTCGCCATCGCCATGACGTTGCACAACGCCGCCGTGGTCCGCGCCGTCGGTCAGATCGACGTGGTGTTCGCCTTCCTCGCCGGTCGCTTCGTGTTCCGGGAGGCCCGCCAGCTCAGCGAGCTGGTGGGGAGCCTGCTGGTGGTGGCCGGCGTGGTGGCGGTGGTGGCGCTGGCGTGACCGCCGCCGCCGCACCCACCGCCGCTCAGCGCGAGGGTTCGGCCAGCAGGGTCAGCTCGTGCTTGTTGTGGTGCAGGTGGGCCGGCGTCGCGCCCTCCGCCCGCAGCGCGTCGACGGCGTCGTGGTCGGTGTTCCCCTGGAACTTCACCGTCATCACCAACGTGGCCGCCGGGGCGGCCGCCCGCCAGGTGCGCACCAGCTCCACCACCCGGCCCGGGTAGCCGGCGATGTCGCTGCACACCCACTGCGGTGCGCCGTGGGTGGCCACCAGCGCGGCGGCATCGAGCCCGAACGCGCCGGCAGCAACCGCCCACACCCCCGGCAGCGAGTCGATCTCGGGGGCCAGCGGGGCCCGGTCGACCGCCACCACCCGGGCGCCGAGCTCGTGCAGCAGCCAGGTCCAACCGCCGGGGCTGGCCCCGAGGTCGATGGCCAGCTCGCCGGGCCCCGGGTAGTGGCCGAGGCGCACGAATGCCTCCCACAGCTTGCGGTAGGCCCGGCTCGGTGGGCCCTGCCGGTGCTCGGCCAGCGGCACCTCGCCGTTGGGGAACGGGCTGGAGCATCGGGCTGCGGCCAGCAGGCGATCCGGCGCGGCCAGCGCCCACGAACCGAGCGGGCTCGCCGGGGCCGTTTCCCCGAGCTGCAGCGCCCGACCCGACACATGCGGCAGGCGGGCGCTGATCAGCGCCGCCCGCCCGCCGACGCCGGGCGGGTACGCGCACCAGTTGCGCTGGCGGTCCCGCAGTTGGGCGGCGGCGTCGGCGATCGAGCGCACGGCCAGCTCCTCCACGTCGAACCACGTGTTGACCGCCCAGGCGGCATCGACGGCGGGGGCGTCGCACAGCACCAGGCGCTCGTCGAACCAGCGCAGCGCCGGGCCGAGCCCGGCCCGTTCCAGCTCCTCCTGCAGCGGGCGGCGGTAGCCGGCGGCGGCCAGGTAGGCGACGGTCACGGCGCAGCACGGTACCGGCTGCCGGCGGGGCGCGGCGGTACCGGCCGGGCAGGGGTGGGGGCACCGGGCGCGACGGCGGAACGCGGCTCGGGGAGCGCGAGCAGATCATTCGCGTCAAGGGGGTCACCCGCAGGGTCGATCCTGCAGCCGTGAGCATCGAGGACGACGTCGCCCGGCACGCCGAGGAGGGCGGCCGCATGGCGGCCGCGCTGTACACGCTGGTCGGTGTGGCGATCGTGGCCGGCGCCGCGCTCGCCGGTCAGCCGGTGGGTGGTCGGGTGCTCGCCTTCGGGGTCACCTGCGTGGGCGCGGGCGTGGCCTGCACGGTGCTGCCGTGGCGCCGCTACCCGCAGGTGTTGATCGCCGGCGTGTCGGTGAGCGCCACCGTCACGATGGTGGTGTTCCTGCCCATCGCCCGCCACAACCCGGTGTACCTGGTGCTGCCGGCGGTGGCCGCCCTGTGGACCGGCATGGTGGCGTCCTGGCCATGGCTGGTGGCCCAGCAAGTGGCCGTGGGGGCCGGCATCGGGTGCGTGCTGGGCGGCGAGCAGGGGGCGCGAACGTCGTGGGCGGTGGCCGTCGGCGTGGTGGCGCTGTCGCTGGGCATCGGGTTGGCCGCGGTGTGGATGCGCAGCCGCGTCGAGCGGGCCAACGCGACCGCGGTGACGGCGGCCGCGGCCGAGACGTCGCGGTCGGCCGCGGAGCTGCAGCAACGAGCGGAGCTGGCGGCGGCGTTGGGTCGGACGGTGGATCAGATGGCGTCGGCGTCGGCGTCGGTGCCCGATCAGGCGCGTCACGTGGCCTCGGCAACGGAGGAACTGGCGGAATCCGTGCGGCACATCGCCGGTTCGGCCGACGGGGCGAACCGTACCGTACGGATGTCTCCGACGCGACGGTGCGCAGCCGGGAGCTGGTCGACGAGCTCGACGAGTCGGGCCGCCGCATCATCAGCGTGGTCGACGCCATCGCCGCGCTGTCGGCGCAGACGAACCTGCTGGCGTTGAACGCCACCATCGAGGCGGCCCGGGCCGGTGAGGCGGGCCGAGGTTCGCGGTGGTGGCGGGCGAGGTGAAGGACCTGGCCCAGCAGACGGCGCAGTCGGCGTCGGAGATCACGGCCATCGTGTCGCAGGTGCACTCGTCGGTGGCGGAGGCGACTCGGCCATGACCGGATCTCCCAGATGGTGGAGGGTCTCGCCGCCGAGCAGGGCGACCTGGCGTCGGGCCATCGAACAGCAGGCCCAGGTGGTGGAGCAGATCGCCCGCTCGTCGGCGGGTGAGGCGGACGCGGTGAACGAGATCGTCAACGCCATCGCCGATCTCGAACGCCAGGCCCGCACGTTCTCCTGACGCGGGCGCCGGCGCACGGGCCGCGTGAGCCGGTGGCGCGTCAGCCTGTGGTGACCGGTGCCGCGGCGCAGGTGGCGGCGCCCTGGGCGCGGGCGCACAGCAGCGGGTGCAGCGCCCGGAACCAGGCGGTGGCCATCTTGGCGTAGCCGGCGTCGGTGGGGTGCACGATGTCGGCGAGGTCGGCCGGCGTGAGCTCGTCGTAGAGATCGGCCACGTAGCCGACGGCCCGCCCGGCGGTGGCGCGGGCCTCGACCCCCTGGCCGATGAACGCCGACACCCGGGCCAGCTCGTCCTGCACGCCGTTGAGGCCGGCCCGGCCGATGGGCGCCACCAGCACCGAGACCCCCGGGCGCAGCGCGGCGATGGCATCGATGAGGTCCAGCACGTTGCGGGCGGCGAGCTCGTGGGGCCGGTCCTGCGGGCCGCCCGGTCCGTGCCAGGGGCCGTGGATGGTCCAGCCCCCGAGCAGGTCGTTGGTGCCGATGTGCACCAGCACGACATCGGGGGCGAACAGCGGGATGTCGGTGGGCACCATCTGGGCCAGCATGTGGTCCCGGTAGCCCACCACCGACTCGGGCTGGCCGGCCTGGAAACCGCCGTGGCCCTCGAAGTCGATGTCGAGCGGGCCCTGGTAGGACGTCTGGCTGGGCTCGGGCCCGAACCAGATGGCCTCGCCGCCGGGCGGGATGACGTTGCCGTAGGAGCCGACGAAGTCGAACAGGTGACCGGCGTCGCGCAGCCGCAGCTGTAGGTGACCGCGGTAGCTGCGATCGGGCGAGATGCCCAGCGTGATCGAGTCGCCCAGCGGCATGATCCGCACCGGGGCCGGAACCGGGACGGGGACCGGCACCGGGACCGGCGCGGGTGGAGCCACCGGCGCCTGACCCTGACCCTGACCCGGCACCGTCGTGCCCGGATCGTCCGCACCGCCGGTGGCGCCGGCGCCCGCGGCGCGCCAACCGGCGCCGGCCGCCAGCAGACCGCTGGTCAGCGAGAGCGCGAAGGTCCGTCTCGAGAGTCGTCGTGCCGCCACGGCAGCCACCCTAGGGGCGGATCGGCGCCGTGCCACAGCGACCGCGCACCGTGCGGCGTTCGTGGCTCAGTCGCGCCGGGTCAGCTCGTCGCGCAGCACGAACTTCTGGATCTTGCCCGACGGCGTCTTCGGCATCTCGTTAACCACCACCAGGGATTCGGGCCAGAACTGCTTGGCCATGCCCACCGCCTCGAGGTGCTCGAGCAGTTCGGGCAGCGCCGGGGCGTCGGCGGGGTCCTCGGCCACCACCACCGCGCAGGCCCGCTCGCCGAGCCGGTCGTCGGGCAGGCCGACCACCGCCACCTCGCGCACCTTCGGATGGCCGAACAGCACGGCCTCCACCTCGGCCACCGGCACGTTCTCGCCGCCCCGGATGATCAGGTCCTTCGTGCGCCCCGAGATACGGATCCCGCCATCGGGCCGCCGCCGGGCCAGGTCCCCGGTGTCGAACCACCCGTCGCCGGGCGAGGCCGCCGCGTAGATGTCGGGCCGCTTGAAGTACCCCAGCGCCTGGCTCGGGCCCCGCACCTGCAGCGCCCCCACCCCGCCCACCGGCACCTCCACACCGGCCTCGTCGACGATGCGCACCTCCATGTAGTCCACCGGCGTGCCGTCGCTGTCGGCCACCAGCTCGGGCGGGTCGCCCACCCGGGTGGTCGTCACGATCATGTTCTCGGTCATGCCCCACACCGCCACCAGCTCCGCCCCCAGGAACTCATGCGTCTGGTGGACCACGTGCGGCGGGATGGCCGCCCCGCCACAGATGAACAGCCGGAACGCCGGAACCTGCAGGCCACTGCGCTGCTGGGCGGCGACAAGGTCCATCACGAACGTGGTCGCCCCCACCGTCCAGGTCACACCCTCCTCGACGAACACCTCGAGCGCCTGATCGGGCTGCCAGGCGTCCTGGTACACCACCTTCATCCCCCGGCCCATGGTCTCCAGCATCCCGAAGCCGAAGCCGGTCTGGTGCGCCAGCGTCGACGCCATGAAGCACACGTCCGACGCGCCGAGCCCGTACACCTCACCGATCGAGCGGCCCCCGGAGTACACGGTGTCGAAGCTGTGGATCACACCCTTCGGCTCACCGGTGGTGCCGCTGGTGAACTGGATCTCGATCAGGTCGTCGCCCCGGCGCCGGCGCCGTTCGAGCTCGGCCAGCAGCGCCGGGTCGTCGGCGGCGGCGTCCGACGCGGCCGGCGAGGCCAGGAACCCGTCGAGGAAGTCCACCGCCCCCACCGGCACGCCGGCATCGGTTGAGCGGACCACCACCACGTGCTGCAGCGCCGCCAGCTCCCCGCTCTCGGCCAGCTCGCAGGCCATGGCGGCGTGGTCGAAGCTGCGGTAGCGGTCGATGACGAACAACGCCTTGGACTCGGTGCGACCCAGGATGAACAGCAGCTCGCGGCGCCGGAAGATGGGCACCAGCGGGTTGACCGTCGCCCCCGCCCGAAGCGCCCCGAACACGATGGCGGGGAACTCCCAGGCGTTGGGCAGCTGCATCGACACCACGTCACCCGGCTCGATGCCCAGCTCGATGAAGGCCGCCGCGCAGCGCCGGGTCAGCCGCTCCAGCTCGGCGTAGGTGTGGCGCTCGGCGGGTCGCCCGTCGGCGTGCACGCTGACCACGGCGACGGCATCGGGCTGGGCGGCGACGTGGTCCAAGAAGTCGTCGAGGTGGGTGCGGTCACCCCGCCACCAACCCTTCGCCCGGTAGTCCGCCACCGTGGCGTCGTCGATCTCCCGTTGCCCTTCGACCCTGGTCCCCATGGGCCGCAACCTAACAACAACAGCCCGGCCGTGTGACCGTGATCACGAGGCCGGGCCGATGGGTTCGCGCACGCTTGGCCGGTGTCAGGCCTGCCGTGCGCTCAGAGGTCGATGACGAGCGCCAGCGTCATCGTGGAGAACGTGAAGACCAGCGCCACGATGATGGTCAGCCGGTCGAGGTTGCGCTCCATCACGGTGGACCCGGCGGCCGCCGATGCTGCGCTACCGCCGCCGAGCAGGTCGGACATGCCACCGCCCTTGCCCGAGTGCAGCAGCACCAGGAACAGCAGGGCGAGCGCCGACAGGATCTGGATTGGCAGGATCACCCACGTCACGGTGGACCAGGCTAGCCGCCACCGGCGGGCCGACCTCGCACCCGCCCGTGCCGGTCGCTCAGTCCTTCAGGCGGTACTGGACGATGCCGGCGAAGCTCTCCGCCTCGAGGCTGGCGCCGCCCACGAGGGCGCCGTCGATGTCGGGGCTCATCAGCTCCTTGGCGCTGTCGGGCTTGACCGACCCGCCGTACTGGATGCGCACCCCGTCGGCCGCGGCAGCGCCGAACACCTCGCCGATCGTGCGGCGGATCAGCCCGCACACCGCCTGGGCGTCCTCGGCGCTGGCGGTGCGGCCGGTGCCGATGGCCCAGATCGGCTCGTAGGCCACCACCAGGCCGGCCACCATCGTCGCCCTTCAGCCCGGCCAGACCGGCCTTGACCTGGCCCACCACCTTGTCGTCGGTGGAGCCGGCCTGCGCCCGTCGAGGGTCTCGCCGCAGCACATGATCGGGGTCATGCCGGCCTTGAGCACGGCCTTGACCTTGCGGTTGACGTCGTCGTCGGTCTCGCCGAACAGCTCCCGGCGCTCGGAGGTCTTCGACGATCACGTAGCTCACGTTGAGCTTGGCCAGCATCGAGGGGGCCACCTCGCCGGTGAACGCGCCTCTTCTCCTCCCAGTGGCAGTTCTGGGCGCGCCGAGGGCGACGGGGATCTTGTCGGCCTCGGAGCACGGTCTGCAGGAGCGCAGGCCGGTGAACGGCGGGTGGACCGACACGTCCACGGCGGCCACGTCGTCCTTGTCGATGGCGTAGCCCAGCTTCTGGACCAGCGTGATGGCCTTGAAGTGGCTGTGGTGCATCTTCCAGTTGCCGCTGATCAAGGGCTTGCGCATGCGTCGCTCCATTATGGCGGGTCGCCGTCACCGGGGCGGGCCGGACCGGCCGTGCCCGGCGGCTCACTGTAAAGGACCGCAGCCTCGGTCAGCGATCTTGGGCCGGTGCTCGCGCAGGCGGGGACTGGCGGGCCCCACCGCCCGGCCGGGCTGGTGGCGACGCTCAGCGCGGCACCGGCAGCCGGTACACCGCGCCCGGTCCTCCGAGGTGATCCATAACACGCCGTCGGCGGCGGCGATGGTGTTGCCCCTGCCTCGTGAGCCCGGGAAACGGGCGGTCACCTGTCGAGCGGCGACATCGATGCGCACCACCACGGCATCGGCGCCGCAGCTCTTCACCACAGGGCACCGTCGGCGGCCGCTGCGCCGGTGACCTCCGGGGAGAGCGCCGTTTCCACGTACAGCGCCTCGCAAGGTGTTCGCCGCCGGGTCGATGCGGGTCCAGGCCACCGGCAGGTACAGCGGATGGCCCACCACGCTCACTCCCACCGTCGTCAACGACGATCACGGGCTGGAACGGCAGATCGATGGTGGCCACGACGCGGCCCGAGCCCGGGTCGATCCGCTCGACCGCCGGGCCCCCGCTCTCTGCGGCCCGCCGGGTCACCCAGAGGGCGTCGGAGCCGGCGGCCACGGCCAGTGGCGTCATCGGTGAGCGGGATGGTGGCCACCACCGGTCGTGCCCGGGTCAATGCGGAGCAGGGCGGCGGGGCTGGAGCGCTGCACCCAGACCCCGTCGGCGGTGACGGCCAGGTCGTGCCAGAAGAGGTTGGCCACCGAGAAGACCTCGCCCGGCACCACGATGTTGGCCCGGACCGCACCGCTCGCCTGGTCGATGCGCCACACCTCGCCCGCCCGGCCCTGGAGCCACAACGAGCCGAAGGCGAGCACGGGGCGGGTCGGTGCGAGCGCGGCCGGGTCATCGGCGACGGTGCGCAGCTCGGTGACCCCAGCGAGGAACCGCCCGCCGCCGAGCCGTTCGACCTCGCCGTTCGCCGAGGTGACCCACACGACGCCGTCCCCCGCCGCGATGTAGAGCGGGCGGATCGAGGTCTGCACCGTGGTGGCTCCGCGCTGCTGGAGCCTCGATGATCGCGGGCAGCGCAGTGGGCGGCGCACTGTCGTCGAGGCGTCGGCGTCGAGGTCGGCGTCGCCGGTGGTGGACGACGTGGGTCCGGGCGACTCAGGCGCAGGGCCGGTGTCCACGCTGCGCACATCCTCGCGGGCCGCGCCGACACCACGGCGATGGCGACGGCGGCGGCCGCGGCCACCGCGGCGGGGGCGATCCAACGTCGACGCCGCCGCGCCGCGATTGATACGGGCGTCCATCTCCTCGATCTCCTCGATCACCAGGGCGGCCGGCTCCTGCCGGCCTGCCGTTGCTTCCGGTCGGCGCCCCCGGGATGTTCGAAGGCGGCCTCCATGCGGGCTCGCAACCTCGGCGAAGGCGCGATTGGCTCCGCGTGACCGAGCGGCTGCCGCAATGCTTCGAGCGGATCGGGCGGTCACGGGCCATGCTCCTCGAGGAGCTTCTGGATGGCCGCCCGGGCTCGGGCGAGGAGCGTCTCTGGTGGTCGCAACGGCCGCCGATCACTTCGCCACTTCGGGGACCGACAAGCCGTCGACGTGGCGCAACACGATGGCGGCACGCTGCATCGGGTTCAGGCGGCGCAGCGCAGCGGCCATGGGTCCGTCCTCGCCATCTCCACCACCGCCGTCACCGCTAAGGTCGATCATTGACCATGAAGGAGTGGGCCACCATCTGCACCAGCTGCAACCGCTCCTCACGCCGCCAGTGGTCGACGAGCCGGTGCCGGGCGATCGTCACCAGCCATGCCGTCGACACCTCGTAGGCCGCACCCTGGCGCAGGCATCGACCGCACGAAGGAACGTCCGCGGTGAGATCCTCCGCCGTCGCCCGGTCCCCGCCCAAGGTGGAGCAGGTAATGTACACCTGGTGGGTAAGCGCGGCGGGGTACAGCGCCATCAGCTGCGCCCGCAGCTGCCCCTCCGACACCGCTTCCATCACAGCACGTTCAACGCCCGAGCGACTCCGATTCCGAACATCGCAGGACCCCGGTGATCGAAGCGCAGGGACCGGAGGTCCGCCGGGGTACGGGCCGAAGTGCGATGCAGCGGCCAACCCCAGCGGCCGGCCGAACCGGAGAGTGATCTCGACGACGGCGCTCGACTGACAGCGGCTCCTGGCTCGCACGCCAGCAGCACTGATCGTCGAACCACCGGGCCCGGCGTGGCGGCGACCGCCACGTCCGCACGCTCAGCCAGGAGGACGGCGGCGACGCAGGAAGCGGCGGAGGATCTGCGGAGACCGGGCGAGCCAGCCGGCTTTCGCCTGATGAAACGGGCAAGACTCAGACGCAGCGCGACCAGCAACGCCTCCGTCGCCAGAATCGAGCCACTGCGGAGGTCGCTGATCAAAACCGCCCCGGTTTCTGTTTGGCTTCTAGATCTTCTGGATGCATTCCATGGTTATCCACCGTGGCGAATCGCCGGTGAATCGCCATGACTGGGTCTCGGAAACAGGAACGATTCCGAACAGACGGCCGGAGGCAACGGAGGCGGAGGCGGAGAATGAGGCGCGGGGGCGGTGCCGAGCCCGAAGGGATTGGCACCGCCCCCGCCGCAAGCAAGAACAGGTCAGCCGTCAGAACAGGTCAGGCGTTGACGGCCCCGCGCAGGGCTTCGAGGCCTGGCAGGTCGCCCTGCTCGATCAGCTCCAGGCTGGCCCCGCCACCGGTCGACACGTGGTCGATCTTGTCGTCGAGGCCGAACTGGGCCACCGCGGCGGCCGAGTCTCCCGCCCACCACCGTGAACCCGCGGCACGAGGCCACGGCCTCGGCCACGAAACGGGTCCCGGCCTCGAACCGCGATCCCTTCGAAACGCTCATCGGTCGTTCAGCAGGACGGTGCGGCCATGTCTCGCGCCGCCGCCGCGTGCCGGGCCATGTCGACACCCATCCACCCTCGGCAGCGATGCCCGCCTGGCGGACCTCGCCGCCCGCACCCGGGTCGAACAGCTTGCCGCCCGGACCCAGCGCGGCAGGATGTCCTCGGGCAGCACCAACCGGTCACCGGCCTTGGCCATGCTCCCGCAGGTGTCCACCTGGTCGGCCTCGAGCAGCGACGCACCCACGCCCTTGCCCTGGGCCTTGAAGAACGTGAAGCACATGGCACCGCTGATGATCAGCTGGTCGCACACGTCCAGCAGGGCGTTGATCACGCCCAGCTTGTCGCTCACCTTCGACCTGCCCAGGATGGTTACCGAACGGCCGGTCCGGATGCTGCCGCAGCCCGAGCAGCACCTCGATCCTCGCGGGCCAGCAACCGGCCCGCCGCCGAGGGCAGACCCTGCTGGCGGCCTCATCGATGGAGGCGTGGCCCGGTGCGACGCTCCCGAACGTGCCGTTGACGTAGCAGTCGAACCCGTCGACCAGCTTGTCCACGAAGGCCGGGTCGTTGCCCTCCTCCCTGCGCCGTACCGCAGCCTCCAGCGCTTCCACGCCTGGCGCCACCTTGGCCAGGTGCTCGCGCACCGGGTCCATCGTGTACGTCGGATCGGGCTTGCCCTTGGGCCGGCCCAGGTGCGAGCAGGCCACCACCCGGGCCGCGCCTGCTGCTGCAGCCACTGCAGCGTCGGCAGCGCCGAACGGATGCGCAGGTCGTCGGTGATCACGCCGTCCTTCAACGGCACGTTGAAGTCGACCCGCACCAGCACGTTCTTGCCGGCGACGGGACCAAGGTCCTCCAGGGTGGGACCCGAAGACCGCCACCGGCAGAGCTCGACGATGCCGACCAGGTCGACCAGGCGGTTCGAGTAGCCCCACTCGTTGTCGTACCAGCCCATGACCTTGACCAGGTTGCCCATGGCCATGGTGATCGGCGCGCCGAACGTGCACGCCGGCGAGCCGACGATGTCGGAGGACACGATCGGATCCCTCGGAGTACACGAGCACCTTCGACAGCTTGCCCGGACGACGCCGCCGCCTTGAACGCGGCGTTGACCTCCTCCACCGACACGTCCTTCTTGAGCACGGCGGTGAAGTCGGTGACCGAACCGTCCGGGACGGGCACGCGGAACGACGTGCCGTCGAGGCGGCCCTTCATGGCCTGCAGCACCAGGCCGGTGGCGCGGGCGGCACCGGTGGACGACGGCACGATGTTGATCGCCGCGGCCCGGGCCCGGCGAAGGTCGGAGTGCGGCAGGTCGAGCAGGTTCTGGTCGTTCGTGTAGGCGTGCACCGTGGTCATGAGGCCCTTCTCCACGCCGAAGGCGTCGTCGAGGACCTGCACCATCGGCACGAAGCAGTTGGTGGTGCACGAGGCGTTGGAGATGACCTTGTGCTGCGCCGGGTCGAACTGGTCGTCGTTGACGCCGACCACGATGGTCAGATCGGCACCGTCGGACGGCGCCGACACGATGACGAGGGGGGCGCCGCCGGCCAGGTGGGCGGACGCCTTCTCCTTGGAGGTGAACACACCGGTGGACTCGATCACCAGGTCCACGCCGAGATCGCCCCACGGCAGCTTCGACGGGTCGCGCTCGGCCAGGATCTTGAACTCGTCGCCGCCCACCTTGATGCCGCCGTCGATGGCGGTGACCTCGTCGTTGAACCGGCCCATCACCGAGTCGTACTTCAACAGGTGCGCCATCGTCTTGAGATCACCCAAGTCGTTGATGGCCACGATGTCGACATCGGCGCCCTGCTGCTTCACCGCCCGGAAGAAGTTCCGGCCGATGCGCCCGAACCCGTTGATACCGACCCGTACCGTCATGTCTGCCTCCTGGTCACGGGCTCCCCCGTTGGAGCCTCGTTGGCCGTCGAACGAACCTCGGGCAGTGTAGGGGCGCCGCCCGTCAGCGGTCGATGTCGCGGTGCGACACCGTGGGCGTGATCCCCAGCCCGTGCAGCACGCGCGCCACCTCCTCGGCGATGGCCACCGAACGGTGGCGTCCGCCGGTGCAGCCGAAGGCGAGGGTCAGGTACGCCTTGCCCTCGGCCAGGTAGGCGGGCACCATCGTCTCGAGCAGCGGCTCCAGCCGGTCGAGGAACTCCTTGGCGGCGGGGTGGTGCAGCACGTAGTCGCGCACGGGCTCGTCCCGTCCGGTCAACGGACGCAGATCCGGTACCCAGAACGGGTTCGGCAGGAACCGGCAATCGAGCACCATGTCCACGTCGAGCGGCAGGCCGTACTTGAACCCGAAGGACACCACCGAGGTGCGCATCCGCTCGCTCGGGTCGCCCAGCGAGAACGCCCGCAGCACCCGCTCCTTCAGCTGGTGCACGTTGAGCTCGGTGGTGTCGATCACCAGGTCGGCCAGGCCGCGCAGCTCCTCGAGCGCCTCCTGCTCGCGCACGACCGCCTCGTTGAGCGACCCGGTGGAGAACGGGTGGCGCCGGCGGGTCTCCTTGTAGCGGCGCACCAACGTCTCGACGCTGGCCTCCAGGAACAGGGTGCGCACCGCCACGCCCGCCTCACGCAGGCGCACGATGGCCGGGGTGACCTCCACCAGCTCGGGCGAGGCGCCCACCACCAACACGATGCGCTCATAGGGCGTGCCCGGCGCGGTGGCCAGCTCGGCCATCTTGGGCATCAACGCCAGCGGCAGGTTGTCGATGACGAACCAGCCGAGGTCCTCGAACACGTCGGCGGCCGTGGAACGGCCCGCCCCTGAATGCCCTGTGACGACGACGATCTCGGCCATGGAACCCTGTTCTGCCTGCGACGCGGCCCTCCCCCGTCAACGCTATCGGTGGCGGGTGGCCCTCAGGGGGACATCGGCTGACGGGCGAGCAACCATGAGGTGAACGCTTCGGCCGACAGTGCCGGGCTGACCAGGTAGCCCTGGATGATCTCACAGCCGCAGCGGCCCAACGCCTCCACCTGCTCGGGTTCCTCCACCCCCTCGGCCACCACCACCAGGCCCAGCCGGCGGCCCATCGACACGGTCGATTCGACGATGGCGAACGTGCGCTCGTCCTCGAGCATGGCCGCCACGTAGCTGCGGTCGAGCTTGAGCTCGTCGACGGCGAAGTCCCGCAGGTAGGTGAGGGCGGCGTGGCCGGTGCCGTAGTCGTCGATCGACAGCCGCACGCCGAGCTTGCGCAGCCGTTCCAGCACCGCCACCGACCGGTTGCGGTCGGGCATGAGGGTGGTCTCGGTGATCTCCAGCACCAGCCGGTGGGCGTCGATCCCGTGGCGGGTGAGCAGCTGGGTCACCCGTCGCGGCAGGGCCGGGTCGAGCAGGTTGCGCGGCGACAGGTTGACCGCGATGGTCAGCTCGATGCCGGCGCGGTCCCACTCGGCGAGCTGACCGAGTGCCTGGTCGAGCAGCGCCCGGGTGAGGTCGGCGATCAGCCCGCCCTCCTCGGCCATGGAGATGAACAGCTCGGGCGACACCATCTCGCCGTCGTGCTGCCAGCGGGCCAGCGCCTCCACCCCGATCACCGCGCCGGTGGTGGTGTTGAGCTTCGGTTGGTAGTGCAGCTCCAGCTCGCGGCGGTGCACGCTGCGGCGCAGCGAGTCGGCCAGCGCCAGCCGCCGGGTGGCCAGCGCGTCGCGGTCGGGGTCCCAGCGTTCGATGGCGGTGCCGCGGTCCCGGGCGGAGCGCCGGGCCTCATGGGCCTGGCTGAGCAGCTCGTCGACCGCCGGTCGTTGCCCGGCGGCCCAGTTGGCCACCCCCACGCTCAGGTCGAGGCGGACCACGTCGCCGCCCACCTGGAACGGCACGTCGACCAGGTTGCGCATGCGCCGGGCCACGGCCAGCGCCGCCCCGGGGGTGTCGCTGGTGGTGACCACGGCGAACTCGTCGGCACCGAGCCGGCCGATCAGCTCGTCCGGCCGGGCGTGGCGGCGCAGGCGCTCGCCGAGCTGGCGCAACACGTCGTCGGCCGAGGCGTGGCCCAGGTACTGGTTGAGGTCGCGGAAGCGGTCGACGTCGATGACCAGCAGGGCGCCGCCGCCGGAGTCGGTGGCCCGGTCGAGCTCCTCGGTGATCGCCCGACGGTTGAGCAGGCCCGACAGCTCGTCGGTGCGGGTGGCCGACGCCAGCCGGCCCAACCGCTCGAGGTCCCGGCCGGCCAGGGCGGCGCGCAGCAGGCCCAGACCCACGGTGATCGCCGCGCAGCCCACCAGGGCGCTCGGCCGGACGCCGTCGCCGTCGGCGAACCACACCAGCACGACCACGGCGAGCGCCATGCACAACCCCGGCACCGTCCAGCTGCCCGGGGAGTAGGCGTCGACGCCGGGGCGGGACCAGCTCGTGACCGGTCGCTGCTCCAGCCAGGCGGCACCGGCGACGGTGACCGTGAACAGCAGCCAGGCCGGCAGCGGGCTCAACGCCCAGTGGGTGTCGGCGGGGTGGCGGGCCAGGGCCAGGACCTGCTCGGCGCCGGCGGCCTGACGCAGCAGCATCGCCGCCAGCAACAGGAGGATGACCTGGTCACGGCTGGCGCCGGCCAGCACCACCTGCACGAGCACGAGCGTGGCGACCATGCCCACCAGCAGCTGGATCAGGTAGCCGTGCAGCAGCTCGCCGCCCGCCGCCAGGTGGTGCAACAGCAGCACGTAGGTCCCGGCGCCGGCCACCGCCACCATCAGGTCGAGCGCCAGCGTGTAGGGCAGGCGGTGCCGGCGGCCGCGCAGGGCGAGCAGCACACCGGCGGCGAAGGTCAGCTCGGCGGCGATCCCGGCCCCGCTGGCCAACGCGGCCACCGTCGTGTCGGGCCCCACCCCCCGCCGGTCGGCCAGGAAGGCGACGTCGGCCAGCACGCTCAACCCGCTGGCCGCGGCCACCGCCAACCAGGCCCGGCGGGGCCGCACCCGCAACACCGCGGCCTGCACGGCCATGGCCGCGGCCACCAGGAACGGCAGGTGCAGCGCCACCGCCTGGTAGGGCAGGGGCCAACCGGCCTCGAAGGCGATCCAGCCGAGCACGAAGGTGCCCACGGCGACGAGCCACGACACCAGCTGCGGGCGCGACGGGATCCGCCTGGTGATCCGGTCCGCCTCGATGTGTCGGCCGGGGCGAGAACGAAGGTGCTCCGCAGCCACGGGGGGCCAGTATGCCCACGCCACGTGGCCTTGTTGCGCGCTTAAGGTAACCACCCAGGCCGTGTAACGCCGTAAGTGGCCCGACTATCTCTGGACGCGTTCAGTCACCAAGAGCAGGAGTCGGGGGATCGTGGCCGCAGCCTGATACTCGGCCGCCTGCGCCAGGAAGCCCGGCGGGGGCGGCGGCTCGTGCATGCGGGTGACGAGCAGCCCGTTGTCGGCCAGCGCATTGACATAGCGACTGAGAGGACGGTGGATGAACGGGATGAAGACATCTTTTTCCACCTCCTCGATCGACAGCTCCTCCACCAGGTAGGGGCCGATGCGCCAGTACTGCTCCGGCGGGTCGAGGATCTGGTCGTCGATCCATCCCGAGCTGGGTGTCTGCAGCAGGGGGTGGTTGAGGAAGAACAGGAACCGGCCCCCCGGCTCGAGCACCCGGGCCACCTCGGCGATGGCCCGGTCCACCGCCTCGATGTGCTCGAACACCAGGCAGGCCACCACCGTGTCGAAGCTGCCGTCGGCGAAGGGCAGGTCGTCGGCCCCGCTGCGGGCGTAGTGCGGGCCGCCACCGCGCCGGGCGGCCAGCGCGATCTGGGCCCGGGTCGGGTCCACCCCGACCACCGTGGTGGCCCCACCCGACACCGCCAGCCGGGCCACCTGGCCCTCCCCACAGCCGACGTCGAGCACCCGGCGGGAGCCGCGCAGGTAGGCGGCCGCCAGCGGGAGGATCTGCTCCTCGTACTCGGGGTCGGCGCCGTCGGTGAAGCCCTCCTGCCACCAGCCGGCGTGCGTCTCCCACAGGTCATCGGCGCGATCGGGCTTGGTCACGGGCCGACACACTACCGACCCGGATCGGGCGCCCCGCCCGCCGCCCGTCCCACCGACCCGGGGTGCGGTCAGGCCTGGCGGGCCTTGGCGTACACCGCTTCGGCCACCGCGTCGGGCAGCCAGCTCAGCGCCTTGAGGTCCTCCAGCGACGCGGTGCGCACCGCCTTGGTGCCGCCGAGCTCGCGCACCAGCCGCTTGCGCCGCGTCGGACCCAGCCCGGTGATCCCGTCGAGCCACGACACGGTCATGCGCTTGTTGCGCAGCTGCCGCTGGTAGGTGATGGCGAAGCGGTGCGACTCGTCCCGCAACCGCTGCAGCAGGTAGAGCGCCTCGGACTGGCGGGGGATGCGCACCGGCTCGGACCGGCCCGGCAGGTACACCTCCTCGAACTGCTTGGCCAGCGCGCACACCGGGATCTGCTCGCGCAGCCCCAGCTCGTCGAGCACCCGCACCGCCACCCCGAGCTGACCCTTGCCGCCGTCGACCATCAGCAGCTGCGGCGGGTACTGGAAGCGGCCGCGTTCGGCCACCGGGCGGGCCTGGTCCTCCAGGTAGCTGGTGAGCCGGCGGGTGAGGACCTCCTC
Organism: Acidimicrobiales bacterium; assembly: GCA_041394365.1. Classification (GTDB taxonomy): domain Bacteria; phylum Actinomycetota; class Acidimicrobiia; order Acidimicrobiales; family CAIXPF01; genus CAIXPF01. The sequence continues at coordinate 32,639 of JAWKIM010000013.1, forward strand.
CATGGCGGCGAAGTCGTCGTTGTCGGGCACCCAGCGCAGCTTGAAGCGGCGGTACTGGTTCTTGGCCGGCAGGCCGTCCTCGAACACCACCATCGAGCTGACGTAGTCGGTGCCGGACAGGTGCGAGTTGTCGTAGCACTCGATGCGCAGCGGGGCGGCCGGCAGCTCCAGCCACTCCTGCAGCTCTTCGAGCGCCCGCGACCGGGCGTTGAGGTCGGAGGCCCGGCGCATGCGGTGGCGGGTGAACTCCTCCGACGCGTTTTGGGTGACCGTGGCCAGGAACTCCTTGCGTTCCCCTCGCTGCGGGACCCGGATCTCCACCTTCGTGCCGCGCTCGGAGGCCAGCCACTGCTCGTAGAGCTCGACGTCGTCGGGCAGGTCGGGCACCAGCACCATCTTCGGGTAGCCCTGCACCGGCTCGTCGTCGTAGAGGCCCTCCAGCACGACGCCGATGAGGCGGTCGCGGGGCAGCTCCTCCACCTTGTCGACCACGAAGCCCTGGCGGCCCACCACCCGGCCCTTGCGCACGGTGAACACCTGCACGGCGGCTTCGAGGTCGTCGTCGGCGATGCCGATCACGTCGATGTCCTCGTTGCGGGAGCCGACGATCTGCTGCTTCTCGATCGCCTTGCGCACGGTCTGCAGCCGGTCGCGCAGGCGGGCGGCGCGTTCGAACTCCAGCTCGGCGGCGGCGGCCCGCATCTCGCTCTCGAGCCGCTCGACGACGAGGTCGGTGTCGCCCTCCAGGAACTGCAGCAGCTCCTCGACCAGCCGGCCGTAGGCGGCCTCGTCGATCTCGCCCACGCAGGGGCCCGAGCACTTCTCGATGTGGTACAGCAGGCAGGGCTTGCCCAGCTTGGCGTGGCGCTCGAACTTGCCGTCCCGGCACGTGCGCACCGGGAACGTGCGCAGCAGCAGGTCGAGCGTCTCGCGGATCGCGTAGGCGTGGGCGTAGGGGCCGAAGTAGCGCACACCCTTCTTCTTGGCGCCCCGCATCACCACCGGCCGCGGCCACGGGTCCGACACGGTGACGGCCAGGTACGGGTAGGACTTGTCGTCGACCAGGCGGACGTTGAAGCGGGGCCGGTGCTCCTTGATCAACGAGAACTCGAGCATCAGCGCCTCGACCTCGTTGCGGACCTGGATCCACTCCACGCTCTCGGCCGCCGCCACCATGGCCGCCGTGCGCGGGTGGAGGTAGGCCGGGTTCTGGAAGTAGTTCGACAGGCGCTGGCGCAGCGAGCGGGCCTTGCCCACGTAGATGACCCGGCCCTGCGCGTCCTTGAACTGGTAGGAGCCCGGCGTGTCGGGGATCGAGCCGGCCGGCGGACGTTGCACCACGCTCCCAATCTAGGCCCGGGTGCCCACCTGCCCCGGCGGCGCGCGGCCTGGCCCGGCGGCGCGCGGCCCTGGCCCGGGCGGAGCGGTCAGCTCACCTGCACGGTGGTCAGCGCCTCGTTCACCCGGGCCACCAGCCGGCTGCGGGCCACGCTGCCGCCGAGCACGACGTACAACATGAAGCTGCGCCCGTTGACCGAGAAGAACCGCTGGCAGCCCAGCTGGCCGGGCAGCTGCGTGCGCAGCGCCGAGGCGTCGAAGTCGTCGTCGGCCAGCGGCCACGGCACCGTGCCCCCGAACAGCGCTTGGCCGCGGGCGTCGCCGCCGTACTCGAACAGCACCAGGAAGATGTCCTCGGGACCGAGCGAGGCCACCACCCCGCCGCCCATGTCGCCGCGCACCACCGGCAGGACCAGCGTGCACAGGTGCATGATCGGTTGGTACTCGACCGCGTGCAGCGCCGCCTGTTCGGGCGGCAGGTGCTGCAGCGAGAACCCGTCGTCCTGCCGCTTGTAGATCGATGCGTCCCACCCGGCGGGCGCATCGACGCTCAGCCCGTACGCCTGCAGCGTCGGCACCGGCTCACCTCCGTCGTCGTTCCGTTGTCGTCCGCGTCCCGTCCAGGGGCCGCACCGCCCGCCCTCACCCGGCCAGCACCGCCGCCGTACCCACCAGTACCGTACCAACGAGTACGGCAACGTCGGCGGCCACCGCCGCCGCCCTTCCCCACCCGGCGCGGGCCTGCAGCCGCCGGTGGAAGGCCACCAGCTGGTCCGGCGCGGCGATCGAACGGGCGCTGAGCACCATCGCCCCCCGGGCGAGACCGAAGGCACCGCCCAGCAGCGATGCCCACAGCGGCGAAGCCAGGGCGAAGGCCAGCGCGCCGAGCACGTACAGCGTGGCCGCGGTGACGATGGTGGTGATGCCCATGCCCAGCTGCACCCCGAACCCGCCGCCGTACACCCAACCCCGGTAGCGGGTCATCCAGTCCTCGTTGACCTGCCGGTAGGGCCGCGCAGCCAGCGGGGCCAACCCCGCCAGTCCACGTAGGCGGCCAACGCCGCCACCGCGGCCACCAGCACCAACCGGGCCGACCAACCGAGGCCCAACCGGGCGGCCGACCAACCGGCCAGGCCGAGCGCGAGCGCGACCACCGCGCCGCCCACCACCGAACCGGCGATGTGGGCGGCGACGGTCAGCCACCAACGTTGTCCGCGTCCCGCCTCACCGAGGGGGTGGATGCTCGACAGCATCGACTCCCCTCAAGGCGACCAGGTGGAGCGCACCGCCCCGGCCACCGCGGCCAGGACGCCCAGCACCAGCAGCACCGTCACGACGGCGTCGCCGCCTCGCCGCCCGGCCCCGGATCGAGCGGCGACTCGAACAGGCGGGGGTCGCCGGGCACGATGCCCGCCGCGGTCAGGGCCGCATCCACCCGGGCGGCGCGGGCCGGGCCGCTCTCGCCGGCCACCGCGCCGCCGGGCCGGTCGGCACCGTCGCGCAGGTCGAGCAGGCGGGGTTCGTACGGGGCGGTCTGCGGGTCGCGGTCGGGGCGGTGCGAGCGCAGGTCGAAGCCGCGGTCCTGCACGGCCCGCTCCATCAGGCCCACCAGCTGGTCCCAGCCCATGGCCGACCCCTCGCCCAACACGCCGTGCAGGCCGTCGAGCAGCACGAAGTACGGCGTGGCCGGCACGGCGTAGTGCTGCCAGGCCTCGTCGGACATCACCACGGTCAGCTCCGGCCCGGCCAGCGCGCCCACCGCCCGGGGGCGTTCGTGCTGCGGGCCGCCGGTGACCACCACCACCCGCACGTCGCGGTCGCCCACCTGCAGCCGGGCGCCGTTGCGCAGCGGCTCCCAGAAGTTGGCGCACGTGCCGCACCCGCTCGACAGGAACGCCAGCATCGTGACCCGCTCGCCCCCGATGAGGCCGACGGCCACCGCGTCACCGGTGGGGGTGACCCCGGCCAGGTCGACCACCGGCGGCAGGTCGGCACCACCGGACCGGGGCGGCGCCACCGACGGGTCGAGGCGCCGGGCGATGTCGGCCGCCTCCTCCGCGGGGCTCAGCCCGGCGGTGGCCGTGGCTGCGAGGTCGTGGCGGTGGCCGGCGGCGTCGTGCAGGCCGGCGGCGTGGCCATCACCGTCTTCCACGCCGATGCCGGCCTCGTGCAGTCGGCGCAGCACCTCCCCGTAGGCGCGCAGCAGGCCGATCACCAACACGGTGACGAGGGCCACCACCACGGCGAGCAGGACCACCAGGGACGTGAGCATGCGAGGCTCCAGAGCAGCGAGGGTCGGGGGACGGATCGGGCGTTCGCCGACAGCGGCGGGGGCAGGTCGGGTGCGGGATCGGGTCAGGTGAGGGTGACGGTCGTGCAGCCCAGCATCGGGTGGTTCGGACCGCCGTTGCCCACGTTGATGGCGTACGCGCAGACCGTGCGCCGGCCGGCGGCGGCGGGCACCACGAAGTCGTAGCCACGATCACCCGGGTAGTCGGGGTACACGGCGACCACGTCGGGGCGGCTGACCCCGGTGCGGCCGGCGCCGGCGAAGACCCCGTCGACGTAGAGGTGGATGTCCACCGCCCCGGCGGTGTCGGGATCGATGGCCCAGCCCCGCACCCGCACCCCGTTGGGATCGTCGAGGGCGGCGTCGATGTGACCGAAGGGCAGGGCGCCGACGACCACCGTCTGGGTGCCGAGCCTGGTGTAGGGCGCACCGGCGCCGCGGCCGATGGCGTACACGGTGACCTGCCTGGTGCCCGGCACGGCGGGGACCTCGAAGTCGTAGCCGTGGCGGCGGCCGAAGTTGGGCACCGCCGCCTCCACATCGGGCCGGTCGACGTCGGCCATGCGGGAGCCCACGAACGTGCCGTCGACATAGGCGTGGATGTCGAGCGGTTCGGTGCTGTCGGGATCGAGCGCCCAGCCCACCAGTCGCAGGCCGTTGGGCGTGCGGTGGGGCGTCGATGTAGCCGATGGCGTCGCCGCCCACCGAGATGGTGCGGTCCCCCAGCAGCAAGGGCTGGTCGTCGCCGCCGTCGTTGATGGCCCACAGCTGGATGCGGTGCGAGCCGTTGGCCACCGGGAACTGCAGGTCGAACCCGTGCTGGCCGCCGAAGTTGCGGTAGGCGTCGGCCACGTCGTTGCGGAACACGTTGGTCTCGTAGGCGCCGACGAACTGCCCGTCGATGTAGGCGTGCACCGTGGTCGTACCGCCCGGCATGTCGGGGTCGATCACCCAGCCGATGGCCCGGATGACCCCCGGGCCGGCCTGGGCGTCGAACGTACCGAACGGTGTGCCCACCGCCACCGGGGCGGCGCCGATCACCGGGTTCTCGGTGCCCTCGAGCAGGTTGATGGCGTACACGGTCACGGTGTGGTTGCCCTCCGCCACCGGGATCTCCACCTCGAAGCCGTGGCGGGGGCCGGCCCCGGGCACGGCGTCGGCCACATCGGGCCGGTTGAGGTCGGCCACCACCCACAGGGCCACCTGGCCGTCGACGTAGATGTGCAACGTCACCGGGTCGGCGGTGTTGGGATCGAACGCCCAGCCCCGCAGCAGGATGCCGTTGCGGGTGGGGGCCACCAGGTCGAGGTTGCCGTAGGGGCGGGTCAGGCAGGCGGCGTCGTGGAAGCGGGTGAACTCGTCCACGGCGATGGTCCGGGTGCAGGACTCGTCGATCGTCCACGGCGGCACGCAGGTCACCACCCGGCACAGGATGGGGCCGATGCACTGCGTCGCCTGGTTGCACTGGCCGTAGCGGAAGTTGACGCAGCCCGACTTGCGGAACCCGCACCAGCCGCGGGCGCAGCCGCAGGTGGTGCCCGAGCACGACCCGCTGCAGATGCCGTTGGCCCCGCACCCGCAGCCGTTGCACGGCGCGTTGCAGTCCATGTAGTAGCGCGGCGCGTTGTTGCAGAACTGTGAGTTGTCGACCTTCCACCAGCCGCCGAGGATGTGGCCGGGCGGGCAGCGGTTCATGCCGATCAGCGTGCAGCAGAACTCGGTGTACCCGTCGCAGCACATCGAACCGCAGGCGCAGGCCGTGTTCGAGCAGTTGCAGATGGCCTGGTACGCCCCCACCGGTTTGAGCAGGGAGTCGGTGGGGGCCACGGCCATGGCCGTGCCGGCCAGCGCCGACTTGGCCAGGAACCCCGCCGGTTCAGCCGGTGATCGAGCGCGGTGGCGACCCGTTGCAGCAGCGCCGTCACGTTCGTTCCTTCCCGACGGTCACCGACCGTCCGTCCCCGGGCCGGCCCCTCCCGCTTCCGGCATCCGCCGTCGTTCCGTGATCACGTCGCCCGTCACGACCGCTCACCCACCGCCGGCCCGCCGGCGACCGCCGCGGTCGAGGCGCTCGCGCTCGACGGCCGGCGGGCGATGGTGGGCCCGAAGAGGTGGACCTCGCGGGTCGCGCCGGCACCCGGCGGGCGGCCAACTGCGTCTCGGGCAGCACCGTCAGCAGCGCGATCACGGCGGCGGCGCCGGCGGCGACGAGCACGGCGTGGCCCACCCCGGCCGCCGGCAGCCGGGGCCAGGCCACATCGATACGCTCGAGGCCCACGGCGGCGGACACGGCGCACAGCAGCGTGGCGGCGGCGTTGGCACCGACGTGGCTCCAGCCCACCGGCGCCGACGAGCGACCGAAGCACCCGCAGCCCGCTTCCCCGGCGCCGACCGCCTGGCGGCGCAACACCGCCGAGGCCACCGTGAGGGCGGCGTAGGCCAGGCCCAGGGCGACGGCCCCGGCCACGCCGGCGACGGCGAAGGCGCCGGCGGCGATCAACAGCTCGACGGCGCCCAAGGTCCGCACGGCGAGCCTGCCCGACGGCAGCCGCAGGGACCGCAGCGACGGCTGGGCCGCCGCCGGTCGGGCGAGCTTGCCCACCCCGGCCGCAGCCAGCACCACTGCCACGATCCACACCGGTCCGAGCACCATCACGACGGGCCAGCCTACCGAGGCCACCCCCCAAGCTGGTGTCATGGTCACGGCTGGTCATCGCCCGGACACGAGCCGGGCTCGATCGGCGGGCAGCGAACGGTACCGCGCCGGGCGGGCGGTCCCCGCCACCGACTTTTCGGGCGCCGGGCGGCCGTTGTTCACTATGGTTTCGTCAGAAAACTGAATGCACGATGTGCGGGGTTGGGTGGAAGTCCCGACCGGCGGTCACAGCCCGCGAACCGTGCCGTCGCCCTGCGGTGGCGGCCCGGCCGACCCGGTGGAACTCCGGGGCCGACGGTCAGAGTCCGGATGGGAGCACAGCGTCGAGGTCCGGCTCCTGCCGTTGCTATCGTCCGCGCGCCGACGTCGCGGTGGGCGCCGCCGGCCCTCCACCACCCGCTCCCCTGCTCCGTGCCTCGGCACCGACGGAGCGGAGAGCACCGGTGGAACATCCTGCGGACGCGATCGCCGACGTCGAGGCGGTGGTCGACGTCGAGGCGGTGGCGATGGCCGAAGCGATCGACGCGGCCCGTGCGGCCCGCCGCCGCACCTCGCCCAACCCGTGGGTCGGCGCCGTCGTCATCTGCCGCGACGGCCGGCGATTCACCGGTGCCACCGAGCCGCCCGGTGGTCGCCACGCCGAGATCGTGGCCCTCGATGCGGCCCGGGCCACCGTGGGACCCGCCGAGCTGGCCGGGGCCACCGTGGCCGTCACCCTCGAACCGTGCGCCCACCACGGCCGCACCCCGCCCTGCACCGACGCCCTGATCGCCGCCCGGGTGGCGCGGGTGGTGTACGCCGTGGGCGATCCCGACCCCCAGGTGGCCGGCCGGGGCATCACCGCCCTGCGGGCCGCCGGCATCGACGTGGCCCGGGACACCGCCGCCGAGCCCGTGGTCGCCCGGCAGCTGGCGCCCTACCTGCACCACCGGCGCACCGGCCGCCCGTTCGTCGTGCTGAAGCTGGCGGCCACGCTCGACGGGGCGACCGCCGCCCCCGACGGCACGTCGCAGTGGATCACCGGCGAGGCCGCCCGGGCCGACGCCCACGCCGTGCGGGCCGACTCCGACGCCGTGCTGGTGGGCGCGGCCACCGTGCGGGCCGACGACCCCGCCCTCACCGTGCGCCACCTCGCCGTCGAACGCCAGCCGCTGCGGGTGGTGCTGGGCCGCGCCCCGGCCGGGGCCAGGGTCCACCCCTGCGTCGAGCTCGACGGCCCGCTCGACGCCGTGCTCGACGAGCTCGGCCGCCGTGGGGTCCTGCAACTGATGGTCGAGGGCGGGGCCACCGTGGCCGGTGCGCTGCACCGCCGGCCTGGTGCAGCGCTACGTCCTCTACCTGGCGCCCGCCTTGTTCGGCGGCAGCGGCACCCGTCGGCCTGTTCGCCGGTCCGGCCGCCCCGACAATGGCCGAGCTGTGGCGCGGCCGCATCGTCTCCATCGACCGGCTGGGCGACGACCTGCGCGCCGTCCTCGAACCAGGGGAAAGCGAATGACCGACACCACCCTGCCGTCGCACCACGACCTCACCACGGTGACCCGCGTGGCCACCACCGAGCTGCCCACACCGTGGGCGACGTTCCGATGCGTGGCGTACCGATCGGTACGCACCGGCAACGAGCACCTTGCCCTCACGCTCGGCGAGCCGACGGTGACCACCGGGGGCGGCACCGGGGGCGGTGCCGAGGCACCGCTGGTCCGCCTGCACTCGGAGTGCCTCACCGGCGACGTGTTCGGATCCGCCCGCTGCGACTGCGGCCCGCAGCTGCACCAGGCCCTCGCCACCGTGGCCGAGGCCGGCACCGGAGCGGTGCTGTACCTGCGGGGCCACGAGGGCCGCGGCATCGGCCTGGCCGAGAAGATCCGCGCCTACCGGCTCCAGGACGACGGGCTGGACACCGTCGACGCCAACCGGGCGCTCGGCCTGCCCGACGACGCCCGCGACTACGTGGACGGTGCGGCCATGCTGCACGACCTCGGCCTGGGCGCGGTCCGTCTGCTCACCAACAACCCGGCCAAGGTGGCCGGCCTGCGCGCCGCCGGGGTCCGCGTCGTGGCCCAGGTGCCGGTGCTCACCACCGCCGGCCCCCACAACGAGCGCTACCTGCGCACCAAGCGGGAGCGCATGGGCCACCTGCTCGCGCCGCGCTGACCCGACCCGGCCGACCTGACCCCACCCGGCGAACACCGGTGGGAAACCGCCGCACACCGGCGCCGGTCGCTACCTTGAGCCCATGCTGCTCGAGGACCTGCATCCCACCGTCGAGGTCTTCGCCCGGGCCACCGGGTGGAAGATCGAGCCCCAGGGGGCGTGCAACGGGGAGCTGTGCGTGCCCCTACCGACCGGTACGTTGGGGGCGGACGGCCGGGTGGACGCGGGCGCCGCCGCCCAACGGCTGGGTATGGCCCTGGTCGACGGCGGCGAGGGCGCCGGTTGGGCGGTGGGCCCGGCGTCGTTCAGCGGGCGGGCCCTGGCCACCGCAGAGGCGCCCGACCTCGAGCTGGAGACGTTCGACGGTGCGCCGTTCCGGTTGGGCTCGCTGCGGGGCACGCGCTACGTGCTCGTCGCCTGGGCCCCCTATTGAGGCTGCGCCCGGGACCTGCCAGGCTGGCAGGCGCTGCGCACCGAGGTCGCCCCGCTGGGCGTGGAGATCGTGACCGTGTGCCTGGAGACGCTGGGCGCCGATGAGGGCCGTCCCTACGTGGAGGCTGCCCAGCCCACCCACCCGACGCTGCTCGACGTGGCCCACCAGGTCGACGCCGCCTTCGGGGTGGTCAACATCCCCAACGCGGTGTGGGTCGACGAGGATGGCCGCATCGTGCGGCCGGTCGAGCCGGCGTGGCCGGCCCCCCGCCAGACCGGCGCCCGCTCCCCGCTGCTCGACAGCGGCGACGCCCGGCTGGTGGCCATCGCCGAGCAGGCCGGTCAGGATCGTGTCGTGGACGGCCGACCACTACGCCGACGCGGTGCGCGACTGGGCCCGGAACGGTGCCGCCTCGCGCTTCGTGCTCGGTCCGGACGAGGTGCTCGCCCGCTCCGGGGACCGCACCATCGACGGGTCCACGGCGGCGGCGCACTTCGAGCTGGCGCAGCACTTCGAGCGGCCGGCCGCCACGATCGGGCCGTCGAGCACTTCCGGGCGGCGCACCGCCTGCAGCCCGACAACTGGACCTACAAGCGGCAGGCGTGGAGCCTCTCGGGCCCCGACGGCCCGTTGAAGCGGTTCTGGCAGGGCCCGATGGAGGGCCGGGCGTGGGAGTACGACAGCGACTGGCTGGCCGACATCGAGGCCGCCGGCGCCGCCGACTACTACCGCCGCACCGAGCTCTGATCCAGCCCTGATCGGGCCCGGACCGGGCCTGACCCGGACGGGCCCGGGTCAGGCGCCGGCCTTCGCCTTCCCGGCCCTCGTGCGCGTGCCCGCCGCCCGCTTGGCGGCGCCGTTGGCCGCCGGCTCCGCCGCCGCAGCGGTCGACCGCTTGGTGCGGGCCTTCGCCGGCGGCGCGGTCGGCGCCTCCGACGTCGTCAGGTCCACCAGCGTGCGCACACCGCGACCCTCTCGCAGGAGCGGACCCAGGAACCGGCCGGTGTGGGACGCCTCGCAGCGCGCCACCACCTCGGGCGCCCCCTCGGCCACCACCGTCCCCCCGCCGCTGCCGCCCTCCGGCCCGAGGTCGATCAGCCAGTCGGCCGTCTTGATCACGTCGAGGTTGTGCTCGATCACGATCACCGTGTTGCCCTGGTCCACCAACCGCTGCAGCACGCCGAGCAGCTTGCGCACATCCTCGAAGTGCAGGCCGGTGGTGGGCTCGTCGAGGATGTAGCAGGTGTGCCCGGTCGAGCGCTTGGCCAGCTCGGTGGCCAGCTTGACCCGCTGCGCCTCACCGCCCGACAGCGTCGGCGCCGACTGGCCCAGCCGCACGTAGCCGAGGCCCACGTCGACCAGCGTGTCGAGGTAGCGGTGGATGGCCGGCTGGTTGGCGAAGAAGTCCCGTGCCTCCTCGCAGGGCATGTCGAGCACCTCGGCGATCGACTTGCCGCGGAACAGGATGTCGAGCGTGTCGCGGTTGTAGCGGGCGCCCTTGCACACCTCGCACGGCACGTACACGTCGGGCAGGAAGTGCATCTCGATCTTGATGGTGCCGTCGCCAGCGCAGTGCTCGCAGCGGCCACCCTTCACGTTGAACGAGAAGCGCCCCGGCTGGTACCCGCGCACCTTGGCCTCGGTGGTCGCCGCGAACAGCTTGCGGATGTGGTCGAACACGCCGGTGTAAGTGGCCGGGTTGGACCGCGGCGTGCGCCCGATCGGCGACTGGTCGATGGCGATCACCTTGTCGAGGTGGTCCAGCCCGTCGACCGCCTTGTGCAGGCCCGGCGGCGTCTTCGAGTGGTAGATGCGCTGCATCAACGAGTTCAGCAGGATCTCGTTGACCAACGTCGACTTGCCGGAACCGGACACACCGGTGACCGCGGTGAACACCCCGAGCGGGAAGCGCACGTCGATGTTGCGCAGGTTGTTCTCACGGGCGCCGCGCACGGTCAGCCACTGCTCGCCCGGCTGGCGGCGCACCGCCGGCACCACGATCTCACGGCGACCGGACAGGTACTGACCGGTCATGGAGCTCTCGTGGCGCAGCAACCCGTCGACCGGGCCGGAGTACACCACGTTGCCGCCGTGCTCACCGGCGCCGGGGCCGATGTCGACCACCCAGTCCGACACCTTGATCGTGTCCTCGTCGTGCTCGACGACCAGCACCGTGTTACCGAGGTCGCGCAGGTGCTCCAGCGTGGCGATCAGCCGGTGGTTGTCGCGCTGGTGCAGGCCGATCGACGGCTCGTCGAGCACGTAGAGCACCCCGACCAGGCCCGAACCGATCTGGCTGGCCAGCCGGATGCGCTGCGCCTCACCGCCGGCCAGCGTGGCCGCCGAGCGGGCGAGGGAGAGGTAGTCGAGGCCGACGTCGCACAGGAACTGCAGACGGGCGTTGATCTCCTTCAGCACCCGCTCGCCGATGAGCAGGTCCCGCTCGTTGAGCTCGAGGTTGGCGATCACCTTGGCCGCCTCGCCGATGGAGATGCTGCACAGCTCGGCGATGTTGTGCCCGCCCACGGTCACCGCCAGCGACAGCGGCCAGGCCGGGCGCCCTCGCACTCGGGGCAGTGGACCTCGCGCATGTAGCCCTGGATGTACTCCCGCATCCCGTCGCTCTCCGCCTCGGAGTAGCGGCGCTGCAGGTACGGCACCACCCCTTCATACCGAGCGGTATAGGAGCGCTTGCGGCCGTAGCGGTTGCGGTAGGAGACCTCGACCTTGTCGTCGCGCCCGATGCCGTAGAGCAGCACCTTGCGGGCCTTGGCCGGCAGCTTCTCCCAGGGCAGGTCCATGGCGATGCCGTTGTCGTCGGCCACCGCCTCCACCAAACGGTGGAAGAACTTGGCGTGGCCCGACGCCCACGGCGCGATGGCACCGTCGGCCAGCGACAGCTCCGGGTTGGGGATGACCAGCTCGGGGTCGACCTCGTAGCGGGTGCCGAGGCCGTCGCAGTGCTCGCAGGCGCCGTAGGGCGAGTTGAACGAGAAGTTCCGTGGCGCCAGCTCCTCGAAGCTCTTGCCGTCGGAGGGGCGGGCCAGGTGCTCGGAGAAGATCAGGATCTCGGGGTCGCTGTCGCGGTGCACCAGCTCGACCTCGGCCACGCCCTCGGCCAGGCGCAGCGCCGTCTCCAGCGACTCGGTCAGCCGGCGGTCGATGCCCTCGCGCAGCACCAGCCGGTCGACGACCACCTTGATGGTGTGCACGTCGTAGCGGCCCATCTCGATCTTGGCCCCGAGGTCGTGGACCTCGCCGTCGACCACCACGCGGGCGAAGCCCTGCTTGGCCAGGTCCTCGAGCAGCTGCTCGTAGGTGCCCTTGCGGCCCCGCACGACCGGCGCCAGCACCTGGAAGCGGGTGCCCTCGGGCAGCTGCAGCACGTGGTCGACGATCTGCTGCGGCGTCTGGCGCACCAGCCGCTCACCGGTCTCGGGATCGTGGGGGATGCCGATGCGGGCGTAGAGCAGGCGGAGGTAGTCGTAGACCTCGGTGATGGTGCCGACGGTGGAGCGCGGGTTGCGCGACGCCGTCTTCTGGTCGATCGAGATGGCCGGCGACAGGCCCTCGATGAAATCGACATCGGGCTTGTCCATCTGACCCAGGAACTGGCGGGCGTAGGCGGACAGCGACTCGACGTAGCGGCGCTGGCCCTCCGCGTAGATCGTGTCGAAGGCCAGCGACGACTTGCCCGACCCGGACAGGCCGGTGAAGGTGATCAGCTTGTCCCGCGGCAGCTCCAGCGAGACGTTGCGCAGGTTGTGCTCCCTGGCGCCGCGCACGATCAACTTGTCGCTCACGATCGGCCTGCCTCCCTGCGCGCCGTGGGCCGCCCGACCGGGCACCCTGCACGACAGCGGGGGGTAGCCTAGCGATCCGCCAGCCGCTGGCCGGGCCCGCGCAGCTGCACCATTGGGCACGAAAAGCGGCGGCGCACGCGCGGTTCGGGCACGCCGAGACCACGTTCAGAAGCCGATCGTCATACAAGCGGCGTACGCGTGTGGTCATGCCGGATCGTCACGCAGCGGACCCGTCCGCATCGCTGCGGTGGCGCGATACGTTGGCTCCCGCCGTGCGAACAGTGTCAGTACTCCGTCCTCAGCCGAGCGAGCGGGCCCCGGCCCGTCGCGGGCTGCGCCAGCGCTGCCGGCGGGTGACTGCGGTGCAGCTGCTCGCCGCCTTCGGGGTGATCTGCACCAGTGCGGTGAGTGGCCTGGCCGTCGGCGCGTTCCGCAGCGAACGCCACGTCGCCCACGTCGAGGTGCTCGTGTCCGGCCTCGCCGATCCCCTCGCCTTCGACCCCGGCGAGGCGCTGCGCCGCGCCGGCGTCGACATCGCCGACCTGCGCATCGGCGACACCGACGTCGACGAGGCCACCCGGTTGCTCGCCTTCCGCATCGAGGCCACCGGCGCCGACACCGGCACGGCCTGGAAGCTGGTGGACGAAGCCGGCAGCCGCTACGTGGACAGCGTGCGCAGCTCGAGCCGGGCCGCCTCGGCCGAGCAGCTGGTCCGCAGCATCAACGCCCTGCAGCTGCAGCTCACCCAGGCCCGCACCGAGCTGGTGGCGGCGGAGGCCGCCTGGCGGGTCGAGCTGCAGGCCATGCCCATCGCCGACCGGCTCGACGCCAGCTCGCCCGTCCTCGAGGACCGCCGTGACGAGGTCGAACGGCTCACGGCCGAATTGTCCGCTGTACGGCTGCGCAGCGATCCCCGCACCGTGGACGCCGACCAGCCGATGGCGGAGCTGCTCGGCCCGGTCGCGGCGCACACGGAACTGGTGGGCGTGTCGCCGTGGCGGGGCGCCTCGCTCGCCGCCCTCGCCGCCGCCGTCGTGGTCGGTGCAGGGCTGGCCGCGCTGAACGCACTGCCGCAGACCGGCCACCGCAGGACGAGACGACCCACCCCCAACCAGATCGGCACCACACACCTGTGACCGCTGACATCGGCGCGCCTCCCATCGGGGCGCGCACCAACGGCGCGCCGGCCGCCGAGCCCGCAGCCCCCGACCGACACCGGCGCGGGTTCCTGCGGGCGTCGATGTCGGTCGGCGCCTGGACGCTGGTCAGCCGCGCCACCGGGTTCGTCCGGTTGGCCGTCATCGGCGCCGTGCTCGGCCCCACGTTCCTCGGGAACCTCTTCCAGACCGCCAACCAACTGCCCAACCTGGCCTTCGAGCTCGTCGCCGGCCAGCTCATCGCCTCCCTGCTCCTGCCCGCGCTCGTCGGCCACCTCGACCGGGGTGACCGGGCCGCCGGCGAGCGGGTGGCCGGCGGGTTCCTGGGTGTCATCGTCGCCACGTTCGCCGCCGCCGCCGCGGTGCTCGCCCTCATCGGGCCGTTCGTCGCCGGGTTGCTGTCGGTGGGCGTCGACGACGCCGGCACCCGGGCCGGCCTCGTCCACCTCGGCTGGCCGCTGATCGCCGTGGTGATGCCCCAGCTGGTGCTCTACGGGTTCATCGGGGTGGCCAACGCGGTGCAGAACGCCGGGCACCGCTTCGCCCTGGCCGCGGCGGCACCCGCGCTCGAGAACCTGATCGTGGTGGCCGCCGTGGTGGCGTTCGGCCGGCGGGTCGGTGCCGGCGCCGACGTGGGCGCGGTCACCGTGGCCGACGTGGTCCTGCTCGGTGCCGGCTCGACGCTCGGGGTCGTGGTCCACGCCGGGCTGCAGTGGTTCGGCGCCCGCCGGGTGGGCATCCGCCTGCGGCCCCGGGCCGGCTGGCGTGATCCGGAGGTGCGGGCCATCGTCCGCCTGGCCGCCCCGTCGATGATCCTGGCCGCGCTGACCGCAGCCCAGACGTTCGCCTGCCTGGTGGTCGTCGGCAGCGTCGCCGGCGGCGTGGTCGCCTTCCAGCTGGGTCTCGCCTTCGTCGCCACCGCCGTCGCCCTCGGTGCCCGGCCGTTGACGGTCGCCGCGCTGCCCGATCTGGCCCGCCAGGTGGCCGCACGCGACCTGGGCGCGTTCCGGGCCGCCTGGGATCGCACGCTGTCGGTGTCGATCCTGGTCCTCGCGCCCGCCGCCGTCGGCCTGGCCGCCCTCGCCCCCGCGCTCGGACGCTTCCTCGGGCTCGGCGCCATGTCGGGCGACGAGGCCGTGCTGCTGCTGATCGCCGCGCTGGCCGGTCTGGCGTTGGCGGTGCTCGGCGAGGGCATCAGCTCCTTCGCCAACCAGGCCGCCTACACCCGCCGCGACGGGCGGGCACCGCTACAGGGCGCCATCGTGCGCACCGCGCTGCTGGCCGCCGGGCTGGGCGTGGTGCTGCGCCTGGACGACCCGGCCGTCGTGGTGGTGGGCACCGGGCTGGCGTTCAGCCTCGCCACCGTGCTGTCGGCCTGGTTCGTGACGTGGGCGGTGGCCCAGGACCTGCCGCCGGGGCGGGGTCTCGGGCGCCAGGTGGGCGAAGCGGTGGCGGTGGCCGCCGCCGCCGCCGTGCCCGCCGTGCCGATCATGCTCGTGCTCACCACGCTGGGCGGGCCGGCCGGCCGGGTCCTGCCGCTCGCCGTGGGCGGCGCCGTGTTCGGCGGCGGCTACCTGCTGGTCCAGCAACGCTTCGCCCACCTGCTGGGACGGGCGCCGCTGCTGGCGCGGCTGCGCCACGGTGACGCCACCGACGCCGCGCCGCTCGCCACCGACCCCGCGCCGACCGCCACCCCTTCCCGCACCGGCACCCGCACCCGCACCGGCGGCGAGGGCGACGGCCGTCGGATCGTCGCCCTGCGCCGGGTGAGCCGCTCCGCCGCAGCCGGCACGGCCCTGCTGGCGGCGGCGGTGGGGCCGGCGGCGGTCAACGGCGACGGACGCTGGCTGCTGCTCAGCACCGCCGCCCTCGTCGTGCTGAGCAGCGCCGCGCAGCCACAGCTCGGCGTGTACCTCCTGCTGGGCGCCGGGCCCATCGTGGCCACGGTCGACGTGCTGGTCGGCACCTCGATCACGTTGCCGCTGGTGTTGGCGGTGGCCGCCGGGGTGCTCATCTCCGGGGCGGCCCGCCGCGCCCGACACGACGTCGCCTGGCGCATGCGCCTCGGTTGGAGCGGCTGGGCCGGCCTGCTCGGCACCGGACTGCTGGCTGCGTCGGTGGGGCTGCTGGCCGGTGAGGCAACCGCCGGCCTGCGCCTCGCCGTCATCGTCATCGGCACCGCCGGGGCCATGCTGGACGGCCTCACGTCGTTCGCCGCGCTGCGCCGGGCGACTCGGCTGGCCGCCACCAGCAGCATCGCCTGCCTCCCGGCGGTGCCGCTGCTCACCGTCTCCCTCGGCTGGGTGCACCCCAGCGCCGCCGACCTGCTCGGGGTGATGGCCGCCCCGGCGGCGGCCATGGTGGCATTGGCGATGGGTGCGGTGTGCCGCCGCCAGCGCGTCGCGGCCACGCCCGCGGTGCTCGCCCTCGCCGGGGTCGTCGGCGCCAGCGCCGGCTGGCTCGCCCTGGTGCCGGTGACCGTCGGCATCTGGCTGACCGTCCGCTACTGGCCGAACGACACCGATCCGCTGGTGCCGACCTGCCAGGAGACCGGCCCCACGCAGCGACCCGCCGTCGAGCGGGCCGAGGTGGACCGGGTCGCGGTCGACCGCACGGCGACGGGCCGGCGCCCGATCACGTGAGCTGACTCACCTCCCGCAGCTCCCGCTTCAGTTCCTTGATCTCGTCGCGGAGGCGGGCGGCGTACTCGAAGCGGAGATCGGCGGCCGCCTCGTTCATCTCGTCCTCGAGCGTGCGGATGAGCCGCTCGAGGTCGGCGTGGGGCAGATCGGCCACCTCGTCACGTCGCTTGCCCACCTCCCGCTCGCGCTTGATCGCCTTGCTGTCGAGCTTGTTGGGCACCGGGGCGCCTTCGTCCTTGCGGAGGTAGGCGAGGATGTCCGTCACCGCCTTGCGGACGGTCTGCGGGTTGATGCCGTGCTCGGCGTTGTACTCCTGCTGCATCTTGCGACGGCGCTGGGTGAGATCGATCGTGCGGCGCATCGAGTCGGTCATCTGGTCGGCGTACATGATCACCCGGCCGTCGACGTTGCGGGCGGCGCGGCCGACGGTCTGCACCAGCGACGTCTCGCTGCGCAGGAACCCCTCCTTGTCGGCGTCGAGGATGGCCACCAGCGTCACCTCGGGCAGGTCGAGGCCCTCCCGGAGCAGGTTGATGCCGACCAGCACGTCGAAATCGCCGAGCCGCAGGCCCCGCAGGATCTCGATCCGTTCGATCGTGTCGATGTTGGAGTGCAGGTAGCGGGCGCGGACGCCGAGCTCCACCAGGTAGTCGGTCAGGTCCTCGGCCATCTTCTTGGTCAAGGTGGTGACCAGCACCCGGTTGCCGAGGGCGGTCTCCTTGTTGATCTGCTCGATGAGGTCGTCGATCTGGCCCTTGGTCGGCTTCACCTGGATCTCGGGGTCCACCAGGCCGGTGGGCCGCACGATCTGCTCGACGACCTGGGAGGACTTGCGCAACTCGTAGTCGGCCAGGGTGGCCGACATGGTACGCACTGCTTCACCCGCTCCTCCCACTCCTCGAAGCGCAACGGCCGGTTGTCGGCCGCCGACGGCAGCGGAAGCCGTGCTCGATGAGGGTGGCTTGCAGGATCGGTCCCCCTGCTGGCCGTGGATCTGCAGGACGGCCTGGTGGGACTCGTCGAGCACCATGAGGAAGTCGTCGGGGAAGAAGTCCAGCAGGGTGTGCGGCGCCTCGCCCGGGCCCCGCCCGTCGATGGGGGCGGAGTAGTTCTCGATGCCCGAGCAGAAGCCGACCTCGGCCATCATCTCCAGGTCGTACTGGGTGCGCATGCGGAGTCGTTGCGCCTCGAGCAGCTTGCCCTCGGCCTCGAAGTAGGCCAACCGCTCCTGCAGCTCCGCCTCGATCCGGGCGATGGCCTTCTGCATGCGCTCGGCGCCGGTCACGTAGTGCGTGGCCGGGAAGATGGCGATCTCGGTCTGCACGCCCAGCCGCTCACCGGTCAACGGATCGACGATGGTGATCTCCTCGACCTCGTCGCCGAACATCGAGATGCGGATGACCGACTCCTCATAGGCGGCGTGCACCTCGAGCGTGTCGCCCCGGACCCGGAACTTGCCGCGCACCAGGTTCATGTCGTTGCGCTCGTACTGCATGTCGACGAGCTTGCGCAGCAACTTGCGCTGGTCGTAGCTCTCCCCCACCTGCACGATCAGCAGGTTCTCCTTGTACTCCTCGGGGGAGCCCAAGCCGTAGATGGCGGAGACGGATGCCACCACGATCGTGTCCCGACGGGTCAGCAGCGCCTCGGTGGCGGAGTGGCGCAGCCGGTCGATCTCGTCGTTGACCGTCGAGTCCTTCTCGATGTAGGTGTCCGAGGACGGCATGTACGCCTCGGGCTGGTAGTAGTCGTAGTAGCTGACGAAGTACTCGACCCGGTTCTCCGGGAAGAACTCCTTGAACTCGTTGGCCAGCTGGGCGGCGAGGCTCTTGTTGGGGGCGAGCACCAGCGTGGGCTTCTGCACCTGCTCGATCGTCCAGGCGATGGTGGCGCTCTTGCCCGACCCGGTGATGCCCAGCAGCGTCTGGAAGCGGTCACCCCGCTTGATGCCCTCGGCCAGCGCGGCGATGGCCTTGGGCTGGTCACCCGCAGGGGCGAAGTCTGAGTGCACCTTGAACGCCGGCATGCCGACCAGCCTACGCAGGGGGTGTGACAGTGTTGGTTGGGCGCCTCGCTGTCGCTCGGCTTGTGCCGGCTGCTCGCTGGCGCTCCCGACGCCGGCCTGACGCCCTCCCGGGTGTTGAACAGCACCGCTCCCCAGGGCGCCCTGCGGCGCCAGCGCCAACCGCCATCCGGTGACGTCCCGCGACGGGGCCGGGTCGGTTGGGCGCCGATCCTCGTGTTGGGCGGTGCGGTGACCGTCGGGGCTACTGAGGGAGGTGGGGCGAGAGCGGAGCGCGCAATGATGTGATTCGGCGACCGTTCGGGCGCTCGAACACATCATTGCCCGATGGTCCGGGGGCGCGCCCCGGTGGGCGCGCTCTTCGCCCGGGCTCACCACCACGGCTCATACCGGTCGGTATGTCGCCAGCGGACGAGGAGGGCGGCGTCGACCAGCGGCGACGAGTAGAACCCGGCCATGGAATTCGGACTCCACCTGCCCGACGCCGGCCAGCTCGCCACCCGCGAGGCCATGCTCGCCTACGCCCGCGCCGCCGAAGAGCAAGGCTTCGCCTCGGTCTGGTCCTCGGACCACATCGCCTGGCCCGACCCCGCCAAGCTCGCCTCCAAGTACCCCTACGGCGACAACTCCGGCTTCCCCGCCCCCAACTCGCCCTGGCTGGACTGCATCGCCTCGCTGCAGTTCGTCGCCGCCGTGACCGAGAAGGTCCGCCTCGGCACCACCGTGCTCATCATCGGCTACCGGGGCGCGCTCCAGCAGGCCAAGGCGTGGGCCACGCTCGACCACCTCTCCGGTGGCCGGGCCATCCTCGGCGTGGGCGTCGGCTGGATGCAGGAGGAGTTCGAGGCCATCGGCATGCCCTGGGACCGCCGAGGCGAGCGCGCCGACGAGACCCTGGAGATCTTCGACGCCCTGTGGACCCAGGAGTCCGTCACGTTCGACGGGCCCTTCACCCGCTTCGGACCCGTCGGCTTCTCCCCCAAGCCGGCCCAGGGTCGCATCCCGGTGTGGGTGGGCGGCCACACGCCCGCCGCCTTCCGCCGGACCGCCAAGTACGGCGCCGCGTTCCACTCGGCGTTCAGCTCGGTCGACCGGCTCCGGGCCGAGTGGGAGGGCGTGCAGCGGGCCTGTGACGCCATCGGCCGCGATCCCGCCACGGTGGAGCTCACCATGCTGTGCACCCTGCTGTTCGACGGCCACACCGACAAAGACGGCATCGTGCACGGCTCCGACCAGCAGGTCATCGACCAGCTCGCCGCCTACGCCGAGGCCGGCGTCACCCACACCGTCGTCTTCGTCCAGGCCCGGGGCGGTCTCGGGGGCCGGCTCGAGGCCATCGAGCGGTTCACCGGCAACGTGGCGCCCAACGTCCCCTGACCCGGACCGCACCACACCGCCCCACACCGCACCACAAGACCGGAACAACTTTTCCGGCTTGTGAGGCCCCGAACCGCGAGCACGTCGCCGCGGATTGCTACAGACTGGCGACATGCGAACCATGGGGGAACCGGGGGACGCGGTGCTGCAACAGCAGGCCGCACCCATCGATCGCGCCGCCACACAGCGGCGCACCGTCACGACGTTGTTGACCAGCCAGGCGGCCGGCGGCGTGGGCCTGGTGGCCACGTACATCGTCACGGCGCTGCTGGCCAAGGACATCACGGGATCGAAGGTGCTCGCCACCGTGTGCGCCTCGTGCCTGTCAATCGGTGCGGCGATCGTCTCGTTCCCCTTGGCCCGCATCTCCAACGGCCGGGGCCGCCGCATCGGCCTGCGCACCGGTTACCTGGTGGGTGCCGGTGGCGCCGCGCTGGCGGTGGTCGCCGCCATCACCCGCTCGTACCCGCTGCTGTGCATCGGCGTGCTCGGCGCCGGCGCCGGCAACGCCGCCAACCTCGCCACCCGCTACGCGGCGTCCGACCTGGCCACCGAGGACCGCCGGGCCCGCACCATCAGCCTGATCGTGTGGGCCACCACCATCGGCTCGACCACCGGCTCCGTGGTGTCGGGCACCGCCAGCGACATCGGTGAGAGCATCGGGCTGCCGCTCAAGGCGGGTTCCTACCTGCTGTCGGCCATCATGTTCCTCGTCGCCGCCACCATCGTGGAGGTGCGCCTGCGTCCCGACCCGCTGTTGCTGGCCCGGGAGCTGGGCAAGGTCACCGAGGCCACCACCAAGAAGTCGAGCGCCAAGGAGTCGTTGGCGCTGATCATGGCCAACCCGGCGGCCCGGCTGGCCGTGGGGGCCATGATCGTCAGCCAGGTCACCATGGTCGGCGTGATGGCGCTGACCCCCCTGCACATGGACGAAGGCGGCCAGACCCAGACCGTGATCGGTTGGATGATGGCCTTCCACATCTGGGGCATGTACCTGCTGTCGCCGCTCATCGGCTCGTTGACCGACCGCCTGGGCGCCTACCCGATGCTCTACATCGCCGGCGCGCTGTGCACCGCGGGCGCCGGCTGGGCCGCCATCACCCCGCCTGAGGGCCAGGTGGGCGTGTTCATGGGCAACTTCCTCATCGGGCTCGGCTGGTGCTTCGGCGTGGTCGCCGCCTCCGCCCTGCTCGTCAACGAGTTCCCGCTCGAGCAACGGGTCGGGGTCCAAGGCGTCGGTGACCTGGCCATGATCGGCTCGGGCGCGTTCGCCGGGGTCGGCTCCGGCCTGCTGTACACCCTCCTGGGCTATGGCGGTGTCAACTGGGGCAACGCCGCCTTCGGCGGGTTGCTCATCGGTGGCACCGCACTCACGTTCGTGATCGTGCGGCGGGCCACCGCCCAGCCCGAGCCGTTCGCGGCCTGACCGGGCCGGTCACGCGGGCGCTGCCTCGGTGGGGCCGGGCACCGGCACCTCGGGGCAGCGCTGCATCCACGCCCAGCACTGCTCGACCCGACGGTCGAGGTCGGCCTCGGTACCGCCGTTGTCCACCACGAACCCGGCGATGGCCAGCCGCTGATCACGGGTCGACTGCTTGGCTATGCGCGCCCGGGCGTCGGCCTCGGTGAAACCCCGGAACGTGACCAGCCGGTGCACCGCCACCTCCGGATCGACATCGACCACGATGATGCCGGAGTAGGGCGGACGGCCCTTCAGCGTCTCCACCCGCAGGGGGATGTCCTGCACCACCGGACGACCCGACTCGGCCGCCTCCAAGGTCTGACGGTCGGTCTCGGCCCGGATGGCGGGCGCCATGATCTTGTTGAGCGCCTTCAGCTTCTCGGGGTCGTTGAAGACGAGCTCTGCCACCGCCGGCCGGATGAGCGCCCCCTGCTCGTCGACGATCGTCGGCCCGAGCGCCTCCACCATGGCCAGCACCACCGGCATCCCCGGCTGCTGCAAGCCCCGGACGATCAGATCCGAGTCGACGATCACACAGCCGCGTTCGGTCAGGCGTGACGCCACCGACGACTTGCCCGACCCGATGCCCCCGGTCAGCGCGAACAACTTCACAACCACTCTCCCCCGAACTCGTTGCGGTCTCGATCGACGGTGCCGTCCGCCTCAAGGCAGGACGACCACGTCCTCCTTCGTGGCGACAGCGGGTGCGGACACCGCGCTGGCCACGCAGAACAGCGACCGACCCACCGGCAGCGCCACCGCTCGTCGAGCGAGCGCAGCACCGGCACGATGGCGCGGTCGTAGCAGTCGGTGCTCTCGCCGGCAGCAGCACCCGTCGCCGTGATGGGCACCAGCCGCAGCACCTCCGGCCGCAGGTCGGCGGCGGCAGGACCCGCCGCAACGACGGCCGATCGAACCCGCCCGCCCGCCGGCGCACGCCACCGGAGCGGACGACGGTCACGATCCGCCCGCCGGGCGCCAGCCGCGAGCGCAGCCGCCGCAGCGTGGCCGCCGCATCCGGCTGGCGCTCGAGGAAGCCCACCAACACGAACGTGTCGGGGCCGCCCCGGTCGATCAGGTCGTCGAGCGTGGTGGCGGCCCGCAGGTCCAGACGATCGCCGAAACGGGCGACGAGCCGCTCGGCGACCGCGCTGGCAGCGTCACCCAGCACCACCGCCCGGCCGCCCAGCCAGGGCGCCACCAGCTCCACCAGCCAGGCCAGCTCGTTGTCGCCGACGGACCCCGACGACGGCACCGGCGCCCGAACCGGCAACGCCGGCGACGGCGCATCGGCGTGCACCCGCGAGCTCAGGGCCCGCCCGGGTCGCGAATAGCGGGCCACGCAGTAGAGCGCTCGCACACCGTCACGCCAGCCGATCTTCTTGCCCTCGGCGTAGGTCCGACCGTGGTAGCTGACCCCCACCTCGTAGACCCGCCAGCCGGCGGCGGCGATCTTGGCGGTGACCTCCGGCTCGAATCCGAAGCGGTCCTCCCGCAGCTCGATCGACTGGATCACCTCGCGGCGGAACGCCTTGTAGCAGGTCTCCATGTCGGTCAGGTTCAGGTTGGTGGCGATGTTCGATGCCGTGGTGAGCAGCCGGTTGCCCACCGAGTGCCAGTAGTAGAGGACGCGGTGGGCGCCGCCGCTGGCGAAGCGCGATCCGAACACCACATCGGCCCGGCCGTCGAGCAACGGCCCCAGCAGCAACTCGAACTCGGCGGGGTCGTACTCGAGGTCGGCGTCCTGCACGATGACGAACGGCGAGGTGACCGCTTCGAAGCCCCGGCGCAGGGCGGCGCCCTTGCCCAGGTTGAACGGCTGGAACAGGACCCGCACCCGCGGATCGGTCAGGGCGGCGAGGTGCTCACGGGTGCCGTCGCTGGAGGCGTCGTCGACGACCACGATCTCCCGGGTGACCGGCTGGGCGAGGACCTTGGCGAGGACCTCATCGATGGTGGTGCGCTCGTTGTACACGGGGATCACGACGCTGAGGCAGGGCTCCACGGGGCGCCAGCGTAGGGCAGGACGGCGGCCCGGCCCCGAACGGCGCCAGCCGACACCGCCACCGCGCCCCGCCCGGGTGGACGAGACCGGGGGGCGCGGCCCGCTCGGGCCGTCGCCGGGCGGCGGGCGCCGCTAACGTGCGGCTCTGCACAGCAACACGCCCCGCCCCGGTGCCGCCGCCCGCCGGCCGGCCGCGCTGTTCGAGGGATCGGCGGCCCTGTTCACGCTGTGGATCATCTGGCCGCTGGTGGCCCCGGGCCGGCGGCTGACCGTGTTCGACACCGCCACCTACTCGGGCCCCAACCTGTCGGTCACCCTCGACGCCGCTCGCCATGGGCGTCTCGCCCAGTGGAACCCCGACGTGTACGGCGGCGTGTCGCACCTCGGCAACATCCAGGCGGCACCGCTGTACCCGCTGAAGTGGCCCTTCGCCTGGATGGAGGTCCACCGCGCCTGGTTGTACCTGGTGGCGTTGCACACCGTGCTGCTGGCCGCCGGGCTCTTCTGGCTGGTGCGCGACCGGCTCCGGCTGGCGGCGCCGGCCGGGCTGGTGGCGGTGGTCACCGTGGTCGGTTCCGGTGCGGTGATGGTCAGGATGCTGTTCTTCGAGCAGATCCTGGTGCTCGCCTGGGCGCCCTGGCTGCTCGGCACCATCGACGCGGCCATCGGCCGCCCCGCTCCCCGCAGCCCGGTGATGGGCTCCAGCGGCGACGGACGCACCGGCGCGACCCGGAGCCGGGCCGTCGTCGCGCTCGCCGCGGTCACCGCCGCCACGCTCATGGCCGGCCACCCGCAGATCGTGTACGTCCTGCTGCCGTTGGCCGCCCTGTGGAGCGCCGGTCGCCTCCTCGACGCCGAGCGGGCGACCCGCAGCGACCCGGTCACCGGGCGGGTGGCGGACCGACGGGCGTACCTCGCCGGCGTCGTCCGGCGCGCCGTTCCCGTGGCCGCCGGGGTGGCGGGCGGCGTGCTGCTCGCCGCCCCGCAGCTGCTGCCCGCCCTGGACCAGGCCCGCCGATCGGCCAACGCCGGCGGCCGCACGCTGGCCACCGTGTCCCAGCCCGGGTTCTCGGTGGTCTTGCGGCGCCTGCCGGGCACATGGCTCGGCGACCCGTTCGCCGCCGTGCACTCGGTCACCTCCGGCGGCTACGAGAACCTCAGCTTCGTGGGCGTGGTGGCCACCGCCACCGCGGTGGTGGCGCTCAGCCGCGCCTGGCGCTCGCCCCGACGCTGGACGACGATCGCCCTGGGCGTGACCGTCGCCGCCACGATGGTGGCCGCCGTGGGGCCCAGGTTGGTGTTCTACCGGGTGGCGTTCGACGTGATCCCCGGCTTCGACCAGGCCAGGGTGCCGGCCCGCTGGGCCATCGCCGCGGTGGTGGCCGTCGGGGTGCTGGCCGCCGAGGGCGTCGACCGCCTGCTGCGCACCACCGGCGGCCGCCACGGCGACATCGAGGCCCGCCTCCGCCACGGGGTGAGCGCCGCGCTGGCGCTGGCCCTGGCCCTGGCCGTGTTCGGACCGTTCGAACGGCCGCCGGCCACCACCGTGGTGGTCTGGGTGGCGCTGGCGGCGGCGGTGGCCGCCGCGCAGTACGTCCCCGCCCGCCAGCAGCTGCTGGCCGTGGCTGCGCTGGCCGTCCTCGCCGCCGGGGAGCTGGGCCTGGCCGCCCGCAACAGCGCCACCCGCCAGGCGCTCGACCTCGACAGGTCGGTGACGCAGCTCGACACCCGCACCATCGAGTTCCTGCTCGAACGCACCGGCGTGCCCGCCGCCCGGCCGGAGACGGCCGCGCAGGCCGGCAAGGTGTTCGCCCTCACCGCCGACCGCATCGACGACCTGGCCTACGTCATCGCCTCGCTGCGGCCGAACGCCAACGTGCTGTACCACCTGCCCTCACCCGACGGCTACGACGGCGGCATCCAGGTGACCCGCCGGTGGGCCGACGCCTTCGCCCCGCTGGCCGCCGGCGCCCTGCAGACCGACGCACCGGCCCGCAACCAGCTGCGCCTGCCGCTCGACCCGGCGGCCTTCGCCGACCTCGGGGTGCGTTGGCTGCTGGTAGACAACACCACGCCCGCCGGGGCGACCGCGGCCGGTGGATGGGGTCCACCGGCGCTGGTCGACGGCTCGTTGACCGTCTACGAGAACCCGGCGTTCCGCGGCACCGCCTGGCTGGGTGGCGGCGCGGTCAGCGAGCTGCGCCGGCCGCGTCCGGAACAGCTGGAGCTCACCGTCGACAGCCCGGGAGGCGGCACCGTGGTGGTGACCGAGCAGTGGGACCCGGGATGGTCGGCCACCGTCGATGGCGCCCCTGCCGAGGCGGTCCCGGTCGATGCACTCGCCACCGGCATCGCCGTACCGAGCGGTACGCACACGGTGGTGCTCCGGTACCGGGCCGCGCACCTGCGTCTCGGCCTGGTGCTGGCCGGGCTCTCCCTGGTGGCGCTGGTCGCCGGGGCCCCGCTGACCAGAGCGGCCCGCCGTCGCCTCGGTCGCCGCGGCAGGGGCTGATCCCGGCCGGCGGGGCCGGCGCGCGCGGTGTTCTTCCTCGAAAGGGGAACGGCCCGGCGCTTGCGATGCCCCATTGTGGCGAACCTGGTCCCGGTCCCGGTCCTGGGCTCAAGGACCCAGCGGGTCGCGCCGTAATCACGCCTGTCCACATGGTCCGCCCGGGCCAGAGGGGGACATGCGGAGCCGCCGGGCTTCGCAGGAAGCGAAGCACGCCAAGGAGGCGAACCGATGGCACTGCGACTGCTGCTTGCTGACGATCACCCGCTGATCCGGGAGGGGCTCAAGGCGAGCCTGATGGATCAGGGGTTCAGCGTGGTGGCCGAAGCGGAGGACGGGAAGTCTGCCGTCAACCTCACGCTCGAGCACCGCCCCGACGTGGTGGTGATGGACATCGGCCTGCCCGACCTCGACGGCCTCGAGGCCATCCGCCGCATCGTGCGGGCCCGTCCGCAGGCCCGGGTCATGGTGCTCACCGCCCACGACGACGACAACATGCGCAAGGCCGCCCGCGACGCCGGGGCCATGGCCTACGTGGTCAAGAGCGCCTCCACCAAGGAGATCTCCGACGCCGTGCGCGCCTCGCCCGGGGCGAGACGATGCTCGGCAAGCCGGAGAAGACCATCCGGTATGCCAACCGGGTGTCGCAGCTGGACAACTACTTCCAGTCCAACCAGCCCGACGACCCGATCCTCACCAAGCGCGAGCAGGAAGTGCTCCAGCTCTTCGCCAACGGCAAGTCCACGGTGGAGGTGGCCCGGGCGCTCACCATCTCGCAGAAGACGGTGAAGAACCACCTCACGTCGATCTACCAGAAGCTGAACGTGCGGGACCGCACCGAGGCGGTGCTGCTGGCGGTGCGCATGGGCATCATCAAGCTCGAGCGCCGCACCCGCCCCCGCCTCTGAGCAACCCCCCGTCCCCACCGCACCGAGGCTGCCGTACCAGATGGTATGGCAGCCTCGCCGCGTCGGGGCCCATCCGGCGCGACGCGCTCCGGCGCGCGGCAGCCGGCCCGATGGGTCTGGCCGGGCGCGACGGAGGCCGGGCCCAGCGGACCCGGCCTCCGTGCGAACGTGCGGTGACGATCAGGCCTGGGGCTCGGTGCCCTCGGCCACCTCTTCGTACACGACGCCCTCCTCGCCTTCCGCGGGCGGCTCCTCACCGGTGGCGGCGTAGTACTCCTCCCACGCCTCCTGGCCCTCGGAGCTGTACTCGCCCTCGGTGTACGACGGGCCGATGTAGTTGCCCTGGTCGTCGTACATGTGGGCGCCGAACGCCTCCTGGTACTCGGCGGCAACGACACCGCCCTCGGCGGCCTGCTTGATCGACAGGCTGATCCGGCGGCGCTGCAGGTCGAGGTCGATGATCTTGACCCACAGCTCCTCGGCGGGGGTGACCACCTGCTCGGGCAGATCGACGTGGTGCGCCGACATCTCCGAGATGTGGACCAGACCCTCGATGCCGTCGCCCACCTGGACGAACGCACCGAAGGGCACCAGCTTGGTGACCCGGCCGTAGACCAGCTCGCCGACCCGGTGGTTGGAGGCGAACTCCTGCCACGGATCCTGCTGGGTGGCCTTCAGCGAGAGGCTGATGCGGTCGCGGTCGAGATCGACCTCGAGCACCTGCACCTCGACCTCGTCGCCCACCGCCACCACCTGCGAGGGGTGGTCGACGTGCTTCCAGGACAGCTCCGACACGTGGATGAGCCCGTCCATGCCGCCGAGGTCCACGAAGGCACCGAAGTTGACCACCGAGGACACCTTGCCCCGACGCACCTCGCCCGGCTTGAGGTTGGCGAGGAACTCCTCGCGCTGCTCCTTCTGGGTCTCCTCCAAGAAGAGGCGGCGGGACAGCACCACGTTGTTGCGGTTCTTGTCCAGCTCGATGATCTTGGCCTCGAGGGTCTGGCCGACGTAGGGCTGCAGGTCTCGGACCCGGCGCAGCTCCACCAGCGAGGCGGGCAGGAAGCCGCGCAGGCCGATGTCGATGATGAGGCCGCCCTTGACGACCTCGATGACGGGGCCGGTGACGTACCCGTCGTTCTCCTTGATCGACTCGATCTGACCCCAGGCCCGCTCGTACTGGGCCCGCTTCTTGGACAGGATCAGGCGGCCGTCCTTGTCCTCGCGCTGCAGCACGAGCGCCTCGACGTGGTCACCGAGGGAAACGACCTCGGAGGGGTTCACGTCGTTGCGGATGGACAGCTCGCGGCTGGGGATGACGCCCTCGGACTTGTACCCGATGTCGAGCAGAACTTCGTCCCGGTCGACCTTGACGACAGTGCCTTGGACGATCTGGCCGTCCTCGACTTCGACCATGGACGATGCGTACGCATCCTCCATGGACATGCCGGCGAGGTCGTTCTCGGTCACCTGCCGGGGGTGGTATTCGCCGTTCTCGTCGAACGTCCCCATACCAGCCGGTGCGCCGGTGTTGGGGTTGGCCGTTGCCGGCCGGTCGATGGTCTGCTCGGTCACGTTGAAAGTTGACTTCTCTTACGGGGATGGGACGTTTTGCGATGACCTATTCACCGCAGCGATAGAGGCTAGCAGCGCGCGGGGCCCGGCCGGGCGCCACCGTGCGTGTCCCCGTCAGATTGCGGCATGACGGCGCCCTTGCCGATCCCCCGCAGCGGGGATCGCGGCTCACGGTCTGCGGGCCACGCACAGGAACTCGTGGCTGTCGACGGTGGGCACCTCCGACCGGTACGCGCCGGGGCTCACCGACCACACGTGCTCCGCCCGCAGGCCGACCGCGGCGCACAACAACCGCAGCTCACGGGGGGTGTAGCAGGCGGTCCACAGCTCGGTGGGGGCGACGCGGCCGGCGGTGTCGCGCACCTCGGTCCACTCGTGGTTCACCCCGGTGGCGGCGTCGAAGCGCTCGCGCTCGGGCTCCAGATGACGTACCTGGAAGTACGCCGAAAAGGCGGACAGCACGACCGTCCCGCCGGGGCGCACCACCCGGGCCAATTCTCGCAACACGGCGGCGTCGTCGTGCAGCTCCCCGCCGGGTTCCGGCAGACCGAAGCCGCCCTGGCACAACGACAGGGCCACGTCCACGCTGGCGTCGGCCACCGGGAGCCGCCGGGCATCGCCCTGCGCGGCCCGCCCGTCGCACAACGCCACGAACGACGCCGAGATGTCCACGCCGAGCGTCACCAGCCCCCGGGCCTGCAGGGCCCGCAGGTGCCGGCCCGGGCCGCAACCCACGTCGAGCAGCCGATCACCCGGCCGCAGGCCGAGCGCCGCCACCAGGAACCCGGCCTCCTGCTCGGTGCCCTTGGTGAACGAGTAGCGCAGGTACGCCGGACCCACGTGGTCGGCGATCGCCTCGAACCAGTGCGGGGTGCGCGCCATGCGGCCAGCATCGCGCCCGGCGGCCGGGCCTCAGCGGATGGAGGTCACCTCGAACCAGTCGGTGCCGAGACCGAGCAGGAAGTTGACCATGTCGCCGTCGGTCACCGCGGTGCCGTTGGTGCCGGTGAGGCGCACCTCGGTGGCCCGGCCGCCCCACTGGCCGAGACCGTTGCGGCCGGTCACGTCGATGCGCGTCAGCGTGCCGATCTGCGGGAACTCGTCCTGCAGCGCCTGCGCGCTGACGTCGTAGTGCCACAGGTAGTTGGGGTTGTCGGGCAGCGGGTCGCCCTGGTCGAGCACGGCCGGGAAGCTGCCGCCGGCCGTCCAGCCGCCGGTCGACGCCGAGTACTCGGTGCGGGCGATCTGACCATCGGGCCGCAGCCGCACCTCGCCGGCGGTGTTGAACACCGCCTCGTCGCTGCGCGGGTCCTCCAGGCGCCGGCTGCCGGCCGACGCGCTCCAGGTGGCGGCGCCGCCGTAGACCTGGCAGGCGGCGCTGTCGCAGGTGTGCCAGAAGCCGGGGCCCGGCCCTCGGTCAGCACGTAGAACGGGCCGCCACCGCCTGCACGGCCAGCGCCTGGATGCCCCACGGGCCCTCCCGGTCGCCCCACGAGGCCGGCATCTCCCGGGGCACCACCCCGCGCACGTACTGCTCGACCGGCACCGAGTTCACCAGGCGGACGCCCACCTGGGTGCGCACGACCTCCATCCAGCCCCGGTAGTAGCGCAGGCTGCCGTCACGCTCGCACGTGCCCACCATCTGGCCCTGGTCCTCGGCCGCCGGGTTGCTGCCCGCCACCCAGAACCGCACGGGCTGGGTGGAGGAGGTCAGGTACCACCAGCCCCACGTGCCCACGCAGTCCGACCCCGCCCACACCGACCAGCTGCCGTTGCGCTCGGGCACGACCAGCACCGTCTGGTAGCGCTGGTCGCCGGTGACGCTGGTCATCAGCGCACCGCGGTCGGACGCCAGCACCAGGTGGGTGTCGTCGAAGCGGCCGAGGCGGACCCGCACGTCGTAGTTGGTGTCGACCCGGGCGGCGGTGGTGCCGCCGTAGTAATGGGCGAGGATGTACGGGTACGGGATCTTCCAGGCGGTGGCGTAGCCGAGCGCGCCCCACTGGCCCATGCCCCGACCGTGCCCGAAGCCCTTGCCCTCCACGCCGAGCATCGGTGCCGCGCTGGTCGCCTGGGTGTCGAAGGCGGCGCCGGCACCGGTGCGGGTCACGCCGCCGTCGGCGGTGGTGCCCTCGATGGTGGCGCTCTGCTCGGCCACGTCGGCGTCGGAGGCGCCGGCGCTCCCGCTGAGGGCGGTGCCGGCGAGCAGGGCGGCGAAGCCGGTGATGGCCAGCGCCGAGCGCAGGGACCGGCGGCGGGGGCGGGCGGG
The DNA here is from genome assembly GCA_041394365.1 of Acidimicrobiales bacterium. Taxonomy (GTDB): domain Bacteria; phylum Actinomycetota; class Acidimicrobiia; order Acidimicrobiales; family CAIXPF01; genus CAIXPF01. Next base: position 63,237 of record JAWKIM010000013.1, read on the forward strand.
GGTGGACAAGGCGGTCATCCAGTGCTCGGGGACGAGACGGCCGACAGCCTACCGTCACACGATCGACATGTTTCGTCGGCTCCGCGCGAGAACCCTCGACCGCCGCTCGAGGGCTTGCGCCCGCCGGTGCCGGAGCCCCGACGGGCCCGCAGGTGGGACGCCGTTACTTGGCGTCCGCCCAGGTGCGCCCGAAGCTCAGGTTGACCTCGAGGGGCACGGCCAGCGCGAACGCATCCCCCATGACCTGGGGGACCAGCTCGGCCATGGCGTCGTGCTCGTCCGGCGGGACCTCGAGGATCACCTCGTCGTGGACCTGCAGGACGATGGCCGAGACGGCGTCGCGCTCGGCCAGCGCGGCGTCGAGGCGGACCAGCGCGACCTTGAAGATGTCGGCGGCCAGGCCCTGGATGCCGGCGTTCATCGCCTGGCGCTCGCCGGCCTGGCGGATGCGGAAGTTCGGCGAGGACAGCTCGGGGATCTGCCGGCGGCGGCCGAACAACGTCTCGGTGTAGCCCCGCTGGCGGGCCTCGTGCACGGTCTGCTCCATGTAGGCCTTCACCGCCGGGAAGGCGGCGAAGTAGGCGTCGAGGATGTCGGCCGCCTCCGAGGTGGGGATGTTCAGCCGCTGGCCGAGCCCGTAGGCCTCCATGCCGTAGGCGAGGCCGTAGGACACCATCTTCGCCTTGGACCGCTGCTCGACGGTGACGTCCTCGGGGGCCACCGAGAACACCCGGGCGGCGGTGGCGTTGTGGATGTCCCGCCGAGCCTCGAAGGCCTCGATGAGGCCCGGGTCGCGGGCCAGGTGGGCGATGCAGCGCAGCTCGATCTGGTTGTAGTCGGCCACGCACAGCTCGCACCCGTTGCGGGCGACGAACGCCTTGCGGAAGTTCCGGCCCAGCTCCGAGCGCACCGGGATGTTGTGCAGGTTCGGCTCCTCGGAGCTCAACCGCCCGGTGCGGGCCACGGTCTGGTTGAACGTGGCGTGGATGCGGCCGTCGTCGCGGACCTCCACCAGCAGGCCCTCGCCGTAGGTGGAGCGGAGCTTCTCCACCTCGCGGTAGCGGAGCAGGTGGTCGACGATCGGGTGCTGGCCGGCGAGCTTCTCCAGGGTGGCGGCATCGGTGGAGAACCCGGTCTTGGTCTTCTTGCCGGGCGCCAGGCCCAACTCCCCGTAGAGCACCTCGCGCAGCTGCAACGTGGAGTTGACGTTGAACTCGTGCCCGGCGTCGTCCCAGATGGCCTTGGTCAGCTCGGCGGCCTCCTCGGAGAGCTCGCGGTTGAGCCGCTCCAGCTCGGCGCGATCCACCCCGATGCCGGCGTGCTCCATGCGGGCCAGCACCCGGACCAGCGGCACCTCGACCTCGTCGTTGAGGGCGCGCAGCTGCTGGGCGTCGAGGGCGGCCAGCAACGGCTCGATCAGCCGGGCGGTGCCCAGCGCGTCGCGGCAGGGGGCGACGGCGGGATCGAAGTCCTGACCGGCGGCGTCGAAGTCGAGCTGGCCCTGGGCGGGGCGGGCGGCCGGGGCGGCATCGCCGCTGGCCAGCTCGATGTTGGCGTAGCGATCGAGCAGCTCGCCGAGGAGGTACCGCGACTCGGCCGGGTCGAGCAGGTAGGCGGCGATGCGGGTGTCGAGCGCCAGGCTGCGGACGTCGACGCCGCGGTCGAGCAGGGCCCGCATGGCGGACTTGAACCCGTGGCCGGCGAGCGGGCGGCCGCCGTCGCCCACGAGGGCGGCCAGGGCCTCTCGCACCGCCGGCGCCTCGAGCAGGGTGACGTCCAGCCAGGTGACCTCGCTCACGGAGGGGTCGCTGACCAACGCCAGCCCGATCAGCGCACCCCGGTCGTTGGGCTGGTCGAACCCGGCCGCGGCCGCCAGGATCCCCTGGCCGCGGGCCAGCGTCTGGATGGCGGCGACGGCCTCGGCGGGGCCGTCGGGGCGGACGACCTCGGCCTCGAGCACCGCGCGGTCGGGGCTGGGCGACGGTGCCGCCGCCCCGTCCATCGCGCCGGCGGCGGGCAGCACGGTCAGCGCCTCGGCCAGCCGGTCGCCCAGGGTGCGGAACTCGAGGAAGTCGAACAGCCGGCGGACCTCGGGCCAGTCGATCGGCCCGAGGTGCAGCTCGTTGGCGTCCACCTCGATGGGGGCGTCGCGGCGCAGCACCATGATGTCGGCGTGGCGGCGCACCTGGTCCTCGTAGGCGGCGAGGTTCTGGCGGAGCTTCGGCGTCTGCTTGTCGATGTTGGCGAAGATGCCGTCGAGGCCGCCGTAGGTGTTGATCAGCTTGGCGGCGGTCTTCTCTCCCACCCCGGGCACGCCGGGCAGGTTGTCGGAGGTGTCCCCCCGCAGGGCTGCGTACTGGGTGTACAGCGCCGGGGTGACGCCGGTGCGCTCGACGATGCCGGCCTCGTCGTAGAAGGCGTAGTCGGACACGCCCCGCCGGTTGTAGAGCACCTTGATGTGGGGGTCTTCGACCAGCTGGTAGGCGTCGCGGTCACCGGTGACCACGATGACGTCGTCACCGCGGTCACGGGCGGCGGTGGCGACGGTGGCGATCAGGTCGTCGGCCTCGTAGCCGGCGAGCTCGAGCACGGGCAGGTGCAGCGCCTCCACCACCTGGCGGACGAGGCCCATCTGCTGGCGCAGGATGTCGGGCGCTTCGGCCCGCCCGGCCTTGTAGCCGTCGATCTGCTCGTGGCGGAACGTGGGTTCGGGCCGGTCGAAGCACACCGCCACCTGGTCGGGCCGGTGGTCGCGCAACAGGTTGATCAGCATCGAGGTGAAGCCGAACACGGCGTTGGTGACCTGCCCGGACGCGGTGGCCATGTCCGCGGGGAGCGCGAAGAAGGCCCGGTAGGTCAGCGAGTTCCCGTCGATGAGCAGCAGCGTCGCCATCGGCGGTGATGCTAGGTGGCCCACCCGGCGCCATGCAGGGCGCCCGCGGCCACGCCCCTGACCCACCACCGCAGCGCCCTCCAGGGCTCCATACTGAGCGGTATGGGAGAGACCGCTCGCAGCGAATCGGCGGATTCGCCATGAGGGTGCCGGGGCGAATACCACAGAGCGTGGTGTTCGCTCGGGGTTCCGGCGTCCGAGTGCCCGAGCCGGGGACGTCAGCCGCGGTTCCGACACCGAGCGGACCCCACCCAGCGGTCGGCACCGAGCGGTCCGACACCGAGCGGAAGGCGCACGCATCGAGCCGACGTCGCTTCGCGCTGCGGCCGGGAGCGGCGGCTGCGCCCTGGCCAGTGAGGTTCAGCGGAAACGACCATCGACGGTCCATTGCCTGTCGCAACGCTGCTGGTGAGGCGAACGCCCTTTGGCACCACGTGGCAACTTCCGTACAGACCTCGCTGCCACGCCGGCCAACATCCCGCCCTCCGAAACCGCCACTGAGAATGAGAGCCATACCCATCAATCGGCGATTCGCTGCCGATTCGGCCTACGTGGTGGCCGGCCAGATCCGCCGGCGAATCGGCGGGAGCGGGCGGCGCCCGGCAGCGTCGCCGGCGACTTCGCCGTGACGATGCACGGCCGGCCCATCATCGGCGAGCGGCGCCCACCCGGCGATGTCGTCCGACCACGATCCAGGCACGACGAGGGCCGGGATCGGGCCTGGGACCGGTACGACGACGGCGGGCAGACGGGTGCCCGGTCGGGCGCTACTCCGGTTGGGGGCGGAGCTCACCGGCGATGATGCGCTCGGCCACCACCTTCATGGTGCTGCGCTCAGCCATCGCCGTGGTCTGGATGAACCGGAACGCCGCCTGCTCGCCCAGCGCGGACTCGTCCATGAGGATGCCCTTCGCCCGATCGAGCACCTTGCGGTTGGCCAGGCGCTCCTCGAGATCAGCCGACTGCTCCTGCAGCGCCCGCAGCTCGGCGAACCGCCCGAGCGCCACCTCGATGGCGGGCACCAGATCGGAGCGCTGGAAGGGCTTCACCAGGTAGGCCAGCGCACCGGCGTCGCGGGCCTGCACGATCAGATCGCGCTGGCTGAACGCCGTGAGGATGAGCACGGCGGCCAGCCGCTCCTCGGTGATCAGCCGGGCCGCCTCGAGCCCGCCCATCCCGGGCATCTTGATGTCGAGGATGACGAGATCGGGCCGCAGCTCTCGCACCAGCTCGACGGCTTCGTCGCCGCGGCCCGTCTCCCCCACCACGTCGTAGCCCTCGTCGACGAGGGTCTCCCGCAGGTCGAGGCGGATGATGGCCTCGTCCTCCGCGATCACCACCGTGGTCATCAGCGGCCTCCGGGTTCGGCTCGGTGGGCGGCGGCGAGCTCGTCGAGCAGGTCGTCCTGGCTGCGTTCCAGCCGCTCGATCTGGGCGACGAGGTGGTCGCGCTGGCGGGCGATGGCGTCGACGGAGCGCTGGGCCTCGCGGTCCTCCCGGGCGGCATCGGGGCGATCCGACACCATGGCCCGGAGGCGGGCGTCATCGGCCTCGGCCCGGAAGTGGCCGAGCTCCTCATCGGCGATGCGCAGCTCTTCGCGGAGGCGACGGAGATCGGCGCCCACATCGGACAGCCGCCGCTCGATGGCCTCCACCTGTTGCATGGCTGCAGTGTACGCGGCCCCCATCGGAGGACCGGACCAGCGCCTCGCGTGCCCGGGGCGGGACTTGAACCCGCACGCCTCGCGGCAAAGGATTTTGAGTCCTCCGTGTCTGCCATTCCACCACCCGGGCGGGCGGTGCGACACGTTAGCAGCGCACCGACCGGGCGCCGCCGTCGGTGTCGGCCGGCTCAGGTGGCGACGACGCGGATGCCGCCACGGCCCTCGGCGCGCGCCTGGTAAGTGGCCAGGTCGGCGCGGCGCAACAGCACGCCGGTGGTCACCGCCTCATCGCTGTAGCCGATGCCGAAGCAGGCCACCCGTTCGGCCAGCCCGGATTCGGCCAGGCCGGCCTCGGTGCTCGCGTCCCGGCACACCCGGGCCAGGCGCCGCGCCACCTCGATCGCCTCGGCAGGGTCGCGCAGGTCGTCGCACAGCACCGCCAGCACCCGGTCGTCGAACCGGCCGACCATGTCGGTGGCCCGGGTCTCCTCGTGGAAGGCGCGCGCCAACCGCACCACGAGCTCCTCGGGCACCGCCTGGTCGTCGACCTCGCAGAAGATCACGGCAACCCCGCCGCCCCGGCGACGGCCGAGCCGGCTGAGCAGGTGGTTGAGCATGAACAGCAACAGCCGGCGGTTGGCCAGGCCGGTGAGCTCGTCGTAGGACGCCCGCTCGGAGAGCGCGGCCGTCTCCGCCGCGCCGTGGATCACCGCGGTCATGCTGAACAGCGCGTCGATGACCGCCGGCTCGATGCCCACCGAGGCGGCGTGGCGGGGCTCGGCCCAACCCACGGTGAGGAAGCGCAGCAAGCGGGCCCGCACCGCCAGCGGCACCACCAGCACCTCGTTGGCGTCGAAGAAGGCGGCGGCCGATTCGTCGAGCACGACCGTCGGCCCGGCGGCCAGCGTGTCGGGCGGCACCGGGAAGCCGGAGAGCTCGTGGCGGGAGTTGCGCATGGCCAGCAAGCCCGGGCGGTACCACTCGAACTCGGCGGTGGCGGCGTCACCCTCGGGGTCGATCTGCCACAGCGTGAGGCGGGAGGCGTCGAGCAGCGCCCCGACCCGGCCGAGCTGGGCGTCGACCACGGCCCGCAGGTGCATCGACGAGGCGTCGAGCAGCTCCACCTGGAACTCGCGGAGCAAACGGGTCAGCGTCGCCGCACCGCCCGCCGGACGCGCGCCGATCAATGCGGTCTGCTCCACCCTCGGTCCAGGTGTCACGCCTCGATGCGCTCCCGTCGTCCGCCACCGCCCACGATCGCTGTCCGCGTTCGTTTGTGCAGTGTTCGCCGCTTCTTGTGTCGGTATCTGTCGCTCCGACGTACGAATACTACGGAGCGCACATGGCGTTCACGCACCGCGCGACCGCGCTTGGGTGACTCTTCTCACATGGAACATGGCTCGAAAGATGAAACCCCCGGTGACATCGCGGGGTCTAACGAGCGACATCAACCCGACCGGACCCGCCGGCGACCGCAACGAAGCGCTGGTCAGCGGGACCGACCGCCCACAGGACGACCCACCGCCCCCACATGCTCGCCTTCACCTTCCCCGGTCAGGGGTCGCAAAAACCCGCCATGGGCGCCGCCTGGCGTGACCACGCCTCCTGGGCACTGGTCGACCAGGCGAGCGAGGCCACCGGGCGCGATGTGGCCGCGTTGCTCCTCGAGGCCGATGCCGACGAGCTCAAGCTCACCCACAACGCCCAGCTGTCGACGTTCGTGCTGTCGATGGTCGTGTTCGATGCGGTGCGCCGGGCCGGGGTCGGTGCCAGCCATGTGGCCGGCCACAGCCTGGGCGAGTACAGCGCCCTCGTCTGCGCCGGGGTGATCGACTTCGCCAGCGGTGCCCGGCTGGTGGCCGAGCGCGGCGCCGCCATGCGGGAGGCGTCGCTGGAGAAGACCGGCACCATGTCGGCGGTGCTCGGCCTGGACGACGCCCTCGTCGAGGAGGCGTGCGCGGAGGTGCGCGCCGCCGGTGGCGACGTCTGGCTGGCCAACGCCAACGCACCCGGCCAGGTCGTCATCGCCGGCGCCCCCGATGCCCTCGAACAGGCCGGCGCCGCCGCCAAGGCGCGAGGCGCCAAGCGGGCGATGGCCGTCGCGGTCACCGGCGCCTTCCACACGCCCTACATGGCCCCCGCCCAGGAACGGCTCGACGCCGCCCTGGCCACCGTGTCCTTCGCCGATGCCGTGGTGCCGGTCGCCACCAACACCGATGCCGCCCTGCACCGCGCCGCCGGCGAGTGGCGTGGCTTGCTGTCGCGCCAGCTGTGCAGCCCCGTCCGCTGGCGGGAGCTGCTCGGCACCCTGCACGCCGATGGCGTCTCGATCTTCGTCGAACTCGGTCCCGGCGCCGTGCTGACCGGCATGGCCAAGCGGACCGTGGACGGCATCCACACCTTCTCCGCCGCAACTCCCCAGGAGGTCGACACGCTCGTGCGTGATCTCGCCACCCTTTCCCCCGATGAAGCCCCCCCGACCGACGGTGAGCACCTGTTCGCCGCCGAACGACTGGTGGTCAGCCCGGCCGCCGGCGTGTTCTCACCGGCCGCCGACCTGCGCGACGGGCACCCCGTCCAGGCGGGCGACCTGCTCGGCCGCGTGGGCGAACACGAGGTCCGCTCCCGGTTCACCGGTTGGCTGATGGGCCTGCTCGCCCACCACGGCGAGCGCGTCACCAGCCGTCAGCCGGTCGCCTGGCTGCGCACCGGCTGAGCCACACCGCTCACCGCCTCCACCGAGCAACCGAGCCGCCGAGGCCGGCTCGCTCTCCGTCGGCGTCGGCGTCGGCCTCGGCTCCGTACCGGACGGTGTGCTCCGCCCGCCGGAACGCTCGACCGACCAGGTCACCGAACACTTCACCCGCTCCATGGATTGGGCAATGATGGGCGCCGGTATGCACCGGCGACGGACCGGTGCTCCCGCCACCGGCCGGAACGAAGGGGCATGATGCGCACAGGGGTCATCACCGGACTCGGCTCCGCGCTGCCGGACAAGGTCCTCACCAACGCGGATCTCGAGCAGATCGCCGACACCAACGATGCCTGGATCGTCGAGCGGACCGGTATCCGGGAACGGCGCGTCGGGGGCATGACCTCGGTGCTGTCGGTCGAGGCCGGCCGCCGGGCCATCGAGCAGTCGGGCGTGGACCCGGCCACCATCGATCTGCTGGTGTTGGCCACCACCACCCCCGACCAACTGGTCCCCGCCACCGCCTCGGTGGTGCAGCACCAGCTCGGCCTGCGTTGCGGTGCGTTCGACGTCAACGCCGCCTGCTCCGGCTTCACCTACGGCATGGTCGCCGCCCAGGGCATGATCGCCATGGGTCTGGGCACGGTGCTGGTCATCGGCTGCGACACGCTGTCGCGCATCACCGACTACACCGCCCGCGACACCGGCATCCTCTTCGCCGACGGCGCCGGGGCGGTGGTGATCGAGGCCCGCGAGGTCGAGGGGCCGGAGCGTCCCGGGCTGCTCGGGTGGGACCTCGGCTCCGACGGTGCCGCCGCCCCGATCCTCTACGCCGAGATCGGCGGCACGCTGCAGATGGAGGGCCGCGAGGTGTTCCGCCGGGCCGTGCGGGTCATGGTGGACTCCGCCCGCAGGGCGATGGCGATGGCCGGGGTGACTGCCGAGGACATCGCCTGGCCGCCCCACCCAGGCCAACATCCGCATCATCGAATCGGCCATGGGCAAGCTCGAGCTGCCCATGGAGAAGGCATCGCTCAACATCGACCGGCGGGCAACACCTCCGCGCCGATCCCCATGGCGCTCGACGAAGCGGTGGCCGACGGCCGGGTGAAAGCGGGCGATCTGGTGCTGCCTGCTTCCCGTCGGCTTCGGCGCCGGCATGACCTGGGCCAGCGCGCCGTTGCGCTGGGATGGTGCGTGATCCCTGCTGAACCCTGAACACGACATCGTTTCGCACGGTGCTGGTCACTGGCGCAACTGCGTATCGGCCTGGCCATCGCCCGTCGCTTCGCCGAGGACGGCCACTGCGGCCATCACCTACCGCAGCGCCCCACCCGAGCCCGGCGCGCCCTGCCCGACGGCGTCCTGGCGGTGGCTGGGCCGCCGACGTGACCTCCGCCGAGCAGGTCGACGCGCCTTCGGCGCGGTGGAGGCGGCGTTCGGACCGATCGAGGTGGTCATCAGCAACGCCGGCATCACCCGCGACACGCTCGTGCTGCGCATGAGCGAGGACGATTTCACCGCCGTGCTCGACGCCAACCTCACCGGCGGGTTCCGGGTGGCGAAGCGGGCGGTGAAGACGATGATGCGCCAACGCTTCGGTCGCATCGTGTTCATCTCGTCGGTCGTCGGGCTGGTGGGCCAGGCCGGCCAGGCGAACTACGCCGCTTCCAAGGCTGGACTGCTCGGTATGGCGCGCTCGCTCGCCCGGGAGTTCGCCTCCCGCAACATCACCGTCAACGTGGTGGCGCCCGGCCCGATCGCCACCGACATGACCGATGCCCTCACCGATGCCCAGAAGGCCGCCATCACCGACGCCGTGCCCGTCGGCCGCTTCGGCACCGCCGAGGAGGTGGCCGACGCGGTGGCGTTCCTGGCCTCTGAGCGTGCTGCCTACATCACCGGCGTGGTCGTGCCGGTGGACGGCGGCATGACGATGGGCGCGTGAGCGCTAGATTCGCCCCGACATGATGCCCGCCGGCAGCAGGCGCACCACCCGAGGTGTGGCCCGCACCGTTCGCGGGCCCGTTTCCGCAACCCCCCACCGAACCCGATCCACAGGAGTGACATTCGATGGCTGACAACTTCGATCGCTTCAAGGAGTGCGCCGTGAAGGTGCTCTCCGTCGACGCCGACAAGGTGACGATGGAAGCGAGCTTCGCCGACGACCTCGACGCCGACAGCCTGGACCTCGTCGAGCTGGTCATGGCGCTGGAGGAGGAGTTCGACGTCACCGTCGAGGAAGAGGAGCTCGAGGGCATCTCCACGGTGGGGCAGGCCTACGAGCTGGTGACCGGCAAGCTCTGAGCCGGCTCGCCGTGGTGGCCGCGGTGGCACGGGGCCACCGGGCCACATCGTGCTGATCGTTCGAAGGGATTCGTTGTCATGAGCCGTCGTCGTGTGGTCGTCACCGGCATGGGGGTCGTCGCCCCCTGCGGCATCGGTCTCGACGCCTACTGGCAGGGGCTGCTGTCCGAGCCGGAGCCGGGGATCCGCCGGGTCGAGGACTTCGACCCCGCCCCCTACTTCGACAACCCCAAGGAAGCCCGCCGGTCGGATCGCTTCAGCCAGTTCGCGCTGGCCGCGGCGGCCATGGCGCTCGAGCAGGCCGGTGAGCTGCGGGCCAACCCGGCCCGCATCGGCGTCAACGTCGCCACCGGCGTGGGCGGCCTCACGACCCTCGAAGAGCAGATCCTCGTCAACTACCAGAAGGACAGCCGGCGGGTGTCGCCGTTCCTGGTCCCGATGATGATGAGCAACGCGGCGTCGGCGGCGGTGTCGATGAAGTACGGGTTCCAGGGTCCGTGCGAGACCACGGTGACGGCCTGCGCCGCGTCGACCCACTCCATCGGCGCCGCCATGCGCTACATACGCTGGGGTATGGTCGACGTGATGATCGCCGGCGGGGCCGAGTCGGCGCTGACGCCCACCGCGCTGGCCGGCTTCGGCAACATGACCGCGCTGACCCGCAGCGGGATCTCCCGGCCCTTCGACGCCGAGCGCGACGGCTTCGCCATCGCCGAGGCGGCCGGCGTGCTGGTGCTCGAGGAGTACGAGCACGCGGTGGCCCGGGGCGCCACCATCTACGGCGAGATCCTGGGTGCGGCCAACAACGCCGACGCCTACCACATCACCGCCCCCTCCCCCGGCGGCTCCGGGGCGGTGGCGTGCATGGAGCTCGCCCTGGCCGATGCCGGGGTGGGCAAGGCCGACGTGCGCCACATCAACGCCCACGGCACCTCCACCCCGCTCAACGACGCGGCCGAGGCCGAGGCGCTGGCCAAGGTGTTCGATGCCCCCGGTCCGATCGTGACGTCCACCAAGGGCGTGACCGGCCACGCCCTGGGCGCGGCCGGGGCGATCGAGGCGGTGGCGGTGCTGCTGGCCATGCGGCACCGGCTCGTGCCGCCCACCGCCTGCACCTCGGCGGTGGATCCCGAGCTGGCGCCCATCGATCTGGTGCTCGGTGCGCCGCGGCCGTGGGAACCGGGCGTGTCGATGTCGAACAGCTTCGGGTTCGGTGGCCACAACGGCTCGCTGGTGATCGCCCCGCCGTCCTGACCGTACGGGCGGCGGCTGACCCGGTCAGGCGTCGACGATCACGAAGAACAGCTCTGCCTCGCAGGCCAGGTCACCGTTGACGGTGGCCCGGCCTGCGCCCTTTCCGGCCCGGGCCGACAGGCGGGTCATGTCGAAGGCGAGCTCGAGCGTGTCCCCCGGCTCGACCTGGCGACGGAAGCGGGCCTTCTCCACGCCGCCGAAGAGGCCGAGCTTGCCGGCGAAACGATCATCGCCCCACAACGTGAGCCCGCCGCACTGGGCGATGGCCTCCACCTGCAGCACCCCCGGCAACACCGGGCGGCCGGGGAAGTGGCCGGCGAAGAAGAACTCCTGGCCGGTCAGCCGCCAGCGGGCCTCGGCCCGCACCCCCGGCTCGATGGCGACGATCTCGCTGATGAACAGGAAGGGGTCGCGGTGGGGCAGGACGTCCGTCGGGCGGGGCAGGCTCGGTTGCGGGGTGCTCATCGCCCGGGAATGTAGTGCCCTTGGGCCCCGGTCGAAGGACGGGCACGGTGGAGGCGACGGGCGATCCCGCCGCCACGCACCGCAGTCCACCGACCGGATGTCCTCGGCGCCCCGTCATGGCGAATCCCGAGCGAATCGCCGGAATGTACGGCGGATATGGTGGCCAGAAGAACTCGGAGGGAAGGTCAGCGAATGCTGCTCGTCACTGGTTCTGCATGGCGGTGGCGGCGTTCTCGAAGTAGCCGAGCAACAGGTCCTTGACCTGGTCCACCGTGTCGGCGGCCAGCACCGCGCTGCGCATGTGGTGCATCCAGCGGTCGCGCTCCGCCGCGCCGATGGCGAAGGGGAAGTGGCGCATGCGCAGCCGCGGGTGGCCCCGCTCCTGGCTGTAGTCGTCGGGACCGCCCCAGAACTGCACCAGGAAGCCCCGCAGGCGGCCCTTGGCACCCTCGAGGTCCTCCTCCTGGTACATCGGGGCCAGCAACGGGTCGGCCATCACCCCGGCGTAGAACCGTTCCACCAGCTCGGCGAAGAACGGTTCCCCGCCCACGAACTCGTAGACGGTGACCTCCCGGGGTGCCGGTTCGGTCTGCTGCCCGGCGGCTGCGCTGTCGCTCACAACTCCACGATCCTCAGGTCGGCGAAATGCACGTCGGCGAAGGTCTCGTCGATGTTCTCGACGAAGAACCCCACGTCGCCGTTGGATTCGACCACCCCGGTGTCGTACGTCGCCACCTGCACGTCGTTGACGAAGAGCGTGAGCATCGTGTCGCGCATCTCCACCCGCAGCCCGTCCGGTTGCTCCCGGTCGAACGCCTTGACCGTCGGCGGTAGGGCGCCGGACTGCACCGCCCGCAACGGCTGCGCCTCGCTCTCCACCAGCAGCTCCCAACGGCCCGCCCGCGGGTCGATGGTGAAGGCGATGAAGTCGGTCGGCCGGGGCGGGCCCTGGAGCACCGGCGGTTCCCGCACCTCCCCCACCGCTCGCACCACGAGGCCGTAGCGCACCCGACCGTTGCCGGTCTCGGCGCCGTCCACGTGCACGTGGGTCTCGATGGAGGCGTTGCTGTAGCTGTACCCGCCCACCGACACGGTCTGGACCCCCGAGCCGGTGGCCTCGAGGTGGTACCAGCTGGGGGCGTAGTAGCCGAACGCGTAGGTCTCCCCGGCCTCCTCGCGGAACCCGCTGGTGCGCTGCTCGAAGTTGTCGTCGACCAGCACGGTGCCGGGGCCGCGGCCGGTGCCCACCACCGACGTGGCGGTCACGCTGCGCTCGGGCAGGGTGATGTCACGGCTGAACTGGCCGGGCTGGACGCTGTCGGACACCTCGTCGGCGGCGCAGCGGAAGCCGGTCTCCGCCACCACCGAGGCGTTGGCGGGGTCCACCACCTGGCGCATGGCGGCGCCGTCGCGCACCCGACCGTTCTCGCCGCCGTGGCGCACCCGTTGACCGTCGGCCACCGGCTCGTACGGCTCGTCGACCCACTCCCACACCGAGGCGACGGTGTCGTGGATGCCGAAGGGGCTGATGTTGCCCTCGGTGGAGCCGACCGGCCGCGTGCCGGCGGTGTCGATGTCGACCGCGGTGCGATCCTCGCCCCACGGGTAGGTCAGGGCGTCGGGTCCGCGGGCGGCCGCCTCCCACTCGGCCTCGGTGGGCAGGCGCTTGCCGAGGGAGGCGCAGTACGCCGACGCCCACCCATAGCTGACGCCCTGCACCGGTTCGAGGGCGACATCGTCACCCGGGAAGCGGCCGCCGGGCCACGACGCCGGCGGCGGCGCGCCCTTCTCCACGACGAAGCGGTTGTACTCCTCGTTGGACACCTCGAACATGTCCACGTGGAAGGCGGCCAGGTCCTGGGTCAGCGTCAGCGTCTCGGCCCCGTTGGGCTCGGGCTTGTCCACGCCCAGCGTGTACGTACCGGCGTCGACCGGCGACATGCGATCGGCGGAGGCCGGCCCGGCCGCGATGTCGGACGGTCCGTCGCCATCGCCCCCGCCACCCTCCTCGGTGGTGCCGGTGGTGCCGTCGACAGTGGAGCCGGTGGCGGCCTCGGCGCCGTCGTCACCGCCCCGGGAGGCGAGGAACACGCCGCCCGCCGCCACCACGGCGAGCACGACCAGCCCGCCGATGAGCAGTGGGACCTTGGACTTCTTGGGTGGTGGCTCGAACGTGGCCGGCTGCCGCGCGGTGCCGGCGGTACCGGCGGTGCCCGGCGGCGGGCCGCCAGGGGTGGGCGCAGGCCCGGGCGGACCGGCCGGCGGCGGAGCGACCGGCGGCGGAACGGCCCCGGGGCCCGGCGTCGGGGCGGGACCCGGCGATGGCGCCACCGGCGCGGCCATGACGGTGGGCGGCGGGCCGACGGTGGGCGGCGGCGACCCGGGCAACGGGGACCCGGCCGGCGGTGGGGCGGCGGCGAGCGGGGTGGCGGGCGACGGCGGTGTGCCGGGTACGGCCATGGCCGGCGGCGACGGGCCCGGCCGCCGCCCCTGGCGGGCCGGTGGGCGCAGGCCGGCGGGCCGGCGGCGGCCGGGCCGGCGGTGGCCCCGGCCCGGCCGGCGAGCAGGGCCGCGCCGCGGCCACGGCGTACTTCGGATCGGCGTCGAGCACGGGGGTGACGTCACCCACGAGCTGGCGCACCGCGTCACGGACCACCCCGAGGGCGACCGAGCCGCCCACCAACAGCACGGCGGACAGGTCCGCCGGTGCCACCCCGGCCTCGCGCAGCGCCCGCCGGAAGGCACCGATGGTGTCCTGCACGCTGGGGGCGATGAGCCGCTCGAACTCGGTCCGGGTGACCTTGACCACCTGGTTGACCCCGGGCAGCATCACCGGGACCTCGACCTCGGTGTCGACCGACAACGCCTCCTTGGCCGCGGTCGACTCCCGGCGGATGCCGGCCACCGCCACCGCATAGGAGGGCCCGCCCTTGCGTTCAGCGGTGATCCACGGGTCCCCCACCCGGCTGCGCAGCAGGTGGAACAGGACGTCGTCGAAGTCCACGCCGCCCAGGTGCTCGATGCCCTCGGGATCGCCGGCCAGCTCGAAGCCGTCGGCCACCCGGCGAAGCACGGCGGCGTCGAACGTGCCGCCGCCGAGGTCGTACACCGCCACCAGGTCCCCCGGCGAGACCTGGCCGGTAATGGCGTGGAAGGCGGCGGCGGCGAACGGTTCGGCGGCGAAGTGCACGTTGGTCAGCCCGGCGAGCCGCAACGCCTCGCGGAACTGGTCGAGCCGCACCGATCGCCAGTTGGCCGGGTGGGTGAACAGCAGCGCATCGGCCGGGGCGCCCTCGGACGTGGCGGCGGCGTCGACCACCCAGCGCAGGTAGGCGGCGCACAGCTCCACCGCCGTGAACGAACGCCCGGCCACCACGATCGGGGCCGAGTCGGCCAGGCGGCGCTTGAGGTTGCGCACCAGGCGCTCGGGGTCGTGCGCGCCCACCAGGAACGCGTCCTCGCCGTGGATCAGCGTGCCGTCCTCACGGACGTAGGTGGCGGTGGGCACGGCGCCGGCCCGCTTGCCGAGGGTGACCACCCGGCTGGACCCGGCCGAGTAGGCCACCGCGGCGGTGAACGAGGTGCCGAAGTCCACCCCGAGGACGTAGCCCATCGTCTACAGCTCGCTGATCTTGAACTGGTCGAAGTGGATGTGGGCCTTGGTCGAGGCCTGGTAGCTCACCAACACCATGCCGGCGCCGGTGCCGGTGTAACCGGGGATCTCCCGCGAGTAGACCTGCTGGCCGCCGATGAGGAACTCGTAGTTGTCGCCGTCCATGCGGACCTCGAGATCGGCGGTGTCGGGGATGGCCCGCTGCTTCTGCTCGATGAGGATCCACTTGCCGGTGTCGGGGTCGCGGTTGCAGACCTGCCACTTCTGCGAGCGGGGGTCGACCACGAAGATGAGGCCGTTGCCGTCGCCGTTGACCGAGCTGCGGAAGAGGATGCCGTAGGAGAACACGCCGCCGTCGTCGTTGGTGTTGGCCGGGTCGACGAAGGCGGAGACGTTGATCCGCCTCGGATCGGCGGCATCCAGCGCCACCGGGCTCTCCACTGTGACGTCGACGCTCTCCGTCTTGGTCTCCAGGTGGTAGAAGCCGTTCGGATGGTAGCCGAAGCGGATCTGGTCGTTGGCGAACTCCAGCCAGCCGCTGGTGGCGTCGTCGAACGTGTCGTCGATGATCACACCGGGCGGTACGGTCGTGGGGGTGACCTCGTTGCCGCCCTCGGGAGCGGTGAAGTCACCGAACTGCAGCGCCGGCAGTGCCTCGTCCACCGAGTCCGCGGCGCAGCGGAACCCGGCGATCTTCAGGGCGTTGGAGCTGTCGGCCACCGGCAGCCGCACCGTGTTCTTGCGCAGGTAGCCGTTCTGGCCGCCGCGCAGCACGTGCAGCGAACCGTCGATCCGCTGGTCGTAGGTGTCGCCGACCCACTCCCACACGTTGCCGGTGAGGTCGAACACGCCGAACGTCGACTCGTTGGCCGGCACGGTGCCGCGGGGGTAGGTGCCGTCGTCGGGCAGGCCACCGTCGGCCGCGTTGTCACCCCACGGGAACAACCGGGCCTCGGTGCCGCGTGCGGCGGTCTCCACTCGGCCTCGGTGGGCAGGCGCTTGCCGAGGGAGGCGCAGTACGCCGACGCCCACCCATAGCTGACGCCCTGCACCGGTTCGAGGGCGACATCGTCACCCGGGAAGCGGCCGCCGGGCACGACGCCGGCGGCGGCGTTTCCCTTCTCCACGACGAAGCGGTTGTACTCCTCGTTGGACACCTCGAACATGTCCACGTGGAAGGCGGCCAGGTCCTGGGTCAGCGTCAGCGTCTCGGCCCCGTTGGGCTCGGGCTTGTCCACGCCCAGCGTGTACGTACCTGCCGGTATGGGCACCATGCCCTCGGCGGCGGCCACCGTGTTCACGAACCCCGACGGGATGGTGGTGCCGGTGCCACCGGCGCCGGCCTCGTCCTCGCCCCCACCGCCACGGGTCAGCGAAGGCGCCGCCGGCGGCCGCCAGCAGGGCCACGCCGCGAGCGGTACCAGCAGCTTGGTCCGGCCGCCCTTGCGGGCCTCACCGTCGAGGGCGATGGCGGGCACCGCCGCCGGCTGTCGACGGTCCTCCGCCCGGGGCGGCGGCGCCGCGGCCGGGCCCGAGGGCGTGGGTGCCGGGCCCACCGGCGGCGGCCCCAACGGCGCACCGGCGGCGGGCGCCATGATCGTGGGCGGCCCGGCCTGCGGGCCACCGGGCGGGGCCGGGAACCCGCCGGGCGGCGTGGCCGGCGGCACCGGCCCGGCCGCAGCCGGCATGACCGGGGCGGGGGCGGGCGCAGGGGCCGGGCCGGCGCCACCGGAGCCGGGGCGACCGGCGCGGGCTGCACCGGCGGCGGCGGGGCCGACGAGGCCGCCACCACGGTGGGCGGGGCCGATGCCGGCTGGGGCACCCCCGGGGCCGGCGCGGCAGGCGCCGCCGGACCGGCGAAGAACGAACCACTGCCGGCGGTGTCCCCGGCGGCCACGCCGGCGGCCAGGGCTGCGCGGGCCACGCAGTACAGCGGGTCGATGTCGCCGGCCACCGCGTCGCCGAAGCGGTCCCGCAGCATGCGGGCGACGAGCGGGATGCGACTCGAGCCGCCCACCAGCAGCACCGCGTTGAGCTGGTCGCGCCCGACGCCGGCCGAGCCGATGGCGGCCTCCAGCGCCGAGATCGAATCCTCCAGGCGGGGGTGATCATCGCCTCGAACTGGGCGCGGTCGAGCGAGATGGTGGTGTCCACCCCGGGCAGCAGCACCGGGATCTGCACCTCCGTCTCGGTGGAGAGCAGCTCTGGCCTCCATGCAGGCCCGGCGCAGGTGCAGCATGGGGGCGGGCAGCGACGGGTCGTTGGGGTCGTCGGGCCAGCGATCGCCCACCTGGGTGCGCACGTGGTGCAGCACCGCCTCGTCGAAGTCCACCCCGCCCAGGTGCTCGATGCCCACCGACTCGCCGAGCGCCTCGAAGCCGGTGTCGGTCTTGCGCAGCACGGCGGCGTCGAACGTGCCCCCGCCGAGGTCGTAGACCGCCACCACCGAACCGGTCGGTACGCGGGCCTCGGCGGCGTAGGCCATGGCCGCGGCCTGCGGCTCGGGCAGCCGGGAGTGGTCCTCGACGTTGGCGATGCGGAACGCCTGGTCGAACAGCTCCAGTTTGTAGGGGCCCCAGTTGGCGGGATGGGTGACCACCGTGTGGCGGGGTCGATCGCGCTCGCGGTCGGTCACCCGGGCGGTCACGTGGTCGATCATCTTGGCGATCAGCGCCTCCGCCGAGAACGGGGAGGTCCGCAGGATCAACGGGGTGGGGTCGCCCAGGCGGCGCTTGAACTCACGGGCGGCGCCGGCGGGATCGATGGCGGCGCGCCGCGCCGCCGCATCACCCACGATCAGCGACCCGTCGTCGTTGAGGTACACGACGCTGGGGATGTTGTCGGCGATCGGCCCCAGGCCGACCACCTCGATCGTGCCGTCGGTGCGACGGATGGCAGCCGCCGTGTAGCTGGTGCCGACGTCGATACCGAGGTCGTAAACCACGATGATCCCTCCATCGAGAGTTCCGGTGCGTCCGCAGCGCCTCCCACCGGGGCTGCGGCTGCGTTCATTGTGTCAGGCGGTGGTGCCGGCGGCGGGCGCGGGGAGCCCGAATCCGGCGGTGGTCCGCGCCGGGCAGTGTGGCGGCCGCGGCGCAGGCCGGCATCGGTGCAATCCCCTATCCGGCCGTGCGACCGACGGTGCAGCCGCCCGTACTGGCAGGACCGCGTTCGGGCCGGTTTCGGACGCGGGGATCGCGGTGGGCGCCGGGAAGCCGTTCACGCCAGCACGTCGGCGGGGATGGGCAGGCAGTTGCCGGTCCCGGGCGTGACCGCGTGCAGGTTGTCGGCCACCAGCACGCAGATCTCGGTGGCGCCGCGGGACTTGGCGTCGGCCACCTTGTAGGGGCCGTTCTCGCCGTCGAGGCCGAACGGGTTGGGCAGGTCCCACAGCACCCACTCGGCCGGGTCGGGGCCGCTGGCGCCGGCGTTGAGCACGTCGGCGGCGATCTTGGGGTTGTTGGGGAAGTAGAAGTGGATGTGCCGGCCGGTGCCCTTGTTGGGGATGAAGCCGGTCACCTGGAACGGGATGATCAGGTTGCCGGCGTCGTCCTTGGACACCGAGGTGATGCACACGAACGGACCGGCCTGACCCTCGCAGGCCGCCGGCAGGCCGGTGGTCGTGCTCGCCTGCGGGGCCGTCGTCCCGGTGGTCACCGGCGCGGCGGTGGTCGGGGCGGCGGTGGTGGGGGCGGTAGAGGGGGCCTCGGTCGTCGGTGCGGCGGTGGTGTCCGTCGCCGGGTCCGTGGTCGCCACCTCGGTGGTGGACGACGCCGTCTCGGCGCCATCGTCCCCGCCGCCGCCGAGCACGACGACCGCCCCCACCACGGCCACGACGAGCAGGACCAGCGCGGCGATGAGGCCGACCTTGCGCCCGCCGGATCCGCCCGACCCGCCGGGTCCGCCCGACCCGCCGGATCCACCACCCGCCGCTGCCGCGGCCGGCCGGGGCGGCGGCCGGCGGGACGGCCGGCGGCGGCGCCGGCGCGGCAGCACCCGGGAACGCCGGCGGCGCCCCTGCCGGCGGCGGCGCTGCGGACGAGCCCGGCGGGGCGGCGGCCGGCGGGGCCCCGAGCGGCGCACCCGCCGGGGGCCGGCGGGAGCGGGCGCCGGGCCGGCCGCGGCAACCGCCGGTGCGGCCACGGCCGCGGGGGCGGCCGGGGGCGGGCCGACGACGGGGTGCGGCCGCGGGCGCGGCGGCCGCTTCGACGCCACCGGCGCGGTGGGTGGCATCGGCGGCGAGCGCGGCGCCGAGCGCCACCGCGTGCTTGGGGTGCACGTCGATGGCGACCGGCCGGCCGATCTCGGCGCCGACCATCTGGGCGACGAGGGGGATGCGCGACGACCCGCCGACCAGCAGCACGACCCGCACGTCGGCCGGCACCACGTGGGCCGAGCGCAGCGCCCGCTGCAGTGCGCCGAGGGATTCCGACAGGGCCGGGCGGATCATGGCCTCGAACTCGTTGCGGGTCATGCGCAGCTCGGTGCGGATGCCGGGCAGCAGCACCGGGATCTGCACGTCGGTGTCGGCCGACAGCGCCTCCTTGGCCTCCACGCAGTCGGCCCGCAACCGCGACAGGCCCGAGGCCACCGCCGGGTCGTTGGGGTCCACCTGGTCCAGCGCACCGTCGAGGAACCGGTTGACGTGTTGGAACACGGCGGCGTCGAAGTCCACCCCACCGAGGCGGTCCACCCCTTCCGGTGGGCCCATCAGCGAGAAGCCGGTGTCGGTCTTGCGCAGCACGGCGGCGTCGAACGTGCCGCCGCCGAGGTCGTAGACCGCCACCACCTCGCCCACGTCGATGTGCTCGGTCTCGGCGTAGTAGATGGCCGCCGCCTCCGGTTCGCTGACCAGCTGCAGCGGCGGCAGCTCCAGACCGAGCGCCGCCACGGACTCCCGCAGCAGCGTCCGCTTGGCCTGGCCCCAGTTCGCCGGATGGGTCAGCGCCAGCCGATCGGGCGGGCCACCCTCCTTCTCGATGGCGGTCTGCACGATCATCGGCAGCATGGCGGCCATCAGCCGGTCGGCGGTGAGCCGGACCCCGCCGAGGTCGAGGGCGTTGGGATCGCCCATGCGGCGCTTGAACTCGCGGGCCACCCGCTGGGGCTCGGCCACGCCGCGGCGGTCGGCGCGCTCGCCGACGAGCAGCTCGCCGTCGGGCCGGGCGTACACCACCGAGGGCATGACCGCCGAGCGGTTGCCGAGGGCGATGATGCGGGCCTTGCCGTCGACGGCGGCCGCGGCCGATGAGTAGGTCGTGCCCAGGTCGACACCCAGCCGATAGCTCATCGGTACCCCATCCGCGCCGCACTCCCCTTCAGATCCGCGCAGGTTAGTTCGTGGCGATCACCCCGAACTCTGTCGTAACGGCTGTGTTGCGAAACGGCGACGGAACGCTGACGACCGGATCCCCTATGGACCCCCCACCGATGGGGGACATCCCCGATGGGGGCCTCACCCGTGCTGCCTACCATGGCATCCGTGACCACACTGCTCGCTCTCGTCGAGGCGCTTGCCCGCGACCCCGAGGCCAAGGCGGACTACGCCGCCGGCCCGGACGCGTTCCTGCAGCGCCATGGGTTCGGGGACCTGTCCCCGGCCGACGTGAATGAGGCGGTCCTGCACGCTTCGAATACGTTGCCGGCCCCGGCGGCCGCACAGGTCGAGCCCGACGGCGGTCTCGACTCGGTGGCCGCCGTCGATCCGACCGCTTTCGAACCCGAACCCGGTGCCGACTACGAGGAGGACCTGTTCGGGCACGACCCCGGCGACGGGTTCGACGACGCGGTCTCCGGCGCCGACGGGGACGAAGGCGCGACCGATGAGGTCGACGAGCTCGCAGCCGCGCACGGACCCGCCGACCACGACGGCACCGACCCCGATCACCCCACCCAACCCGAACCGGCCGACGCCCACGGCGAAGACGGCACCGATGACGGCGATGACGGCGACGACGCCGGCCCCACCGACCTCGCCGCCGACGCGCCGGCCGGTACGCCGGGGTCGTCGCTGGCCTCGCTGCCCGATCCCCACGACCTCGACGGCGATCGCCCTGCTCCCGATGCCGCGGCCACCCTGGAGACGGCGCAGGACCACACCGCCGTCTCCGACGCCGCGGTCGGCAGCGACGACGCGGCCGACGACGACGGCCCGACCGATCTCTTCGATCAGTTCGGCGCCGACGACGCCGGCGGGTTCGACCAGGCGCTCGGGGCCGATGACCCCTTCGCCTCGCCCGAACCGCTCGGCTCGGACCCCTGGTACGACGACTCGACGGCGTCGTCGTTCGCCGCCGATGCGGACCTCGACGTGGACGAGCCCGACGAGGACATCCTCGACGACGTCGATGACATGGATCTGACCGACTGAGCAGCCCGCACCGGAGCCCGGGACCGACCAACGGTCCCGGGCTCCGTCGCGTTCGGTGACCGATCCCGCCATACCGCCCGGTCGAGCGGGCGTATCAGACCCCTCGTCGTCTCGATCCGAGAGGAATACAGTGCAGAGCACGGTCGGCGCGGTGGGAGCCGTCCGTGGTGCGGACGGACCCCGCCCGCAACCCCCGAACGAGCGCCGGTGCCAATAGGGATCAACCCCGATTGCGCAGCGGAGCCACCGTCGTAGGTTCTGCTCATGAGCACCGGCGGACGAGCCGGGCGGATTCGAAAAGGCGAAGCACGATGAAGTTCAACGAGACCGTCTCCCAGATCGCAGACTTCCTGTGGGATGTGCTGACCGACGATCGCAGCGCGGACAAGTTCAACGAGGACCCGGCCCAGGCCCTGGCCGATGCCGGCCACGACAACGTGACCTCCGAGGAGCTCGAGGCGGCCATCGACCGCCTGTCGAGCCGGCTGCCGGCCGACAGCCTCGACCAGGTCGAGCCGCTGCGGGCCATCGGCTGCAGCAGCCTGCCGAGCGCCTCGGGGGTGGGCCCGGCGCAGGCCTTCTCCGCCGGTGTGGGCCCGGCCCGCATCGCCGCCCCCCAGCAGCCGCAGGTGGTGACCAAGGTGGTCCGCGAGACCCAGGTGGTCCACGACACCAAGGTGGTGCGTGAGCAGCCGGTCAACCAGGTGACCCAGAACATCACCCAGAACAACATCACCAACGAGGGCGACAAGATCGTCGACAACCGGGTGATCACCCAGATCAACGCCGCCGGCGACGTGGACTTCGACCAGAAGGTCGACAACGACACCGTGATCGCCGATCACGGCGGGGTGGCCGTCAACGGCGACGTCGAGGACTCGGCCATCAACACCGGCCGCAACGACGGCATCATCGCCGGCGACGACGTCGAGCTCAAGGACTCGGTGGTGGGCGACGGCAACACCCAGCTGAACGACTCCGAGGTCGGTGCGTTCTCCGGGCGGGGCAACGCCACCAACATCGAGGGCGAGAACGTCAACACCGGCTCCGGCGACCTGGTGGACGTGGACACCGAGGGCGGCGAGGCCCAGGTGGTCAACGGCGACGGCAACGACACCACCGGCGACATCGACGTGGACGCCTCCGGCGCCGAGGGCCCGGTCAACGTGGTGGCCGGCGAGAACAACGACGCCAACGCCCTCCAGGACAACTCCACCAACGTGGACGATTCGCTCAACACCGACAACTCGGTGGAGGACTCGCTGAACACCACGGTGGACGACTCCGGCAACACGCTGGTGGAGGACAACGACACCGCCACCACCGAGGTGGACGACAGCTTCAACTCGCTCAGCGAGGACAACGACACCACGGCCATCGGCGTGGACGTGTCGGAGACCGACAACAGCTTCGCCTCCGACAACGACACCCTGACCTCCGAGGCCGAGTTCCAGGACGCCGACGTCGACCTGCTCGGCTCGGACAACGACGTCGACCTCGACTTCGACGACGACGCCATCTGATCCGCCGTTCGGATCCGCACCGCTCGTCCACCCTGCCGTACCGCACGGTCCGCCCGGCTTCGCCTCCGGGAGGGCCGTGCGGTCGGCGTTTTCGCCGCGCCCACCGCCGCCGGTTCACGCGGCTTCCGTGAACGTGAAGGATTCCGACGTGGGCGCGTATCCGATTCGGCTCCGGGCTCCCTATCGGATGCGGCCGACGATGGGGTTGGCCCCGATTCGGTGCGGACCCCACCGCCGTACCGTGAGGACAGCAGCCAACACGGCACCGCAGAGCACCACCGCACCGCACCACAGGGGAAACCAGCCATGAAAGACGTCATCATCACCGACCTGTCCGGCTCCAAGGACGTGGACTTCGACCAGCGGGTCGACAGCGACACCGTGATCGCCGGCGCCGGCGGCGTGGCCATCAACGGCGACGTGGACGAGAGCGCCGTCAACACCGGCGTCAACACCGGCATCCTGGCCGGCGACGACGTCGACCTCGACCACTCGGTGGTCGGCGACGGCAACACCCAGCTGAACGACTCCACCGTCGGAGCCTTCGCCGCCCGCGGCAACGCCACCAACATCGAGGGCGAGAACGTCAACATGGGCTCGGGCGACCTGATCGACGTCGACACCGACGGCGGCGACGCCCAGGTGGTCAACGGCAACGGCAACTCGACCTTCGGCGACATCGACGTGGACGCCGAGGATGCCTCCGGCCCGCAGAACTTCGTGTTCGGCAACAACAACGACGCCAACGCCCTGCAGGACAACAGCCTCAACGTGGACGACTCGTTCAACACCGACAACTCGGTGGAGGACAGCTTCAACACCTCGATCGAGGACAGCGGCAACTTCGTCAGCGAGGACAACGACACCGAGACGGTCTCGGTGGACGACAGCTTCAACACGGTCACCGAGGACAACGACCGCTTCGAGTTCGACTTCGACTCGCACTTCGAGGACAACAGCATCTTCCAGGACAACGACGAGGTGTCGCTCGGCCTCGACGTCGACGCCACCGAGGTCGACCTCGACGACGCCGACGACAACAACCTGGATCTCGACCTCTGAGACGACCCGGACCTCTCCGACCGGGTTCACGGACCGAGAGCTGGCGGGAACCAGCAAACCAGGGAACAGGGAACCACCCAGCTGCTGCCCGGCGTCATCGACGACACCGGGCAGCGGCGCGCCCGCCCCGAGGCGTTAGCCTCTGGTCACCAACAAGGAAAGGACGGTGATGGGCCATGACGGCCACCAATGCCGACGCCCCTCCGCAGCGGGCACGCGCCGTGGCCGCCGTCGAAGCGGTCGAGGAGGTCCTCTCCAAGGCGGAACGGCCCGACCTCGACAAGCGGGTCAAGGCGTCGAAGGCGCGGCTGGCCCAGACCGGCTGCACCGTGCTCGTGGTGGGCGAGTTCAAGAAGGGCAAGAGCACGCTGATCAACGCGCTGCTCAACGCCCCGGTGTGCCCCGTCGACGACGACGTGGCCACCGCCAAGCCCATCGAGATCCGTCACGCACCGGAACCGACGGCGGCCATCGTCTACCGCCAGGAGGACCTGGCCGACACCGCACCGCCGGTGGTCAAGCCGATCCACTTCGAGGACCTGCCCACCTACGCCAGCGAGCCCCCCACGGCGCCCGACGCCCATGAGGTCTGCGCCGTGCGGGTGGGCCTGCCCCGCCAGCTGCTCGGCACCGGGCTGGTCATCGTCGACACCCCCGTGGTGGGCGGTCTGGGCTCCACCCACAGCGCCATCACCATCGGGGCGCTGCCCACCGCCGATGCGGTGCTGTTCGTCACCGACGCCTCCCAGGAGCTGACCGCGTCGGAGATGGAGTTCCTGCGCACCGCCCGCTCGCTGTGCCCCGCCACCGTGTGCGTGATGACCAAGATCGACTTCTACCCCCACTGGCGGCGGATCCTCGAGCTGAACAAGGGCCACCTGCAGCGGGCCGGGATCAGCCCGGTGATGTTGCCGGTGTCCTCACCGCTGCGCATGGCCGCCATCGAACAGAACGATCGGGACCTCAACAACGAGTCGGGTTTCGGCGAGCTGGTGGCCGTGCTGCGCGACGAGCTGGCCGCCCGGGCCGAGCGGGCCAGCCTCAGCCGGCTGGCCTCCGAGCTGTCCGAGATGGTCGACCACCTCGAGAGCCAGCTGCGGGCCGAGCTGGCCGTGCTCGACGACCCGGAGGAGTCGGCCCGGCTGGTCCGCCAGCTCGAGTCCGCCAAGGAGAAGGCCGACCGTTTGCGCGGTCAGGCCTCGCGCTGGCAGCAGACGCTGGTCGACGGTTCCTCCGACCTCGCCGCCGACGTCGAGTTCGACCTGCGGGGCCGCTTCCGCGACCTGGTGCGCGACGCCGAGGAGTCGATCGACAAGTTCGACCCGGCCAAGGTGTGGGACGAGTTCGAGCCGTGGCTGTCCAAGCAGGCCGGCTCGGCGCTGGGCGAGAACTACAGCATGCTGTTCGAGCGGGCGGTCGCCCTGGCCGAGCAGGTGGCGACCCACTTCGACCAGGACCAGCAGGACATCGTCGAGCACCTGCGCATCGACGAGCTGGTGAAGTTCGAGCACGACCTGGACATCCGGGCGAACCTGAAGATGGACAAGCCGAAGCTGCTCGGCAACGCCGTCGCGGCGCTGCGGGGCACCTCGGGCGGCATGGTGATGCTGAGTGCGTTCGCCAGCCTGGCGTCGATCGCCGTGGCGCCGGTGGCGGTGGCTGCGGTGGGCATCGTCATGGGCCGCAAGATGATGAAGGACGAGCGGTCCCGCCAGCTGCTGCAGCGCAAGATGCAGGCCAAGCAGGCGGTGCGCAAGTACACCGACGATCTGATGTTCGTGGCCGGCAAGGACTCCCGGGACACGCTGAAGCGGCTGAGCCGCCAGATGAAGGAGTACTTCCTGTCCCGGGCGGAGGAGCTGACGGCCTCCACCTCGGAGTCGCTGGCCGCCGCCCAGCAGGCGCTGCGCTCCAACGAACAGACCCGGACCCAGCGCAAGAAGACGGTGACGGCGTTGCTGCAACAGATCCAGACCGTGCGACCCAAGATCGCCGCCATCAACCCGCCGAAGCCGTGACCGTCCCCTCCACCGAGCGGTCCCCGCTGCTCCAGCAGGTGCTGTCCCTGGTGATCGACGCGTCCGCCGCGTACCAGGGCACCCCCCACGCCCGGCTGCTCGACGGCGTGGTCGCCCGCATCCACGAGCCCCTGCGCGTCGCCATCGCCGGCAAGGTGAAGGCGGGCAAGTCCACGTTGCTCAACGCGCTGGTCGGCGACGAGGTCGCTCCCACCGATGCCGGTGAGTGCACCCGCATCGTGACCTGGTACCGCCACGGCATCGCCAGCCGGGTGTGGCTCACCCCGCGCGGTGGGGTCGCCGGCCAGGTGCCGTTCACCCGCAGCGGCTCGGGCGCGCTCGACGTGCAGCTCGGCACCTGGCAGGCCGAGCAGATCGAGTCGCTCACCGTCGAGTGGCCGGTGCCGCCGCTGGCCACCATGACCCTCATCGACACGCCCGGCATCGGTTCGCTGTCCTCCGACGTGTCGGCCACCTCGCTGGCGTTCCTGACCTCCGACGACGAGCAGACCACGCCGTCCGACGCGGTGGTGTACCTGCTGCGCCACCTGCACAGCACCGACGTGTCGTTCCTGCACGCCTTCCACGAGGAGGAGTACGCCCAGCCGTCGCCGGTGAACTGCGTGGCCGTGCTGTCACGGGCCGACGAGGTGTCGGTGGGCCGGTTGGAGGCGATGACCTCGGCCGGCCGGATCGCCGAGCGCTACGCCCACGACGCCCGGTTGCACCGCTTGGTGCAGACCGTGGTGCCGGTGGCCGGCCTGTTGGCGCAGGCGGGCACCAACCTCCAGGAGCTCGAGTTCCGCCGGCTGCGCATGATCGCCGCCGGCGAGGAGGCCGACCGCAACAAGCTGATGCTGTCGGCCGACCGCTTCGTCATCGGCAGCACGATGATCCCGCTCGCCCCCAACGAGCGGCGGCTGCTGATCGAGCGCCTCGGCCTGTTCGGGGTGCGCCTGTCGGTGGACCTGCTGCTGCGGGGTGAGGTGCAGACGGCCTCGCAGCTGTCGGCCAAGCTGGTGGAGCACAGCGGCATCGGACAGCTCCGCTCGGTGCTGCTGTCGCAGTTCAGCGAGCGGCGCGACACGCTCAAGGCGCGCTCGGCGCTGCTGGCGGTGCAACGGCTGTTGGCCACCGTGCCGGTGGCCCGGTCGGCCGAGTTGGAGGCGCGGGTCGAGCAGATCCGGTCCGGCGCCCACGAGTTCGCCGAGCTCCGGCTGCTCAACGCGCTGCGCAGCGGCGAGGTGGACTTCCGGGCGGGCGAGTCCGAACAGGTGGAACGGCTGCTCGGCGGGCAGGGCGGCGACATCCGCAGCCGGCTCGGCGTGGGACCCGACGCCGACGGCGACGAGGTCCGCAAGGCGTTGTTCGCGGCGTTGGGCCATTGGCGCCAGCGAGCGGAGAACCCGTGTCCTCGTTGGCCACCTCTGCGGCCAGCCGGGTGCTGGTGCGGACCTGCGAGGGCCTCTACGCCACGATGGTCGCCCAGGGCTGAGCCCGTCGGGCCTGCGGCCGGGCCGTGGGCAGCCGGGCAGCCTCCTTGCGGGTTCCCTAGACGTCGGCGAAGGCGGCGAGATCGACGCGGAGGGCGGCCAGGAACTCCGCCCGGTTGGTGGCGCCCAGCTTCTGGCGGATGTGGGCGACGTGGTGCTCGACCGTCTTCGGCGAGATGTACAGGGTGGCGCCGATGGCCTTGTGGGTGAGCCCGTTGAGGACCAGGCGGGCCACCTCGACCTCGCGCTCCGACAGCCCCGCCGGGGTCACCGAGCCACCGCCGTCATCCCGTCCGGAGGCGGCTTTGGCCGCCGGCCGGCCCGCCTCGGCCGCGACCGCACCGGCGGTGGCCGCGGCACTGCCGGCACCGCCGCCGCGCAGGGCCCGGGCCTGGCCCAACAGCGCCTTGGCCAGGTTGGCGTCCTCCACCCGGATGGCGGCCTGGCCGGCGAGCTGCGCCGCCTCCCACACGTGTCCCGAGGTGCGCAGGTTCTTGACGGCCATGTCGATGCGCTCGGCGTCGGGCCGGCCGCTGAGGACCTGCACCCAGACCTCGGCGGCGTCGGCCAGCACGGACAGCCCGGGCAGCACATCGGCGATGGCGGCCAGCGCCGCCGCCGGTTGCTCGAGGCCGTCGACCGCCGCCCCCGCCGAGATGGCCCCCTCGAGGCGGGCCCAGTGCCACCGCGCCGTCCAGGCCGGCGCCCAGGCGATGCCGGACAGGAAGGCCTCGATGGCCGCCTCGAACTCCTCGGCCACCGACGGCGGTCCGAACCGCCGGGCGACGAGCAGCAGCTCGGTGGAGGCGTCGAGGTTGAGCAGGTCCACCTGCAGGCTCGACAGCAGCCGGGGCAACGACCTCGACACCACGCCGGCGGCGGCGACGTCGCCGTTGCGCCGGGCGAGCGCGGCGTCGACGGCCAGGGACACCAGGTCGGGCCGGCCGTCCACCTCCGCGGGACCGGCGGAGACCAACTCGCCGCAGCGCAGCAGCGACCAGCGGGCCAGGGCCCGGCGCCGTTCGTCGAGCACGACGTGCCCGGCGGCGGCGAACGCCTGGCGGGCACCCTCGGGCTCCCCCAGGGCGAGGCACACCACCGCCAGCAGCTCGACCGGGCCGAGCGCCGCCACCCGCGGCGGGGCGGCGAGCACCTGGGAGCCGACCAGCGCCCGGGCGCCGCGACGGGCCTCCCCCAGCGTGGCCTTGTCGTGCTGCAGGCTCTGGCGCAGGACCCCGACGGCGTCACGCAGCTGGGTCACCAGCGGGCCGGCGGCGGCGTTGCCGTCGAGCTCGGCGTAGCGACGGTCGGCGTCGGCCACCCGGCCCGCCAGCAGCAACGCTCCCAGCTCCTGCCAGCGCCACCACTCGTCGGCCACGCCGCGGTGCCCGCTCACCCGCGCCGACCAGCGGGCCACATCGGTCCAGCGGCCGCCGGCGGCGCCGGCCAGCACCACCGCGTTGGTGGCGTGCGGCTCCTTGGCCTCGCAGCTCAGCACGAAGTCGGCCAGCTCGACCGCCGCCGGCAGCGCGCCCGACAGGGCCAGCGCCTCGGCCTGGGCGCCCTTGGCCTGCAGCGCCAGCGGCGAGCGGACCGCGGCGCTGGCGGCGGCGCGGTCGAACCAGGTGACCGCCGCCTCGGGCTGCGAGGCGAGCAGCTCGGCGCCGGCATCGGCGAACATGGCCGCCGCCTCGTCGCCGTGGGAACGGCCGGCCCAGGCGTGCTCGGCCTGGGCCACCGCCGGCAGGCCCCGGCGGCGTAGCAGGCGGGCGACCGCCTGGTGCCCGGCGGCCAGCTCGGCGGGGGTCAGCAGCTCGGCGGCGGCCGCCAGCACGAACGGGGACACGTCGCGCCCGGCGGCCAGGAGCCCACCGGCCCGCAGCGCCTGCCAGGGGGCGGCGCCGGCCACCGCGATCTCGGCCAGCGGCTCCGGTTGGGGCGCGGCGACGATGGCGGCCAGCACCGGGCGCCCGGCCGCCGGCAGGGCCCGCAGCTCGGCCCGGACCCGCTCGTGCACGGCGGCGAAGGCGGGGTCGGCCACGTCGGGGGCGGTGCCGGTGAACCGACCCCTCGAGACCAGCCGGTGCTCGTCGAGCGCGGCGAGGACCTCGGCCACCAGCCACGGCAGGCCGGCGGTGTGCTGCACCAGCCAGTCGTGCAGCTGCCGGTCGGGCGGCGCGCCGCTGAGGGCGGCCACGCCGGCGGCCAGCTCGTCGTCGTCGAGGGGGCCGAGCTCGAGCAGCAGCCGGTCGCGCCCGGCGAGGCGGGCGAGGTCGCCCAGCGGGTCACGGGGCGCGTGGGGGTCGATCCACGACACCAACAGCACGTCGGCGCCGGGCACGCGGACCAGCTCGGCGAGCTGCTCGTCGCTCAGGCGGTGCGCGTCGTCGATCCGGGCCAGCGTGGCCCCCACCCGCTCGACGACCACCGCAGCGGCGTCGAGCACCCCCGAGCGGCCGGTACCGGCGGCGCCCACCACCACGGCCACCAGCGCCGACCCGGCCACGCCGGCGGACGCGCCGGTGCCGTCGCCGCGGCGGGCGGCGAGCGCCGAGGTCAACCGGCGCGCCAACTCGGCGCCGGCGGCTCGGACGGGCGTGGAGGCCATCAGGAGATCCTACGGCTCGCCGGGCGTACCGATGAGCATCCTCGGCCCACCGACCCGGCCGCTGTAGCGCGACGGTTGGCTGCTCCAGCGGCGCTGTTGCCAGCCCCGGTCGCGGGCGTGGGCGTGGAAGTGCCACGGGATCTGGCGCATGACCCGGTCGATCTTGAACCGGTCGGCGCCGAAGCGTTCCACGCCGGCCGCCTCCAGACGGGCCATCATGTGCTCCACCGCATCGTCGGGGGCGTTGGTGCCGTGGCCCTTCCACACCACCATCGGGCAGTCGCAGGCCTCGCAGTCGGCCACCCAGCACACGTCGTCCTCGTGGTACCAGTGGGTGAAGCGGGCGGCCTCGCACAGCTCGCAGTCCTCCGGGGCCACGTCGTACCCACCGGTATCGTCGACCCCGTCAGCCATCGATCGCCTTGCGCACGAGCAGGGCGGCGTCGGCCACCTGCTGCACGGAGGCGCCGTCGAGCCGCATCCGCATCAAGGCCGACGCCATGATCACACCGTCGGCCACGGTGCACGCCTCCACCGCCTGCTCGGCGTTGGAGATGCCGATACCGATCAGTACGGGCCGATCGGTGACCGCCTTGAGGCGCGTCGCCATGCCGACCGCCGTGGTGGCCAGGGACTGCCGTTCACCGGTGACGCCGAGCAGGGACACTGCATACACGAAGCCGCGAGCGGCCTCACAGATACGCGGCAGCCGCTCGTCGGGTGCGGTGGGGGCGGCCAGCAGGATGTTGGCGATGCCGGCGGCGTCGGCCACCTCACGCCACGGACCCGACTCCTCGAGCGGGAGGTCGGGCAGGATCGTGCCCGAGATGCCGGCTTCGACCAGCTGCTCGGCGAAGCGCTCGTGGCCGGCCCGGAACACGATGTTGTAGTAGGTCATCACGATGAGCGGGATGCCGATCTCGTCGGCCACGCCCCGCAGCTCGCTGACGACCGAGAACGGGGTGGTGCCCCGCTCGAGCGCCCGGACCGACGCCTCCTGGATGGTGGGGCCGTCCATCACCGGGTCGGAGAACGGGATGCCGATCTCGATGGCGTCGGCGCCGGCGTCGGCGAAGGCCCGGACCAGCTCGACCCACTCGGCGTCGAGGCCGCCCGACACGTAGGGCACGAACAGCTTGCGGTGGGCCACGTCGCGGGCCTGGCGGAGGTGGGCCTCGAGATCGATCATCGGGCCGCACCCCCTGCGGCCCGCCCGTCGAGGATGGCCTGCACCTGGGCCACGTCCTTGTCGCCCCGGCCCGACAGGTTCAGCACCACCGTGCGGCCTCGCAGCGAGGCCCGCTCCCGGCTCACCCAGGCCAGGGCGTGGGCGGACTCGAGGGCGGGGATGATGCCCTCGGTGCGGGCCAGCAGCTCGAGCGCGTCGAGCACCTCGTCGTCGGTGACCGGGTGGTACTCGGCGCGGCCGATGTCGGCCAGGTGCGAGTGCTCGGGGCCCACGCCGGGGTAGTCGAGCCCGGCGGAGATGGACTCGGCCTCCTGCACCTGGCCCCACTCGTCCTGCATCAGGTAGCTCAGCATGCCGTGGACCACGCCCGGCACGCCCCGGCCCACCGCGGCGCCGCCGGCCGGCTCGACGCCCACCAGGCGCACGTCGGGCAACTCGGCGAACCCGGAGAAGATGCCGATGGCGTTGGAGCCGCCGCCGACGCAGGCCACCACGACGTCGGGGTCACCGCCGGTCTGGGCCCGGCACTGCTCCCGGGCCTCGTCGCCGATGACGCGGTGGAACTCCCGCACCATCCACGGGTAGGGGTGCGGGCCCATGACCGAGCCCAACAGGTAGTGGGTGTCGGCGATGTCGGCCACCCAGGCCCGCATGGCCTCGTTCACCGCGTCCTTCAGGGTGCGGGAGCCGCTGAGGGCGGGGCGCACCTCCGAGCCCAGCAGCCGCATGCGGAACACGTTGAGCGCCTGGCGGGCCATGTCGACCTCGCCCATGTACACCACGCACTCCATGCCGAGCAGGGCGGCGGCGGTGGCCGATGCCACCCCGTGCTGGCCTGCGCCGGTCTCGGCGATCAGCTTGGTCTTGCCCATCCGCTTGGCCAGCAGCGCCTGGCCCAGCACGTTGTTGATCTTGTGGCTGCCGGTGTGGTTGAGGTCCTCCCGCTTGAGCAGCAGGCGCAACCCGAGCTCCTCGGAGAGCCGGTCGCACGCCGACAGCAGCGACGGCCGGTTGGCGTAGGTGCGCAGCAGGTGCTCGTACTGGTGCCGGAACGCAGGGTCGGCCCACGCCTCGGTGAACGCCGCCTCGAGTTGCTGGCAGGCAGGGACGAGCGTCTCCGGCACGAAGCGCCCACCGAAGCGGCCGAAGCGGCCGTCGGCGGAGGGAGCTCCCATGACCGGCGCGGTTGAGTTCGGGGCCAACGCCATGCTGCGATTCTCGCCGGTGCGGGACGGCAGCGGGAAACCGATTGGCCGGCAGGTTGCCCGAGGCCGGTCAGTCCCGTTCGATCTGCCAGTCGAACGGCCCGCCGGGCACGCCGCGCTCGGACCGGGAGCGCAGCTCCGACGGCGAGTGCAGCTCCGGCACCGCCTTGGCGTTGGCGATGAACCGGCTGACCTTGAGCGCATCCTTGCGGCCGGGGGCCCGCTCCACGCCGCTGGCCACGTCCACGCCCCACGGGCGCACCCGCTCGATGGCCTCGGCCACGTTCTCGGGGGTGAGGCCGCCGGCCAGGATGAGCCGGCGGTTGGTGGGCGCCCCCTCGGCCAGGGACCAGTCGAACACCTCGCCCGAGCCGGGGGTGGGCGAGTCGATGAGGGCGATGTCGGCGCCGTAGTCGTCGAAGCGGTCGAGCGCCGGGTCCCCGGCGGCGAAGCCCTTGATGACGATGCCGACCCGCTCGCGGACCCAGCGCGTGTCCTCGATGCCCTCGTGGCCGTGCAGCTGGGCGGCCCGCAGCCCGCTCTGGTGGCAGATCTCGACGACGCGCTTGGGCGCCTCGTTGCGGAACACGCCGACGGTGAGGACCTCGGGTGGGAGGCGGCGCACGATGTCGCGGGTCAAGGCGGCGGCGATCTGACGTTTGGACGGGGCGAAGATGAACCCGACCGCGTCGGCACCCTGGGCGACGGCCAGCAGCGCGTCCTCCTCGTTGGTGATGCCGCAGATCTTGACGAACATGACGGCGCCAACGCTACCGCCGCTTCGATGGGCGAGGGCAGGACCACACCGGCCGGACGACCATACGCCTCGGTATGGATCCCCGCCACCCCCCACCGCCGGCGAATCGACAGCGAATCGCCACGGCGAAGGGGTATGAAATAGGCTGAAAGATATCGAAAGGAGAGAAACCTGGGCGGTTTTGATCGCGTGCGTTGCCCGCGACGTCCATTCCGTCGACGGTGGGTGGTGCCGAGCGCTCGAAGCGTCAGAGATTTCGCCGTTGCGTCACGCAACTCCTTCCAAAACCGCCCCGGTCTGGTCCCTGGCGCGCCGAATCCCCGCGCCCGGCCCCCGCGCCCCAACCCCCCCCAACCCCGCGGCGACCCACCGCGCACCCCCGACGTCGGCACGCCAGACCGGGCCGACCACCGAGCACGGGCCCTCGATCTGCGCTGCCGGCCACGATTGGAGACGGTGGCGGCCGGCGAGGCACGCGCCATACCAGAAGGTATGGCCAGGCGGCCCTGCCCACTCGCAGCGAATCCCCGGCGAATCGCCGGGAGTACGGCATCGGCACGCTGGCTACGAACGCGAAGAGGGCGCACGGAGCAACGCTCCGTGCGCCCTGGTGGCCCGCTCAGCGGCCGGTGTGCTCAGTCGGCGAGCCGGCCGGAGAGGTAGTCGTCGTAGGCCTGCAGATCGAGGTGCCCGTGACCGCAGAAGTTGAACAGGATCACCTTCTCCTCGCCGGTCTCCTTGGCGGCGAGCGCCTCGTCGATGGCCGCCCGGATCCCGTGCGCCGCCTCCGGTGCGGGGATCTTGCCCTCGGCCCGGGCGAAGAGCATGGCCGCCTCGAACACCTTGCCCTGCGGGTAGGCGATCGCCTCCATCCGCCCGTCGTGCACCAGCTTCGACACGATCGGCGCATCGCCGTGGTACCGCAGGCCACCGGCGTGGATCGTCGGAGGGATGAAGTCGTGGCCCAGCGTGTACATCGGCAGCAACGGCGTCATCCCGCCGGTGTCGCCGAAGTCGTACTCGAAGCGGCCCTCGGTGAGCGTGGGGCACGACGACGGTTCCACCGCCACCAACCGCACCGCAGGGTCCTCGTAGAACGGCAGCGCCACCCCGCCCAGGTTGGAGCCGCCCCCGCACGGGGCGATGACCACGTCGGGCAGCCGCTCCCCCGCCAGCTCGAGCTGCTCGCGCGCCTCGAGGCCGATGACCGTCTGGTGCAGCAGCACGTGGTTCAGCACCGAGCCGAGCGCGTAGTGCGTGTCCTCGCGGCTGACCGCGTCGCGCACGGCGTCGGTGATGGCGCTGCCCAGCGAGCCGGGATGGGACGGGTCGTCCACCGGGGACGGCACGCAGGTGGCCCCCCAGGTCTGCATCATGATCTTGCGGTACGGCTTGGACTCGAAGCTCGTGCGGACCATGTACACGAGGCATTCCATGTCGAACTGGGCGCAGGCGAAGCTCAGCGCCGTGCCCCACTGGCCGGCCCCGGTCTCGGTGGTCAGCCGGGTGATGCCCTCGACCTTGTTGTAGTACGCCTGCGGCACCGCCGTGTTCGGCTTGTGCGAACCGGCCGGCGAGACCGACTCGTCCTTGAAGTAGATGCGCGCCGGCGTGCCCAGCGCCGCCTCCAGCCGCACCGCCCGCACCAACGGGGTGGGCCGCCACAGCCGGAGGATGTCGAGCACCTCACCCGGGATGTCGATCCACGGGTCGGCCGACACCTCCTGCAGGATCAGGCCCATCGGGAACAGCGGTGCCAGGTCGTCGGGCCCCACCGGCTGACGGGTGCCGGGGTGCAACGGCGGGTCCATCGGCGTCTCGAACCGGGGCAGCACGTTGTACCAGGCCGACGGGATCCGATCCGGCGGCAGCGTCCAGCGGGTCATGACCACAACTCCCTCACCGCGGCGGCGGGATCCGCCGACCGCACCAATGTCTCTCCCACCAACAGGCCGTGGTAGCCGGCGTCGCGCAGGCGCGAGGCGTCGTCCCGGCCCCGGATGCCCGACTCGGCCACCTTGAGCACGCCGTCGGGGATGAGCGCCGCCATGCGCAGCGCCCGCTCGGTGTCCACCTCGAAGGACACGAGATCCCGCTGGTTGACGCCGATCAGGGTGGCCCCCACCGCCAGGGCCCGGTCGAGCTCCGACTCGTCGTGGATCTCCACCAGCACGTCGAGGCCCACGCCCACGGCGGCGGCGTGGAACTCGCGCAGCTCGTGCTCGGAGAGCGCGGCCACGATCAGCAGCACGCAGTCGGCGCCCATGGTGCGGGCGTCGTACACGTCGGCCAGCGACACGGTGAAGTCCTTGCGCAGCACCGGCAGCGAGCAGGCGCCACGCGCCGCGTGCAGGTCCTCGGGCGAGCCGCCGAAGAAGTTGCGGTCGGTCAGCACCGACAGACAGGCGGCCCCGCCCGCCTCGTAGTGGCCGGCCAGCTCGGCCGGGTCGAGGTCGGCGGCGAGGTCACCCTTCGACGGCGACCGCCGCTTCACCTCGGCGATCACGGCGATGCCCCGATCCGCCGCCACCGCCCGCAAGCCCTGCTTGAAGCCGCGGGTGGTGGGCGTCTGGCGGGCGCGCAGCGCCAGCGCATCGAGCTCCCGATCGTCGGCCGCGGCAGCGGCCCGATGGGCGACGAGGATCCGGTCGAGGTACGTCAGAGCGCCACGCCCTTGCCACCGACCGGGGTCAGGAAGGTCAGCTCCATCTTCCCGCCGAGCAGCGGGGCGATCTCCTTGCCGAAGGCCGCCATGCGCTCGCTCTTGCCGTGCACACCGAGCGCGTCGCGGTCGCTGTACATCTCGTAGAAGTAGAGCAGGTTCTCGTTCTTGTCGTCCTTGTGCAGCACGTAGACCTCCGTGCCGGGCTCCGACGAGGTGACGTGGTCGATCATCGACTGGCAGGCGGCGATGAGCTCGTCGCGCTTGCCATCGGCGGCGGTCAGCTTGGCGATGAGGGTGGGCTTGGCCATGGCGGCGACCTTAGTAGGGGCGCTCGGCGCGCCGCCCGGCGAGCGCGCCGCCCGGTCGCTCAGTACGACCGCTTCGGGCCGCGACCACCCCGGCGGCTGCCGTGGCTGCGACCGCGCGTCATGGCCCAGATCGGCAGCATGAAGAACGTGGCCGCCGCACAGATGAGCAGCACCAGGGCGGCGGCGTAGAACGGCGGCCAGCCGATGATCGCCCCGCCCATGCCCAGCAGCCCGGCGCCGAACAGCAACAGCAACGGCGACAGCAGCAGCAGCTGCTCCCCGGTGCTGCGGCCGGTATCGGGACCGGGGCCCGGTCCGCCGTAGCTGCGCCAGTGCCGCCCGGCGTCGGCCCCCGCCGCAGCCCGCGCCGCGCCCGCCGTCGCCCTCGGCCCGCCCGCCCCGGTCGACCGCGGTCCCGGGCCGGCGGTGGCACTGCTGCCGCCTCCCGGCCCACCCCCGCCCGGCCCAAACCCGCCCGGGCCACCTCCGGCCGACGGGCCCGAGCCGGCCGGGCGGCCGCGGTGGCCCCGGGCCACCGGATCACCCAGGCCGAGGTCGTAGTAGCGGCGCCGCTGCGGATCCCCGAGCACCGACCAGGCCTCGGTGACCTGGCGCATCTTGTCCTCCGCCTCGCGGCGCACGGCCGGGGCGGCCCCCACGTGGCGGTCGGGGTGGTAGCGGCGGGCGAGGGCCACGAACGCCCGGCGCAGCTCCTCCGCGGTCGCATCGGGCCTGGCGCCCAGCACGTCGTAGAGGCTCACGCCCCGAATCGTATTGGCCGGGCCGCCCCACCGGCCCACCCGACCCGCCGGGCCCTCCGGTGGGGGTCGCACCGCGAACCACCTCCGATCCGGCATGCTCAACCGGTGATGTCCAGCCAACCGGTGGTGGTGCTCGTCGAGGACGACGACGCCATCGCCGACCTCGTCGAGCTGTACCTGCGCCGTGACGGCTACCAGGTCCACCGCTCGGGCACCGGTGAGGACGGCCTCGGGTGATCCGGCCCGGCGGCCCGACCTCGTCATCCTCGACGTCGGCCTGCCGGGCCGCCTCGACGGGCTCGACGTGTGCCGTGAGGTGCGACGCCACAGCGACGTGCCGATCATCATGCTCACCGCCCGCGACGGCGAGCTGGACCAGGTCCTCGGCCTGGAGATCGGCGCCGACGACTACGTGGTCAAGCCGTTCTCACCGCGGAGTTGGTGGCCCGGGTCAAGGTCATCCTGCGCCGGGTCGCCCCCGCCCGGCCCGACGGCGGCACCGCCGGCGCCCCGGGCCCCGGCGCACCACCGCCGCCGCCACCCGTGCTGGCCGTCGGCGCGGCGATCGAGGTGGACCTCGGCCGGCGGGAGGCTCGGGTCGGTGGCCACCCGGTCGCGCTGGCCACGCGCGAGTTCGACCTGCTGGCCTACCTCGCCACCAACCGCGGCCTGGCCCTCAGCCGCCGGCAGCTGCTCGACGGGGTGTGGGGCGACGGGTGGATCGGCGACGAGCGCACCGTGGACGTGCACGTCCGCCAGCTGCGCAAGAAGCTCGGCGACGGCTTCGCCCTCACCACCGTGTGGGGCATCGGCTACCGGCTCGACTAGCGGCACCGGACCGAGCCGTTGACCCGCCGCCTCACCGTCGTCATCGCCCTGGTGGTGCTGGGCGCCGTGACCGTGTCCACCGCGCTGGTGCTGGCCGCCGGCGCCGCCCGCGCCCGCAGCACCACCCGGGACGAGGCCGTCCGCACGGCGCGGCAGCTGGTCGAGGGTCGGGCCGCCGCCACCGCCGTGGCCCGCGACCGCATCCCGGCCTTCTGCGCGCTGGGCAACCTGAGCCAGGCGTTCCGGCTGGAGAGCATCGCCTGCGTGTCGGTCGGCGCCGACGGTGCCCTCGATCCCACCCCGACCGGCGCCGGCACAGGGGTTGGGCGGACGGTGGACGGCACCCTGCCCGCCGGCCTGCCGGCCACGGTGGCGGTGCGCCCGCTGGCCGCCGGGCAGGTGCTCAGCGGCACAGCCGGGCGCCGCGGTGGGCGCTCGCCGCGCTCGATCGGGCCGAGGTCGGGCGGGGCGACGCCGCCGCGGTGATCGTGGTCCGCCGGGTGGAGAACCCGCTGGCCGCTCTCGGCCTGCGGTGGCTGGTGATCAGCGCCGTGCTCACCGTGGGCGCCGGGGCGGTGGCTGCATTGTGGCTCGGCCGGCGCCTGTCGCAGCCGCTGCGACTGGCCACCGCCGCCACCCACGAGCTGGCCGCCGGCCAGCTGCACGTGCGCCTGCCGGTGGACGAGGCCGCCCCGCCCGGCGACGAGCTGGCCGACCTCAGCCGGTCGATCAACGCGCTGGGCGAGTCGCTGCAGCGCTCGCGGTCTCGAGCAGCGCTTCCTGCTGTCGGTGTCCCACGACCTGCGCACCCCGCTGACCTCCATCCGGGGCTACGCCGACGCCCTGGCCGACGGCACCCTCGACGACGTCGCCCGCGGCGCGGCCGTCATCGGCCAGCAGGCCGACCGGCTCGACCGGCTCGTGCGCGACCTGCTCGACCTGGCCAAGCTCGACGCCCGCTCGTTCCGCTTCGACCTCCAGCGCACCGACCTGACCGCGGTGGCCGCCGCCCTGGCCGAGGCGCTGCTGCCCGACGCCGCCGAACGCGGCCTGCACCTGGCCCTGACCCCCGGCTGCCCAGCGGTGGTGGTGCTG
Organism: Acidimicrobiales bacterium; assembly: GCA_041394365.1. GTDB lineage: Bacteria > Actinomycetota > Acidimicrobiia > Acidimicrobiales > CAIXPF01 > CAIXPF01. The sequence goes on from JAWKIM010000013.1 coordinate 102,006, forward strand.
GCCGACGCCGACCGGCTGGCCCAGGTGGTGGCCAACCTGGTGGAGAACGCACTGAAGTACGCAACCGGCGCCGTGCGCCTCGACTGCGGGATCGACCCGGTCGACGGCCGCTTCGGGCTGTTGACGGTCAGCGACGACGGACCGGGCATCGCCGCCGAGGACGTGCCCCACGTCTTCGAGCGGCTCTACGTGTCGGCCCGCGTACCGGTGCGCAAGGAGGCCGGCTCGGGCCTCGGCCTGGCCATCGTCAAGGAGCTGGTGGAGGCGATGGGCGGGCAGGTGGCCGTGGCCCCCGCCGTACCGGTCGGTACGACGTTCGCGGTCCGCCTGCCCCTGGCCGGCGGCGGCACCGACGGGTTCAACCCCCCGGCAGCTCCTCCACCGACACGCTGAGCCCGCCGCAGCGCACGGTGGCCGGCACCGGCACGGCCCGCTTGAGGTAGCCCAACGCCACCGCCGAGCCGGCCACCGCCGAGGTCACCTCGCCCACGTCGTCGCCGTCGAGCTGCAGCGCAGCCCCGGCGCTCAGGCCCTGCCCGGCGGCCCGCAGGCGCCGGAGCTTGCGGGGCGTGTTGCTGCCCCGGCTGTCCACCCGGGCCACCAGCTCCTGGCCGGTGTAGCAGCCCTTGGTGAACGACACCGACACGTCGATCAGCCACTGGCCGGCCTCGGCCGGGATGGTGTCGGGCCCCAGCTCGGCGCCCATCGCCGGCACCCCGGCCTCGATGCGGGCCATCGCATACCGATCGGTATCGGCGAGCTCGACGCCGGGCAGGGGCGCGAGCGCCGCCGCCGGCCCCAGCCGGTCGAAGCCGGTGGTGCCGGGCCAGCCCACCGCGGCGCGGACCTCGCCGTCCACGGGCGCCACCTCGGCGCCATCGAGGCCCCGGACCGCCCAGCACGCCCAGTCGGCCAGCGTGGTCAGCTGGCAGCGGGTGCGCAGCTTGAACCGCTCGAGCCGGGCGATCACCGCCGCGCCGTGGCCGCCGTCGACGTCGAGCAGGAAGCGCTCCGGCCCCAGGCGGGTGACCCGCAGCCAGGCATCGATCTTGCCCTGCGGTTGCAGCAACAGGCTGTGGGCGCCGGCGCCGTCGGCCAGGCCGACCACGTCCTGGCTCAGCTGACCCTGCAGGAAACCGGCGGCATCGACGCCCTCGGCCAGGATCACGTCGCGCTCGATGCGCGCCTGGAACGGCACGTGCCCGCTCATCGCCGGTCTCTCATCGCTCATCGGCACCTCATCGCTCATCGGGACCTCGCAGCAGCCGCACGACGTTGGCCACCAGGCGCATGCCGGCCTCGTCGCCCAACGACATGATCGATTCGGGATGGAACTGCACGGCCGCCACCGGCAGCTCCCGGTGCTCGACGGCCATCACCACCCCATCATCGCTCTCGGCGGTGGTCTCCAGGCACTCGGGCAGCTCGTCGACGGGGGCGTGCAGCGAGTGGTACCGGCCGGCCAGGAACTGCTCGGCCAACCCCTCGAACAGGCGGCCGCCGGTGGCCTTCATCACCGACGCCTTGCCGTGCATGGGCAGCTGCAGCTGACCCAGGCGCCCGCCGAAGTGCTCGACGATGCCCTGCAGGCCGAGGCACACCCCGAAGATCGGCAGGCCGCGGGACAGCGCCCGGCCCACGGTGGCCGACACGCCGAAATCGCTCGGGCGACCGGGGCCCGGCGAGAGCACCACCAGGTCGGGCGCCACCCGATCGAGCTCGGCCTCGTCGAGCCCCTCCCCCGTCGCCGCGCAGCGCACGGTGACCACCTCGGCGCCGGTGGCCCGGAAGTAGTTGGCCAGGGTGTGCACGAAGCTGTCCTGGTGGTCCACCAGCAGCAGCCGGCGACCCGCCCCCGGCTGCGACGCCAGCGGACCGGCGTCGTTGAGCAGGCCCGAGCGGGCACCGGCGGTGACGGCCCCGGCCGAAGCCGGCCCGGCGGGCGCCGGCTCGCGGATGGCGTCGAGGAAGGCGGAGGCCTTGAGCACGGTCTCCGCCTCCTCGGCCTCGGGATCGGAGTCGAACAGCAGGGTGGCGCCCACCCGGACCTGGGCAGCGCCGTCGACCAGGCGGATGGTGCGCAACGTCAGGCCGGTGTTCATGTTGCCGTTGAAGCCGACCATGCCCACCGCCCCGCCGTACCACGCCCGCGGCGATCGTTCGTGGTCCTCGATCCACTGCATGGCCCACGCCTTGGGTGCGCCGGTGACCGTCACCGCCCAGGTGTGCGACAGGAACGCGTCGAGGGCATCGAAGCCCGGCCGCAGCCGACCCTCGACGTGGTCCACGGTGTGGATCAGGCGGGAGTACATCTCGATCTGGCGGCGTCCGATCACCTTGACCGAGCCGGGCACGCAGATCCGCGACTTGTCGTTGCGGTCCACGTCGGTGCACATGGTCAGCTCCGAGGCGTCCTTGTCGGAGTTGAGCAGGGCCAGGATCTGGGCGGCGTCGGAGATCGGGTCGGCACCCCGGGCGATCGTGCCGCTGATGGGGCAGGTCTCCACCCGGTCGTCCTCGACGCGCACGTACATCTCGGGCGAGGCACCCACCAACCACTCGCCCGCCATACCGTCAGGTACCGTTCCGTCCGGTACGGTTCCATCCAGTATCATTCCGTCCGGTACGGCACCGAGGTTGATGACGAAGCCGTAGGGCGAGGGGTTGCGTTCACGCAGGCGCCGGAACAGGGCGCTCGGCGGGGAGGGGCAGGCCTCGGTGAACTGCTGCCCGGGCACCACCTCGAACAGGTCACCCCGCTTGAAGGCCTCCTTGGCCGCCTCCACCAGCACGGCGTACTCGCCGGGTGCGTGGTCGCTGCCCGCCTCCACCACCGGCCGGGCCCGGTAGGCCAGCTCGGCGCCGGTGCGGGCCAGCCCGGCGGTGGTGCGACCGGCGGCGGTGGCGGCCGGCCCCCGGCCAGCACGGTGAAGTCGTAGCGGCGCAGCTCGCCGTACTCGCGGCGGTGGTCGACCACCAGCAGCTCGTCGGGCAGGTACAGCACCAGGTCGCGCTGCGAGGCCGGCCGCCCGAGGCGCAGCCGCATCGGCTCGAACTGGAAGGCGAGGTCGTAGCCGAACGCACCGTAGAGGCCGAGGTGGGGGTCTTCGGGCGAGCGGAACAGGCCGATCAGGTGTCGCACGACGGAGAACACCGACGGCTGGCGGCTGCGCTCCTCCTCGTCGAAGCGGCGGTCGGGCCGCCGCACCACCAGCACCAGTCCGGCACCGCGGCGCTGCACCGACTCCACGAACGACGCCGCCCCGCCCTCGGCCCCCAACGTGGCGGCGACGGCCTCGACCAGCACCTCGCCGCGCTCGTTGAGCGCCTCGACGTGCACCGCCCGATCCCGGGCCCACACCACCAGCGGCGGGTCGGCGAAACCGAGGTCCCAACGGGTGTAGCGGCCCGGGTACTCGTAGCTCGACGACAGCAGCACGCCGCGATGGCGGTCGAGCCGGTCGACCAGCGCGTCGACGGCGGGCGCGGCCTCGATGACCTGCACCTCGCGGTGCACCAGCAACCCGCCCGCGGTGCGGTACTGCTCGGTCGTTCGCTCCTGCTCGGCCATGTGGTCGTCGCTCCCTGTCGACAAGTACCGGATCGCCACGGCCCGGCACGCCGGAAAACCGGAAGAGGCCGCCCCAGCGGTGGGACGGCCTCGTGCTGCACTCCGTGGATGCGCGCGCCGTCTAGCTGGACCACCACCAACGAGCCGGCTGCGAGCGATGCACGGAGACGGACACTAGCGCCGATGGGGGCCGCTCACCAGGCGCGCCCGCCGACACGCCCGGGCGCGGCCGCAGCTCACAGGTACAGCCCGGGGGCGCTCTCCTCGAGGCGCTCGGCGGCCACGGCGTGGATGTCACGCTCCCGCAGGATGATGTAGTCGTCGCCGCGGACCTCCACCTCGTAGCGGTCCTCGGGGTTGAACAGCACCTTGTCGTTCTGCTGCATCGTGCGCACGTTCGGCCCCACCGCCACCACCGTGGCCCACGCCAGGCGCTTGCCCATCTGGGCGGTGGCGGGGATGAGGATGCCCCCGGTCGAGCGACGCTCCCCCTCGGCCTGTTCGAGCTTGACCAGGATGCGGTCGTTCAGCATGCGGATGGGCAGCTTGTCGGACCCCACCGAGCGGGCCGCCGATCGGGCTGCGGCACCGGACCGCCTGGTCTCGGCGGGCGGATCGGACGCAGCCGGGGCGGCGGGGGTTTCGTCGGTCGAGGTCACCCGCACGACGCTAGCGTTCGCCGCCATGGCGAAAGAACCGCTGCAGCTCACCACCGCCGACGGCGTCACCCTGGAGGCGGAGATCGACGTGCCCGAGGCCTGCCGGGCGGCCGCGGTGCTGTGCCACCCCCACCCGCTCTACGGCGGGTCGATGTCCGACGGCGTGCCCGACATCCTCTTCGGCGCCCTGCCCGCCATCGGGGTGGCCGCGCTGCGGTTCAACTTCCGCGGGGTCGGCCGCTCGGGCGGGGCCCACGGCGAGGGCCGCACCGAGCGCCACGACGTGCAGGCCGCCGTCGCCGCCCTGGCCGCTGCCGCGCCGGGGGTGCCGCTGGTGCTGGCCGGCTGGTCCTTCGGCGGTGACGTGTCGCTGGCCGTGACCGACGACGCGGTGGCGGCCTGGCTGCCGATCGCGCCGCCGCTGCGCATCGGTGGCGAGGAGTCCTTCGCCGCCGTCGCCGGTGACGCACGGCGCAAGCGCCTGCTCGTCCCGGAGCTCGACCAGTACAACCCGCCCGAGAAGGCGTCGGCCACCGTCGCCGGCTGGACGGCGACCGAGCTGGTCACCGTGCCGGGTGCCGACCACTTCCTGTGGGGCCACGGCCGGTTCCTGGTGGACGCGGCCGCCGCCTTCATCGCCGAGCTCACCGCCTGAGCGGCGTCGCGTTCGCCGGGGCGGCGCTCACTCCAGCGGGCGCACCTGCAGACCGGCGGCGCGCAGCACGTCCTTGGCCTCGGCCACGGTGTGCTCGCCGAAGTGGAAGATCGACGCGGCGAGCACGGCGTCGGCCTTGCCCTGGGTGACGCCGTCCACCAGGTGCTCGAGCGTGCCCACCCCACCGGAGGCGATCACCGGGATGTTGACCGCCTCGCTCACCGCCCGGGTGAGCGGCAGGTCGAAGCCGTCGCGGGTGCCGTCGCGGTCCATCGAGGTCAACAGGATCTCCCCCGCCCCCAGCGCCTCCACCCGGGCCGCCCACTCGATGGCGTCGATGCCGGTGGGGGTCCGCCCGCCCCGCACGTAGACCTCGAAACCCGACGGGGTCTGCTCGCTTCGCCGGGCGTCGATGGCCACCACCACGCACTGCGCCCCGAACTCGACGGACAGCTCGGCCACCAGCTCGGGGCGCTGCACCGCAGCGGTGTTGACCGACACCTTGTCGGCGCCCTCCCGCAGCAGCTCCCGGGCGTCGTCCACGCTGCGGATGCCTCCACCGATGGTGAAGGGGATGAACACGGTCTCGGCGGTGCGGCGGGCCAGGTCCACGATGGTGCGACGGGCGTCGGAGCTGGCGGTGATGTCGAGGAACACGACCTCGTCGGCGCCCTCGGCGTCGTAGCGGGCGGCCAGCTCCACCGGATCGCCCGCATCCCGCAGACCGACGAAGTTGACCCCCTTGACCACACGGCCGTTGTCGACGTCGAGACAGGGGATCACCCGCACCGTTTGCACGGCGCCGATGGTAGGCGCGGCGCCCCGCCGGCCCCGCAGCACTTCTTCGCCCCTGACCGGACAACCGGCCGGTTCGCTCGCGGGCGGCGCTAAGTTCAACGGTCGAGCCGGCCGATGGGAACCCCGTGGAAGTCCAGCGACTCGTCGTCGAAGAACCGGAGCACACGCTCGCGCTCGACCTCCACACCGGGCTGACCGTTGCGTTCCACCAGCGCCCCGCGCTGCGCGCCCAGGTGCTGGATGACCTGGTCAGCGCACTCGGCGAGGGCCGGCCCGGCCTGCACCTCGAGCTGGTGGACCACGAGCAGCGAGCCCTCGCCGTGTTCCGACCGCGGGGCGCTCGCCCCCGGGTGATCGACATCGACGCCCGGGCCGATCTCTCCGCCGGGTATCGATCCCCGGGTGGCGGGGTGGACCTGCTGGGGCGGCTGGGCCTCGATGGCGACGCCGTGGCCCGGCTCATGCGCGTCGGCGCCCGCCAGCTCGATCGCCTGCCCGACACCGGCACCGACAACCACCGTGACGCCCGCCGCCTGGCCGGGGTGGACCCGGGCGCCCTGTGGCCCGCCGCCGAACGGCTCGACCGTGCCGATGTCGCCCTGGCCCGGGCCCGCCTCGCCCTGCCCGCGTGCACCGTGGCCGACGTCGAGACCTTCGACCGGCTGGAGGCCGAGCACGCCGCCTACCAGCAGACCGTGCAACGGCACCGGCCGATCCAGCGGCTCGGCTGGGCGATGACCGGGCTTTGCCTTGCCATCGGCACCGTCCTGCTCGGCCTGGACCGCCAGGTGGGTGACAACGCCTTCACCGGCCAGGTGCTCGTCGGGCTCGGCATCCTCGCCGGCGCGGTCACCGTGTACGACCGCCAAGCGGTGCGCGCCGCCCGCCGGTCGCTGCAACAGTCGATCGCCGCCCACGGCTCGATGGGAGCCGGGACCGGGCTCGCCGGCGGGGCCCCGGCACCGACGACGTTCGAGCAGGTGCGGGCCGAAGCCGGTCCGCTGGCGGACGCCGACCTGCGCCGCTCGCTGGTCGCGGCCAGCGCCGAGCATGCCGTCGCCCTCGAGGCATGGCGCCGCATCGCCCCCGACGTCTCCCCGGTGTGGGCGCTGCGCCACCGGCCGGCCATCGAGGCGCTCGCCGCCCAGCGCTCGCAACTGCACAAGGTGGGGGCCGGACACCTGATCAGCGATGACTCGGCGGTGGCCGACGCCGCCCGCCTGCTGGTGGACCGGGTCATCGAGCTGCAGGAGGTGGGCCTGACCCGCGACCGCCTGCCGCTGTTGCTCGACGAGCCCTTCGCCGGCAGCGCACCCAGCGACATCCAACGGCTGCTGGAGACGCTGCTGCGCCTGTCGGCGCACCACCAGATCGTGCTCGTCACCGGCGACCGCTACATCCAGGCGTGGGCGCACGAGATGGCGGCCACCGGTGCCGTGGCGCTGGTGCGCCTCGACGAGGCCGTGACCCCGACGTTCGCACGCTCCACGACCGCGTCGGACGGGCCGGGCGGACCGGGCGATTCGCCGCAGGCAACGGGCGCCCCGCAGGCAACCGGCGCCCCGCAGGCGCTCGATGCCGCATCGCAGGCGGTGCAGCCCTCGGCGCCAGCCCAGCCGGATCCCCCGGCCACGCCGCGGACGCCGAGCGCGGCCGGGCAGGGCCCACCGCCGGTCGGCGCCCGCGGCGTTGCCGATGCGGCGGCGACCGGACCTCGCCAGCGCCAGCTGCGCCTGACACAGCCTGGCACTGACGGCGGGCGCGGAGTACATCTCACAGAGCGCTCCTCTATCCGCTGATTTGCGCTACTTGCACCGATTCGCCGCGGGTTCGCCACGAGGCCACGGCGATTCGCCGCGGATTCGCTGGAACCTCCTCGATGACCCCGGAGCGAGGCCAGACTCGCGGATCTTGGCGCGGAAGGACAGGTTGCGTGCTGCAACGGTGCTGATCACCGACTCATCGCTGCCGGGGCTGGACGATCGGACCGTCAACATCCGCGCAGTTTCGCCGAATCGGCTCCCCGGAACACCGTCGAGCCCGCTTGGCCTCCGCCGCCACCAAGTTGTGCGCCGGTGCTCGGCGCGTCGCCACGTCCCCGGGCGGAGTCGGCCGGGTGTGCCAAACCGAGAGCCGACACGACCCCCGAACACGCGGCGGAACCACGCGGCACCGAACCAGCGCGGCACCGAACCACGCGGCACCGAACGCGGAAACGCGAACGCCGAAGCCGATGGTCAGGCGATGGCAGGGGCGCCTGGCGGTGCAGCCGACGGCGCAGCAACAGCGTGCTCGCCGCCACCAGCGCACCCGCCAGGAACGCCACCCCGAGCGCCTCGGCCAGCGCGAGGCTGCTCGGGGTTGGCGGCCACCAGCGAGCCCCCCACCGCGGGACCGAAGGCGAAGCCGAGCAGCCCGAACAGCGACATCCACGACGACGCCACCCCGGTGTTCGCCTGCTCGTGCTGATCGAGCACCAGCATGGCCAGCGGCGTGAACGCCATCCCCATCCCCAGCGAGGCCAGCGGGACGCCGAGCAGGCCGAGCGGCAACGGTAGGTCCCCCACCAGCAGCAGCACCTGCACCGCCACCCCCGCCGCCACCAGGCCGCCGCCCACCGGCGCCAAGCGGTCGGGACCCAGCCGGCCGACCGTGCGATCGGCCACCCACGATCCGGCGCTCCAGGTGAGCGTGCCGATGCTGACCGCCAGCGACGCGAACGTGAGGCTTCGCCCCGTACGTCGGTGAGCACCAGCGGGATGAAGGCGTCGGCGGCCACGAAGGCGTAGGCAAGCATCGCCCGGGTGACCACCGCCGCGGCGATGCCCCGCCGCACCCGCCACCAACCGGGGGCAGCAACCGCTGCGAGGGCCGAGCCGCCACCGCCACGCCGAGCGCCGCCATGGCCAGCGCCTGGGTGAGCGGGCCGGCACCCAGCAGGTGGGCCCGATCGATGGCCCCGATCAGCAACCCGACGCCGGCGGCGAAACGGATCGCGTCCAGCACCGGCAGCGTGCCGCGCTCGCCCGCCCTGGCGGACACACCCGGGCCTGCCGGCGCCGCAGCCGGTAGCCGGCCCAGCGGCCGGGCGGCCAGCCCGGCGGCCAGCACCACCAGCGGCAGCAGCCCGCCGAACACCCACCGCCAGCCGAACTGCTCGGCGACCACCCCGGCGATGCCGGGCCCGATCACGCCGGGCAGCACCCAGGCGGTCGACAGCACCGCCAGCATGTGCGGCCGCACCGCCTCGGGGTAGGTCGTGCCGATCACGGCGTAGCTGACCGCCGGGATCGCCCCGGCACCGAGCCCTTGCAGCAGCCGGCCGGAGACCAGCACCGCCATGTGGGGCGCAGCCGCGCCCACCGCCAGGCCGCCGGCGAACAGCGCCATGCCCAGCAGGTAGGGCCGCCACGGACCGATCCGGTCGGTGGCCGGACCCGCCAACAGCACCCCAACGATGCTGCCCACCGAGAAGAGGCTGAACGCCAGCCCGTAGCCGGCCCGGCCGAGGTCGTCGCCGACGGCGGGCATCACGGTGGCCACCGCCAGGATCTCCGAGCCGACCAGCGTCACCGATGCCACCAGCGCGATGGTCAGCCCGCGCAGCGACGGACCGAAGATGGTCCCGGCGTGGCTCGCCGCAGTGCCCCCGGCCGTCACCGCGGCCGGCGGCGGCCCGGCGGCCCGGTCGTCTTCGGGGACGTCATCGGGGACGTCATCGGGATCGCCGCCGGTGGCGAGGTCGCCTCCGCTCCCGCCGCCGGCCGAGGTCATCGGTGATCAGCCCTCGCAGGCCCGCACGGCCTCGGCCGCACTGAAGGCGCCGTCGTAGAGCGCCCGGCCCACGATGACCCCGCCCAGGCGGCGCCCGCCGACCTCCAACCACCGCAGCGCGGCCAGGTGCTCCAGCGTGCCGACCCCACCGGAGGCGACCACCTCGATGGCCGTCGCCGCCAGCAGTTCCCGGTAGAGCACGACATCGGGCCCGGCGTGGGTGCCGTCGACCTCGATCTGGGTCACCACGAAGGCGTCGGGTGCGTCCCCGAAGCGGCCGAGTGCGTCGAGGGCCGACACCCCGCTGCCCTCCGTCCAGCCCCGCACGGCCACCTCCCGGCCCCGCACGTCGAGGCCGACGGCCACCCGGCCCCGCTCGGCGATGGCGGGCACCAGCGCGTCGTCGCTCATGGCGGCCGTGCCCACGACCACCCGGGTCACGCCCAGCGAGAACAGTTCGGTGGCGTCGCCCAGCGAGCGCACCCCGCCGCCGGTCTGCACCGGCACGTCCACCGCGGCGGCGATGGCGGCGATGACCGGACGGTTGACCGGCTCCCCGGAACGGGCGGCATCGAGGTCGACCACGTGGATCCACGACGCCCCGGCATCGGCCCACAGGCGGGCCTGGGCCACCGGGTCGTCGCCGTAGACGGTCTCGCGGTCGTAGTCACCCTGGTAGAGGCGGACGCAGCGCCCGCCCCGCAGGTCGATGGCGGGGAACAGGCGGAACACGGCGGCGCCCCGATCCGTCCCGCTCAACGCCCGGCCGTCGCGGGCGTGACCGCGGCGCAGCGCTGCACGAAGTTGCGCAGGATCCGCAGCCCGGTGGCCCCCGACTTCTCCGGGTGGAACTGACAGCCCCACACGTTGTCGCGCTCGACGGCGGCCACGATCGTGCCGCCGTACTCACAGGTACCCACCGCATGGGTGGGGTCGGCCGGCGCATAGGAGTGCACGAAGTACACCCACGGCTCGTCGCCCAGGCCGTCGAGCAGCGCGCTCGGCCGGGGACGATCGAGCCGGTTCCACTGCATCTGCGGCCGCTTGACCCCGTCGGGCAGCAAGGTGATGCGGCCCGACAGGATCCCGAGGCCGGCGACGCCGGGGCTCTCGTCGGACCCCTCGTACATCATCTGCAGGCCCACGCAGATGCCCAGGAACGGCCGGCCGGTGGCCGCCGCCTCGATAGCCAGCGCCCCCACGCCGCTGTGGTGGGCGGCCTCCATGCACCGACCGAAGGCCCCCACCCCGGGCAGCACCACGCCGGCGGCGGCGGCGATCAGGTCGTGGTCGGCGGTGAGGCGGGCGTCGGCGCCGGCCACCTCCAGCGCCTTCTGCGCCGAGCGCAGGTTGCCGATCCCGTAGTCGAGCACGGCCACCAACGGGCGCGCAGCGCCGCCGGACGTCGCGTCGTTCACAGCGTGCCTTTCGTGGAGGGGATGGCGTCGCCCTCGACCCGCACGGCGTCGCGGAGGGCCCGGGCCACCGCCTTGAACGTGGCCTCGATGATGTGGTGGGTGTTGCGGCCCCGCACCAGCTCGACGTGCATGGTGATGCCGGCGCCGCCCACCACCGCCCGGAAGAACTCCTCGGCCAGCTGGGCGTCGAACGGCGGGGTGCCGTAGAGCACCTGCTGCTGCGGGTACGCGAGCTCCCAGTGCAGGTATGGCCGGCCCGACAGGTCGAGCGCCACGTCGACGAGCGCCTCGTCGAGCGGCACCCGCACGTTGGCGAAGCGGCGCACCCCGGCCTTGTCGCCCAGCGCCTCGCCCAGCACCGTACCGAGGAGTATGCCAACATCCTCGACGGTGTGGTGGGTGTCGATGTGGAGATCGCCGGTGACGTGCACGGTCAGGTCCAGGCCACCATGGCGGGCGAGCTGGTCGAGCATGTGATCGAAGAAGCCGATGCCGGTGGCGAGGTCACCCCGCCCGCTGCCGTCGAGATCGACGGCGATGTCGATGCTCGTCTCCTTGGTGATGCGGTTGCGCTTCGCCTGTCGTGTCATGTTCCCTGCCCGTCCACCTGCAGCGCCTCCTCCAGGGCCCGGAGGAAGGCGTCGTTCTCCTCACCGGTGCCGACGGTGATCCGCAGACAGCCGTCGAGCCGGGGCCACGAGGCGCAGTTTCGCACCAACACCCCGCGCTCGAGCAGCCCTTTCCACACGTCGGCACCGCCGACCGATCGCGGCCGGAACAGCACGAAGTTGGCGCCCGACGGCCATACCTGCACGTCGAGCTCACCGAGGCGGGCGACGATCCGGCCCCGTTCCTCGACCACGGCGGCCACCCGCTGGTTCATGTCCTCGGCGAAGTCGAGGGCGATGACCCCGGCCCGCTGCTTGAGCACGTCGAGGTGGTAGGGCAACACCACCTTGTCGAGCTCGGCCACCACCCACGCCGGGCCCACCAGGTAGCCCAGCCGGGCGGCGGCCATCGACCAGGTCTTCGAATAGGTGCGGGTCACCACCAGCGGGGTGTCCTCCCCCAGCAGATCGACCGCCGACCACGACGCGAACTGGCCGTAGGCCTCGTCCACCACCAGCAGCGCGCCCCGCTCGACCACCCGATCGAGCACCGCCTCCACCAGCTCGCGGGGTTCCTCGCGCCCGGTCGGGTTGTTGGGCGAGCACAGGAACACCACCGACGGGTCACCGGCGGCGAGCACGCGGTCCACCTCGTCGATGGACAGCACGAAGTCGTCGTCGCGCTCGCCCTCGATGACCGTGGCGCCGGTCAGCTGGGCGATGTGGGCGTGCAGCGCGTAGGTCGGCTCGAACGTGGCCACCGAGCGGCCGAAGCCGGCGTAGGTGAGCAGCACCGTCTGCAGGACCTCGTTGGAGCCGTTGGCGGCGAACACCTGCTCCGGCCCGACGCCGTGCAGCGCCCCGATGCGGGTGCGCAGCTCGGTGGCGGCGCGGTCGGGGTAGCGGTGCCACTCGACGTCGCGCACGGCGGCGGCCAGGCGCTCGCCGAACCCGGCCGGCGGCGCGAACGGCGACTCGTTGGTGTTGAGCCGCACCGGCACCTCGACCTGGGGCGAGTGGTAGCCCTCCATGAGGGCCAGGTCATCGCGCGGGCCGATGCGGCGGCGGGGCGAGGCCGACCCGATGGCGCTCATCGTGCCGCCTGCCGCAGCGTGATCGAGCTGGCGTGGGCGTCGAAGCCCTCGGCCCGCGCCAGGGCGACCACGTGGGGGGCCAGCCGCTCGAACCCGGCGGGATCCACCTCGATCGTGTGCATGTGCTTGGTGAAGTCGTCCACCGACAGCACCGAGGAGAAGCGGGCCGAGCCGTCGGTGGGCAGCGTGTGTGACGGACCGGCGGCGTAGTCACCCACCGACGCCGGTGCGTGCGGCCCGAGGAAGATGGCACCGGCGTTGCGCACCCGACCCACCTCCGCCACCGCCGCACCGCACAGCAGCTCGAGGTGCTCGGGGGCGATGACGTTGGCCACCTCGACGGCCTGGGCGGCGTCGTCGCACACCACCGCGTAGCCGTTGAGGTCGAGCGTGGAGAGGATCTCGGCCCGACGTGGCGCCGTCTCGACCAGGCGCTCGATGGCGGCGCCGACCGCGTCGGCCACCGGGTCCGACCAGCACACCAACCAGGCCAGGCCGTCCGGCCCGTGCTCGGCCTGCACGATCACGTCGATGGCGGCGAACTCGGCGGGGACCGTCTCGTCGGCGATCACCACCACCTCGCTGGGGCCGGCGAACGCACTGGGGATCGCCACCAGGCCGCGGCCGGCGACCTCGCGCTTGGCCACCGCCACGTACACGTTGCCCGGCCCCACGATCACGTCGACCGCCCGGATCGACTCGGTGCCGAACGCGAGGGCGCCGATGGCCTGGGCGCCGCCGATGGCGTACACCTCGTCCACACCGGCCACCGCGGCGGCCGCCAGCGTCACCGCCGGCACGGTGCCGGTGCCGCGTTCGGGCGGGACGCACAGCACCACCTCGCCCACCCCGGCGACCTTGGCCGGGATGGCGGTCATCAGCACGGTCGACGGGTAGATCGCCCGCCCGCCGGGCACGTAGCAGCCGGCCCGGGCCACCGGCTGGCGCCAGGAGCGGATGGTCACGCCGTCGGCGGTGTGGTTGTGCGGCGCCACCAGCGTGGAGCGCTGGAACGCCTCGATCTCCACGGCGGCGGCCTCGAGGGCGGCCCGCACGGTGGGATCGATCTGATCGAGTGCGGCGCGGACCGCCTCAGGCGGCACCCGCAGCTGTTCGAGGCGGACCCGGTCGAAGCGTTCGGTGTACTCGCGCACGGCGGCGTCGCCCCGGGCCTCCACCGCGGCCAGGATCTCCCGGACGGCGGCCACCGGCTCGTCGCCGGCGACGATGGGCTTGGGCAGCCGGTTGCGGAGCTCGGCGATGGGGACGCCGCGGACATCGAGTCGTTTCAGCATGACGGCGCAACGCTACCGAGCCGACCGGCCCCATCTCCTACCGGCGGGCGGCTCGCAGCCGCGCCACCTAGGAGCCGGCCGACCGACGTGGAGCGTCCGCCCTACGGTGGGCGCCATGGCAACGCTCCTCGCCCAGCTGTCCACCATCGCCTCCTCCTCGACGAGCTGACCAGCCGGGTGGCGACCCTGGCCGACGAGCAACAGCGTGCCAAGCACGAGCAGATCGCGGTCGAGCTCGACGAGGCCGAGCGATCCTCCGGGCCGGGGTGCGCCGGCTGGAACGGCTGATCCGCGCGCTCTGACGCTGCGTGCCGGCCCGCGCTCGTTCAGCGGCGGTGGGTTGGGGTCACACGGCGTACTCGGGACGATTCGCCGCCGATTCGCCGTGAAACGGCCCTGGTCAGGCACCTTTTTCGGCGGATGGTGCAGTCGGGCGCGGCGCTCGGCGTTGGAACCGGTGATGCAACCGGGGCCGGACGTCCAGCGAGCGTGGACCGAACCGGGGCGAAAACAGCGTCAGCGCCGCTCGAGGCGGCGCTGACGGGGCGACACTGGGCGGCGGATCCCTATGTCGCCGATTACCAGGTGGCGGGAACCTGGTGACACCCATGCTAACCACACCACGGAGCGTCGTGCCACCTCTTTCGGGAAAAAACCCGGATTTCCTATTGCGTACCGCGTTATGCCTGATCCCGGCGTCGCCTCGGCAACAGGCTCGCCGGGCAGAAGTCCTCCAGTGAGCACTCTGCGCATTTCGGCTTCCGAGCGGTGCACACGCGCCGACCGTGCAGGATCAGCCGCAGGCTGAACGGGCCGAGCTCCTTGGCCGGCAGCATGGCGTTGACCTCGAGCTCGATCTTCACCGGATCGGCCTCGGTGGTGATCCCGAGCCGCTGGGTCAACCGCTGCACGTGCGTGTCGACGGCGAAGCCGGGTAGGTCGAGGGCCACCGCCCGCACGACGTTGGCGGTCTTGCGGCCCACGCCGGGCAGGCTGACCAGGTCCTCCATGGCGCCGGGCACCTCGCCGCCGTACTCCTGCACCAGCCGGGCGGCCATGCCCAGCAGGCTGCGGGTCTTCGCCTTGTAGAAGCCGGTGGTGAACACCAGCTGCTCCACCTCGTCCGGATCGGCGTTGGCCAGGTCCTCGGGCAGCGGGAAGCGCTCGAACAACGCCGGCGTCACCTTGTTGACGTTGGCGTCGGTCGACTGGGCCGACAGGATCGTGGCCACCACCAGCTCGAAGGGGTTGCGATGGTCGAGCTCACACTGCGCATCGGGGTAGGTGACCGCCAACCGGGCGGCGGCCTCCCGGGCCCGACCCTTCGGTGTCCTCGGTCTCGCCATCGTTCGCCTCTGCCCCCGTGCCGTCGCCGTCGATGCGTGGTCCCGCCCCCACGGGACCGGACGTCGCGACCCTACGGCCCGCGCGCCGGCGCTGCCCCGTCCCGGCCAGGGCGGGCGCGTCCCGTCGATCCCGCGCCCCGCCCGCACCGCTCGGGATAGTCTCGGCCGATGGCGCTGCACGGACCGGCCCCCGCACTCGACGCCGGTGAGCTGCAGGCGGTCACGAGCCTCTTCCACCGGCTGGCCCACGGCATCCGCCACGCACCGCTCGGCGATGCCACCTGGCGCCGGTTGGCCACCGGGCCGGACACCGACTTCTGCGCCGCCTGGGCCACCGACGACGAGCTCGACGACGGTCACCCCGACGAGGTCATCGCCTACGCCCAGGTGACCCGGCTGCCCGCAGACGAGTGTGGGTGTGCCGAGCTGGTGATCGACCCGACCACCAGGACCGGCTGGTGCACCTCGGCGCCCCGTTGCTGCAGCGGGCGTTGAAGGGCTCGGGCCAGCACACCCACTATTGGGTCAGCGACCCGACCCCCGCCCACCTCGAGGTGGTCGCCCGGCTCGGCCTGCACGACCACCGCATGCTGCACCAGATGAAGCGCCCGCTCCCGCTCGACGCACCGGCCGAGCTGCGGGGCCTGCCCACCCGAGCCTTCGAGGTGGGCCGGGACGAGGAGATCCTGCTGGAGGTCAACCGGCGGGCGTTCGCCTCCCACCCCGATCAGGGCCACATGACCCGGGCCCAGCTCGACGAGCGGATGGCCCAGCCGTGGTTCGACCCCGCCGGCTGCCTGCTCACCCAGATCGACGGGCGGGTCGCCGGGTTCTGCTGGACCAAGCTGTTCGAGGACTACGACCCGCCGCTGGGCGAGATCCACATCATCGGGGTGGACCCCGACTTCGCCGGTCGCGGGCTCGGCCCCCGTCTGGTGGTGGCCGGCCTCGAGCACCTCGCCGAGCGCGGTGCCGCCGAGGGCGTGCTGTTCGTCGAGGGCGACAACGACGGCGCCCGTGCCATGTACGACCGGCTCGGTTTCGTGGTCACCCGCACCGATCGGGCGTTCGCCACGTCGCTGCACGGCTGAGCCGCACGGTCGGGTGATGGCATGACCGCACGCGCACCGAGCCGGTACGACCTCGACCGCGGCGAACTGGCCGCGCTGCTGGCCGACCAGCCGGGCTACCGGGTGGACCAGGTCTGGCAGGGGCTCTACGCCCAGGGGCGCGCCCCTTCGGAGATGACGAACCTGCCGGCGGCGCTGCGCCATCGCCTCGACGAGGCCGCACCGGCGGCGCTCGAGGTGGCCGATGAACAGGTGGCCGACCGCGGCCAGACCGTCAAGACGTTGTGGTCGTTGCACGACGGCGCCCTCGTCGAGTCGGTGCTGATGCACTACCGCGACCGCACCACCGTGTGCGTGTCCACGCAGGCCGGCTGCGCCATGGGCTGCGGCTTCTGCGCCACCGGCCAGGCGGGGTTCCGCCGCCACCTCCAGCCCGGCGAGATCATCGAGCAGGTGATCCGGGCGCGGCGCAGCGCGGCGGGCGGCGGGCGGCGGCTGTCCAACGTGGTGTTCATGGGCATGGGCGAGCCGCTGGCCAACTACGACCGGGTGTGGACGGCGATCCGGCGGCTGCACGGCGACGTCGGCCTGTCGGCCCGCCATCTGACGGTGTCGACGGTGGGCGTGGTGGCCGGCATCCGCCGCATGGCCACCGAGCCGGAGCCGGTCAACCTGGCGGTGAGCCTGCACGCCGCCGACGACGCCCTGCGCGACGAGCTGGTGCCCATCAACCGGCGTCACCCGCTCGACGAGCTGATGGAGGCGTGCCGCACCTACCTCGCCGCCAAGAACCGACGGCTGTCCTTCGAGTGGGCGTTGATCGACGGCGTCAACGACCGCCCCCACGACGCCGAGCTGCTCGCCGCCCGGGCCCGGCCGTTGCGGGCGCACGTGAACCTCATCCCCCTCAACGCCACCCCCGGCTACCCCACCGTCGGCAGCCCACCCGAACGGGTGGCGGCGTTCCGGGACCAGCTCGTGGCCCTCGGGGTCAACGCCACCGTGCGGCGCAACCGGGGCACCGACATCGCCGCCGCCTGCGGCCAGCTGGCCGCCCGCTCCCCCGCCGCGCCGTCCCCGGCCGACACGCCCGTGAGCCTGACGACACGCCGGTGAGCCTGACGCCACGCCGGTGAGCCCGACGCCGCGCCCTTGAGCGGGGAGTGGCTCACACGGCCAGGGTCAGGCCGTCGTCGGTGCGGATGACCTCGACGAGCTCCTCGCCGGCGGTCACCGTCGCCCCCGGCCACAGCACCGAGCGGCGCACGACCCCATCGACGCGGGCGCCTTCGCCCACCACGGCGGCATCGAGCACCGCCCCCGGTCCCAGCCGGGCCCCGGCGGCGACGAGGCGGTCGGTCCCGGCGAGCTCGAGGGCGGCGAGGTTGGCCGCCAGGTACTGCGCGGGCGTGCCGCAGTCGACGAAGGGACCGTCGACGCCCACCGATCGCAACGTCCCCTCGGCCAGCGCCTCGCGCCACACCAGCTCCCACAGGCCGGCGGGGCGGGCCTCGATGCGCCGGGCGATCGACCACGGCAGGATCGAGGCCACGATGCCGGCCCGGGCGTGCAACGGCGGCGGACCCGAGACCGCAACGGTCAGCGTGGCGCCGTCCCACCCGTCGACCAGGCCGTCCAGTGGGGCGGGGCACCAGGTGTCGCCGTTGAGGATCAGCACGCCGCGTCCGTCGAGCCAGTCGCGCAGCGCACCCACCGCACCGGCGGTGCCCAACGCCTCCGCCTCGATGGAACGGTGGACCGCCGCTCCCCTCGGCGACGCGTCGAGGTGGGCTTCGATCGCGGCCCGGCCGTGGCAGAGGTTGACCGCCACCCAGGACGCCCGTTCGGGCTCCGCCGCCGTCCGGCCCAGGCCGGCGACGGCGCGGTCGAGCGCCAGGTCGAGCAGGGCGACGTTACCGACCGGGCACAGCGGCTTGGGCCGGCGGTCGGTGAGGGGCCGCAACCGGGTGCCGGCTCCGGCGGCCAGCACGAGGGCGGCGAGATCGGGCCGCGCCAGCCGGTTCACGCGCCGCGGTTCACGGGTGCGGGCGGGGCCCGGTCCCGCTCACTCGAAGGGCTGCGGCGCCGACGTCGCCGGCGGGAACTCTTCCTTCTCCGGCGGGGTGAGCACCCGGTCGATCACCTGCACCAGCCCGTTGGGGGCCTGCAGGTCGGCGTCGATGATCTTCGCCTCGGCGTTGGTGCCCTCCACCGTCACCGTCTTGTCGGCGCTGATCTCCAGGGCGGTGCCCTCGGCGTCGAGCAGGATGCTGTCGAGGGTGATCGAGCCCCGCTCGACGATCTCGGTCAGGCGCGGGGGGTTCTCCGGGTCGTACCCCTCCGGCGTGGTGAAGCGCACGTCGTAGTCGACCACGTGCTGCTGCAGCGTGCGGAGCAGCTCGGCGGCGGCCTCCGGATCGGCCTCGGCCTCGGGATCGCAGTCGACGCCGGCCCGCCGGAAGGCGTCGTTGGTCGGTGCGAACAAGGTGACCGGCCCGCTGCCGGTGACGGCGGCCGCCGCTCCGGCCACGGTGACGCAGTCGAGCAGCGTGGTGAAGCGCTGCTCCTCGTCGGCGGCCAGGAACGCGGCGATGTTGGCGGGCGACGCATCGCTGCGCGCATCGCCGCTCACCACCACGGTGGGGTTGGAACCGCTGCAGGCCGCCGCGGTGGCAGCGAGAGCGAGGACGAGCGCGGACAAGGCGAGCGGCCGGGGACGACGCATGGGTGCTGTTCTACCACCGCAGCGCCGCCGGCAGGGAAATACCGGGCGGGCCGGACGACCGGGCAGGTGTGCCGCCGGTAGCTCCGTGACCTGCGGCGCGGGCCGGTTCGTGACGCCGGTCACCGATTCGCTACCGTCCGCTCGTCGTGGATGGTCCCGCGGTCTTCAACCTGGCCGACCTGTTCGAGGCGGTCGCCGATCACCGCGGCGACGACCTCGCCGTGGTGTCCTCGACGGCACGCGCCTCCTACCGGCAGCTGGACCGGCTGGCGTCGTGCTGGGCCACCGCGCTGGCCGCCGCCGGCGTGGACACCGGCGATCGGGTCGCGCTGATGCTGCGCAACCACCTGGACCACGTGGCCGCGCTGCTCGGCAGCTTCAAGCTGCGGGCCGTACCCCTCAACGTCAACCTCCACTACACCGCCGAGGAACTGCGCCACCTGCTGGCCGACGCCGACCCGGCGGTGGTGGTCTGCGAGGACGAGCTCGAACCCACCGTGCGCAGCGCCGTGGAGCAGGCCGCCTGGGGGCCGCACCGCCCGGCCGCGGTCCGGGCGCTCGGCGCGTTCGCCGCCGAGGCGGCCGCCGTGGCCCCGGCCGAGCGCCGCCACGACCGCGACGGCGGCGACGGCTACCTGCTGTACACCGGCGGCACCACCGGGCTGCCGAAGGGTGTCAGTGGCGCCAGGAGGACCTGTTCTTCGCCGCCCTGGGCGGCGACGACCCGGTGGATGGCGCCCTGGGCCGGCCCGCCGATGCGCTGGCCGCCCTGCGCCACGCCCCACCCGGGTGCTGGTGGCCTGCCCGCTGATGCACGGCACCGCGCAATGGGTGACGCTCGGCGCCCTGCTCTCGGGCGGCACGGTGGTGCTGTTCACCGAGGATGCGTTCGACGCCGACGCCCTGCTCGAGCTGGCCGAACGGGGAGCGGGCCGGCGCAGCTGGTGGTGGTGGGCGACGCCTTCGCCGTGCCGCTGGCCGACGCCGCGCCCGGCCCGACCACTGGAGCCTCGATGAGCTGGTGGTGGTGGCCAGCGGCGGCGCCTCGCTGGCCACCGAGACCGCCCGGCGGCTGCTCCACCACCTGCCCGGGGCGGTGGTGGTGGACGGGTACGGCACCTCGGAGACCGGCGGCCACGCCCGCCACATCCACGTGCCCGGGGCCTCGGGCGCTGATCCGCACGTTCCGGCCCGACCCCGACACCGGCCTGATCGGCTTCGACGGCGTGGTGCTCGAGCGACAGCGACGAGCTGGGCCGGTCGGCCGGTGCGGGCACATCCCGCTCGGCTACCGCAACGACCCGACGCGCACGGCGGTCACGTTCCCGGTGATCGCCGGTCGTCTGGGCGCTCACCGGTGATCTGGGCCGCTGGCGCCCGACGGCAGCATCGAGCTGGTCGGCCGGGGCGAGCGCACCACCGTAGACTCCGGGGGCAGAGAAGGTCGACGCCCTCGGGTGGAGTCGGTGGTGCGCACCCATCCGGCGGTGGCCGACGCCATGGTGGTGGGTGTGCCCGATGCCCGCCACCGGCGAGGTGGTCGGCGTGCTGGTCAAGCTGGCGCCGGGCGCCTCGCTGTCAGTCAGCCCCAGCTGGCCCGTTACTGCCGCTCGTCGCTGGCCCGCTTCAAAGCTCCCCGCCACGTGGCGGTGGTCGAGCACCTGCGCACCCCACCACCGGCAAGCCCGACTACCGGGCGGCGGTGAGCCGGCTGCGCAAGCAGCGACCCGATGCCCGACGGGCAGCCGAAACCCAACGGCGACGCCGGCCGGCGGGATGCGCCGTAGCCCCGGGCGCCTGCCTACCATCGGCCCCGCATGACGGAGCAGAGCGAGTGAACGACCGGACCGCGCCCCGCAGCGGTGCCGGACCCGCCGGCGGGGCCGTGCCGTCCGGCGGCGACCCGCTGCCCACCGGCGAGGCCAAGGTGGCGGCGGTGCGCTCCATGTTCGATCGCATCGCCCCCCGCTACGACCTGGTCAACCGGGTGATGACGTTCCGCATGGACGTCGCCTGGCGCAAGCGCACCGTGCGCGAGCTGGCGCTGCCACCGCGCTCGCTGGTGGCCGACCTGGCCTGCGGCACCGGCGACCTGTGCCGCGACCTCGTCGCCGCCGGGCTGCGGGCGGTCGGCTTCGACCTCTCCTACGGCATGCTCGCCCACGCCCGCACCAGCGTCCCGCTGGCCCAGGCCGACATCCTGCGCCTGCCGGTGCCCGACGGCAGCCTCGACGGCATCACCTGCGGCTTCGCCCTGCGCAACCTGGAGGCGCTGCCGCCGTTCTTCGCCGAGTGCGCCCGGGTGCTGCGCCCCGGCGGCCGGGTGGCGCTGCTCGAGGTGAGCGCCCCCCGCAACCGGGTGCTGGCGATGGGCCACGGCGTCTACTTCGGCAAGGTGGTGCCGTTCATCGGTGGCCGCCTGTCCGACCGGGCCGCCTACCAGTACCTGCCCCGGTCGGTCGCCTACCTGCCGCCCACCGCAGAGCTGCTGGAGCAGCTGCGCACCGCCGGGTTCGACGACGTGCAGCGCCACCAGCTGTCCACCGGTATCGCCCAGCTGATCGTGGCCACCCGCGCCCGATGAACGTCGCGGCACCGCTGCGGGCCCGGGCCTTCCGGGTGGACGACGACGTCGATCTGGTCAGCCTGGCCGGACCGTCCGGTATGGTCATCACCCGCAACGGCACCGGCCTGGCCGGCGTCGGGGTGGCCGCCACCATCGAGTGCGGCGCCGGCGAACGAGAAGGCCTGGCCGCCGCCACCTCGGCCGTACTAAACGGTATGGTACGGGAGGGCGAGCCGAACGCACCGGCCCCGGTGGCCTTCGGGGCGCTGCCCTACGACCCCGAGGCCCCCGCCCGCCTGGTGGTGCCGGCCGTGCAGCTGCACCGCCAGGCCGACGGCTCCCGCTGGGCGGTGACCATCGCGCCCGCCACCGACAGCGCGGCCGGACCGACCGGTCCCCAGCCGCCGGCCGTCACCGCACCACCGGAGCTGCCGCTACCGTCGCGCTACGACGTGGCCGCCGCCCACGACCCGGCCTGGTGGATGCAGCTCGTGGCCGTGGCCACCGCCCGCATCCGGGCCGGGGAGCTGCGCAAGGTCGTCCTGGCTCGCGAGGTGGTGGTCACCGCCGACCGCGACCTCGATCCCCGACCGGCGCTGCGACGCCTGCGGGCCACCTACCCCACCTGCTACGTCAGCTTCATCGACGGCTTCCTGTGCGCCAGCCCCGAGCTGTTGGTGTCGCGGCGGGGCGATGTGGTGCGCGCCCACCCCATGGCCGGCACCGCCCCGCGGCTGGGTGATCCGGCCGCCGACGCCAAGCTCGCCGCCGCCCTGCTGGCCAACGCCAACTACCGCCACGAGCACAGCCTGACCATCGACATGGTCCACGACACGCTGCTGCCCTACTGCTCGTTCCTCGACGCCGAGCCTGAGCCCTCGGTGGTGGCGGTGGCCAACGTGCAGCACCTGGCGACGCTGGTCGAGGGCCGGCTGTCGCGGCCCGAGCCGTCGGTGCTGGAGCTGGTCCACCGGCTGCACCCCACGCCGGCGGTGGGCGGCGACCCCCGAGCGGCCGCCCTGGCCGTGCAGCGCGAGATCGAGCAGCTGGACCGTCGGCGCTACGCCGGTGCCGTGGGGTGGGTCGACGCCCATGGCGATGGCGAGTGGGCGGTGGGCATCCGCTCGGCCGAGCTCGACGGCCGGGTGGCCCGTGTCTACGCCGGCAACGGCATCGTGGCCGACTCCGAACCGGCGACCGAGCTGGCCGAGACGCAGGCCAAGTTCGCCGCCATCCTGGGCGCGCTGGTCCGACCATAGGAGACCGCGGTCCGGTGGCGGACCGATTCCCGGCCCCCGGCCGGCACCCCCGGCGAATGCCCCGGCGTCACGGTTCAGGCCCTGCCGCGAAGTGACGTTGCGGCCGCAAGGAGCAGCGGGCCTAGGTTGGACGGGTGAGCAGCACCGAGCCCTTCCCGCCCGCCGACGGCGCGGCGACCGCCCCCGATCCGGCCCGTTCCGGTGGCGGCGCCCCACCGGCGCTGCCACCCGGGCCGGTGCTCGTGGTGACGGCCCACCCCGACGACGTCGACTTCGGCATGGGCGGCAGCGTGGCGGCGTGGACGTCGGCCGGCATCGAGGTGGCCTACTGCATCGTGACCAACGGCGATGCCGGCGGCTTCGACCCGTCGATCTCGCGGGCCGACATGGCCCAGCTCCGCCAGCGCGAGCAGCGCGCCGCCGCCGCCGAGCTGGGCGTGCACGACGTGCGCTTCCTCGGCTACCCCGACGGCCGGGTCACGGTCACCCTCGAGCTACGGCGCGACATCTCCCGCGTCATCCGCCAGGTGCGACCGACCTGTGTGGCCACCCAGTCGCCGGTGCGGACTTCTCCCGATCTTCGCCGGCCACCCCGACCACCTGGCCGTGGGCGAGGCGGCGCTGTGCGCCGTCTATCCCGATGCCTGCAACCCCTTCGCCCACCCGGAGCTGCTCGACGAGGGCCACGCCGAGCACACGGTGCAGGAGGTCTGGCTGTCCGGCAGCCCCACGGTGGACACCTGGGTCGACATCACCGAGACGTTCGAGCGCAAGCTCGCCGCCCTGGCCTGCCACGCCTCGCAGGTCTCCCACCACGAGCAGCAGGCGTTCCGGGAGCGGCTGGTGACGTGGGCACAGGCCCAGGCGGGGTCGCGCCGGTTGGCCTGCGGGCCGGCTGGCCGAGGCGTTCCAACGGGTCCCCACCGGCTGAGCGCCCTTCGTTGGGGCTTCGCCGCCCGGCCGGTGCCGGACGGCGATGGTGCCGGACGGCGTGGCAACCGAGCCGAGACCGTAGGCTGAGCGCCAGACCGCCTCGTGCGGGAGCGCCGCTCGCGGCGCGGCGGTCGGCGGAGATGGCGGGAGGCGTGATGGGCGACGTGGCGGTGCGTCTGCTGGTCTGGGACGATCCGGACGTTCGGCGGACCCGGGACCGGGTCCTGGTGGCGGAGGTGGCCGATGACCGCCACGCCGACCTCGACCGGCTCTATCGGTGGCTGGCCGCCCGCTGCGGCCCTGGTGAGCAGCCGGAGGCCTGCCTGTTCACCGTGGTCAGACCGGGCGACGAGGTGGCCACCGCAGCCCGCGTGACCACCATCCGGGAGCAGGGCTTCGCCGTGCACGTGCGGCGCGACCCGGCGCAGGGCGCCGACGGCGGCGGGCCGGCCGACGCCACCGATCCCCTCAGCGAACCGATGTGGGCGATGATCGACGGGTTCCGCCGCGGCGGCAGGCTGCGGCAGAGGTGATCATCGCCAGCCACGACTGAGACCGCCTTCGGGCCCGCGCTCGATGCGCTGGCCGGAGCCGGGATCGAGGTGACTTTCATCGGGTTCCGCGAGCAGGTCGGCTTCGCCTGTGGGCGCGGCGGCATCCGCTTCATCGACATCGAGGACGTGGACGGGCTCTACGGCGACCCGCTGCCCCGGACGAACCTCTACGACCTGCCCATCGACGGGCGCACCCTGCCGCCGCTGCGCCGACCGGCACCGCCGGGGCGGGCGCCGTTGTCGGTCTTCAGCTTCGGTCAGCGCTCCTCGACCGCCGCCCTCGGCAGCGGTGGCCTCGGGCCGATGATCGCGCCGGGCGCGGCGCTCCGGAGGCGGCGCTGCCCGCATCGACGGCACCGGGCGACACCGTGCTCGCCGACACCGCACCGGCCAGCACCGCACCGGAGAACTCCGCACCGACCGACACGACACCGTCCACCACCGAACCGGCCGCCACCGAGGCCAACCCGCCGTCGT
Organism: Acidimicrobiales bacterium; assembly: GCA_041394365.1. Taxonomy (GTDB): domain Bacteria; phylum Actinomycetota; class Acidimicrobiia; order Acidimicrobiales; family CAIXPF01; genus CAIXPF01. The sequence continues at coordinate 126,808 of JAWKIM010000013.1, forward strand.
CGAGGAGGCCTCCGGCCGCGGCGTGCCCGACCCGACGGCAGCGCCCGCCGACGAGCCCCTCGACGGCTGCGCCTGCGCCGACCGCCGCGCTTCCCGCCGCCGACCGGCAGCCGGCGCCGGTGCCTCCATCCATGGCCGATCCCGCTCCGGTCCCCGTGGTCGATCCCGCGCCGGAGGCGGTGGTCGAACCCGCGCCGGCGCCCGCGGCCGAACCGGCACCGCCCGCCGGCGCCCCGGTGGCCTCCCCGGTGTTCGTCGAAGCGGCCGTCGCCGCCCCGGCCTTCGTCGAGGTACCGGCCCCTGCGCCACCGGCCCCCGTGCCGCCGGCCGGCGTCGTCGAGCCGCTCGTCGCACCGATCCCGGCCCTCGAACCGCTCGCCGCGGCACCGGCGCCGGCCGCCCCGCCGTTCGATCCAGTGGCTGCGCCGTTCGACCCCGTGGCTGCGCCGTTCGATCCCGTGGCCGCGCCGCCGGCACCGATCGCACCGGCGACGAACACCCCGCCGACCCTCGCCGTGCTGCTCGCCGGCACGGCCACGCCGCCGTCCGCACCGCCTCCCCGGCAACGGCGCCACCCGCTGCGATCGACCTCACCGAGCACGAGCCCGAGCTCGCCCCGTTCGGCCAGTACCGCCCGACGGCCGGCCCCGCTGACCCGCTCCCGGCGCCGGCGGCCGCACCGACAGCGACGCCGCCACCGACGGGGCCCCGCCGGGGCGCCGCTGCCACCCGCACCCCCGGCACCGCCGACGGCACCGTGGCAGGGCTCGCCGGTGCACTCGGCACCGTTGCACCCGAACCACCAGACGGGACCGGTCGAGGGCCCGCGCCGCTTCACCCCGCCGGCGGGCTGACCGGCCCCGGATCGACCAGGTCCGCTCGGTCGCCCCGCCGCGAGCGGTCACCGCTCCAGCGCCCGCGCCACCGCGGTGGACCCGATCGTGCACCTCGACGTTGGTCGAGCGATCCACCACGTGGACGACGACCGCGGCCAGCGGTTCGTCGACGGCCGCCAACCCGTCGACGGCGGGCAGGTCGGCGCCGGCGGCCACCGAGCTCGTCGAGATGCCATGCGCGGCGAGCAGCGCCTCCACGGCCACGCGCTGGGTGGTCCCGAACAGCTGCTCGAATCGGTCCGGTGCCACCTGGGCGGCCTGCGGCAGGAACGAGAAGATCCCGCCGCCGCCGTTGTCGACCACCACCAGGCGCACGCGGGCCCGCCGGTGGACGGCGTTGAGCAGCGACGTGCTGTCATGCAGCAGGGCGAGGTCGCCGATGAGCAGCCACACCGGTCGGGGCCACGCCGCGCAGGCGGCCCCCAACGCGGTGGCCACGACCCCATCGATCCCGTTGGCCCCGCGGTTGGCCAGCACCCGCAACGGCGCGGCCTCGGCGGGTAGGCGACCGCCGTACCACTCGAGATCGCGCACGGGCATCGACGAGGACACCACCAAGGCCCCGCGCCGTGGCGCCTGGCCCGTTCGAGCACCAGACGGGCGACGGATGGCTCGCTCGGTGGTCGCGCCCCGTCGTCTTGCAGCGCCGCCTCGATGGCCGACGACGCGAGGTCATCGGCTGAGCGCCACGCGTCCATCCAGGCGTCCGGGGCTCGCAGCGAATCGGCGCCGATTCGCTGCGAGGCGGCGCCGGAAGAACCTCCCCGACGAGAACGAAAGCGTCGAGAAGTGCCTGAGCGAACGCACCAGGTGATGACTCGACGATCAGGGCGGCGAGCCGATCGGGATCCCACCACGACCCAGCACGGTTGACCACCACCCACGTCGCAACAGGTTCGTCGCATCCGTCATCTTCGCCGCCGCGACATGCCCCTGCGAGCCATTGGCCCACCACCTTCGACGCCGGCGGAGCACCGAGCGAGACGACCACCTCCGGCCGCAGCGCCGCCGCCGTGGGCGGGTGTCGCAGCAGCGCATCGGCATGGGCGACGACGGCGGGATCGTCGATCCGGCACCCGCTGCGGTGGTCCGCCAGCACCGGCCAACCCAGGCGGTGGGCCAGGGCCAGCACCGCCGCCACGCCGTCAGCCGCCGCCGCCGTTCGATCGAGCGCGGCGCGGTCCGCCGTGGCGGCGACGGGTGCGGCGCCCGCGGCGGCCGACAGCCCGTCGCCCACCACCAGCACGCCGCGCCGCCCGGCCCAGGCCCGGGCCAGTTCAGCTGCCACGGCCGGGGGTGGGCCATCGGCACCGACGATGCGCCGGTGCCACGCCGCACCGTCGGCCCGCCCGACCGGTTGGGGCGCCGGCGAGCCGACCAGGGGCTCGCGAAAAGCCAGGTTGACCTGCACCGGACCGGGTCGCCGGCCGATCGTCTCCGCCGCCGCCCGGGCGGCCAGCGACCGCCAGGCGCCACGGTTGGCCTCATCCGGCACCCCGAGATCGAGCTCGGCCCGCACCGCCGGACCGAACAACCCCCGTTGGTCGATGGTCTGCGCCGCACCCACGCCGTGCAGCTCCGGCGGCCGATCGGCGGTGCAGACCAGCAGCGGCACCTCGGCCAGGTCGGCCTCGGCCACCGCGCCGTGCAGGTGGGTGGTGGCCGTCCCGGACGTGGTGAGCACGACGGCAGGCAGACCGGTCGCCGCACCGACCCCGAGGGCCATGAACGCCGCCGACCGCTCATCGAGCACCACCTCGGTGTGCAGCTCGGCCCGCGCGGCCAGCGCCAAGGCCAGCGGCGTGGACCGCGAGCCCGGTGCGACGAAGGCGAACCGCACGCCGAACCGCACGAGTTCGTCAACAAACACCGCGCACATCGCGGTCGCATGGTTGCTCATCTCAGCGCTCTCATCGTCTCTCGTGATTTTCGGTGCCGGAGGCCCCTCGAAAAGTGAGCACAGTTCCAGCTGGGCAGCATCCCTTCGTCACCGACTTGCAACGGCTCGATCGGGGTTAGCGCGGAGACGGCGACGGGGAGGGTCCACTAGCTTCCTCCCCGTGTTCGCGGCCCCGGGAGCCCTTGGCTCATGACCTCGTCCCTCCGGAGGGTGCTCCGGAGCCGGCGGGCCATCGGTGCCGCGGCGGCTGCCGGCGTGCTGTTCTGCGTGTCCCTCGGCCTCGACGTGTCCCTCGCCGATGCGTCGGCCGATGCCGTCGACACTGCCGCAACCGAGGCGGTCTCCGCCAACGCCAACGCCACGGGCGGCGCCGCCGGTGGCAGCAGCACCGAGGGCGGCGGCGTCGTCGACCCGGGCGGCGGTGGGGCCCCCACAACACCACCCACCACCGCACCACCCACCACCGCACCACCCACCACGGCGACGACACCACCGACGACCTCGCCGACGAGCACCACCGTCGATGACTTCGGCGTGGCCACGGTCCCCTCGACCACCGCTGCCTCGGGCAGCCCCACCACCGCAGTGCCGACCACTGCGCCCGCACCGAGCACGACCACGGCCACGACCACCGCCACCACGACGACCCGCCCGCCGGCGACCACGACCACCCGGGCCAGCACCACGTCCCAGACGACGACGCCCGACTACCTCGACGGCGCCTCGGTCACCGTCGTCGCACCAATCGGCGGCATCGGCGACGACGACGGCGGCATGCTCCCCCCGCCCGCCACCATCTCGGTCCCGACCACGGCCAGGCCGCCGTCCGCCACCACCGCGGTGACCCAGCGCGGCTCCATCGACACGGCATCGGTTTCGAAGGACCAGCCGCTGGCCCCGGGGGCGACCGGAGCCGAGCGCCTCGACGCCAACCCGTCGTCGACCACGGCGACCACCCAGCCGGCGCTCGCACCGATCCCCACCACCACCGCCGTCGCCCCCCCGACCACCGAACAGCCACGCACGCAGGCCACCACCCCCGTCACCAGGCCGGCGGTGGAGGAGCTCAGCAAGCCCCTGTTCTTCATCGAGGAGATCGAAGCGGTGCGCGTCGGTGCCGGTTCCAACGGCGGGACCACGATCACGCTGCAGCTGTGGGGTTCCGACCAGCGCATCGGCGTGGAGCTTCACCCCAGCCGCCTGCCCAGCCTGTGGGTGGTGTGGGTGGTCATCGCCCTGTTGCTGATGGCGTTCTGGCTCCCCGGCAAGGGGCGGCAGCCCGCCGTCGTGCGTCGCAGCCGGCGCTGAGCACCTGAGCACCTGAGCGCCCCACGCCGCCGGCACCCGGCGGTGCCCTCGGCCGGCCGGGCGCCCCGGCCATCCGCCCCGCAAGACGATCGTCTGCTGTTCGCCTGGGGCGCAGCTCCCGTACGCCGGTAGCATTGGCCAGGATCCGAGCACGGTCCGCTCCGTGGTGGCGCCACGCAGCACCGGGCTCGTAGTCGTGCCGCAGCGGGCGGCGTGCAGATTGGGCGGCGGGCGAGCAGGTGGGCAGGGCGACGACGACGAACGGGGTTCCCCGGCGGATGCTGGTGTGGGACGCCCCGAACATGGACATGTGCCTCGCAGAGGCGATCGGGGCGAAGGCGACGGCGGCCACCCGGCCCCGCATGGACGCCCTGGCGGCCTGGTTCGCCGATCGCGGCGATCCCGGTGACCGCCTCGAGGCGTGTGTGTTCGCCAACGTCGGCAGCGGCCAGGAGGGCCCGCTGGCCCGCTGGGTGGCCAACCTGCGCACCTGGGGGTGGGCGGTCTTCGTCAAGCCCAAGCACCGCCGCAACGACGACATCGACTCCGAGATGATCCGCCACATCGAGCGCCGGTTCCGCCAGGGCTCGCTCGTGGAGGTGATCGTGGCCTCCCACGACGCCAAGGCGTTCGGCCCCCTGCTGCAGCACCTGTCGGCCCGCGACGTCGCGGTCACCGTGCTCGGGTTCCGCGAGCGGGAGTTCCTGGCCAGCGCGCACGCCGAGATCGGCTTCATCGACGCCGAGGACGTGCCCGGCCTGTTCCCCGTCGCGCTGCCCCGCACCAACCTCTACGACCTGCCCAACGGCGGCCGGTGGTTCGACCCCTTCACCGAGCTGGCGCCGGCCGCTCGCGCCGGAGCGCAACGGTCCACGCCTCCCGCCCGGGAACCGGCCACCGAGCCGGCCCCCGGCGACGACGCGCCCAGCGACCCGCCCGCTGCCGAGGCGGTGGAGCCCGTGGAGGCGGTGGACGCGGTCACCGACGCCACCGTGCCGGCGATCGCTGCCGCTCCCCCTGGCGACGCCGATCCCCCTGACGACGCCGATCCCCCTGGCGACACCGCGCCGGCGACACCCGGGCCCGACACGATCGATGCGGCGCAGCCCGCCCCGGCACCCGACGGCCCAACGGCGGCGTCCGCCCCCGACCGGGAGCCGCCCACGGTCGTCGCCGACGCGGTCGAGGCCCGCCGGACGCCTCCCCCCACCGCGCCGGTGGCCACACGGCCGTTGCACGGCGACGCCGCCGTGCAACCGGTTGCGGGCCGGGCGGCGGCGGAGTCGCCCAACGGGACCCGCCCGACGCGCGAGGGTGTCGTGCAGCTCGTGGCGGGTGCGGTCGCCGGGGCCGGCTCGGGCGGCGTCAGCCTCCAAGAGGTGGGCGACCTGCTGCGCACGGCGTTCCCGGGCTTCTCGCTGGAGAGCGCCGGCTACCAATCGGTCGGCGAACTGCTCGAGTCGCTGCAGGCCGACGCCGGCGTCATCGTGGCCCGCTCGGCCGGAGGCCATGTGCTGCTGCCCGCGCCGACCACCACCGACCCCGATGCGCCCGACGCCCCCGAGCACGCTGCGCTGCTCACCGACACCGAGCCCACGGACACCGCGCCCGCGGACACCGCTCCCACGGACACCGAGCCCACGGACACCAGCACGACGGCCGGCGATGGCGATCCGGCGCCGTCTGCGTCTGCGGTCATCGAGCCGCCCGATGCGCGGCAGGATCCGGAGCCGGCCATCGATCTGACGGCGGACGACGTCGCCGGCGACGGCCGGCCGGCCGAAGGCGACGGGACCGGGATCGGGCCGAGCTTCGACGAGTTCCGGCCCCGCGACGCGGTGGTCGTCGACCTGAGCGGCCACCGGCCCGAAGCATCGCCGTCCCCGGCGCCGGCCGGTCCGCCCACACCGGCCGCCACCGCGGAACCCGTGGCGCCGGCCCCCACCGGCCCCACCGGGCCCTTCTCGACCGGCTCCTCCGGTCGCCCGACGACGACACCGGGCATGCTGCCCACCTTCGGCGCCAACCCGATCTACCGGCTCTTCGGTTTCGACCCGCACCGGCCACGCTGAGCCAACGGTGGCCTCCCGGCACGAGGCCACGGCGCGTGGTGGAATGCCGGGGTGGCACTGGCGGTGGAAGAGCACGGTGGTCCGGCCGGAGAGACGATCGTGCTGGTGCACGGCTTCAGCCAGAACGCCCGTTGTTGGGGGCCGTTGCTGCCGGCCCTGGCCGCCCACCGGCGGGTGCTCGCCGTCGACGCCCCCGGCCATGGCGACAGCCCGCCCCACCACGACGCCGCCGGGTTCGCCGAAGCGGCCGCGCTGCTCGGGCAGGCCGGGGGCCGCGGGACCTACGTGGGCTACTCGATGGGCGGCCGGCTCTGCCTCCAGCTCGCCTGCACCCGCCCGGACCTGGTCGAGCGCCTGGTGCTGATCGGCGCCACCCCTGGTTTGCCCGACGCCGCGGCGCGCGCCACCCGCCGGGCGGCCGACTCGAAACTGGCGGCTCGGCTGCTGGACATCGGGTTGGCGCGCTTCCTCGACGAGTGGCTCGCCCTGCCGCTCTTCGCGGGGCTGAGCCCGGCCGCGCAAGCCCGACCGGAACGGCTGCGCAACCGGCCCGAGGGCTTGGCGGCCAGCCTGCGCCACTGTGGCACCGGCAACCAGGAACCGCTGTGGGAGCACCTGCCGTCGTTGCCGATGGCGGTGCTCGCGCTCGCCGGGGCCGAGGACCACAAGTTCGCCGCCATCGCCCGCCGCATCAGCGAGCTGGCCCCCAGCTCGACCGTGGCGCTGGTGGCGGGCGCGGGCCACACCGCGCACCTGGAACAGCCGGCCGCCGCCACCGAGCTCATCGTGGCCTGGCTCGACGCCCACCCTGCGCCCGGCTAGCGCTGCGTTCAGCGCGAGCGGCGCTCGTCGTTTGAGCTCGACCGGAGCGCGATCACCGGCCAGCCGCGGATCCTTGCCGGCCCGTGTTGCATCTTTCGTGATGTTTCATGCATTTTACGACCATGTCACTGCCTTGGTTCTACGACGAGGTCGCCGTTGATCACGCCGCGCTGTTCGCACTCCAGCAGGCGGCCACCGCCGCCGCGGCCGCCGTCGAGCGGGCGGCGGCCGAGCGTCTGCGCACCGCCTCCCAGCACCTGCGGTACTGCGCCGGGCCCTACGCCGAGGACCTGGCCGACGCGGTGCTGCGAGCCGGCGCGGTCGACGGGGACCTGATCGAGCGCTGCCTGGCACTGGCCGCCCAGGCGGTCGCCGCCGGCGACGCAGCCCGCACCGAGCAGGCCCGACGGCTCGCCCTGCAGGAGACCTACGAGCTGGAGCTGGCCCGCGACGAGGCGCACGCCGCCGCGCGGGCGACCGGGGTCCCGGCATGAGCTCGATCCTGGTCAACGCCGCCGTCGACGACCTCGAGGCGCTCGCCCGGGCGCTGCGCGCGACCGACGCCGAGCTCCTGCCGACGTTGCGGACGTTGGAGGCGGCCATCGAGGCCGCCTGGTCCACGAACGGCACCCTGCTCGGCCCCCGACCGACGCTGGACGCGGAGCTGGCGGCGCAGCGGCAACGGATCGGGGGCCTCGCCGACGGGTGCGATGCGGCGGCGCTGCGCTTCCGGGTGGCGGGCAGCACGACCGACCTGCGGGCTGCGCTGCCGGGCCTGGCCGGTGGACCCGCCGCCCGCCTCGCCGCCCGGCGACTGGCGATGTCGGTGCTCGATGCCGCCGGTGCGGTCCGGGCGGCCGCGGTGGCCGTCTTCGTCACCGACGCCGGGCCGCCCCCGTTCGTCGTGCGCTCGCAGACCGAGGAGGTGCGCGTGGCCGTCGTGGGCGACGTCGGCGTGCGGCTGGTCCGCGAGGTGCGCAGCGACGGCAGCGTCCGGGTCACCAAGGTGGGCGACGTGTCGGCCGCCGTCGGTCCGGGCGCCGGGCTCGCCTGCCGGGTCAAGGCCGATGGCGTGGTGCTGGTCGACGGGTCCCTCGGCGCCGCGGCGTCGACCCGCTTCGGCGCCGGGACCACGGAGTCGTGGCTGTTCCCCGACGAGGAAGCAGCCGATGCCTGGCTCGAGGTCAACCGCTACACGGTGCTGGTCAACCCCGGCGGGTTGGGCCACTTCGGTCTGGGCGCACCCACCCCCGACGAGCGCACCGAGCAGCTGGCCCTCGGCGAGGTGCTGGAGGCGGGCGCGTCGCTGGGGCTGGCCGAGCTCACCGCGCTGGCCGGTGGGTCGAGCACCACCGAGGCGGCGGTGCGACGCAACGACGACGGCACCGTCACCATCATCCAGACCTCGGCGGTGGAGGTCTCCGCCGAGGGCCAGGTGGTGCTGGCCGGCTCGGTGCAGGCCGGTCTGCACACCACGGTCGAGCTCACCGTCGATCTGGTCGAGGGCCGGCTGGTGTCCTGCACCCAGACCATCACCGACGTGGATCGCGCCGGGCTCGAGCTCACGCTGCCCGACGCGCTGCGGGCGGGGGCCATGAGCGCCACCGCCACGACGTTGCCGGGGCTGCACCGCTACGAGACCGAGATCGTGCTCGACCTCACCGACGCCCGCACCGTGGATGCCCTCGAGCGTGAGCTGGGCATCGACGCCGGCGACCGCACCGGCCAACTGGAAGCGGTGCGGGCCGCGCTCGAGCTCGATCCCGCGGCCATCAACGCCGCCGCCGTGCTGGTGACCGAGCGGACCGCGCCCACCGATCAGCAGTGGGCGTTCGGCTGCGACATCGAGGCCATCGTGGGCACGGTGCCGATCGCGGTGGCCCAGGGGCTCAGCAGCCAGCGCACGGTGGCCGCCGCGTACAAGGCGCCCGGCCAAGAGGCGCTGACCGACGTGGCCGTGCCGCCCGCCCCGGCGCTCGCCAGCCGCACCTCGTGATGGCCAGCCGGCGCGGTGCGGGCGCGGCGCCGGCGCAGCAGACCGGGCCGCTAGCGTGCCGCCGTGCCGCGCCGCGTGTTCGCCTCGGTCATCGCCACCTCCACCGCCGGCGTGCTGCCCGTGTTCCTCCTCGGCGGGCTGGCGGTGCAGATCCGCGACGACCTCGGCCTACGGGAGTCCGCCCAGGGCTGGGTGGTGTTCGGCTACTTCGGGGTGTCGGCGCTCAGCTCCGCCGCCTTCGGCCGGCTGGTCGAGCGCATCGGTCCGGTGGCGGCCATGCGCCTGTCCTCGGTGCTGTCGGCCGGTTGCCTGGCCGGCGCCGCCGCCGCACCGAGCTTCACCGTGCTGCTGGTCTGGCTGGCGCTCGGTGGGTTGGCCAACTCGTTGGCCCAGCCCGGCTCGAACGCCCTGATCGTCGCGGCGGTCGACGCGCGGCGCAACGGTCTGGCCTTCGGGGTGAAGCAGTCGGCCATCCCGGCGGCCACGCTGCTGGCCGGTCTGGCGGTGCCCACGGTGGCGCTGACGGTGGGCTGGCGCTGGGCGTTCGCCGGCGCCGCCGCGTTCGCCGTCGCCGCCGGGTTGCTGGTGCCGCAGGCGCCGGGAGCACCGGCGGCCACGCCCGTTGCGGCGCCACCCGGCGCAGCCCGCCGGGGCCGGCCGGAGGCAGCGCTGTCGAGCCTGCTCGTCCTCGGCGTGGGTGCCGGGCTCGGCTCGGCGATGGCCAACTGCCTCGGGGCGTTCCTGACCTCGACGGCGGTCGAGGCCGGCATCGCCCGGGGGCCGGCCGGTGCGCTGCTGTCGGCCGGCAGCCTGCTGGGGTTGTCCTCCCGGCTGTTCGCCGGCTGGCGGGCCGACTCGATGGCGGGCAGCCACTTCCGGGTGGTGATCGCCATGCTGGCCACCGGCTCCAGCGGCCTGGCCCTGCTCGCCACCGGCACACCGACCGGTATCGTCGCCGGCACGGCGCTGGCCTTCGGCTTCGGTTGGGCGTGGCCGGGGATCTTCAACCTGGCCGTCGTCTCCCACAACCGGGCGGCGCCGGCCGCGGCCACCGGGGTGACCCAGAGCGGCACCTACGCCGGCGGCGCGGTGGGGCCGGTGGTGTTCGGCTACCTCGTCGGTCACGGCGGCTACCGGCAGGCGTGGCTGGCCTTCGTGGTGGTGGCCCTGGCCGGTGCGGCGGTGATCGAGCTCGGCCGGCGCCGCATCGAACGGCCGACCGGCGCGCTCAACCCAGCCCTGCGATGAACAACCCGGTGGCGAAGGCGGCGCCGAAGACCAGCTGCACGCGCCCCGTCGCCCCGAGCACCGGGATGAGCTCGCGGCCGCCGGCCCCGCCCAGCACCGCCCGCGCCGGGGTGCGGGCGGCCGGCACGGCCACGAGTGCCACCACTGCGGCCGGGCGCAGGAACCACCCGGCGGTGATCGACGCGGCGACGAACGCCAACGCCAGCAGCGCGACGTACAGCACCCGGGTGCGGCGGTCGCCCAGGCGCACGGCGAGCGTGCGCTTGCCGGCGACCGCGCCGGTGGGGATGTCGCGCAGGTTGTTGACCACCAGCAACGCCACCGCCAACAGACCGACCGGTACGGCGGCGGCCACGGCCAGGCCCGTCAGCCGCTCGATCATCACGAACGTGGTGCCGGCGGTGGCGACGAGACCGAAGAACACGAACACGAAGACCTCGCCCAGACCGAGGTAGCCGTAGGGTTTCGGCCCGCCGGTGTAGAACCACGCGGCGGCGATGGCGGCGGCGCCGACGGCGAGCAACCACCAGCTGGTGGTGGCGGCCAGCACGAGACCGGCCACCGCCGCCACCCCGAACGAGCCCAGGGCCGCCCGCTTCACCACCGCTGCCGGCGAGGCCGAGGCCACCAGCCGCAGCGGCCCGACGCGCTGGTGATCGGTGCCCCGCACGCCGTCGGAGTAGTCGTTGGCGTAGTTGGTGCCCACCTGCAGGGCGAGGCTCACCACCAACGCCAACCCACCCCGCCAGACCGTGATCGGGCGATCGGCACCCACGGCGCAGGCGGCGCCCACCACCACGGGCACGACGGCGGCGGGCAGGGTGCGGGGCCGGGCGCCGAGCACCCACGGGTTGGTCACGGCTGCGAACCGTAGCCGCCGGGGCCGAGCTGCAACCCGGCCCGCCCGGCCAGCACGGCAGCCGCCTCGGCCAGAAACGCGTCGCCGTCGCCGACCACGCCGCGCAGCTGGCCGAACAGCTCGAAGCTGATGAGGCCGAACAGCTGGGGCCAGGCCACCAGCACGGCGCGCAGCAGCACGTCGGGCGGGCCCGAGGCCGCCAGCAGGTCGGGGGCGAGCTCCGCCAGGGCGGTGCGCAGCCGGGCCAGATCCGCCGCCAGCGCCGGCCCCACCACCGGTTCCCCGGCACCGAGCCGGCCCAGGTCGACCGCGTCGGCCCGGGGGGCGGGGATGGCGATGCGGGCCAGCACGATGGGCACCCGGGGGCCGGGGCCCACGGTGCGCTCCGGCGCCTCGTAGCCCACCACCGGGGTGCCGAACAGCAGTGCGTACCGGTGGGGATGCTCGACCGCCCACGCGCGCACCGCCCGGGCCACGGCCACCCACCGGCGGCCGGCGGGCTCGGCGGCGGTGGCGGCGGCCACCCGTTCGGCCACCTCGCCGAGCTCGTCGTAGGCCTCGACGATGAGGGCGGTGAGCAGTTCGTCGCGACTGCCGAAGTAGCGGTAGAGCGCCGAGGACACCATCCCCAGCTCACGGGCCACCGCCCGCAGCGAGATGCCCTCGGCCCCGGTTCGGGCCAGCTGGGCGCGGGCGGCGGTGAGGATCTCGGCGCGCACCTCGGCCCGGGCCCGGGCCCGGGCGTTGCGGATCACGGTCATGGCCGCAGTCTTGCAGATCGCTGCGCCATTTCCAGAGCACTGCTCTTGACTTTGGCCGACGACTACGTGTTCACTGATCACAGATGAGAGCACTGCTCTCGCATCGGACTGGAGATCAGGATGCCGTCGAACAAGCCCGCCGCACGCACTGCACCCGCCGCACCCGCTGCACCCGCTGCACCCGCCCCGACCTCGGGACCCATCGCGCCGGGTGCCCATCGGTACCTCCGGCCCGGCCGGCCCACCCGCCACCTGCTCAACCCGCTCGTCGCCGGGCTCACCCGGCTGGGCCTGAGCGTGCGGGGCTCGCGGGTCCTCGAGGTGACCGGCCGGCGCAGCGGCCGGGCCCGCCGCACGCCGGTCAACGTCCTGGAGCTGGGTGGGCAGCGCTACCTGGTGGCGCCGCGGGGCACCACCGAGTGGGTGCGCAACATCCGCAGCGCCGGGCGGTGCGCGCTCCTGCTCGGCCGCCGCCGCGAGGAGCTGCTGGCCGTCGAGCTGCCCGACGCCGAGAAGGTGCCCGTGCTGCGGGCCTACCTGCAGCGCTGGCGCGCCGAGGTCGGGGCGTTCTTCGACGGGATCGGGCCCGACGCACCCGATCACGCTCTGCGAGCGGTGGCGGCCGGCTACCCGGTGTTCCGGCTGCAGCCGGTCGCCGGCCGGACCGGCGGCACCGTCACGGCGATCTGATGACACGCCCGGGGCGCGACTTCAGGCGGGCGGCGTCCACGCCGTTGTAGTGGACGGTTCGTACCGGCGGACCGCCCGCCCTCACCGGGGGGCCTCGTCGGGCACGCACCGGGACCCGACCCGCCGACCTGGTGGGTGGGTTCGAACCGGACCACCCCGCCGAGCAGGCCCGTCCCAACCTCTGGAGCACCGCAGTGACCGACGCCGCGCCCGATCGCCCCACCGGACTGGTCACCGTGGATGTCGTGCTGCCCAGGGCGGCCGGCCGCCGGCAGCTCGCTGCGCTGCGCCTGTGGCTCACCGACGGCGACCACGTGCGGATCCCGCTGCGGGCCATCCCGGTGACGGCGCCGCAACCCGACACCGGCGACGCCCGTGGCAGCGGGTACGACGGCACGGGTGGGCGGATCGATCCCGCGGACCGGCGCAGCGTCCCGACGACGGCGGTGAGCGCCGCCCTGCGCCCGGCGGAGGACCATCGCCTGCGGGGACGCTTCGTGGGCGCCGCCCCCTGCGGCACCTACGTGCTGTGCGGTGACGGGAGCGAGGTGGCGCTGCGGTTCCCGCCGCGACCGGTCGAGGTCGGGGCCGGGGCGGTCACTGGTGCTTCGAGGTCGTGCCGGACGGCACGCCGTACTTCCGCGTCGGCCGTTCGCTGGTGGGCTACGACCCGGCGCGCCAGCGCAACCTCGCGGCCGTGGTGCGCGATGTCGACCTCGACGCCGAGGCCGCCGACCGCCTGATCGGCGTGCTCGCCTCCCATCACTACCATCGGGTGATCGATCTGACCCGCCGGCCCACCGGCCCGACGACCGACACCGGGCGAGACCCCCTCGTGTTGGAGTTCTCCCCCAGCCACCCGTTCGCGCCCAAGGCCGGTCGGCTGGTGCGCGCCAGCGCCGAGATCGCCCGCCGCGCCGACCTCGCCCCGTGCATGGTGCGGCTGGGCCGCATGGTCAGCTGCGACGGCGGCCGGGTGGTGCTCGACAACGAGGTCGTGCTCGGCTTCTGGCCCGGCACCGGTGCCGAGCAGGCGGTGGCCCAGATCGAGCGGGCCGGCGGCCGGGTGGTGGAGGACCTCAGCGACGACGACGAGCTGATCGTGGTGGCCCGCTTCGACGACGCCGAGCCCGAGCGGGCGTTGGCCATCACCGAGCGTTGGCTCGACGAGGGCCTGCTGCACTGGACCGAACCCAACCTGGTCGAGTCCTGACGTGACGTCGCTGCGCCGGCCGTCCGCGCGCCAGGTGTGCGCGCTGGCCGCCGTGCTCGTCGTCGTCGCCGTCACGGTGTTGGGCCTGAGCGACGCCGTTCCCGGCGGTTACCGCCGGCTGATGGCCAACGCCCCGGTCGGTCCGGCGGTTGCCGTTGCTGTCGTTCAGCTCCGTGTGGGGGCTGCACTTCGTGGCCTTCGCGCTGCTGACGTTCCTGTCCGTGCTCGCCCTGCGACGTTGGAGCACCCGGATGGGCGCCGCCGCCACGCTGCTCGTGTTCGGGTGGCTGCTGGAGGTGGGACAGGAGCGGTTCAGCACCGTGCGGGCCTATCAGGCGATCGATCTCGAGGCCGATGTCCGCGGCATCGTCGTCGGGTTCACTGCCGCCGCTTGCCTGCTCACCCTTCGTTCGTGGTTCCCGCTGCGACCCGCCCGGGTTCCGGTGGGATCGCCCCGCGTGCGCCGGCGCTGAGCGCCCCGGGCCGCCATGGCCCGTCCGGCGGGGCATACCCTGGCAGATCGATGGCGGTCGGTTGGCGGAACGGGCGAGGTGATCCGGCGCGCGCCCCCGGGCCGTCCGGCCCGCCGAACGGTCGCCCGGCCGCCGGCAACGGCGCCGGCGCCGCCGCCCTGAAGCGCTCGGGGGCCGGCGGCCGGCCCGGTCAACGCGGCCGGCCCACACCCCCGCTGCCGCCCGGCGGCACGGCGGTGCCGTTGTGGCGCATCCTCGAGGCCATCGCCACCGGCCAGGTCCTGCCCCACTACCAACCGATCGTGTCGCTGCGCAGCGGTGACGTGGTCGGGGTGGAGGCGCTCGCCCGCTGGGTCGTGCCCGGGCACGGGGTGATACCGGCCAGCATGTTCGTCCCCGTGCTGGAGCAGCACCGCCGGGTGGGCGAGCTCACCGCCTGCATGCTCGAGCGCGCCTGCGGCGACCTCGCCACCTGGCGCGACCGGGGCGACTGGGTGCGCCGCGGGTTCCGGGTGTCGATCAACGTGTCCGCCACCGAGCTGGCCGATGGCCGGCTGCCGGCGCTGGTGCGGGCCGTCACCGCCGACCACGCCATGGAGGCCGACTGGCTGTGCCTCGAGCTGACCGAGACGGCGCAGATCGACAACTTCGCGCTGGCCCGGCGCATCCTCTCCGAGCTCGCCTTCGACGTCGGCGTCCGCCTGGCGGTGGACGACTACGGGACGGGCTTCGCCGACGGCAAGTACCTCACCTCGCTACCCATCGACACGGTGAAGATCGACCAGTCCTTCGTCTCGGGCATGGTGCAACGGCCCGACCACGCCGCCTTCGTGCGCGCCACCGTCGGCTACGCCGCCCACCGGGAGCTGGGCGTGGTCGCCGAGGGCGTCGACAGCACCGGTCACACCCGGGCGCTGCTGTCGGTCGGGTGCACGATCGGCCAGGGGTTCGCGCTGGGCCCCCCGCGGCCGGCGGCGTTCATCAGCGACAGCCGCTTCGGCGCCGTCGCCGTCCAACCCGGCGGTTGAACCCGGGCACCCCACCGGTTGAACGCGGCGCCCCGGCGTCGCCCGAAACGACGAGATGCCCGACCGGGGCGGCGACTCCGATCGGGCATCTCTCGATTGGCGCCGACCCGGTGGCGGGCGGGAATCCGGGCGGCGCTCGTGTCCCTTGCGTCCGAGGTGGGCGTTGGCCGCTCGGGACAACAGAGTTCTCGGCGCCGACGCGATGGCCCTTGAGCAGCGCCGTGGCGATTTCCCGCATCGGTGGGACCGGCGCACCACCCACCCGGTGGATGCGCCCGGGTTCGTAGCCTCGACGCCATGAACCGCCTCGCCACGGCGCGCAGCCCCTACCTGCGCCAGCACGCCGACAACCCCGTCGACTGGTACCCCTGGGGCGACGAGGCGTTCGCCGAGGCGCGCCGCCGGGACGTGCCCATCCTGCTCTCGGTGGGGTACTCGTCGTGCCACTGGTGCCACGTGATGGCCCACGAGAGCTTCGAGGACGCCGCCACCGCCGAGGTGCTCAACGAGCTGTTCGTCAACGTCAAGGTCGACCGCGAGGAACGGCCCGACGTCGACGCGGTGTACATGGAGGCGGTCCAGGCGCAGACCGGCGCCGGCGGCTGGCCGATGACCGTGTTCCTCACCCCCGGCGGGGAACCGTTCTTCGCCGGCACCTACTTCCCGCCGGTGCGACGCCACGGCACCCCCGCCCTGCTGGAGATCTGCCGGGCGGTCAGCGGCGCGTGGCGGGAGCAACGCGACGAGCTCGTCGCCCACGCCGCGGAGCTCACCGCCGCACTCGGCCGGGACCCCACCGAAGGGTTGCACCCCGCCGCCGTCGGGGTGGACCGGCTGGGCGACGCCGCCGATCGCCTCGTCGGTCAGTGCGATGGCAAGTGGGGTGGGCCGGCGGGCGCACCGAAGTTCCCCCAGGCGATGGCGCTGACGTTCCTGTTGCGCTGGTACCGGCGGACGGGAGCACCGTCGGTGGGCGCCGCCGCCCGCACCTGGCTCGACGCCATGGCCGCCGGCGGCCTGTACGACCACCTCGGCGGCGGTTTCGCCCGCTACAGCACCGACCGGCAGTGGCTGGTGCCCCACTTCGAGAAGATGCTCTACGACAACGCGCTGCTCGTGCGCCTACCTCGACGGCTGGCGGTGCTTCGGCTCGCCGCTCCACCGCCGGGTCGTCGAGGAGACCGTCGGGTATGTCCTGCGGGATCTGGCCCTGCCCGGCGGCGGCTGGGCATCGGCCGAGGACGCCGACTCCGAGGGCGTCGAGGGCCGCTTCTACGTGTGGCGGCCCGGCGAGCTGGGCGATGCGCTGGGCGACGCCGACCTCGCCGCCGAGGTGGCGCGGTTCTACGACGTGACCGAGGAGGGCAACTTCGAAGGGGCGTCGATCCTCAACCGCCGTCGCCACCGCGACGAGGTGCTCCCGCCACCGGCCATCGACGAGGCCCGGTCCGTGTTGCTGGCGGCGAGGGCCCGCCGGGTGCGCCCCGGCCTCGACGACAAGTGCCTGACCGAGTGGAACGCGCTGTTCCTGTCCTCGTTGGCGGAGGCGGCCGCCGCCTTCGACCGGGCCGACTGGCTGGCCGCGGCCGTCGCCAACGGCACGTTCCTGTTGCAGGAGCTGCGCCGGGCCGACGGGCGGTGGTTGCGCAGCTGGCAGGTGGGCGGCGCCTCCCGGTGCCGGCCTACGCCGCCGACCACGCCGCGCTCGTCGACGCGCTCGTCCGCCTGGCCGAGGCGACGGGTCAGGCGCGGTGGATCACCGCCGCCACCGAGACCGCCGACGCCCTGCTGGCGCTGTTCTGGGACGAGCCCTCGGGCGGGTTCTTCACCGCCGGCCGCGACGCCGAGGCGCTCGTCGCCCGGCCCAGGGAACTGCTCGACAACGCGGTGCCGGCCGCGTCCTCCACGGCCGCGGTGGCCCTGCGGCGGCTGGCGGCGCTCACCGGCGAGGAGCGCTTCGACGCGGTGGCCGACGCGGTGCTGGCCCGCAACGCCCCCTTGGCGGTGGCCCAACCGGCCGCGTTCGGCCGGCTGCTGGAGGCGATCGAGCTGGTCGGCGGGTGCGACGAGCAGGGACGTCCGGCGAAGCCGTTGACGGAGGTGGTGATCGTGGGCGAGCGGCCCGACCTGGTGGCGGTGGCCCGCCGGCGCTGGCTCCGCGGTGCGGTGCTCACGTGGGGCGAGCCGTTCCCGTCACCGCTGTGGACCGATCGCCGGGAGGGCTGGGCGTACGTGTGCGAGGGGCGGCGTGCCGGTTGCCGGTGGCTGCAGCCGCGGAGTTGGACGCGCAGCTGGCCGGGTTGGAAGGCTCCGGGCGTGCGTGAGCTGGTGGCAGTGGATCTCCCGGGCGGTCCGGCGTTCGTCGACGCGCTGCGCCGGGCGTGGGATGACGGCGATGCCGTGCTCCCGCTCGACCGGCGGCTCCCACCTCCCGCCAAACGCCGCTTGGTCGCATCGTTGGCGCCCTCCGTGGTCATCGACGAAACCGGCTCGCAGCGAATCGGCGCCGATCCGGCGGGGGTCCAGGGGGTGCAGTGGGTGCAGGGGCTCCCGACCGAGGAGGGCGATGCGCTGGTGCTGGCCACGTCCGGCACCACCGGGCAGCCGAAGGGGGTGGTGCTGACCCACGACGCCGTGGCCGCCTCCGCTCGGGCCACGTCGGTCCACCTCGGTATCGACCCTGCCCGCCACCACTGGTTGGCGTGTCTCCCGCTGGCCCATGTCGGCGGCCTCTCCGTGGTCTGCCGGGCGTTGTGGGCCGGCACCCGGCTGACGGTGACCGACGGGTTCGACGTGGAGGAGGCGCTGGCCAGCGGCGCCACCCATGTGTCGCTGGTGCCGACCGCCCTGGTGCGCCTGGGCGAGCGCGCCGCCGCCTTCGAGCGCATCGTGCTGGGCGGCTCCGCTCCACCCGCCCAGCGACCGGCGAACGTGGTGTGCACCTACGGCCTGACCGAGACCGGCAGCGGCGTGGTCTACGACGGGTGGCCGCTGCCCGGGGTGGAGGTCCGCGAGGTTGACGGCGAGCTGCAGTTGCGGGGGCCGATGCTGCTGCGCGGCTACCGGGACGGCACCGACCCGAAGACGGCCGATGGCTGGCTGCCCACCGGCGACGGCGGCCGGGTCGATCCGTCGACCGGGTTCGTGGAGGTGTTCGGCCGCCGGGGGGATCTGATCATCACCGGCGGGCAGAACGTGTGGCCGGACCCGGTCGAGCGGCTGGTGGCGACGGTGCCCGGTGTGGCCGAGGTGGCGGTGGTGGGCCGGCCCGATCCCGAGTGGGGCCACGTGGTCACCGCCGTGGTGGTGCCGACGGGCGACGGCGACGGCGCCGGCCCGCCCTCGCTCGAGGCGATCCGGGAGGCGGTCAAGGCCGAGCTGCCCGCCTACTGCGCGCCGCGCGCCGTGGAGTACGTGACCGAGCTGCCCCGCACCGCCCTGGGCAAGGTGCGGCGAGCCGCGCTGTAGGCCTCGACCGCTACGCCGGCCCGTGGTCGCCGTTGGGTGCGACCACCTCGCCCTCGTCGGGGGCGGGCGGTTCGGCCGCGCCGACCGGGGTGGCGTGCCAGTGCGACACCACCCAGTCGATGGCGCCGTAGGAGTCGGCCAGCTCGCTCACCCGGTAGCCGAGCTCCTCCAAGCGGGCCCGCAGGGCGGCGGCCTTGGCGTCGTGACCGGCTCGGGTGGCGTCGTCGAGCTCGACCAGCAGCGCCGGGCGGTGGGCCTCGAGCAGCCCGACCATACCTTCGAGTACGGGCAGTTCGAAGCCTTCGACGTCGATCTTCACGAAGTCGGGCGGGCGCACGCCGTCCTGGGCGATGAAGTCGTCGAGGGCGACGGTCTCCACCGGCACCTCGTGCACCTTGTCCGGTGGGGCCTCGGCCCCGGCGAGCGCGTGGCCGCCGCTGTAGCGGGCGACCTGCAGCGTGCTGACCCCGCTGCGCGGCCCCACCGCCCGGGCGATGACCAACGCCTGGCCGAAATCGTTGGCGGCGAGGTTGGCGCGTGCCAGCCGGGCGTTGTCGAGGTCGGGCTCGAAGGCGTACACGGCACCGTCGGCCCCGCACAGCCGGGCGGCGAGCACGCTGAAGAACCCGACGTTGGCACCGACGTCGTACACGACCATACCGGGCCGTATGGCGCGGGCGAAGAGGTCCTGGACGGCGGGCTCGTTGGTGCCCACCGCGTACTCGGGGTTGGACGCGCCCGGGTCGAACAGCAGGCCCCGGCCCACCCCTCGCCGCACCACGCTGGTGCGCCCGCCCAGGTTGTGCCGGGCGAGCGCGCCGAGGGGGTTCGAGCCGGTGGCGGCCCGGCTCAGCACGGCGGCCGGCAGCAGCCCGACGGTCCGGCGACCGACCGCGGCGGCGAAGCGTCGGGCCACGGCGGATGGGGAGGCGCTCATGGGCCCGACGCTACCGGCTGTGTTGCACGCGATCGGCGAGGGGACCGGCCAGATCACCGTGGGGGCGCACGGTGACGTCGTCGAGGTCGAGGAAGGCGGCGAAGCAGCGGAGCTCGGCGGCGGTGCTCGGCGACATCGGCGGCGGCCACCCCCGCGCTTCGGCGAAGGCGCCGAGCACCGCGAGCGGCGGCCCTTGCGGTCGGCCTTGAGGTCCACCCGGGCGGGCATCGTGTCGCCCAGCAGGAACGGCATCACGTAGTAGCCGTACGTGCGCCGAGGCGCCGGCGTGTAGAACTCGAGCCGGTAGTGGAACCCGAACAGGCGCAACGCCCGGTCCCGCTCCCACACCAACGAGTCGAACGGGCTGAGCAGCGCCCGGGCCCGCACCGTGCGGGGGACCCTGGCGTCGGGGTGCAGGTAGGCACGGTGGCGCCAGCCCTCCACCTCGGCGGCCAGCAGCCGGCCGTCCTGCACCAGCTCCTCGAGCAACGGGCGGGCGCGGCTGACGTTGAGGCGGTGGTAGTCGGCCAGGTCCTTGGCGGTGCCCACCCCGAGGCAGCGGGCGGCGATGAGCAGCAGCGCCTTGCGCTGGTCGTCGGGCGCCGGGGTGGGCGTGGCGAGCACCGCATCGGGGATGAACCAGGTGGGCAGGCCGTACTCGCGTTCGAAGCTGGGCCGGCGCCGGGCGGCCAGGCGCCCGCACCAGAACAGCCACTCGGTGGCCAGCTTGGCGTCGTTCCAACCCCACCACGGCCCCTTGCGCCCGGTGCTCATCGACAGCTCGCCGGCGCTGCGGGGGCCGAGCTCGGCGATCTCGGCGTGGACGTCCTCGATCAGGCCCGGGTTGGCGCGGGCGAAGCGCACGATCCCGCCCCAGGCGGCGCCGGCCTCGGCCGCCTCCATCTTGTGCCGGAGGTACGGGTGGTGCTCCACCGGGATGAAGCTGGCCTCGTGGCCCCAGTACTCGAACAGCTCGCCCCGGCCCGCCGCCTCGAGCACGGCACCGCGTGGGTACGGCCCCAGCCGGGCGTAGACGGGCAGCTCGTGGCTGCGGGCGACGATGTTCACCGAGTCGATCTGCACCAGGCCGACCCGATCGAACGTGCGGCGCAGGTGGCGGCGGTCGATGCGGCCGGTGGGGGCGGGGTCGGTGAAGCCCTGCGCAGCGAGCGCCAGGCGCCGCGCCGCGGCCGCGCCGAGCCGGACGGGCGGAGCGGGGGCGGCGGTCACGGCCGGGCACGCTACCGGCTGCTCGGGGCGCGGCTCGCGCCCCGGGCCACGCCGTGGCGCCCTGATGCACCGTGGCGCGCCGTGGTGGGGCCGTGGTGGGCCGGGGCGCACCGTGATGCGCCGTGGTGGGCGGGGATGGGCCCCGTAGCATGAGCCGATCGAGATCCTCTACGTCTGCACCGCCAACATCAACCGTTCCGCCATGGCCGCGGCGTTGACCGCCAGATCGGCGCATCAGCGCGGCGTGCCGGTGCGGGTGAGCTCGGCGTCGATCATGGACCTGAGCGGCCGTCCGGCGGCGCCGAACACGCTGTCGGTGCTGCTGGGCAAGGGCATCGATGCGTCGGGGCACCGTTCCCGCACGCTGGTGCCGGACGTGCTGGCCGCCGCCGACGTGGTGTTGACCATGGAGCGGGCGCACCTGCGCGCCGCGGCGGTGCTCACCCCGGACGCGTTCGCCAAGACGTTCACGCTCAAGGAGTTCCTGCGCCGCGCCCTCGAGGTGGGACCGCGGGCCGCCGACGAGCCGGTGGCGGCGTACCTGGCCCGGGTGGGTGCGGGCCGTGAGCCGTCGGCGTTGCTGACCGACGACGAGCGCGACGAGGTGCGAGATCCCCAGGGCGGGCCCCTCAGCGGGTTCCAGGCGGCGGTCGACGAGCTCGAGCTGTTGACCCAGGGCGTGCTCTACGTGCTGTTCGGCGTGCTCTGAGCCATCGGCGATCCGACCCGACCTACCCCCTGGGGTAGCCACACTCGAAGCGGATCGGCGCCGATTCGCCACGAGCGGGCGGGGGGGTGGACCCTGGGCCGGGAAGGAGCGAGCGCTCAGCCGCGCTCGTCTTCGGGACCAGCTCGCCACCCACCGCGGTGCACCACGTCCTCGAGCGGTGGTCGACGACGACCGGCGGAGCGGCTCGGACGGTCAGCGCCATCGGGCACGCCCAGCGCGATGGTGCCCACCGCCCGGAAACCCTCCGGCACACCGAACGCCTCGCGCACCGCCGCCTCGTGCTCGAACTGGCCGAACAGGCACGCTCCGAGCCCGGCGTCGATGGCGCCGAGCAGCAGGGTCATCACCGCCATGCCGGCGTCGACGAACCAGTACGGCACCGGCAGCCGCCGCATCCGCCCCTGCGGACAGCGCCGCCTTCTCCCCGCCGGGCTGGCGGGCCGGGCCAGCTTGTCGGCCTCCCCGTAGCGGGCCACGTAGGCCGCCGGGCGGGCGTAGGGCACGACCAGCACGGGCGCCCGCAACAGCCCCGGCCACGGGAACGTGGGCCGCCTCGCCGCCGGCAGGGTCACGTCCCAGTAGCGCGCCACATCGTCGGGGGTGTCGAGGACCAACCACTGCCAGCCCTGGGTGTTGCCGGCCGACGGCGCCCGCTGCGCCAGGCCCAGCAACCGGTCGACCGTCCCCGTCGGCACGGCGCCGTCCGAGAAGGAGCGGCACATGCGCCGCGCCAGCACGGCCTCGACCAGCTCCACCGCCTCAGATGCGCACGAGCGGCACCGCCACGCCGGGCACCTCCGCCCGGGTGCGGAAGATCGTCCCCTGGCGGGTCGCGTCCTCGGTGTTGTCGGCGGTCACGATGTACAGGTCCCGGCGATCAGCTCCGCCGAAGCACACCGAGGTCACCTGCTTGGCCGGCACCGGTACCCGGCCCACCTCCGACCCGTCGGCGCCGAAACCGGTCACGCAGCCACCGCCGAACTCGGCCACCCACACCACGCCGGCCTCGTCCACCGCCAGGCCGTCGGGTTGGAACCCCTTGCGTTGCACCAGGTTTCGGCGGTTGCCACAGGAGCCGTCGGCGGCCACGTCGTGGGCGACGATGGCGTTGGCCGTGGTGTCGGCGTGGTAGATCACCGTGCCATCGGGCGAGAAGCCGATGCCGTTGGTCAGCCCGATGCCCCCGTAGAGCAGCGTGGTCTCGCCGGGTGCGTCGATGCGCCAGCAGTCGCCCGGGGTGCGCTCGCCCTCGAGGGCGAACGGGTTGGACATGAGCGTGCCGACCACCACCCGCCCGGCGGCGTCGACGAACAGGTCGTTCGTGCCCAACGCCTCGAACTTGGCCAGCTGGCGTGACACGCCGTCGCGCACGTGGGAGATGTCCCGGCCGGACACCACCAGCCCACCGTCGGCGTGCAGGGCGATGCCGCCCACGCCCCGGCGTTTGGGCACGACCGTGTCGATGGAGCCGTCCGGGTGCCGGCAGTACACCCCGCCGTTGGGCACGTCGGCGAAGTAGAGGCGGTCCTCCGCATCCACCCGCGGCCCCTCGAGCAGGCCGTACCCCCAGGCCAGCGTCTCGATCTCCCCCACGACACTCCCCCCGGGACCACGACGGGCCCCCCTCAGCGGATCAGAACGGGCCGGTTTCCTTCAGCGATGCGTCGAGATCCTCGGCCATCGCCCAACCGAACCCGATCAGCACATCGCCGTTGTCGATGTCGAGCTCGGCGAAGAAGGCGGCCACCTCGGTGTGGACCTCGTGGTGGTCGGGCGCCACGTAGTCGAAGATCGGCGGCAGCGACCCGTGCTCGGCACGGTGAACGTCCGGTCGTTGTAGGCGCTGATCACCGATGCCGAAGCGCTTGGCCAGGCGGCCCAGGCCCGCTCCTCCCCGAGGGCCTTGTGGCCGGGACGGGGGATGATGTCGTTGAACGTGCCGAGCATATGAACGTGGAGGAGCGGCCAGACGGGAGCCGACGAGCACGTCCTCGTCGGGAAGGCCAGCACGGCCCGCCGCATCTGGTCGCGGATGATGGCGTCGAGCACTTCCTCACGGGACGAGTCGGCACAGATCGACGCCAGGCCGATCAGCACGCTGGGCGTCCCCGATCCGCTCCAGCGTGCAGAACGAATAGCCGGTGAGCACGCCTGCGTCGTCGCGCGCCATGGTGACCAGCACCCACGCCTCGGCCTGTTTCGACAGCGTCCCGATCTCGAACGCCCGGCCTGATCCCCCACACAGCTCGGCCATCTCTGCAAGTCGGCATCATCAGCGCAGTGCAGTCCTTGGTCACGACAAGGGTCGCCATCGTCGCTACAGCCCCCAACATCGGCATTGGACAACGCCTACTAGTTCAGCCGTTGGCCCCCGCCTGATGCAAGCTGCCCGGTGGTCGCCCTGCACCACCCCTCGAGCGGGCCGCCCCGTCAGACGGCCACGCAATCCTCGCCGAGCAGCGCCCGCAGCTCGCCCCACCAGCCGTTCGAGGTGTCGACGCTGTACTGGTCGGGCAACCGCACCGTGCGCTCGGCCAGCTGGATCAGCACCGGCGCGTCGCCGGGTGGTCCACAAGGTGGTCTTGAGCTCGCCCAGCAGGCGCTGGTCGAGCCGGTTGGAAGTGACATGCGCAGCCGCAACGGTGCAGCTCTCTCGGTGAACCCGGACAGATCGAGCACCTCCACCGAACCGACGATCAGCTTGGGCAGGTCGTCGCGCTTGTCCACCCGGGCGTCCAGCAGCACCACCTGGTCGTTGGTCTGCTCGCCGAGCAGGTGCCCGAACAGCTGCATCGTCTTGGGGAAGACCATGCTCATTTCCGAGTCGGTCAGGTCCTCCAGGGTGAACACGGCCATCAGCTCACCCTTCTTCGTCCACTTGCGCACCAGGTTGGTGACCACGCCGCCGATGACCACCCGGGTGCCGTCGTCGCGATCGGCCAGGTCACCGAGTGAACTGATCCATCTTGCGGGCCAGGATCTTCTCGTAGCCCATCAAGGGGTGATCGGACACGTAGAGGCCGAGCATCTCCTTTCGAAGGCGAGCTTGGGCCGCTTGGCGAGCTCCAGATCGGGGATGGGCCACTTGCTCGTCGAACACGGGCCCGCCCCCGTCATCGAGTGCGCCGAACAGCGTCTGCACGCCCATCTCGTGCTCGCGGCGGCGGGCGATGGTCTGATCGATGATCTGTTCGTACACCGCCAGCAGGCCCTGCCGCGGGTGGCCGAGCAGGTCGAACCCGCCGGCCTTGATCAACGATTCAACCGTGCGTTTGTTGAGCACCTTCTCGTCGACGCGCTGGGCGAAGTCGTAGAAATCGCCGAAGGGTCCTTTGGCCTCGCGCTCGATGACGATGAGCTCGACGGGCTCTCGCCCACGTTCCGCACCGCCGACAGACCGAACAGGATGTTGCCCTCGCCGTCGGGGGCGAAGTCGCTCTCGGAACGGTTCATCCGGCAACACCGGACCTTGATGCCGAGCGTGCGGCACTCGTTCAGGTACACCGCCGCCTTGTCGAGGTTCGTCTTGACCGACGTCAACAGGCACGACAGGTACTCGACGGGGTAGTTCGCCTTGAGTAGGCGGTCTGGTAGGCGACAATGCCGTACCCGTAGGAGTGGCTCTTGTTGAACGCGTAATCGGCGAACGGCTCGATGATGTCGAACCAGGCGGTGCCGAGGTCACGCCCGTAGCCGGTGTTCTCACAGCCCTCGACGAACTTCTCGCGCTCCTTGGCGATGAGCTCGCGGATCTTCTTGCCGCAGGCCTTGCGCAGGTTGTCGGCCTCGGCCAGCGAGTAGCCGGCGAATCGCTGCGCGATCCGCATCATCGATTCCTGATAGATCATCAGGCCGTAGGTGTCGCCCAGGATCTCCTCGGCGTCGGGGTGCAGGTACTCCGTCGATTTCCGGTTGTTCTTCCGGTCGGCGTAGTCGTTGTGCATGTTGGCCGCCATCGGGCCCGGGTAGAAGGCGCCACGAGCGCGGCCACGTCCTCAAGCGGGTGGGCTGCATCGAGCGGATCAACGCCCGCATGGGCCCGGACTCCAACTGGAACACGCCGATGGTGTCGCCGCGGGCCAGCAGCTGGTAGGTGGGCCCATCCTCCAGATCGACGTTGTCGATGTCCACGTCGACGCCGTGCACGCGCTTGATCATCGCCAGCGCATCGCTGATGACGTCGAGGTTGCGCAACCCGAGGAAGTCCATCTTCAGCAGGCCCAGCTCCTCGACGCCGTGCATCTCGTACTGGGTGACGACCGGCGCGTCCTCTGGGTTGGAGCCGGATTCGGGCTTGCGCTGGATGGGCAGGTACTCGGTGAGCGCGTCGCGGGTGATCACCACCGCGGCGGCGTGGATGCCGTCCTGGCGGCGCAGGCCCTCGGGCCGCGGGCCACGTCGACCACCCGCTTCGTCGAAGTCGGTCTCGACCACGACCACCGCAGCTCGGCGGCCATCTTGTAGCCGTCCTCGTACTTCGGGTGGGGCTCGAGGCAGGCGTACAGCGGCGTGCGCGGCCCATGATCAGCGGCGGCATCGACTTGGCCACCCGGTCGCCCATGGCATACGGGTAGCCGAGCACCCGGGAGGCGTCGCGCACCGCCGCCGTGCCTTGATCTCAGAACGTCACGATCTGGGCCACGTGGTCGCGTCCGTAGCTCCGCCGCATGGCGGATGTCGTCCCGGTAGCAGGTCAGAGTCCATGTCGATGTCCGGCATGGAGATGCTGCGACAGGTTGAGGAAGCGCTCGAAGAGCAGGTCGTAGCGGATCGGGTCGAGATCGGTGATGCGCAGGCAGTAGGCGACGCCCGGCCGCCGAACCACGGCCGGGACCCACCCGGATGCCGCTGCGCCGGGCGTGGTCGATCGGGTCCCACACGATGAGGAAGTACGAGCTGAAGCCCATGTCGGCGATGACCTTGAGCTCGAAGGCCAACCGTTCGACCACCGCGTCGTCGAGCTGGTGGCCCCAGCGCCGCCCGCGCCTTCGAGGTGAGGTGGTGCAGGTAGTCGGTGTCGGTCTCGAAGCCCTCGGGTATCGGGAAGCGGGGCAGCTGGGACTCACCGAACGCGATCTCGACGTTGGCCCGCTCGGCGATCCACAGCGTGTTGTCGCAGGCCACCTCGACCTCGCGGAACAGGTAGCGCATCTCCTCGGCGGTCTTGAGGTAGTGCTGGTCGCCGTGGAACTTGAAGCGATCGGTGTCGGCCATGAGCGCACCGGTCTGCACGCACAGCAGCGCGTCGTGGGCCTCGCTGTCGTGCTGGTGGGTGTAGTGGCTGTCGTTGGTGGCCAGCAGCGGGGCGCCGATCTTGCGGGCGATCTCCAGCAGCTGCGGGTTGGTCTCCTTCTGGGCGGGGATGCCGTGGTCCTGGATCTCCACGAAGAGGTTGTTGCGCCCGAAGATGTCCTGCAGCCGGCCGGCCCGTTCCAGCGCCAGCTGCTGGTCGCCGGCCAGCAGGGCCTGCAGCACGTGGCCACCGAGGCAGCCGGTGGTGGCGATGAGGCCCTCGCTGTGGTTGGCCAGCACCTCCCAGTCGACGCGCGGCTTGTAGTAGTAGCCCTCCATGAACGCCCGCGAGGCGATCTGGATGAGGTTCTTGTAGCCGGTGTTGTTCTCGGCCAGCAGCGTCAGGTGGTAGTAGAGCTTCTTGCCGCCGTCAGCGTCGCCGCCGGAGTCGTCCATCTTGGAGCTGCGCCGCGGGCGCTCAGGCTGATGCTCGTGGGCGAGGTAGGCCTCAGTGCCGATGATCGGCTTGATGCCGGTCTTGCAGGCCGCCTTGTAGAAGTCGAGCACCCATGCATGTTCCCGTGGTCGGTGATGCCGACCGCCAGTTGCCCGTCGTCGCCAGCGCCCCGGCGCCACCGCTTCCACCGGGCTGCCGCCGCCATCATCCAGTACTCGGTGTGCGTGCAGGTGCGTGAACGACTTGTGGCGAGGCGCCCTCACCCTGTTTCCCGACTCCGCTCAGGGTGCACCGCCCGCCCGGCGGCTCGAGCCAGGCCCCGACAGGTCGTGCGCAGGCTTTCCCGCAGCCCTCCTCCACAGCCTGTGGAGAATGACAGCGATGTGGTCCGAATCAGCGGACCGGCGGCTCAGGGTGGCGGGCGGGCGCGCCCTTGCTGCGCCCTCGTGCGTGCCGGGCCGGTCCGACGCGCCCGCTCGGGGCGGGGGCGCTCAGCGCCGGGGGCTCAGAGGTAGGTGCCGGGACGGTGGTCGCCGGCGCCGGGGGCGCCCATGGGGCCGCCGGGACCGGGCATGCCGCCGGGCAGCTGGCGCATCTGCTCGAGCTGCTGGCGGGCCATCATCTGCTGGAAGCGACATCGTAGCTGGATGCCCTGGAAGGCCCCTCGAGCCAGCCGACGAGCTGGGCCTGCGCCACCCGGAGCTCGGCCGGTGACGGCGCCTCCTCCTCGGTGAACGGCGTTGTGAGGCGGGCCAGCTCCTCCTGCAGATCCGGCGACAGCGTGGAGGCGAGCTCGTGGACCGGACGTCGTAGATGTCGCGCGTACGTCGCGCGAGCTCGTCCAGGCTCGGCGTTACGCCACTTCCTCCAGCAGCTGGCGGTCAGCCAGACGATACACATGATCTTCGTGGTGCTCGATCACCTCCGTGGGTGCGTCTGCTCGGCACCCTCGGAGCAGCTCCGGACCTCGATGATCTCCGGGAGGAGGAGGAGATGCGTTCGGCGTCGAGTCTGGGAATACGTTAGCCAGCCCGTTGCGTTCAGCACCGCCAGACCGACCAGCAGCAGCGCGAGCATCTGCCGCGGTGGCGGGCGACCGTGCCGCCCGATCAACCGGAACGGCCCGGTGTCCGCCGGATAAGTAGAGCGACAGTGCCCTTGGCCGCCAGGCACGTCGCCCAGGCGCACAACGAGCTCCTCGCTGACCTTCAGCCCGAACCCTGCTCGTCGAGCACCTCATCGCGGGTGCGGGACCCAGGCGTGGGCGTCGTGGTGGAGCCGGGCCGATTCGTACAGCGCAGGCTTGCCCCGGCGAGCGATGCGGCCGCAGCAAGCAGCCTCCCCGACTGCCGGCGGTGGCCAGCACCTGCTTGTGGGCTCCGCGATCACGTTGTCGCCCGTCTCCACCTGGCCGTAGTCTGGCCCTGACCGACCAGCACCGGTGCCCGCCGGCCCGCTCCTGCCTCGAGCAGCCAGGCCACCAGGTGGTCGGCGGTGTAGCTCGGCCCGGTAGTAGTCACCCAGGCCGTACTCGTGGGCCACCTTGTCGATGCCCTCGTAGTAGGCGTAGACGAACGGTTCACCGGCCCGGACGAGCTCGACCACCTGGGCCACCAACGTGCTCAGCACCCGGTAGCCGTGGAAGCGGGCGCCGGCGAGGTGCGCCTGGGTGAACCCGGTGGTGGAGAACTCCGCCCGGGTGACGATGGCCGGCCGCTGCCCGCAGAACGCCTCGTGGGGTTGCACCACCGACGGCGGGTGGGCGTTGCGGGCGTCGCCGCGCTCGGAGGTCCACCGCAGCATGTTGACCACGTCGTCGTCGAGGCGGACCCGGTAGCCCACCACGCCGTGCTCGCCGGGTGGTGGCCGGTGGCGATCGAGGTGAGGGCGGCGGCGGTGGTGGACGGCGCCACGGTGGTGATCGGGCCGCCGGCCAGCGAGCGCAGCGTGGGCAGCCGGTCGCCCGTGCTCCTGCAGCTGGCACCAGCCGAGCCCGTCGGCAGCACCACCAGCAGCGACCTGGTCGGCGCGGTGCGCCTCGGCGGGCAACCACGACGGCGGCTGCGGCCATTCGAGCAGGGCGGGGACCAGGTTGGTGATGCAGGCCCCGTCGTAGTCGGGGCGTACGTACTGCTCGTCCTGGTCGTCTCGCTGCGCCTCGGCCGTCACCACGTCTCCAGCTTGCCCGCTCGTCGTCGTCGTGCACCAACGCTACCGGCGTTGACCGGCCTCGCTGCCGTCGCCGGCCCGGCGGTGCGGCGGCAGTCGTGACGGCAGGCGGCGGCGGGTGGCGGCCGAGCACGCCGTGCGACCCTACGATGGCGGCATGAAGGTCTCGACGCGCGGTGACTACGCCAGCCGGGCCTTGCTGTCGCTGGCGTTGCACGCCGACGACGGCCGCCCGAACTCGGTGCGCGACATCGCCGATCGCACCGGCCTGCCACAGCCCTACCTCGAGCAGATCCTGCTCGCCCTCAAGGGTGCCGGCCTGGTGCGGTCCAAGCGGGGCGTCGGCGGCGGCTACATCCTGGCCCGCCCGCCGGCCGAGATCTCGCTGGCGGAGATCGTGGGGGCGGTCGACGGCCCCATCGCCGCCGGTGACTTCGGGGAGCCGCACGCCAACGGGGCGTGCGACCACGAGGGCCAGTGCGTGCTGCTCGCCATCCTGGGGGACATGGGCATACATGCGCGAGCTGCTCGCTCGATCTCGCTGGCCGACATCGCCGAGATGACCCGCAGCAGCGGGCCTGGCCCAACGAGGTCCTAGCGAGGCGGCGTCTCGTCGGGCGGGGTGACCGGCGGCGGTTCAGGCATGATGGTGCGCTTTGGCCTGCCTGAGTCCTCGGGCAGCAGCGTCGAAGCGCACCGGCTCCCAGTGCCGGGGTGGGTATCAGCTGCGCGGCGTGCAGGAACGGCCGCTCACGAGGCCGAAGCGCAGGCATGGCCCGCCGCCGGGTGGTGCATCGGCCACCACCGGCAGGACCGATGGCCTGCAGGTGCACCCGGATCTGGTGGGTGCGACCGGTCTCGAGCTCGCAGGCCACCAGCGACCGCGTAGCTCCGGCTCGTCCACCTGCTGCAGCACGGCCGGTGGCAGGTGCGGGCGCTGCGCCCGTCGGCCACCACCGCCAGCGGGTCGGATCGGCGGCGAGGAGCGCCGATGCGACATCGATCAGCCCGTGGGTGGCGTCGGGGCGATGATGAGCGGGGGCCGAACCTGGCGACGCTGCACCTCGTGGCCGGCGAGCTGGGCGACGAGGCTGTGGTAGGCGTCCTCGGTCCGGGCCACCACCAGCAACCCGGAGGTCCCGCGGTCGAGCCGGTGCACGATGCCGGGCCGGTGGGCCTCGCCACGCATCGCCGAGCTCGGGGTGGTGGGCAGGCCCCTGCACGAAGGTGGCGTCCGTGCACCGGTGCCCGGGTGCACGACCGCCGGCGGCCTTGTTGACCACGATCACCGAGTCGTCGGCGGAGCACCTCGATGGCCAGCTCGGGTGCCGGGGCGAGCGTGGACGCGGCCAGCGGCACCTCGACCCAATCGACGTGGAGCTGCTGGTCGGTCTGCACCCGGGCCGAACGGTGGTGACCACCGCCCCATCGAGCGTGACCCGCCCGTCGGCGACCAGCTCGGCGCAGGCCTTGCGCGACAGACCGGTGAGCATGGCGACCACGCGGTCGACCCGCTCGCGCCGTCGAGGGCGGCCACGATCTCGGCGGTGATGCCCGGGCCCGGCCACGGCCCGGGCCTGCTCGGTGGTCGTCGTCCGGTCGCTTCCGTCGCCGCTCACGCCGTACCGCTCGGTCTGGCGTCGCCGTCTGCGACGGGGCCGTCGGCGGGCGTGACGGCGCGGTCCTGCTCGCGGTCCCGTGCGCCGGGTGGTGCGCATGCCCACCAGCACCAGCGCCAGGCCGCCGCAGGTGAGCGCGATGTCGGCCACGCTTGAAGATCGGCCACCACTGCACATCGATGAAGTCGGTGACCTTGCCGCCGAAGACCCGTCGCCGGGCTGCACCGCCCGGTCGATGAGGCTGCCGAGCGCCCCGCCGATGACCAGGCCCAAGCACACGGCGCCGGCCCGGCTGGTGATCGACAGGCTGGTGCGCAGCAGCACGGCCACGATGATCACGCCGACCACGCCGATGACCGAACCCCAGCCTTCGAAGCGGGAGAACGCCGCGCCGGTGTTGAAGGCGAGGTTGAACCGCAGCGAACCGATGAGGTCGATCGGTTCGTCGAGCGTGCGCGCCCAGTACTTGGTGACCTGGTCGAGCGCGATGACCGTGGCCATGGCCGAGCCGATCAACGTCCACCGCTGGCGTGACGACAGCGATGGCCCGTGACCCTCGGCAGGGTGCCCGTCGGGCTGCTCAGCGGTGGGGGCGGCGCCGGAGGCCGCCGTGGGGAGGTCGGTGGGCGCGTCGATGGTGCTCTCCAGCGCTCGATGGTCCGCCCACTCTACTGCGGCGGTGCGGTGCTCCTGAGCGCCTCCCGCAGCCGGCGCAGCGCGGCGGTGGGATCGTCGCAGTGCACCCGCCAGGTCTTCGCCCGGCTGGTCGTGCCGCGTTGCAGTTCGACGGCCCCGGCCGACGTGCCGGTGAGCCCGGCCAGCAGCCGTTGCACGGCCCGATTCGCCTTGCCGCCCTCCGGCGGTGCAGCCACCGCCACCCGCAGGCGCCCGTCGTGCACGCCGGTCACCCCGGTGCGCGACCCGCCGGGCACGACCCACAGGTCGAGCCCGAGCAGACCCGGCCCGGGGGTGCGGGCCCAAGGCTCGGGGCCGTCGGTCACGAGCCGGCGCTCAGCGACGACGGAAGCGGGAGCGGATCTCCTCGTTGCCCTCGAAGAAGCGCAACGCCGGATCGGTGGGGTCGCGGTCCTCGAAGAACTTGATGGCCTCGTCGTCGGCGGGCTCCTCACCCACCGCCCGGCGCAGCTCCTCGAGGAACGTGTCCTTGCCCGCGCCCGCCTGGGCGCCGGTGGCGGCCTGGGGCAGGGTGGTG
Organism: Acidimicrobiales bacterium; assembly: GCA_041394365.1. Taxonomy (GTDB): domain Bacteria; phylum Actinomycetota; class Acidimicrobiia; order Acidimicrobiales; family CAIXPF01; genus CAIXPF01. The sequence goes on from JAWKIM010000013.1 coordinate 159,129, forward strand.
GCCGCCGGGCCGCTGACCGGCGAGGCCGGCGGCGGCGGGGGCGGCACCTCGCCCGGTTCTGCGGTCGCGCCGGCGGCGGGCGCCTGCCCGGCGGGCGGGGGCGGCGGGGGCGGCGGCGGGACCATCCCCATCCACGGCGGGGCGCCCGAACCCACGTTGCTGTCACCGCTGCCACCGGCGCCGGGGGTGCCGAGGCCCATGGAGGGCCGATCGGCCGCGGCGCGGGCACGGGGCGGCACCGTCGAGGGCCGGTCACCATCGGGCGCACCGTCATCGGTCAAGGCACCGGCCTCGGCAGCATCGCCGGGCGCATCCCCGGCGGCGGCATCGGCGGGCGCAGCCGCACCGGCGGCCGCTTCGACGGCGGGGACCTCGCCACCGGCGGTCGGCGTCGTCGGTGCCGGCGTGGGTGCGGTCGGATCGGCCGATCCGACGGTGTCCACGCCGGCGGCGGGTGCCTCGGCGGACGGGGCCGCGGGGGCGATGAGCGGCTGCTCGGCGGTGGTGACGGTGGCGTCGTCCCGGCCGACCGGATCGCGGGAGACGCGAGCGGCGCCCGGGGCGAACGGCGAGGTGGACACGGCACCGGCCGGCGCGGCGCTGCTGTCGAACACCGACCCGGTGCCCGGGCCGGTGGGTGCGTCCGACGCCGCCGCCGATGCGGGGGTCGATGCGGCGGCGGGGGCCTCGGCCGGCGTGTCGGCCGGCACCGCCTCATCGGTGGTCGACGGGGTGGCCGGTGCGGCCGCGGCCGGCGCCTCGGCAGGCGTCGCGGGCGCGTCGGCAGGAGCGGCGGCGGCCGGCGCGGCGGCGCGGGCCACGTGGGCGGCCACCGCGCCGTCGAAGCTGACCGAGCCGAGCTGCGGCAGCGGCATGTCGCCGAGGGCGGCGGGCGCCTCGATGATGCCGCGCAGTTGGTCGAGCGCAGCGCGCAGGCGCTCCCGCTGGACGACCCCATGGGCATCGAGCGCGTTGACGTCGTGGGCCAGGGCATCGCGCCGGCGTTCCATCTGGGCGCACTCGTCGGTCAGCCGGTCGAGCTTCTCTTGGGCCTGGCGCACCGCGGTGGTCTCCGCGTCGGCCAGGAGCTTGTCGGCCTTCTGGCGGGCATCGACCAGCAACCGGCTGGCCTGCTCGCGGGCGTTGGCCAGGGTGGCCTCGCTGTGGGCGTCGGCCTGGCGCTGCTTGTCAGCGGCCTGCTCGTCGGCCCGGGCCAGCTTGGCCTTGACCTCCTCGTCGGCCGACGTGGCCGCCTGGGCCGCCTTCTCCTCGGCCGCCGCGTAGTGCTGGCGGGCCTGCGCCTCGGCGGCGGCGATGATGGCGGCCGCGTTCTCCTCGGCCTCCTTGATCGCCGCGTCGGCGGTGCGCTGGGCGAGCACCAGCGTGCGTCGCAGCGTGTCATCGGCGTCGGAGGAATCCCGGGCCCGGGCCTCGGCCCGGGCGGCGCGACCGTTGGCCGACTCGACCTGCTCGGAGAGGTCGCGCACGCGCTCCTGGAGCTGCCCGAAGGCGATCGACACGCGCTCGAGGAACTCGTCGACCTCTTCGGGGTCGTACCCTCGGAACTTTTCCCGGAACTCGACATCTTCCAGGAGCTTCGGCGTGACGTCCATGAAAGAAAATCCTACCGACTCACCTCAGCGAGTAGTTGGATACCGACGCGGCCGATGCACACGGTGACCCCCGGGGAGGTCGCCGTTCGATGGGACGGCCCGTTGTCCGAGCGTTCGGGCGGCTTCAGCAGACGATCGAGCGGAGCATGCCGATGGCGACGGCGACGATCAGCGTGGAGAGATCGAGCGCCCCGCCGCCCATGCGGATCGGGGGCACCGCCCGGCGCACCGGCACGATCACCGGGTCGGTGACGCGGTCCACGATGCGGGCGAAGCCGCTGTCCCGGGCGTTGGGAAACCACGACAGCAGGGCCCGGGCGATGATGGCGAGCAGCGCCACACCCAGCACGAGGCACAGCAGGTCACCCATGTCGAACCTCTCCCCAACCGGCTTCGCTGCTCGACCGACGCTCAGCGGGCGTCGTCGAAATCCCGCTCGCTGAGCCGGCGCCGGTCCTCCTCGGGGACCTGCACGTCGGGCGGTGTGAGCAGGAAGACGTGGTCCGCCACTTTGTCCATTTGTCCACCGAGCCCGTAGCAGAGCCCACTGGCGAAATCGATCAGCCGGCGGCGCAGGTCCCGGTCGAGGCCCTGGAGGTTCATGATCACCGGGCGGTTGGCCTTGAACTTGTCGGCCACCTCCTGGGCGGCGGCGAAGCTCGTGGGCGACACGACCTGGGGCCGGGCGACGACCCGATCGGCGGCCGGGCGCACGACCACCGGACCGGTGCTCTGCGGGCGGGCGACGACGCGGTCGCGGTCGTCGTCCTCGGCGGTGACCATGGTGGGGCGGACCGGCTGCACCGGCAGGGCGCGCACCGACGCGCTGCGATCCATCTCCGGTACGACGGCCGTCGGCCGGGTCATCGGCGTGGCACGACCGGCGGCGCGGGCCGGACCGGTGCGCTCGTCGCGATCGTCGTAGTCCTCGACGTCGTCGTACTCCTCGTCAGGGGCAAGACCGAGGTACTCGGTAACCCTGCGCATCCAAGTCATCGCTCCTCCTGCAAGCGGAGAGGTTACCGCCCGGCGCGTGCGTCACCGAACGGGCACCCTTCCCCCCGGGCCGCGCCGCCCACCGCGCCGCGCCCGTTCGGGGCCCTCAGTCTCCCACAGCCACCCGGGGCGCGCGGGCACCGAAGAGGGCCGTTCCGATGCGGACCATCGTCGATCCCTCCCGCACCGCGGTCTCGAGATCGTCGGTCATGCCCATCGAGCAGGTGGTCAGGCCGAGTCGATCGACGAGGGCACGCACGGCGGCGAACCCGGGCGCCGGATCGCGATCGGCGTCGGTCGGCCCGACCGTCATCAGGCCCTCCACCGCCAGGCCGGCCCCCACCGCCCGGTCGACCAGCGCCGCCACAGCGTCGAGCGGGCAGCCGCCCTTGTTCTGCTCGCCGGTGGCGTTGACCTGCACCAGCAGGCGGGCACCGGGGGCGCGCCGGGCGAGCTCGTCGACCAGCTCGGGCCGATCGATGCTCTGCCACAGGGCGACGTGGGGGGCGAGCTGGCGGACCTTGTTGCGCTGCAGGTGACCGATGAAGTGCCAGCGCACCGGGCGGTCGGCCCCGCCCGCGGCGGTGGCCGTGGCCTTGGCCAGCAGCTCCTGGGCGTAGTTCTCACCCAGGTCCACCAGGCCGGCGTCGAGGGCGACGGGCACCACCTCGGGCGGGTGGCCCTTGGTCACGCCCAGCACGGCGATGCGGGCCGGGTCCCCCCCGGCCGCGGCGATGCGGGCCCGTACGGCGGCCAGGCGGGTGCGGACCTCCTCGGCGGTGGGCAGCGCGCTCACGGCCGCCCACCGGCGGGCTCGGCGCCCGGGTGCAGCCACACCGCGGCGGTGTGGCGGCCGGCCTCGGCCCTCGCCCGGTGCGAGTACAGCGCCGGGTCGGCCGCCGTGCAGCGGTGGCCGCGCCGGTCGACGGTCACGCCGACGCCGGCCAGGGCCGCCTCCACCCCCGCGACCAGGTCGAGCGCGGGGGTGCCGGCGTGGGTGCGGGCCCGCACCCCGTCGCCGAGCCGGGCGGCGATGCGATCCAGTTCATCGGCGCCGAACTCGTAGTGGGCGGCGGTGATGCAGGGCCCGAGCAGCGCGTCGATGCGACCGGCGCCCAGGCTGCGCATCGTGGCCACCGTGGCCTCCAGCACGCCGGCCACCAGGCCCCGCCAGCCGGCGTGGGCCACGCCGATCACGCCCTCGTCGCTGACGAAGGCGACCACCGGGCAGTCGGCACCGCGCACCGACAGGACCGCGCCGGCGATGTCGGTGACGAGCGCATCGCCGTCGACGCCACCCTGCCCCGGGCGCTCGACGACGACCACGTCGGTGCCGTGGACCTGGCGAACCCAGCTCCACGGCAGATCGACGAGGCGGTGGGCGGTGGCGGCGCGCACCTCGGGGTCGACCTCGACGTGGAAGTCACCGTCGTTGCGGTCGGTGAAGGCCACCTCGGCCACACCGCGCCCGGTGTCGAAGCGGAAGCGCCGCGCCATACCGATACGCCTGGAACTGGTGGTGGGGATACTGGTTGGTAGGGATACCGGCCGGTCGGGCGCGCTCAGCGCAGGAACGGCGGGACGTCGAAATCGTCGTCGTCGTCGTTGAGCCCGAGATCGTCGTCGTCCTCACCGAAGATGTCGGCCACGTCGCGGCCGGCGCTGCGCGGGGCGTCGGCGGCGGTGGGCGCGGCCGGCGCGGCGCCGCGGGGCCGCTCGTCGGGCCGGTCGAAGCCGGCGGCGATCACGGTCACCCGCACCTCGTCGCCCATGGCATCGTCGATGACCGCACCGAAGATGATGTTGGCCTCGGGGTGGGCGACGGAGTGGATGACCTCGGCGGCGTCGTTGACCTCGAGGATGCCGAGGTCGGAACCGCCCGAGATGTTCAACAGGATGCCGCGGGCGCCCTCGATGGAGCTCTCGAGCAGCGGGCTGGAGATGGCGGCCCGGGCGGCGGTGAGGCCGCGGCCCTCGCCGGAGCCGTAGCCGATGCCCATCAGCGCACTGCCGGCATCGGACATGATCATGCGCACGTCGGCGAAGTCGGTGTTGATCAGACCGGGCGTGGTGATCAGGTCGGTGATGCCCTGCACGCCCTGCAGGAGGATCTCGTCGGCCATGTTGAAGGCGTTGAGCATCGACGTCTTCTCGTCGGCCACCGTCAGCAGCCGATCGTTGGGGATGACGATCTGGGTGTCGACCTTCTCGCGCAGCCAGGCGATGCCCTCTTCGGCCTGCACCGCCCGCTTGCGGCCCTCGAACGTGAACGGCCGGGTGACGACCCCGATGGTCAGCGCCCCACCGCCCTTGGCGATCTCGGCGATGACCGGCGCCGCGCCGGTGCCGGTGCCGCCGCCCTCGCCGGCGGTGATGAACACCATGTCGGCGCCGGCGAGCGCCTCGGCGAGGTCGACCCGGGCCTCCTCGGCGGCCTGACGGCCCACCTCGGGATCGGAGCCGGCGCCGAGGCCGCGGGTGATCTCGCGGCCGATGGCGAGCTTCACGTCGGCGTCGCTCATCAGCAACGCCTGCGCGTCGGTGTTGACGGCGATGAACTCGACGCCCTTCAGGCCGGCGTCGATCATGCGGTTGATGGCGTTCACGCCGCCACCGCCGACGCCGACGACCTTGATGACCGCCAGATAGTTCTGCGGGATACCGGCCATGGTTCTGCCTACCTTTCCCACGAGCTCATCGGCAGCCTGCGCTGATCGGGCTGCGTCATGGGAGGCAGCCGATACGTGACGGCCGCGCCCGGGGGCGCAGCCGTGACCAGGCAGAATACCGATGGACTTCGGAGCGGGTCAAACACCGTCGGTGGTTCTCGGGGACGTTGGACAACGGACGTCGCGCCCCGACGCGACGTCCACCGGGGATCAGCGGCACGGCCGTCACGGCGCGTTCTCACCGGCCCACCGCCGCCAGGCAGGCCGGGTCGCGCTTGACCAGCGGACGCCGTGGGATGCGCACGTCGATGGCGTTCACGCAGGTCTGATCGACCCGGGCGAGCACCGTCTCGAGGGCCAGCAGCTTCATCTGCACCTGCTCGGCGGGGCCGAACGCCACCGTGCCGTTGGGCAGCAGCACGAACTCGAGGTCGCGCTCCACGAAGCGCAGGGCGGCGACGCGGGTGAGCAGCGCCGGCGACATCTGGGCGAGGACGCCGACCCCGCGGGCGGCGTCACGGTCGAGCACCGCGCCGGGTTCGGCCCCGGGCGCGGTGCCCTCGATCGGCTTCAGCCCGGGCCGGGCGTCGACGGCCGAGTCGAGCAGGTGGCCGGAGGCGTCGATCGACAGCCACATGCCGTCGGGCGACTGCACCGCCGCCACCGCCCGGCGTTCGACCACGGTGATGCGCACCCCGGAGGGCCAGCTGCGGGTGACCCGGGCGGCGGCCACCCACGGCACCAGCGCCTCGATGCGACGGGCGGCGACGCCGGTGTCGACGTCGGTCAGCGGTGTGCCCAGGCCGATGCCGCTGGCGGCCACGATCTCGTCGCGGTCGGCGTTCTGCCACCCGGTCACCGAGATCGTGTCCACGTCGAGCGCGGCGGAACGGGTCAGGGCGAGCGCCCCCACGATGGAGCACAGCACGGTGAGCACGCTGAACACCCGCAGGCGCCGCCGCCGCCGCTCCTCCTGCTGCACGGCGGCGCGACGGGCCTCGAAGCGCGGGTCGACCGCGGCGGTGGCCTCCGCCGGCGCGGCGGTGTCCTGCTCGTCGTCGGTGATGGTGGGCGGGCTCACCGCGGCTGCCGATCGGGATCGTCGAGCGGGTGCTCGAAGCCGACGAGGCGGGTCTCGGGCTCCAGCAGGGGCCCGCCGGCGGCCACCACCAGGCGGCGCACCGCGGCCATCAGCGCGTGCACGTCGTCGGCGCGGCCGCCGGGATCGGCCTGGATGAAGTTGGCGTGCTTGGTCGACACCTCGGCGGTGCCGACCCGCAGGCCCTTGCCCCCGGCGGCGTCGATGAGCCGGCCGGCCGAATCGCCCGGCGGGTTGGTGAACACCGAACCGGCGTTGGGGCCGCCCGGCTGGTTGGCCCGTCGCCAGGCGACGATCTCGTTGAGCAACGCCTCGGCCGCCGCCCGCTCCCCCGGCTGCAGCGCCAGCTCGGCGCGCAGCACCACCTCGTGGCCACCAACCGCCGAGCGCCGGTAGCCGAGGGCGAGCTCGCCGGCGGGCACCCGGCGGCGGCTGCCGGGGCGGCGCAGGTCGATCAGCTCGGCGGCCACCAGCGTGGAGGACAGCTCGGAGCCGTGGCCGCCGGCGTTCATGACCACCGCCCCGCCGATGCTGCCCGGCACGCCGACCGCCCACTCGAAGCCGCGCAGGCCGGCGGACGCGCTGCGCCGGGCGACCACCGGCAGGGCCGCGGCGCCGCCGGCGAGCACGCGTGCGCCGCGCACCTCGACGGCGGCGTACGCCTCGCCGAGCACCACCGCCACGCCGTCGAAGCCGCGGTCGGCGACGAGCAGGTTGGAGCCGCGCCCGACGGTGAGCACCTCGAGGCGATGGGCGGCGACGATGGCGGCGAGGTCGTCGAGCTCGTCGTCGCTCTCGACGGTGACCAGCACCCGGGCCGGGCCGCCCACCCGGTAGGTGCAGCGGGGGGCGAGGGGCTCGTCGGTGCGGGCGCGCAAGCCGAAGCGGGCCCGCAGGTCGGCCTCGGCCGCCGCTGTCACGCCACCGGCGCGCCGCTCCTGCACCGCCGCCGCGCTCACCGGCCGGCGTCACCCGCGTCGGTAGCGCGGGCGCGAAGGTGGGCCTGGATCTCGTCGGGCAGGGCGGTGAGGTCGCCGGCGCCGAGGGTCACGCACACGTCGCCGGGGCGCAGCGTGGCCAGCAGCCACGTGACCACGTCGCGACGGTGCGGCAGGTAGGCCAGCGGGCGCCACGGGTGCGCATCGAGGGCGGCGTTGGCCACCAGCCGGCCGGTGACGCCGGGCCGCGGCTTCTCGCCGGCGGCGTAGATGTCGGTCACCGCGATCAGGTCGGCGTCGACGAAGCTGTCGGTGAAGGCCCCGCCGACCTCGGCGATGCGGCTGTAGCGGTGCGGTTGGAACACGGCGACGATGCGGGGCCAGCCCGCCGAGCGGACCGCGGCCAGGGCGGCGGCCACCTCGGTGGGCAGGTGGGCGTAGTCGTCGATGAACGTGACGCCGCCGGTCTCGCCGCGGAACTGCAGGCGGCGGGCGACGCCGGCGAAGCGGGCGAGCGCGCGCCGGCAGGCGTCGAAGCCGATGCCCAGCTCCAGCGCGCAGGCGGCGGCGGCGGTGGCGTTGGCCGCGTTGTGCAGGCCGACGATGGGCAGCGACAGCTCGCCCAGCACCTCGCCGCCGCGCTGCAGCGTCCAGGACACGCCGCGGCGGGCCGACTCGGCGTCGACGATGCGGTAGTCGGCCGTCGCCGCGGTGCCGAACGTGACCACCCGCGGGTTGGCGGCGCGGGCGGCGGCCGCCAGCGCGGCGCCGTCGACCCCGTCGATGCCGATGACGGCCGGGCCGTCGGTGGTGGCGGCGAAGCGGGCGAACGCAGCGCGCACCGCGTCGTAGGAGCCGTAGTGGTCGAGGTGGTCGGGCTCCACGTTGGTCACGATCGAGGCGCGCGGGCCGAGCACCAGGAACGTGCCGTCGCTCTCGTCCGCCTCCACCACGCAGTGCTCACCCTCGTCCCAGGCGGCGCCGGTGCCGATCTCGTTGAGGTCGCCACCGATGAGGAACGACGGCCGCACCCCGGCCTCGACCAGGATCAGCGCCAGCATCGACGACGTGGTCGTCTTGCCATGGGTGCCGGCCACGGCGACGGTGGCGCGCAGCCGGCAGAGGGCGGCGAGGATGTCGGCCCGGCGCAGCACGGTGGTGCCGGCGTCGCGGGCGGCGCGCACCTCGGCGTTGTGGGCGGGGATGGCGGTGGAGATGGCCACCAGCTCGGCGTCGCCCAGGTTGGCGGCGTCGTGGCCCACGGACACCGGCACGCCCAGCGCCGGAGCCGTTCGACGGTGGGACCGTCCTTCAGGTCACTGCCGGTGACCCGGTGGCCGAGCGAGGCCAGGATCTCGGCGATGGCGCACATCCCGGCGCCGCCGATGCCGACGATGTGGATCGATCGCGGGTGGCTCAGATCCACGTCGACGGCGACCAGATCGATGGCCGGCGTCGACCGGCGCGGCGGGCTGGGGGCGGGGCTCGGCGGTCGATCCGTTCACGGGTTGACCTCCTGCACGGTCGGCAGCGACGCTACCGATGACGGCGCGGCCGCCGGTGCGGGCCACGGGCCGCGGGCGTGGCGGGTGAGCAGGTCGGCCACCCGGTCGGCGGCGTCGGGCCGCCCGACGGTGCGGGCCGCCTCGGCCATCTCATCGAGCAGACCCGGTTCGCCGATCAGCCGATCGACCTCGGCGATGAGCCGCTCGGCGGTGAGCTCCCGGTCGGCGATCACCACGGCGGCGCCGACCCGTTCCAGCGCCCGGGCGTTGGCGGTCTGGTGGTCCTCGGTGGCGATGGGCAGCGGCACCAGGATCGAGCCGACGCCTACCGCGGCCAGCTCGAACACCGTGGACGCCCCCGCCCGGCTGAGCACCACGTCGGCGGCGCGCAGGGCGCGCTCCATGTGCTCCTCGTAGACGACGGGGTCGTAGCGCAGCGCGCCCTGCGGGAGCTGCGCCGGGCGTTCGTTCCAGCCGCGGTCACCGACGATGTGGCGCACGGCGAGGTCGCCGCGATCGGCCCACCGCTCCAGCGCCCCCCACACCGCCCGGTTGATCGTGCGGGCCCCGAGCGAGCCGCCGTAGGCCAGCAGCAGCGTGCGGCCCTCCTCGACGCCGAGCAGGCGGCGGGCCTCGTCGCGGGCCAGGCGCTCGGCCACGGTGAGCACCTCGGCGCGCACCGGGTTGCCGGTGAGCACGGCGCGGGGCAGGTCGGTCTGCTCGAAGCTGACCGCACAGGCCCGGGCGGCCCGGCCGACGAGGCGGTTGGCGGCGCCGGGCACCGCGTTCTGCTCGGCCACCACGATGGGGATGCGCAGCACGGCGGCGGCCAGCCCGCAGGGCAGCGAGGCGTAGCCGCCGAGGGACAGCACCACCTTGGGCCGGCCCCGCAGCAGCACGGCGAAGGCCGCGACGAAGGCGGCGGCGAGCCCGGCGACGGCGCCGACGTTGGCCACCAGCGCCGCCGGGCGCAGCGCCCGCTGGATGCCGCGGCCCGGCAGCAGGGTGAGCGAGAACCCGGCGTTGGGCACGCGGGTGGCCTCGACGCCGCGGCGTGAGCCGACGAAGTGGATGGCGCCCCGGGGGCACCCCCGACGCACCAGCGCCTCGGCGATGGCCACGCCGGGGCTGACATGGCCCACCGTGCCGCCCCCGGCGATCACGATCCACGGGCGCCCCGACGCGCCGGCACCGGCCGGATCGGCGGTGTCCGCGTCGGGCGCGGAGAACGACGAGGCTGCTGCTTGCACCGCCGACGACTGTGGCACAGCGGCCCGGCCCGCCGGTGGATGGCCCCGCTCAGACACCGGCCGGTTCGGGTTCGTCGCTCGGCGTGCCCCCCGAGGCGCCGGCCGGGTCCGCGCCCGGGGCGCCGTCCGGATCGGCTGCCGCCGGATCGGCTGCCGCCGGCTTGGCCGTCGCCGGCTTGGCGGTGGGCGCAGCCTTGCGCTTGGCGTCGCCCCTGCCGTTGGCGGCGGCCGCGGTGGTGCGGCTGCGGCGCAGCGGGCGGGCCTGGCGGGCGACGCTCAGCAGCAGGCCGCAGGCGGTCATCGAGGTGACCAGCGACGACCCGCCCGACGAGACGAACGGCAGCGGCACCCCGGTGATGGGCAGCACCCCGACGACGGCGCCGATGTTCACGAACGCCTGCACCACGAACCAGGCGGTGATCCCGGCGGCGAGCAGCATGCCGAACGCGTCGGGGGCGGCGAAGGCGGTGCGGATGCCGACCACGGCGAGGGCGACGAACAGCAGGATGACGACCGCGGCGCCGAGGAAGCCCAACTCCTCGGCGATGATGGCGAAGATGAAGTCGGTGTGGGCGAAGGGCAGGAAGCCCCACTTGGCCCGGCTGGCGCCTACCCCGACGCCGTTGACGCCGCCCTCGGCCATGGCCATCCACGCCTGCAGCGTCTGGTAGCCGGTGCCCTGCGGGTCGGACTCGGGGTGCAGGAAGGCCAGCACCCGGGCCCGGCGGTAGGGGGCGGCGAGGGCGCCGATGACGGCGAGGACGGCCGCGGTGCCGGCGAGCAGCCCGAGCGGCCGCATCGAGGTGCCGGCCACGAACAGCAGGGCCAGCACGATGGTGCCCAGCACGATCGAGGTGCCCAGGTTGGGCTGGGCCATGACCAGGCCGATCACCACGGCCGACACCACCAGCACCGGCCGCAGGGTGAGCTCGGTGCGATGGACCTTGGTGATGCGCCGGCCCAGCAGCGAGGCGCAGAACAGCAGCAGGCCGAGCTTGGCCACCTCCGAGGGCTGGATGACGACGGGCCCGTAGCCGATCCAGCGGGTGGCGCCGTTGACGTTGACCCCCACGCCGGGGACGAGCACGGCGGCCAGCAGCGCGATCGATCCGGCCAGGGCGGTGCCGGCCAGGCGGGACCAACGGTGGTAGTCGATGCGCTGGGTGACGAGCATGCACACCGTGCCGATGGCCGCCCAGGCCGCCTGGCGCTGGAAGTAGTACCAGGACGTGTCGTGGTCCTCGAGGCTGACCACCGAGCTGGCCGACATCACCATCACCAGGCCGATGAGGTTGAGCGTGATGATCAGGCCGAGCAGCGTCACCGATTCGGGCGTGCGCCGGCCGACGGGCCGCCGCGGCGGGCGGCGCCGCGGGCGGGCCGGCTTCGGGGGTCGCGGCGCCAGCAGCCGCCGGCCCGATGGCCGGGCGCCGAGGCTTCGGTTCCGCCGGAGGTCGCGTCTGCTCACCGTTGGTCGCCCACCCATGCTCTCGCCGCCCGGGCGAAGTCGTCGCCCCGCTCGCCGTAGTTCCGGTACCAGTCGAAGCTGGCGCACGCCGGCGACAGCAGCACGGCGTCGCCGGGCTGCGCCTGCGCGGCCGCCGCCGCCACCGCGTCGTCCATGTTCGTGCGGACCGACACCACCGGCACCCGCTCCCCGAAGGCGGCCGCCACCTCGTCCGCCGCCGCGCCGATGGCGATCACGGCGCGCAGGTGGCTCGCCCCGTCGGCCAGGGGGGTCAGGTCGATGCCCTTGTTCTGACCACCGGCGATGAGCACGACGCGCTCGAACCCCGACAGCGCGGCGAGCGTGGCATGGGGCGTGGTCGCCTTGGAGTCGTCGTAGAAGCGCAGGCCGGCCGCCGCGGCCACCAGTTGCACGCGGTGGGCCAGCTGCTCCCAGGTCCGCACCACCTCCACGGCGGCGTCGCTGGACGCACCGGCGGCGGTCGCGGTGGCGATGGCCGCCAGGGCGTTGGCCACGTCGTGGGGCAGCGCCCGGGGCATCGAGCCCACCTCGAGCAGCCGCCGGCCGGCCTCGTCGTGCAGCCAGCCCCCGGCCACGCCATACCGCGGGGTCCGGGCGTGGGGGCCGGACCCGTCGGCGCCGTCCGGCCCGATGGTGAAACCGATGCGGCGTCCGGGGGCGGTGGCCAGGTGGCGGGCGACGACCGGATCGTCGAGGTTGCCCACCGCGAGGTCATCGGGCCCCTGGTCACGCCAGATGCGGGCCTTGGACGCCTCGTAGGTGGCGAGGTCGCGGTGCACGTCGAGGTGGTCGGGGGCGAAGTTGAGCCAGGTGCCCACCCGGGGGGCGAAGCGCCGGCTGTGCCCGAGCCGGAACGACGACGCCTCCACCACGAACACCTCGACGGCGGCGTCGTCGAGGGCGGCCACCAGCGGCACGTCGGTGTTGCCCACCGCCGCGGCATGCCGACCGGTACGTTCGAGCATGGCGGTGACCATCATCGTGACGGTCGTCTTGCCATTGGTACCGGTGATGGCGGCGATCGGCCGGTCGTCCCAGCGGGCGGCCAGGTCGAACTCGCTGATCGTGGCCAGCCCGGCGGCGGCCGCCGCCGCGAACGCGGGGTGGCGCTCGGGCAGGCCGGGGGTGGGCAGGAACGCGCCGGCACCGTCGAGGGCCGCGGCCCAGGCGGCGTCATCGCCGGCGGGTGGGGCCGTCTGCACGCCCACCCCCAGCTCGGCGGTGAGCGCGGCGTGACGGGGCCCGGGCCGGTCGTCGAGCAGGATCAACCGGTGCCCGCGCCGCAGCAGGGCGCGGGCCACGGCCTCCCCCATCACCCCCACCCCGACCACGGCCACCGGACGGCCGAGATCGGGCGCGGCGGCCGACCGCTGCGGGGCGCTCACCGCGACGCTGCTCCGGTGGAGAGGAAGTCGGCGTAGAACAGGCCCAGGCCCACCGCCACGAACAGCCCGCCGATGATCCAGAAGCGGGTGATGACGCGCGTCTCCGGCCAGCCGCCGAGCTCGAAGTGGTGGTGCAGTGGCGCCATCTTGAACGGGCGCTTGCGTTGCTTGGGCGGGGTGTTGCGCTGCAGGCGGTAGGCGCCCACCTGGATCATCACCGACAGCGTCTCCACCACGAACAGCCCGCCCAGGATGGGCAGCAGCAGCTGGGTCTCGGTGGCCAGCGACAACGTGGCGAACGCCGCGCCGATGGCCAGCGAGCCGGTGTCGCCCATGAAGATCTGCGCCGGCGCGGCGTTCCACCACAGGAAGCCGATGCAGCCGCCCAGCATCGACACCGACACTGCGGCGAGGTCCTGGGCGTGGAGGTTCTGGTAGAGGTCCACGTTGCGGAACTGCCAGAAGCAGATGACGGTGTAGGCGGCGAAGCCGAGGGTGGACGTGCCCGCGGCCAGCCCGTCGAGGCCGTCGGTGAGGTTCACGCCGTTGGTGAAGCCGATGATCCAGATCACCGCGATGATCACCCACAGCACCTTGCCCAGCTCGATGCCGGGCACCGCCGCCCGGGTGAAGCTCAGCTTGGTCGACTCCTGGGTGAATGCGATGATCGACACCGCGAAGGCGGCGGCCACGATCAGCTGGCCGGCCATCTTCGTCCGCTTGGTCAGGCCCAGGTTGCGGGCGCGGGTGACCTTGATCCAGTCGTCGAGCCCTCCGACGAAGCCGGCTGCGCAGATGGTGGCCATCACGATGAGGCCGGTGCGGGTGAAGATGCCGCCGGGGAACGTGGACACCACGTAGCCGGTGCCGGCGCCCACCACGATGGCGATGCCGCCCATGGTGGGCGTGCCCGCCTTGATCGAGTGCCCGGCCGGGCCCTCCTCGCGGATGGGCTGGCCGACGCGGTGGGCGGTGAGCCAGCGGATCAGGTAGCGGGTGCCGAACAGCGAAACCAACGTGGAGGTGGCCACCGCCACCAGCAGGCGGATCACGCGCCCACCTCCCGCTCCCGGAGCACCTGGGCGGCGACCAGGCGGTCATCGAAGTCGACCACCCGATCGGCGAAGGTCTGGGTGGTCTCGTGGCCCTTCCCGGCGATCACCACGACGTCGCCGGGCCGGGCGCGGCGCACGGCCAGGGCGATGGCGCGCCGACGATCCAGGTCCACGATCAGCTCCGCACCCGGCACGACTCCGGAACGTACTTGTTCGGCAATGCTCAGCGGTGGTTCCCCCCGCGGATTGTCGGAGGTCAGAACGGTGACATCGGCCAGTCGGGAGGCAACTTCACCCATGGGTGCCCGCTTGGTGGCGTCGCGATCCCCGCCGCAGCCGAACACCACCAGCACCCTCCCGCCGCCCGCCGCCGTCTCGCGGGCGGAGCCGAGCACCCGTTCGAGGGCGTCGGGCGTGTGGGCGTAGTCGACCACCACGGTGAACGGTTGGCCCTCGTCGACCGCCTCGAAGCGGCCGGGCACCCGTTCGAGCGAGGCGATGCCGGCCGCGATGGCGTCGGTGCCGATGCCCAGCTCGGCCGCCGCGGTGGCCGCGGCCAGGGCGTTGGCGAGGTTGTGGCGGCCGGCCAGGCGGACCGTCATCGCCGTGCCGCGCCAGCGGAAGTCGGTGCCCGCCGGCCGCAGCACCACGTCGGTGGCGTCGCCCAGCGAGTACCCGACGGTGGGCACCACCGCTGCGTCGCGCAACAGCCGGCCGCGCGGGTCGTCGAGGTTCACCACCGCCCGCTCGGCCAGTTCGGGGGTGAACAACCGGGCCTTGGCCTGGAAGTACGCCTCCATCGACGGGTGGAAGTCGAGGTGGTCGCGGGTGAGGTTGGTGAACACCGCCACCCGGAAGTGCACGTCGTCGACCCGGTGCAGCTCGAGCGCATGGCTGGAGACCTCCATGGCCACCGAGTCCACGCCATCGGCCACGAAGCCGGCCAGTCGGGCCTGCAGGTCGGCGGCCTCGGGGGTGGTGCGCGCCGCCGACAGCGTGCCGATGACCTCACTGCGGCGTCCGGCGGCGCGCAGCACGGCGCCCAGCAGGTGGGTGACGGTGGTCTTGCCGTTGGTGCCGGTGACGCCGATCAGGTCGAGCCGCCGCGACGGGTGGCCCCAGAAGGCGGCGGCCACGGTGGCCATGGCCCGGCGGGAGTCGGCCACCTCCACCTGGGGCAGGGCCACGCCGAGGCGGTGCTCCACCAAAAGGGCGACCGCACCCCGCTCGGCGGCCTCGGCGGCGAAGCGGTGGCCGTCGGCCTGGGCCCCGGGCACGCAGCAGAACAGCCACCCCGGCCGCACCTGCCGGGAGTCGTAGGTGATGCCCCGGATCATCGGGCCGGCGTCGGTGGGGCTGCCGGTCGCCGGCGGATCGATGCGCCGCGCCGGGCTCGAGCGCGGCGACGAGGTCCCCCAGGGGGACCTCCGGCGCGGCGGGTGGGCGGTGGGCGGTGACGGCGTCGTCGGCCATGGCGCTACTGCGACGGCGGTGGTGCCGCCGTCCCCTGGTCCTGCGGTGGTCGGGCCTCGCCGGGGTTGCCCGCTCCGGTGCTCGCCGGCACATCGCGGCCACCCTCCACCCCGTCGGCGGCCGGCATCGTGGTGGCGGTGCCGGTGTCAGCGGCCACATCCGCCCCGCCGTCGGGAGGCTCGGCCACCTCCTGGCCGGCGGTGCCGGGGCCCGCCGCCGGTCCGGCCGAGTTGGCCCCGGCGGTGGTCGAGGTGACCGCGGCCGCCGCACCACCCGTACCGCCCGGTACGGTGGCCACCGGGGCGCCGGCGGGGCGGTCCTTGGCCATCGGCACCGACGGCTCCGGCTCGGGCGGCGCCTCGGCCGGCCGGGCCCGCAGGTTCGTACCGTCGGCGGGCTGGGCCCAGCCCTCGGCGTCGGGCGGGATGTCGTAGCTCAGCAGGGCCTGGCGGGCCACGGCGGCGAACACCGGCGCCGCCGCCAGGCCGCCCGAGTAGTTCCCGCCCTGGGGCTCGTCGATGGCGACGATGATGGAGAAGCGGGGCTGCTCGGCCGGGGCGAAGCCGACGAAGGTGGCCAGGTAGTCGCGGTCGCCGTTGCTGCCGTAGGTGCCGTCGCTGCGGGCCTTCCACGCCGTGCCCGTCTTGCCGGCCACGTGGTAGCCCGGCACCGCCGCCCGGGCACCGGTGCCCGAGCTGACCACCGTGCCGAGCATCGCCTGCAGCTGGCGGGCGGTGTTCTCGCTGACCACCCGGTGCTTGTCGGCCACGATGCGGGTGGCGTCGTCGCCGTCGGGCGTGACGATCGAGTGCACCAGCGTGGGGCTGACGTACTCGCCGTCGTTGGCGATGGCGTTGTACGCGGCCAGCAGCTGCAGTGGCGTGGCGGTCAGGCCGTGGCCGATCGCCATGGTGGGCAGCGACGTGCCCGACCAGTCGGCGAGGGCCGGGACGTTGCCCGGTTCCTCGTTCTCCACGCCGATGCCGGTCGAGCGACCGAAGCCGAACTGGGCGAACCCGTCGGCCAGGCGCTCCTCGCCCAGGTCCTTGGCCAGCAGCATCGTGCCCACGTTCGAGGAGCGGGCCAGGATGTCGGTGACGGTCATCCGCTCCTCCTGGAAGCGCTGGTCGTCACGGAACGTGTAGTCGTAGAACGACGCCTCGGGCGGCACGGTCCGCACCGTCCAGGAGGCCACCAGCCCGCTCTCGATGGCTCCGGCCATCGTCACCAGCTTCATGACCGAGCCCGGCTCGAAGGTGGTGGTCACCGCCCGGTTCTGCTCGTCGTTGGCGGCGCCGCCCTTCTCGGTGTTGACGATCGACGCCAGCGCCAGGATCTCGCCGGTGGCCTTGTCCATCACCACCGCGGTCCCCGCCCGGGCGCTGAGCGCGGTGACCTGGTCGGCCACCGCCTTCTCCACC
Source organism: Acidimicrobiales bacterium (assembly GCA_041394365.1). Lineage (GTDB taxonomy): Bacteria > Actinomycetota > Acidimicrobiia > Acidimicrobiales > CAIXPF01 > CAIXPF01. The sequence goes on from JAWKIM010000013.1 coordinate 176,022, forward strand.
ACCTGCTGGAGGTTGCGGTCGATGGTGAGCATCAGCGTCGAGCCCGGGGTGGCGGGCTCCAGGCGCTGCTGACCGTCGGGGATGGTGTGGTCGCCGCCGAGGCTGCGCTCCTGGGTGATCTCGCCGGGCGTACCGGTCAGCACGGTGTCATAGGCCAGCTCGAGGCCGGAGATGCCCACGTTCTCGGTGTCGACCGATCCGATGACCGACAGGGCGAGATCGTCGGCCGGCTTGAGCCGGGTGGCCTCGTCGAGCGTGTACACGCCGTCGTAGCCCAGGGCCATGACCCGCTCGGCCACCTCGTCGTCCACCTTGCGGGCGAGGTACTGGAAGTTGCTGTCGGGGGCGGTGAGGCGTTCCTCGATGCTCGCCGCCGGCTCGCCCAGCAGCGGGGCGAGGGCCCGGGCCATGGCCGGGGCGTCGGCCGGATCGACGTTGGCCGGGTCGGTGTAGATCGTCTTTCGGGTCACGGTGGTGACCAGCGGCTCGCCGTTGCGGTCCACGATCGCCCCGCGCGTGGCCGGCAGCGTCTCGACGCTCATGCGTTGGGAGCGGGCCCGCTCGGCGTAGCGATCGGGGCTGACCGCCTGCAGGTCGGCCAGCTTGACGAGCAGCGCGGCGAAGGCCCCGAGCACGAACAGCGTGATCACCGTCATGCGCACGCCGGATACGGCGGCGGTACGCGCAAGCCGCCGCGGCGTGCGCCCCCGGGCGGTGCGGCCGCGGGGGTGCGGCCGCGGGGGTGTGCGGCCGCGCGCGGTGCCGGAGCGGGTGCTACCGGGGCGGGGGCGCCGGTGCGGGTGGTGCCGGTGGCGGACGCCCGAGCCGGCGCGGACGGGTGCGGGTGGGGCGCAACGTTGGTGCGGGCGGCGCCGCCCGCCGGTTCGATGCCCTGGTCGGTCGGGCGCCGGCGGCGGGGGCGGTTGGCCGGGGGCGTTATGCGGCGGGCGCGACGCCGTCGGCGCGGCGCCGGCGCCGGGCGACCCGGACGGCCGGCGGCTCGCGGGCCGGGCGGGGGCGTACCGGCGGCGGGGTGGGGCGTCGTCCAGCTCATCGGCGTCAGGCGCGCGCCTCAGGCCGGGGCCCTGGTGGTCAGCACGGCCACCCGGCCCCGTGTTCCGGTCGAAGCTTCGGCGGCCGACCGGCCGCCGGTCGGGCGGGGTTGGCGGGCGCGGCGCGGGCGGGGGGCGGGGGCGTCGTCGAGCTCGTCGTCGATCATCGGCCGGCTCCCGGCGTCGGGCCCACCGGCGCGGCGGCCTCCAACGGTGCGCCGGTGGCGGCGACCGCGTCGGGCACCGTCCCCGCATCGGTCGGCGCGGCGGACGCCGGCTCGGTCGGCGCCGGCGGTGCCGGCGGGTCGATCGGCGAGACGGCGGCGCGCTCGAGGAACACGACGTCGGGCGGGCTGACCAGACCGTTGGCCGCGGCGGCCGCCTGGATCCGCTCCGGCGCCTCGGCGGTGGCCACGTCGATCTCGAGGCGGGCCCGCTCCTGCTCCCGTTGGGAGATCTGCCGGTCGAGCCGGTCGAGCTGCAGCTGGCCCTGCACCAGCACGGCCTGCATGAAGGCGAGCACGAACAACGTGGAGAACACCAACGTGATCACCACCGTACCGACCAGCCCGGGGCGCAGCCGCCCCGCCTGGCGGACCAGGCGCAGCCGGGGGCGTGGTTCGGTCGCCTCGCTGCGCAGGGGCCGCACCGTGGCGGTGCCGGTTCCATCGGGCGTGGCCATCAGGCGACCTCCAGCTTGGTGGCGGCCCGCAGACGGGCACTCTCGGCTCGGGGGTTGGCGGCCACCTCGGCGGCCGTCGGGCGGTGCGATCCCCGCCACAGCAGGGAGACGGTTCGGCGGGCGCCGCAGCGGCACCCCAGCTTGGGCGGGCACGTGCACCCGCCGGTCTCGGCCTGCCGGAGCGTGGCCTTGACGATGCGGTCCTCGCCGGAGTGGTAGGCCAGCACCGCCAGCCGGCCACCCGGGGCGAGCGCCTCGATGGCGTCCTCCAGCGCGGGGCCGAGCACGGCGAGCTCGTCGTTGACCTCGATGCGGATGGCCTGGAACGTGCGCTTGGCCGGGTGGCCGCCACGGCGGCGGGCGGGGGCGGGGATCACGTCGTCGAGCAGCGCGACCAGCTCACCGGTGCGCTGGAGTGGCCGGCGGGCGACGATGGCCCGGGCGATGCGGCGGGCGTTGGGTTCGTCGCCGTAGGTGCGCAGGATGCGTGCGAGCTCGTGCTCGCTCGACGTGTTGAGCACCTCGGCTGCGGTGCGGGTCTGGGTCGTGTCCATGCGCATGTCGAGGGGAGCGTCGTAGCGGTAGCTGAAGCCCCGCTCGGCGAGGTCGAGTTGGGGCGAGCTCACCCCGAGGTCGAACAGCGCACCCACCAGCGGGCCGGTGGCCCCGGCCGCCGCCTGCTCCCGGACCACCGCCGCCAACCCGTCGAAACGGGCGTGCACGAGGGTGGCGCGGTCCCCGAACGGCGCCAGGCGCCGCCGAGCCGCCGCCAGCGCCATCGGATCACGGTCCAGCCCGAGCACCCGGAGGTGGTCGTGCCGTTCCAGGATGGCCGCCGCATGGCCGGCGCCGCCGACCGTGGCGTCGAGCACCGTACCGGCCGGTACGGCAGCGAACAGGTCGACGATCTCCGCCACCATCACGGGTTCGTGCCCGAAATCGTCGGTCATGTGGCCCGTCCCTGGTGGTGCGACCGTGCGGCCTGTTCGCCTCAACGTGGGTGAGTTGTCGTCCTCGGTGTGGGGCGTACCCGTCCCCATCGAGCGAGGAGCAGGACCCGGTGATCGCTCATCGGCAGCCCTCCGGCCAACTGGCGCCCGTCGGGTTGTCTCTCCCGAAGCGGACAAGATGGCAAAGCGGGCGGAGTTGGGGGCCTTCCATCTCGCCGGCCGGAAGGCAGCGGATGAGCGATCGGCCCGGGTCCTGTTCGTGCCTGGATGCTCCGTTCTTTCCTGTCGGTGGGGCCCGGCGCCTACGGCGGCGGGCCGGCGGGTCGGTCAGTAGATGCCGAGCGTGGCGACCGCGTCGGCGAGGCTGGCCTCACCCTCGCTGCTGACCTCGGCCCAGCGATCGCGGTTCCACAACTCGATGTGGTCGAGCGAGCCGGCGAGCACGACGTTGCCGCCTTCGAGCCCGCCGTAGGTGCGCAGCCGGGGCGGGATGGCGATGCGGCCCTGCCCGTCCGGCTTGATCTCCGCGGCGTTGGCCAGCAGGGCGCGCAGGGCGCTGGGGGCCGCCTCCTGGTTGCGCACCTTCTGCCGTAAACGATCCACGAACTCTTCGAACTCCTTCGGTGTCCACAGTGCGAGGCAGTGCTCGTACTGCGTCAGGAACCCGCCTTCGGCCAGCCGCGAGCGGAACGTCGGGGGCAGGACGACCCTGCCTTGTCGTCGAGCTGTGCTCGAACGTCCCGACGAACACCGCTGCTCCCGTTGGTCTTGACGAGGTTCCTGGCCGAACCAGACCGCCCCTCCGGGTGGCCGGGCTCCCCAATGCGCCCCATTCTGCCCCACAACCCCCCACTCCGCAACCATGACGCGCCCAAACGGCACATCTGGGTACCGTTGCCCAGCGCCGGACGCGACCGCCGGGCGCCGGCGCGGCCCGCAGGCCGCGACGGCTGGGCGAATCCCTCAAAGCCGAGCGATCTCCGTCGATAGGAACCCGGCATGCGAGCAGGCGGGCCGCCGGCTGGGTCCGGCGCGGCGAACACGGTGACGGGACGACGGCAGCGCCTGCCGGGCCGTTCCGCGCCGCGGCCCGTCGTCGACGGTCACCGGCCCGGTTCCCGCACCGCCGAGCCCGCCGAGCCCGCCGAGCCCGCCGGGATCGCCGGTACCGGCCGGGGCAACGGCAACGGCGAGGCCACCGGTACCGGCGAGGTCACCGGCACCGGCGATGGCCAGCGGTCGCCGGCGATCCCGGGCCGACGCCCGGGTCGCGCCCGTTACGACCACAACCAGTTCCTCGCCCGCCTGGCCGTGGCCGCCGGCCTGGGGGTGGCGTGCCTGGTGGTGACCTCGGCCGGTCCGCAGCGGGTGGGGGTGGGGTTGTTCCTGCTGTTGGTGGTGGTGCCGGCCCACGCGGTGGTCCGGGCCCTCGCCGGCGTGCCCAACCCGGTGGGCTGGCTCGATCTGCTGGCCGTGGCCGCCGGCACGGTGACCGCGGCGATCGAGCCCACGCTGTGGGCACCGGCCCTGCTGTTCCAGATGCTGACCCTCGGCGGCGTGCTCGCCATCCTGCGGCCACCGGCCATCACCGCCCTGTCCTGTGGTGCGGTGGCCTCGATGGCCGCGGTGGCGGCGGTGCACCGGATCCCCAACGCCGCCCACCTGCTGTTGGTGGCCGCCATCTTCCTGCCCGTCTTCGTGGCCGGTTCCCGCCGCCGGGTGGCCAAGGAGCGGCGCTCCACCCTCCGGTTGGAGGCGGCCGCCCAGACGCTGCCCATGGTGGTGTGGGAGGCGCGGGTGCGCCGTCCGGCCGACCCGCACGCCTCGCCCGCCGTCACCCCGGTGGGGCCCGACCCGCTCGACGCCGGCGACGCCGGCGACGACGGTCCCGCCGTCGTGCTGCAGGCGATGGTCGGGCGGGCCGAGGACCTGTTCGGGCGGACGATCGGCGAGCTGTTGCGCCGCGGCATCGCCTCCGACGTGCACCCCGAGGACCGCACCGCCTACCTGCGCCGCTTCACCGGCGGGGCCGACGCGCCCGCCAGCCCCGAGCTGGAGTACCGCTACCGCCACGGCGACGGTCGTTGGGTCTGGCTACGGGACCGGCTCGACCTCGACGGCGAGCAGCGCATCGTGCGGGGCGTCACCGTGGACGTCTCCGCGGTGCGGGCCAACGAGCTCGACCTGCGCCGCCAGGGCCGCATCGTGGGGGCCATGGCCGCCACCACCATCGTGCTCGAGCCCCGACCCGACGCCCTGCCGGACGAGGCCGGCCGGTGGGTGGTGGCGCAGCTCACCGACCCGCTGGGCCTGGCCGGGCGCCGGCCGGTGGTCGGCCTGCCCTTCGGCGCCGCCTTCCCCGCCCTGGTCGGCATCGAGCGCACCCGGGACGACGACCCCGCCCACGCTCCGGCCCCCGAACGCCGCCGGGCGCTCATCCGGGCGCTCGACGACGCCGACACGCTCGATCAACCGCCCGGGCGATCGGGCACCCGGCCCGGCGGCGTGCGCATCGGCCCGATCCCCGCCGTGCTCAACGGCCGCAACCGGCCCGCCGCGGTGGAGCTGGAGGTGCTGGCGCTGCCCGGCGGCGCCCGGGCCGTGCTCGTGCACGACGTGACCGAACGGGAGGAGGCGGCCGCGCTGCTGCGGCACCAGGCCAGCCACGACAGCCTGACCGGCCTGCACAACCGGGCCGCGCTGCACCTGCAGATGGAGGACGCCCTGCGCCGCCGCGGCGACGTCGGCCTGGTCCTCATCGACCTCAACGACTTCAAAGGTGTCAACGACACGCTCGGCCACCAGGTGGGTGACGCCTACCTGCGCGTGGTGGGCGGCCGCCTGGCCGAGCTCTGCGCACCCGGCGAGGTGGCGGTGCGCCTCGGTGGCGACGAGTTCGCCGTCCTGGCCGTCGACCCGCCACCGGACCGGCTGGACGAGCTCGCCGAGCGCATCGTCGCCGCCTGCCGGGTGCCGGTGGAGCTCGGGGACCTGACCGTGGCCGGCAGCGCGTCGGCCGGGGTCGTGTCGCTGGGCGACCTCCCCCCGGCGGTGCAGCACGAGCCCGTGCTCTCCCTGCAGGCCGACGCCCTGCTGCGCTGCGCCGACCTGGCGATGTACCGGGCCAAGGGCACCCACACCGGCACCTGCCGGTATCGCAGCGACATGGACCGCACCGTCGAGCAGCTGTCGCTGGCGGCGGACCTGCCCGCCGCCTTCGAACGCGGCGAGCTCGTGCTGCACCTGCAACCGAAGGTGGAGCTGGCCAGCGGTCGGGTGGTGGGCGCCGAGGGCCTCGTGCGCTGGCACCACCCGGAGCTCGGCGTGTTGCCGCCGTCGCGCTTCTTGGACCTGCTGACGGTGTCCGGCTACGCCGACCAGCTGCTGGCGGCCACGGTGGGGCGGGCCGCGGAGGCGCTGCGGGCGCTGCCGCCCGACATCGATCTCGCCGTCAACGTCATGGCCCACAACGTTCGCAACCGCCACCTGGCCACGCTGTGCCGCGAGGTCCTCGGGGAGTACGGGGTCGACCCGGCCCGGCTCACCATCGAGATCACCGAGAGCCAGGTCCTCGACACCAGCGGCGTGGTCGAGGCGGTGATGAGCGAGCTGGCCGCCCACGGTGTGCGCATCGCGGTCGACGACTTCGGCACCGGCTACTCGTCGCTGACCCACCTGCGCGCCCTGCCGCTGGCCGAGCTGAAGATCGACCGCCAGTTCGTCGACTCGATCCTCACCTCCAACGAGGACCTGGTCATCGTGCGGGCGATGATCGAGCTCGCCCACAACCTCGGGCTGCAGGTGGTCGCCGAAGGGGTGGAGGTGCCCGAGGTGGCCGCCGCCCTGCTCGAGCTGGGCTGCGACCACGCCCAGGGCTACCTGTGGTCGGCCCCCGGCCGCTGGAGCTGTTCATCGCCCAGCTGGAGCGGGGTGCGGACGGCGCCCGGCTGCAACCCCGCCGGGGTGACGGGGCGCTCAGCGCAGCACCGCGCTGAGCGCGGCCTGCACGTCGGCGACGCCCACGCGCCGCCGCCCGGCAGCTCGGTCAGGCCCACGGCGGCGGCGCAGCCCGGCCGGGGCGGCCCCGTCGTCGGCGGCCACCCCGCACAGCGCAGCCAGCGGGTCGGGCTCCCAGCGCAGCAGCGCTGCCGTCTGGAAGCGGGCGACGTCCCGCCGGCGCCGCTGCGACACGCCCACCAGCTTGCGCCCGCCGACGAGCACCTCGCCGGGGCCCACCCCGGCGAAGCAGATGCGGTCGCTGTGCTCGCGGTGCTGCATCGGGCCGCGGTGCACCACCGCCGCCGGGGCGCCGGGGCCGGGAAGGCCCAGGGCGGCCAGGGCCCGTGGCCACCACCGGCCGACCCACCAGGTGGCCCGGCCGACGTCGTCGACCCACAACGGGTCGTCGCGCGGGATCACCACGTCGGCCCACACGATGCGACCGGGTTCGAGCAGCACCGCCGCCCCGCCGCTGCGGCGGACCACCACCTCGAGACCGGCCGAGGCGGCGAGAGCGGCGTCGACGGGCTCGACCCCGTCCCGTCCGCGCTGGGCGCTGCCGAGCACGATCGCCGGGTGCAGCACCTCGAACAACCACAGCGTGCGCACCGGCGGCTCGGGCAGCGCCAGGGCGTGGAACTCGGCGGCGCTGCCCCGGAAGTGCTGCCGGCGCCACGGCCGGGCGTCGATGGCCCGGTCGAGCGCGTCGTCGGCCTGCTCGCCCACGGCGCTGACGGCGCTCACGGCGCCGTGAGCCGGCGATGCTGCCGGCACGCGGCTTCGATGCGCCCGACGTCGACCGCCACCCCGATGCCCGCGCCGGTGGGCACCACCAGCCGGCCGGCCGGGTCGCAGGACACCGGGGTGCACAGCTCGAGCGACGGGTCGACGTAGGCGGCCGACGGCCCGAGATCACAGGGCAGCGCGATGGGGCCGGGCGCCACCGCGGCCATCGCAGCGGCGACGGCGACGGCGGCCGCCCGACCGATGCCGAGCTCCACCATCCCACCGCAGAACGAGGCGACGGCGTGATCGGCCGCCCAGCGGGCCAGCGCCACCGCCTCGGCGGGGCCACCCAGGCGGGCCGGCTTGAGGTTCAGCACGTCGAGCGCCCCGACGTGGTGGGCGAGGCGGGCAGCCTCGAGCGAGGTGATCGACTCGTCCAGCGCGATCGGCGTGGTGGCGGCGCGGCGCAGCGCAGCGGTGTCGAGCAGGGCATCGGCGCCGTAGGGCTGTTCGAGGTAGGTGAGACCCAGTTCGTCGAGCCCGGCGGCGAGCACCGCGGCGGCGTCGCACCCGTCGAGCGAGCCGTTGGCATCGGCGGCCAGCGCCACCGTGGGCCGGGCGCGGCGCAGGGCCCGGAACCGTTCGAGGTCGTCGGGCCCGGCCAACTTGAGCTTCACCAATGCGGCGCCCCCGGCCACCGCCCGGTCCACCGCGGCCAGCAGCTCGTCGGCCGTGCCGGTGCGGCCGAGCACCGCGGTGCGCGCCAGCGTCGAGGGCGGCGCCGGCGTCGAGGGCGGCGCCACCGCGGTGCCGGCGCGATGGGGGTCGAGCGGCCGGGCCAGCGAGGCGGCCAGCGATCGACCGCCCCGCCGAGCCCGGCCGTCGGCCAGGGCGGTGGCCAGCGCGGCGCGGGCCATCGGGTGCAGGCGGGCGTGACGCGGCAGGCCGCCGCCGGCGAGCAGGCCGGGGGCGAGCTCGTCGCGCAGCACCGCGAACGCCCCGCGGGCGTACTCGTGGGTGTAGGTCGGATGGGTGAGGGCGTCGCACTCCCCCCAGCCGTCGACCCCGTCACGGCCGACGACGCGCACCACCACCACCTCGCGTTGCGACTCGGTGCCATGGGACGCCTCGAACGGCACCAGCAACGGCACCGCCACGTGCCACAGATCGACCGCCGCCGGCGGCGGATCGGTGGGCGGGCCGGCGCTCGACGAGGTCAGGCTCACGCCGACAGCAGCTGCTCGCCCAGGTAGGGCTTCCACTGCTCGGGGACGCGATCGAGCGCGATGAGCAGCCACGACAGGTGGCGCGGCTGCACCGGCGGCGGCGCAGCACCATCGTCGTCTCCGGCAGCAGCCGGCTGCCCTTGGCCAGGTTGCAGCGCCGGCAGGCCGCCACCACGTTCTCCCAGGTGTGGGTGCCGCCGCGAGCGGGATCACGTGATCGATCGAATCGGCGTCCTTGCCGCAGTACTGGCAGCGGTTGCCGTCGCGGTGCAGAACGGCTCGACGACTCAACGTGACCCGACGCTGGTAGGGCACCTTGACCACGTAGCGCAGCCGGATGACCGAGGGGACGTCGACCACCAATCGCTGGGAGTGCAGCTGCTCACCGCTGTGGTGCAGGACATCGGCCTTGTCACCGAGGACCAGCACCAGGGCCCGGCGGGCGGTGACCACGCCGAGCGGCTCATACGAACCGTTCAGCACGAGCGCCCGTCCCATGGTGGGAGCGTAGCGGTACCTCCTCCGCCGGGGTGCCGGTTTTGCGCTGCGGTTCTTGCTGCTCGCCTCGCTGTTGCCTGCCGCTCGCCTCGCTGTGGTTCTTGCTGCTCGCCTCGCTGTGGTTCTTGTTGCTCGGCTCGCTGTCGGTCGCCGAGTGTCGGCGGCTCGCTAGCGCTCGCGACGCCGACCTGGCGCCGCCCCCATCCGTGAGCAGCACCGCTCCCCAGGTCTCGATGCGGCGCCAGCGCAGACCGTCATCCGGTGACGTCCGCGAGGCGTGGTCGCAGGCGGCTCGCTGACGCTCGCGACGCCGACCAGGCGCCGCCCCCATCCGTGAGCAGCACCCTCGGTTCTTGTTGCTCGGCTCCCTGTCGGTCGCCGAGTGTCGGCGGCTCGCTAGCGCTGCGACGCCGACCTGGCGCCGCCCCATCCGTGAGCAGCACCGCTCCCCAGGTCTCGATGCGGCGCCGGGCGCCGGCGTCATCCGGTGACGTCCCGCGAAGAGGCCTGGTCGGCGCTCAACGTCCGTGCGCCCGGGTGTCTGGCGGCGCTGGTCGTGCGACCTTGGACACCCGGATCTGCTGCACTGCGTGGTGGTGTGGGTGCGCAGCGCGCTGATGCGATTCAGTGCCCGAACGGGCGCTGGATCGCATCATTCCCGATGGGCTGCGTGGGGCCTCCGGCGTGCACCGCTGGCACCACCGGCACGTCGCACTGCACGCCACCGCGCCCGGCCCGAGCAGGGGGTCGGGGCCCATCCGGGAGCGCCGAAGGCGCCAGCAGAGTACGGCTTCAGCCGAGGAGCTCGCCGAGCTCGCGAGGGTCGGCGTTGCGGAGCTTCTCGGCGATGCCGATCCCGCTGCGCCACGGCTGACCGTTGACCAGCTCCGCCAGCCGCTGCCGTTCGGCGACCCGTTCACAGAACGCGGCCAGCCGGTGCACCCGGGCCCGGAACCCCTCACGGCCGACCACCCGGGTCGGCATCTCGGCCAGCCGTTCGAGCAGCATGCCGATCGACACCACGAAGACGTGCTCCCCGTGCGGCTCGCGCACCGAGCCCATCCCACCGGCCACCGCACAGCACGACATCTGGTGGGGCCCACCGTGACGGCAGAACGGCACCGTCGGCATCACGATGCCCCAACGCAGCGTGAAACGGCGCTCGTCGGCGTGGTCGCCCGGCGTCTCCCGCAACTCGACCACGATCGTGCGGCCCCCGTCGGCCGACCGGTTCCACACCCCGGTGGCCAGCTGGCTGAAGTCGAACGTGCACAGCACATCGTCGAGCTCGTCGCAGATGGCGTCCCACAGCAGCGAGGAGCTCGGGTACTGGTGCAGCAGCTGCCGCCCCAGCGACACCGCCAGCGCCAGGGCGAACGCATCGAACGCCTCGCCGTCACGCACCGCGGCGTCACGGGCGCACACCACGTCGGCATCATCCACCCGCAACGGCTGGTCGACCCCGAGCGAGGCCCGCAGGTGCTCCAGCACCAGGTTGATGTCGGCGCCGCGATCGCCGGATGACTCGGCCGCCAGCAGGCGACCGGCCGCGTGCCGGAGGAGCTCGGGAATGGTCGAGGGCCACAGGGAGCTGTCCATCGCCGACCAAGTTGGGGGTTGGCTCCGCCGTCCGCAGCGGGCCGATTTCCCCTGTCGCGGGGACGGCGGCGTCCCCGAACGGCGGGTCGGCACCGCTCGACGCCGGGCGACAGCGTTCGCCGGCGCATCCGGGTCCGCCCGGGGTTGTTCGTCCGGCGCGCCCTGCCCTGCAAGAATGTCCGGCCGTGAACGACACGCCGCCCGCCGCTCCCCTCCCCCGCCGCGTGCGGGTGCCCTCGCGTGATCCCCGAGGCGCTCGCCGGCAAGCGGCTGTTCATCACCGGCTCCACCGGCTTCCTGGGCACGGCGCTCGTCGAACGGCTGCTGCGCGAGGTGCCCGACGCCGAGCTGACGCTGCTGATCCGGCCGGGCCGACGCGCCTCGGCGGCGCAGCGGGCCCGCCGCGAGCTGTTCCGCAACGACGCCTTCGACCGGCTGCGCGCCGATAGGGGGGCGAAGGAGTTCGAGGCCGAGCTCGACCGCCGGGTGTCGGTGGTGGGCGGTGACGTGTCGGTCGACGGGCTGGGCCTCGACGAGGCGGGCCGCGCCGCCCTCGCCGCCGCCGACATCGTCATCCACTCCGCCGCCGCCGTCAGCTTCGACTCCCCCATCGACGCCGCCGTGGAGATCAACCTCCTCGGCCCCTCGCGCATCGCCACCGTGCTCAACGAGCTCGGGGTGGCGCCGCACTACATCGCCGTGTCCACCTGCTACGTGGCCGGCAGCCGCCGGGGCAACGCGCTCGAGGAGCCGGTCGACGCCAGCCCGTTCTACGTCGACGTCAACTGGCGGGCCGAGGTGGCCGGCGCCCGCCGGGCCCGGGCCGACGCCGACGCCCAGAGCCGCTCGGCGGAGCTGCTCAAGAGGTTCCGCAAGGATGCCCGCACCGAGCTGGGCGCCGCCGGCGGCCCGCTGCTGGCGGCCAAGACCGAGCAGTTGCGCCAGCGCTGGGTGGATGACCGGCTCATCGAAGCGGGCCGCACCCGGGCCGCGTCGGTGGGCTTCCCCGACGCCTACGCGTTCACCAAGGCCCTGGCAGAGGTGGCGCTGGCCGAGACCCACGGCGCCGTGCCCACCACGATCGTGCGTCCGTCGATCATCGAATCGGCCCTGGCCGAACCGGTGCCGGGCTGGATCCGCGGGTTCCGCATGGCGGAGCCGGTGATCATCTCCTACGCCCGCGGGCTGCTGCGCGACTTCCCCGGCGTACCGGAGGGTGTGGTCGACGTGATCCCGGTCGACCTGGTGGTGGCCGCCATCGTGGCCGTGGCCGCCGCCGAGGCCCGCGACCCCCGCCCCGATCCGACGGTGGCGCCGCCGGTGTTCCAGGTGGCATCGGGATCGGCCAACCCGCTGCGCTACCGCCGGCTGGTCGATCTGGTGTCGAACTGGTTCAGCGAGCACCCGCTGTACGACACGATGGGCCAGCCCATCAAGGTGCCGCAGTGGTCCTTCCCCGGCCGGGGACGGGTCGAGGGCCAGCTGCGCCGCACGCTCAAGGTGGTGACCAAGGCGGAGAACGCGCTCAACGCGCTGCCCCTCCGCGGGCGCCAGGCGGAGCTCGCCGCCAACCTCGAGGAGAAGCGGGAGCTGGCCGAGCGGGCCGCCGGCTACGTCGAGCTGTACGGCAAGTACGCCGAGTGCGAGGCGATCTACGGCGTGGGCCGCCTGCTCGAGCTGTGGGAGGGCCTGGAGCCCGGTGACCGCCAGCGGTTCTGCTTCGACCCCCGGGTGATCGCCTGGGACGACTACGTGCGCGATGTCCACCTGCCGTCGGTGGTGCGCAATGCCCGGGTGCGGACCTCGCCCGGGCCGCGCGGCGGCGAGACGCGCACCGAACGGCTGCGCCGGCAGGTGCTGCACCCCGACCGGCACTTCGCCGCGTTCGACCTGGAGAACACGCTGATCGCCTCCAACGTGGTCGCCTCCTACGCCTGGTTGGCGTCGCGCCACCTCGAGGGACGGGACCGGTTGCGCTTCGTGGCCCGCACGATGGCCGAGGGGCCGTCGCTGCTGCGGCTCGACATGGCCGACCGCAGCGACTTCCTGCGCTACTTCTACCGTCGCTACAAAGACGCCCCCGTGGACGAGCTGCGCATCGACAGCGCCGAGATGCTCTCGGAGCTGATCCTCACCCGCTCGTTCCCCGCCGCCCTGCGCCGGGTGCGCGAGCACCGCCGCATCGGGCACCGCACCGTGCTGATCACGGGGGCGCTCGACTTCGTGATCGAGCCCCTGCGACCGCTGTTCGACGACGTGGTGGCGGCGGAGATGACGGTGAGCGCCGGGCGTTACACCGGCGAGCTGACCGGCGCGCCGCCCACCGGGGAGAGCCGGGCGCAGGCCCTGTTCGACTACGCCGCCGAGCACGGCTTCGACCCGGCCGAGGCGGTGGCCTACGCCGATTCCACCAGTGACCTCCCGATGCTCGAGGCGGTCGGATTCCCCGTGGCCGTCAACCCCGAGACCCGCCTGGCCGCCCTGGCCCGCAAACGCGGCTGGCTGGTCGAGCAGTTCGACCGCTCCCCCGGCTTCCGACACTCGCTGCTCCCGTTGGCGCCGCCGGCGCCCGCATCGGCCGGCACCAAGTCCTCCCCCCGCACGTAAGGATCGTTCACGCGCATGGCACCCCGTCCCGGTTTCGTGTTGGAGGTCGACGGATCGACCCCACCGATCCTGTTCCACCACGGTGAGGGCTTCCGCCTCGAGAAGCTGCCGGCCGGCCGGAGCCGGGTGATCTACCCGGCCGAGCCGCTGCCCGGGCTCAAGGATCCCGACGGCGCCATCCGCCACGCGCTCGAGCACCCCATAGACAGCGAACCGCTGTCGGCGCTGCTGTTCGCCGGCATGAAGCTGACCATCGCCTTTGACGACATCTCCCTGCCGCTGCCGCCCATGCGCCGCCCCGACATCCGCCAGCGCATCATCGAGGCGGTGCTCGACACCGCCGCCGCGGCCGGCGTGGACGACGTGGAGATCATCGCCGCCCTGGCGCTGCACCGGCGCATGACCGAGGCCGAGCTGCGCCACGCCGTGGGCGACCGGGTGTACGACGCGTTCGCGCCGAGCGGCAAGCTCTACAACCACGACGCCGAGGACCCCGAGGGCATGGTCATCCTCGGCACCACACCGCACGGCGAGGACGTGCAGATGAACCGGCGGGCGGCGGAGAGCGACCTGCTCGTTTACGTGAACATCAACCTGGTGTCCATGGACGGCGGCTGGAAGTCGACCGCCACCGGCCTGTCGGGGTACACCGCGCTGCGCCACCACCACAACGTCAAGACGATGCAGGCGTCGAAGTCGTTCATGGACCAGCACCGCTCCGAGCTGCACTCGTCGAACTGGAGGATGGGCAAGGTCATCCGTCAGTCGGGGCCCAAGATCTTCCAGATCGAGACCACGGTCAACAACAACAGCTTCGGCACCAGCGGCCCCCTGGCCTTCCTCCAGAAGCGCGAGTGGGAGTGGTCCACCAAGGACCGGGCATCGTTCGTGGCCATGCAGGCGGGCTTGAAGGCCATGCCCTCGTCAGCCCGGCGCAAGGTGTTCTCCTCGTGGGAAGCCCCCTACGAGCTGACCTCGGTGCAGTGCGGCGACGTCGAGTCGGTCCACAAGGTGACCACCGAGCACGTGTACCGCCAGCACCTGGTGCCGGTGCAGGGCCAGACCGACATCCTCACCATGGGCCTGCCCTACATCTGCCCGTACAACGTGAACTCGATCATGAACCCGATCCTGGTCATGTGCCTGGGTCTGGGCTACTTCTTCAACCTCTACCGGGGCCGGCCGCTGGTGCGCGAAGGCGGTGTGCTGATCATGAGCCACCCCACCCCGTGGGAGTTCCACCCGGTGCACCACCCCAGCTACATCGACTTCTTCGACCAGGTGCTGTCGGACACCACCGACCCGATCGAGATCGAGCAGCGCTACGAGAAGTCCTTCGCCGAGGACGAGTGGTACCGCCACCTCTACCGCACCAGCTACGCCTACCACGGCGTACACCCGTTCTACATGTGGTACTGGGGCAGCCATGCCCTGCAGCACCTGGGCCGGGTGATCGTGGTCGGCGGCGATCCGCGGGCGGTGCGCCGGTTGGGCTTCATGAGCGCGTCCACGCTGAACGATGCGCTGGAGATGGCTTCCGACGTGGTGGGCCGCCATCCGACGATCACCCATTACCACAACCCGCCGGTGCTCATGGCGGACGTGTCGTGACGGGGCGTCGGCGATGATCACCCCGAAGCGCCTGATCACCCCCAAGCAGTGGTTGCGCCGGGCCACGTTCCCACTGCGGGCCCCGTCGGTTCCCGCCGCCGTGGAGCCGCCCTACAAGGCGCCCGACGTCGGCGTGGACTTCGACACCCGCTTCGCCCGCAAGCCGGCGGCGCGGGTGGCGCGCCAGGTGTTCCAGGCCACCGCCATGGAGGCGGCCGTCCGCCTGGTGGCCGATCCCACCCGGCGTGGCCTCGACCGCCTCGAGCACCTCGACGAGGACCGCCCGCTGATCTTCGTCACCAACCACCACAGCCACGTGGACACGCCGTTGCTGCTGCGGCGGCTGCCCCGGCCGTGGCGGGACAAGCTGTTCGTGGCCGCCGCCGCCGACTACTTCTTCCCCAACAAGGTGGCGGGCACCGCCGCCGCGCTGGCCCTCAACGCCATCCCGCTCGAGCGCACCAAGATCAACCGCCGCTCGGCGCTGGAAGCGGGCGCGCTGCTGGAGCAGGGCTGGTCGATGCTGATCTACCCCGAGGGCGGGCGCAGCCCCGACGGCTGGGGCCAGGAGTTCAAGGGCGGCGCCGCCTACCTGTCGATCCGGTGCGGCGTGCCGGTGGTGCCGGCCTACGTGTCGGGGACCGACAAGATCCTGCCCAAGGGCCGCAACCTGCCCAAGCCGGGGCCGACCACGATCACCTTCGGCGCGCCGCTGCTGCCGCAGGAGGGCGAGGACGCCCGGCGGATGGCCGCCCGCATCGAAGCGGCGGTGGCCGCCCTGGCCGACGAGGCGACCACCGACTGGTGGCAGGCCCGACGGCGGGCCCACGCCGGCACCACACCATCGTTGTCGGGTCCCGACGCGGTGTCCTGGCGGCGGGCCTGGGCCCGCAGCGCACCGAGCCGGTCCACCGCCTCCAAGCGCCGCTGGCCTACGTTCTAGCTGGTGAACGTCGCGCCACCGTCCGCTGCCGGCCGGCGGCGGGCGCGGTGGGGCGCCTGGTTGCGGCGGTGCACGGGCGCCGCCGTGCTGGCAACGATGGCCGCGGCCTGTGCCCCGGCCTCCAGCCGGGTCGCCGTGCGCGACGCGAGCAGCGTGGCCGGCGCGCCGGCCACGGTGCTGGCCGGCGACGGCACGAACGCCACGGGCACCACGAACGACACCGGCGGGACGACGTCGGCGCCGGCGGCCACAGTGGTGCTGCCGGCGAGCGACCGCAACACCTGGTTCGTCGACCCGGCCACGTCCGGCCAACCGTTCCCCGGCGCTTCGGTGGCGGGCCTGCTCACGTTCCGGGGCAGCCCGACCCGCAGCTTCACCGGCGCCGGACCGGTGCCGTCGCCGCCGGTGGTGCGCTGGGCGGTGCCCGATGGCGGCGGGTTCTGCCGGGAGTCCAGCGAGGGCTCGGTGACCTCGGTGTGGTGCGGCACCGGTTGGACGGGCCAACCCGCCATCTGGCGCTGGGGTGACCGCTGGGCGGTGGCGTTCGGCGCCTACGACGGGGCGGTGCACGTGCTCGACGCCGCCACCGGCGAGCCGCTGCTGGCCCCGTTCCCCACCGGCGACCTGATCAAGGGCTCGGTCAGCATCGACCCGGCAGGGCTATCCGCTGCTCTACGTCGGCTCCCGCGACAACTTCCTGCGGGTGCTGGCGCTCGACCGCGATCCGCCGCTCGAGCTGTGGCGGCTGTCGGCCGACGACGTGTCGCCCACCCTGTGGAACGACGACTGGGACGGCTCGCCGCTGGTGCTCGGCGACCTGCTGCTGCAGGGCGGCGAGAACGGCCAGTTCCACGTGGTCAAGCTCAACCGCCGCATCGGCGCCGACGGCAAGGTGGCGGTGGCGCCGCGGCTGCTGTTCAACGCCCCGGCGTGGGACGAGCAGCTGCTGGCCGACACCGGATCGACGAACGTGTCGGTGGAGTCCTCGGTGGCGGTGGCCGGCCACGTCGCCTACACGGCGAACTCGGGCGGGTTGATCGTGGGCTGGGACCTCGACGCCATCGCCGCCGGGGTGCGCGACGACTCGGTGCGCACGCTGCGGTTCTGGATGGGCGACGACACCGATGCGTCGGTGGTGGTGGACGCCGACGGCGCGCTGTACGCCACCGCCGAGTACGAGCTGTCGAGGCCCCGGGCCGACGAGGTGGGCCAACTGGTCAAGCTCGATCCGTCCCGCCCGGAGGCGCCGCTGGTGTGGTCGGTGCCGTTGCGGACGGGCGGGGTGCCCTCCGGGGCGTGGGCCACCCCGGCGCTGTGGGGCCCGCTGGTGATCGTGGCCACCAACGCCGGCGAGCTGCTCGCCTTCGACCGCTCGAGCGGCGCGCCGCGGTGGGCCATCGACCTGGTCGGCCCCACCTGGTCCTCGCCGGTGGTGGTGGACGACGTGCTCATCCAGGGCGACTGCGCCGGCGTGTTGCACGGCTTCGCCCTCGATCCGGCCGCGCCCGAACAGCCGCCGGCGCCCAGCTGGGAGGTCACCCTCGGTGGGTGCATCGAGTCGACCCCGGCCGTGTTCGGCGGCTTCATCGTGGTCGGCACCCGCGCCGGCCAGGTGTTCGGCCTGGCCGCCGGCTGAGTCGGTGTCGAGATCCGGCCTGGGCTGCTCAGTGGACCGGCTCGGCGTCGGGCCCGCCGCCTGAGCGATGCTGGTCGGCGATGCCCGACGGCCTGCCGTACCTCGCCGCCCTCGCCCTGGCCGCGCTCTTCGCCCTGTCGGCGGTGGCCAAGTGGCGGGACCTGCCCGGCACCGCCCGCGCCTTCCGGGCGTTGGGCGTGCCCCGGCCGTGGACGGCGGTGCGGGTGGTGCCCGGCATCGAGGCCGGGCTGGCGGTGGTGCTGGTGCTGGCCCCCGAGGGCGGCGCCATGGTCGCCTTCGTGCTGGTGGTGGCGTTCACCGTGTTCCTGGTAGGGCGGCTGCGGGCCGGGGTCCGGGCACCGTGCGCCTGCTTCGGCGGTCTGGGGTTGTCGAGGCTGTCCTGGGCCGACGTCGTGCGCAACGCCTGGTTGCTCGTCGCCGCGCTGGCGGCCATGGCCGGCACCGGTCCGACGGCCCCGGGACCGACGGCGGTGCTGGCGGCGATCGGCGTGGTGGCGGCCGCGGTGGGCAGCGTCGTGGCCGTCGCCCGCATCGACCGGGTCCAGACCTGACGGCCCTAGGGTGGGGCGGTGACCGATCCGCATGCGTCCGATCCCACCGGCGAGGAGACGGCGGGCGGCGCCGCACCCGGTTCCGGGGCGTCGCCGCCGGGCTGGAACTGGGGCCCCGACGTCACCGGCGGCCCGGGCCCGACCGACGCACCCACCTCACCGCCCGCACCGGCTCCCTCGGCCGCCGCCGAGCAGCCACCGGCCGTGCAACCGCCCTCGGGCGGACCGACGTTCGACCAGCTGGCGGCACCGCCATCGGGGGCCGAGCCGGCCACGATGTTCGGTGGCCCGACGGTGCCCGGGCCCTACCAGCCGCCGACCGGCACATCCGACGCACCCCCGCCGGGCTACAACCCCCCACCGGGCGGTCCCACCGGCTACCAGCCGCCCCCCGGCTACCAGCCGCCCCCCGGCGGCTCGCCCGGCTACGGCGTGCCGGGTCCCGGCGCTCCGGGTGGCGTCGGCGCACCCCCACCCGGGTACGCACCCCCACCGGGACCGGGCTTCGGCGCACCGCCCGGGCCGGGGTTCGGCGCACCGCCGGCCGGACCCGGCTGGGCGCCCCACGGGGCCACGCCCTACGGGATGGTCCCGGCCGCGCCGCCGACCGACGGCATGGCCATCGCCTCGCTCGTCACCGGCATCGGCTCGATCCTGGCTGCGTTCGCCTGCTGCCTGGGCGGGCTGATCGGCATCGCCGCCATCGTGTTGGGCGTGATGAGCCGCAAGAAGATCAAGGCCTCCAACGGCGCCACGTCGGGAGCCGGCCTGGCCCTCGCCGGGATCATCACCGGTGCGGTGGCGGTGGCCCTGGCGCTGCTGGTGCTGGCGTTCTTCGGCGCCGTGCTGACGCTGGGCAGCACCACCTCCACGGCGTGAGGTCGGGGTGCGCCGGGCGGCGGGTGGGCGGTGCGCCGGGCAACTCGCCGGAAAACAGGAAGCGCCTGGTCCGAAAGGGGGGAAGGACCAGGCGCTTCTCGGCTAGCAGCACCATGGGGGGGACCTGTGCTGTGCCTGCAGGACGCTTCCAGTGGGGGAACCGGATCAACGCATCCCGCTTGTTGTTGATGGACATTGTGCCCGTACGCACAAGATCTGTCAAACAGTTGTGGGCGATATGTGCCATCATTGCCGTCGATGGATCTACGCCAGCTCTCGGCGCTGCTCGCGGTCGCCGATCACGGAACGTTCTCCGCAGCCGCCCGGGCGTTGCACACGGTGCAGTCCAACGTGTCCACCCACGTCGCCCGGCTCGAGCGTGAGCTCGGGGTCACGCTGGTCGACCGGGCGAACTCGACGATCACCGAAGAGGGCCGCGTCGTGGTGGACCGGGCCCGGCGCATCCGGGCCGAGCTCGAGGCGCTGAGCAGCGATGTCGCCTCGATGCACGACGAGATCACCGGCTCGGCCCGCGTGGGCGTGATCGGCACCACGGCCCGCTGGTTGGTCCCGATCCTGTTCGACCGGCTGTCCAAGGAGCACCCCAACGTGCGGCTGGTCGTCGTCGACGCCACCACCTCGATGCTGCTGCCCCAGCTCGGCCGGGGCGAGATCGATCTGGCGGTGGTGAACCTGCCCACCGAGGACCCCGACGTCCTCGAGGAGCCGCTCTTCGACGAGGACCGCGTGGTCATCGCCCCCAACGACCACCCGCTGGCCGCCCACACGTCGTTGACGCTGCCGGTGGTGGCCGAGCACGAGCTGCTGCTGGCCGCGGTGGGCACCGTGTTCCGGGCCGAGCTCGACTCGGCGGCGGCGGCTGCCGGGGTCACGCTGCGGCCCAAGGCCGAGGTCGACGGGCTCCGGTTGGTGGCCTCGTTGGCGTTCCAGGGGTTCGGGGTGGCCATCGTGCCGGCCAGCGCCGCACCCGACTGGCTGTTGAGCGCCGGCCGGTGGACCCGGATCCCCATCGTGGGCATGCCGATGCGTTCGGTGG
This sequence comes from Acidimicrobiales bacterium, assembly GCA_041394365.1. Classification (GTDB taxonomy): domain Bacteria; phylum Actinomycetota; class Acidimicrobiia; order Acidimicrobiales; family CAIXPF01; genus CAIXPF01. The sequence continues at coordinate 196,059 of JAWKIM010000013.1, forward strand.
GCCTGGTCCGGCGCCGGCGGGGGTTGCCGTCGGCTGCGGCGCGGGCGGTGCACACGGTGATCCGCGACGCCGTGCGGGCGGAGTCCGCCCAGCAGATCGGGATCCATCCCACCCTCGACGCCGCCTGACGAACAGAATCGGCGGTCCCGGCCGACGTAACGGTTCGACGACCCCAGGAGTCTGAAGACGACCATGGCACCGCTGCCGCTGCTGTCCGTCCGTTCGCGCCTACCGGGCTCCACCACCGCGGCGGTGTGCGACCTCGGCGGACGTCGGGTGGTGCTGGTGGAGTCGGTGGTCGACCACCACCTCGGCGCGCTGCGCTCGACGGACGGCGCCCGCATCGAGGCCGCGGCCACGCTGGCCCGCCGCATGCGGCTGCCGTTGGTCCTGGTGCTGTCCTCCGCCGGTGCCGACCTCTACGAAGGGGTGCCGGCGCTGCACGGCTGGGGCGTGGCGGCGCGCGCCGTCGTGCAGTGCTCGGGCATCGTGCCCGTGCTCATCGCCGTGGACGGGCCCGCCATCAGCGGCCCCGCGCTGTTGCTGGGCCTGGCCGATCACGTGGTGATGACGGAGGCGGCCTACGCCTACGTGAGCGGGCCGAACATGGTGGCCGAGTTCACCGGTGAGCAGGTCAGCGTCGAGGAGCTGGGCGGGGCCCGCATCCACGCCCGCCAGGCCGGCACCACCGTCGACGTGGCCGCCGATCGGGAGGAGGCGCTGGAGCTGCTGGCCGCGCTGCTCGCCTACCTGCCCGACCACTGCGACGACCTGCCGCCACGCATCGCCACCGACGACCCGGCCGAGCGCCCCACCCCCGAGGCCGGTGAGCTGCTGCCGGTCGGCGCCACCGGCAGCTACGACATGCGCAAGGTGGCGGCCGCCCTCGTGGACGACGGCGAGCTGCTCGAGCTGCGCGGCGGGTGGGCGCCGAACCTGGTGACCGCCCTGGCGTCGCTCGACGGGCGGCCGGTGGGCATCGTGGCCAACCAGCCCCAGGCGATCGCCGGCACACTCGACATACCGGCGTCGCAGAAGGGGGCGCGCTTCGTGGCCTTCTGCGACGCGTTCAACCTGCCCCTGGTCACGCTGGTGGACACGCCCGGCTTCTACCCCGGCAAGGACCTGGAGTGGCGGGGCATGATCCGCCACGGCGCCCAGCTGGCCTTCGCCTACGCCCGGGCGACGGTGCCCAGGCTCGGGGTGACGCTGCGCAAGTCCTACGGCGGGGCGTACATCGTCATGGACTCCCGGTTCATGGGCAACGACCTGATGCTCGCCTGGCCGTCGGCCGAGATCGCGGTGATGGGTGCCCGCCAGGCGGCGGAGATCCTCATGCGCCGCGGCGACGAGCAGGAGCGCGAGCGCTTCGTCACCGACTACGAGGAGCGCCTGCTCAACCCCTTCGTGGCGGCCGGTCGGGGCACGGTGGACGCGGTGATCGACCCGGCGGAGACGCGGGCGCGCCTGTGCGCGGCGCTGGCGGTGTTCTCCTCGAAGCAGGAGCGGATCCAGGGCCGCCGCCACGACAACACGCCGCTGTGACCGCGCACCGCCTGCCGTTGCGCACCGCGGGCCAGCGCACGGCGGCGCAGGAGCGGTGAGCGCCCGGCGCATCGTGCTCACCGGCGGGCCGGGGGGCGGTAAGACGACGGCCGCCGACCTGTTCCGCCGGGAGATCGGTGAGGCGGTGGTGGTGGTGCCGGAGGCGGCCACCATGTTGTTCTCGGGCGGCTTCCCCCGGGTGGAGGAGCCGGGGCCCCGGCGCAGCATCCAACGGGCGATCTTCGAGGTGCAGCGCAACCTGGAAGAGGTGCAGCAGGCCCGCTTCCCCGACCGGGTGCTGCTGTGCGACCGCGGCACGGTCGACGGTGCGGTCTACTGGCCCGGCGGTGCGGACGCGTTCTTCGAGGCGATGGGCACGACGCTGGACGAGCAGCTGGCCCGCTACGACGCGGTGCTGTTCTTCGAGACGGCGGCGGCCGGCGGCCACGTGATCGAGGGCGGCAACCCGACCCGCACGGAGAGCGCGGCGGCTGCGGTGGCGCTGGACGCCGCGTTGCGCGACGTGTGGTCCCGACACCCGCGGTTCTGGCTGATCCGCAACGAGCGGTCGTTCCTGACCAAGATCACCGCGGCGTTCGAGGTGCTGCAGACGCTGGTGCAGCCGCTCCCGCCGCCGGGGCAGGATGGCCCGGACCGCTGAGCGACGCGGTCCATACCACCTGGTATGCCGCCCCCCTTTCGCAGCGAATCCGCGCCGATTCGCTGCGAGTGGGCGGGCGAATACCACAGAACGCGGAGTGGCGACACGGTGCGTGGATCAGGAGCGGCGCGGCGACCTCCGGCGGTTGCGCCCGATCAGTCGAGGCGGACGCGCTCGCCGTGGGCCGCCACCACCGCCGTCCAGCCGAGGCGCTCCTCCACCCGGTCGCGCAGGGCGGCGGCCGCCCCCGCCTCGCCGTGCACCACATAGAGCGTGTCCGGCGCTGACGGCGCGGTGCCCAGCCAGTCGAGCAGCTCCCCCGGTCGGCGTGCACCGAGAACGCCGGCAGGTCCACCACCTCGGCCCGTACCGGCACGTACCGCCCGAGGAGCTTGAGCTGGTGGTCGCCGTCGAGCAGCCTGCGCCCGCGGGTGCCCGCCGCCTGGTAGCCGGCCAGGATCACGGTGTTGCGCCGATCCCCAGCCGGTGGGCCAGGTGGTGCAGCACCCGTCCGCCGGTGGCCATGCCCGACGCCGAGATGATGATCGACGGGTAGCGCTGGCCGTGCAGCCGTTTCGAGGCCTCGACGTCGCGCACCTCGTGCAGCTGGCCGGGGTCGAACAGGTCGCCCCGGCCGACCACCTCGGGCCGGATCTCGGGCCAGCGCTTGCGCACCGCCCGCCGGTACACCTCCAGCGCGCTCAGCGCCATCGGGCTGTCGACGTAGACGGGCAGGTCGGCCACGGCGCCGTCGGCCACCAGCCGGCGCAGGTGGTAGAGCAGCACCTCGGTGCGGTCCACCGCGAACGACGGGATGACCACCACCCCACCGCCGGGCGGTGGCGTTGATGGCCTCGGCCAGCACCGCCGGCCCGTCGCCGCCGTCGTGGTCGCGGTCGCCGTAGGTGGACTCCACCAGCACCGTGTCGGCGGCGGGCAGGGCTCGGGCCACGCAGCACGGGGTGCTCCCGGCGTCCCAGGTCGCCGCTGACCACCAGCGTGCGCGGACCCCCGGTACCGTCGGTGATGCGCAGCACGGCCGAGCAGGCCCCCAGGATGTGGCCGGCCCGCCGCAGCTCGAGCGTGATCCCCTCGGCGATCTCCACCGGCGCCGCACCCGGGCCACCGGGCACCACCGACAGCTGGCGCAGCACGGCGTGGGCGTCGGCCTCGGTATACAGCGGCTTGGCCGGGTGGTGCTTCGAGTAGCCCTTCCGGTTGGCGTAGGCCGCCTCCTCCTCCTGCAGGTGGCCGCTGTCGGGCAGCACGATGCGGCACAGCGCGGCGGTGCCCTCGCTGCAGTGGATCCGCCCGGCGAAGCCGTTCGCCCCCAGGCCCGGTAGGTAGCCGCTGTGGTCCACGTGGGCGTGGGTGAGCACGACGGCGTCGATGGAGGCCGGGTCCACCGGGAACGGCTCCCAGTTGCGCAACCGCAGCTCCTTGAGCCCCTGGAACAGCCCGCAGTCCACGAGCACCCGGGCCCGGTCGGTCTCCACCAGGAACCGGCTGCCGGTGACCGTCCCGGCGGCGCCGGCGAAGGTCAGGGTGGGTGCTGACGGAGCGTGAGAGTTCGGCTGCATCACGGTCAGCCTGAACGCTGTGCGGGGTGGTGCGCCAGTGCGCTTCGGCCCGGCATTTCGGCTCCGGAGCTGAACCGGTGCCACGAACCTTCCGATCACCCTGCGGAGGGGGCTAAGTTTCCGCACGGGTCGGACTCAACGTCGAGTCCACCCTCGTCTTCTCCAACACAAGGGGCTGAGGGAGCACGGGTGGCCGACAGCATCACCATCACCGACAACCGCACCGGGAACTCGATCGAGGTCCCCATCGTCAACGGCGGCGTTGACGCCAACGAGTGGAGCAAGCTGCTCCCGGGGATCTGGTTCTACGATCCCAGCTTCGGGGCCACGGCCTCGACGTCGAGCTCCATCACCGAGCTCGACGGCGGCAACGAGATCCTGCGCTACCGGGGGTACCCGATCGAGCAGCTGGCCGAGCAGTCCAGCTACCTCGAGGTCGCCTACCTGCTGCTGCACGGTGAGCTTCCCACCGCGTCGCAGTACGAGGCGTGGAAGTTCGACATCACCCACCACACGTTCATCCACGAGCAGCTGCGCAAGCGCTTCATGGAGGGCTTCCACTACGACGCCCACCCGATGGGTATGTTCGTGTCCACGCTGGGGGCGCTGTCCACGCTGTACCCCGAGGCGAAGGGTGTGGAGGACGGCGAGAACCGCATGAAGCAGATCGTGCGCCTGGTGGCGAAGGCGCCCACCATCGCCGCCTGCTGCTACCGCTTCAGCCAGGGCCTGCCGTTCGTCTACCCGGACAACAGCCTCGACTTCCCCACCAACTTCCTGAACATGATGTGGCGGATCGGCAACGACTACGAGGTCGATCCCACGTTGGCGCGGGCCATGGACGTGCTGTTCATGCTGCACGCCGACCACGAGCAGAACTGCGGCACCACCGCCATGCGGGTCATCGGCTCCAGCCACGCCGACCCGTACTCGGCGGCCGCCGGCGCAGCGGCGGGCCTCTACGGACCCCGCCACGGCGGCGCCAACGAGCAGGTCATCCGCATGCTCACCGACATCGGCAGCTACGACCGCGCCGACGACGCGGTGGCGCGGGCCAAGTCGGGCGAGTTCCGCATCTTCGGCTTCGGCCACCGGGTGTACAAGAACTACGACCCCGGGCCAAGATCGTGAAGGACACCGCCTACAAGGTGTTCGAGATCACCGGCAAGAACCCGCTGCTCGACATCGCCCTCAAGCTCGAGGAGGTGGCGCTGTCGGACGAGTACTTCATCAGCCGGAAGCTGTACCCGAACGTGGACTTCTACTCGGGCCTGATCTACCAGGCGATGGGCTTCCCCATCGAGATGTTCACCGTGCTGTTCGGTATCCCGCGCATCACCGGCTGGCTGGCCCACTGGGACGAGATGCTGGCCCAGAACCAGCGCATCGCCCGGCCCCGCCAGGTGTACACCGGCGAGCCCAAGCGCGACTACGTGCCGCTCGGCCAGCGCGGCTGAGTCGGCGTCGCGCCGTCCGGCATCAGGCGAGACGACGACGGGGTCCGGGCTTCGGCCCGGGCCCTTCGCCTTTTTTCGCTGGGCCCGGGCGGGCGGTGGCGCTAGACCACGGTCATGGTGGTGAGGTCCTTCGAACTGTTCGGCATCGATGCGTTCACCGACCGGCCCTTCGCCGGCAACCCGGCGGCGGTCGTGCTGCTCGACGACGCCCCCTGGCCCGAGGATGGGTGGCTGCAGTCGGTGGCGGCGGAGATGAACCTCTCCGAGACGGCGTTCGTGCGCGCCGGCGGCGGGGATCGCTTCGGCCTGCGCTGGTTCACGCCCGCCACCGAGGTGGACCTGTGCGGCCACGCCACGGTGGCCACCGCCCATGCGCTGTGGCAGAGCGGGCGGCTCGATCCGGCGGTCACCGCCCGATTCGACACCCGCAGCGGCGAGCTGTCGGCCGCACCACTCGGCGACGGATCGATCGAGCTCGACTTCCCGGCGCTGCCGCCGGAACCCACCGACCCGCCGTCCGGTCTGTTCACCGCCCTCGGGATCTCGCCGACGGGTTCGGCGCCGGGTGCCGCGGGCCCGACCGTGCTGCGCAGCCGCTTCGACCTGCTGGTCGTGCTCGAGGACCGCGATGCGGTGGCCGCGCTGCGGCCCGACCCGGTGGCGCTGCGGGCGGTGGCGTGCCGTGGCGTGATCGTGACCGCAGCGGCGGGACCGCAGGACCGCGACGCTGACGGTGAGGATCAGGGCGAAGGCGACGGCGACGGCGACGGCCGGTCCGCCGACTTCGTGTCCCGGTTCTTCGCGCCGCGGGCCGGGGTCGACGAGGACCCGGTGACCGGCTCGGCCCATTGCGTGCTGACCCCGTTCTGGTCGGCGCAGCTCGGCCGCGACACGCTGCGGGCCCGGCAGCTCTCCGCCCGGGGCGGGTGGCTGCGGCTGGCGTTGCGGGGCGACCGAGTGGGCATCGCCGGTCGGGCGGTGACCGTGCACCGGGGCCGCCCCACCGTGTGAGCATCGCCGGCCGCGCCCGTCCACACCACACCATGCCATGCCATACCATACGGTACGGCATGGCTCAGGCGAGGCCCACGGGCTGCGGGGCGAAGCCGGGGAACAGGCCGGCGGCGGCCACGTCGGTGACGCCGAAGCGCGCTGACAGCTCCGCCAGCACCGACCGATGGTCGATCGTGGCGCGCAGGTCGCCGCGGTCCAGCTGGTCGGCGGCGAGCCCCGGCCAGTCGGCCAGGACCCGGCCGCCCCCGGTCAGCGACCGGCCGAGCACGAACAGGGCATTGGCCGAACCATGGTCGACACCACCCGAGCCGTTCTCCGCCACCCGCCGGCCGAACTCGGAGACGACCACCACGTCGACGGGGGCACCGGGACCGCCGTCGAGTGCCGTCCAGAACGTGTGCAGGGCGGCGCCGAGGTCATCGAGCAGCGACCGCATGGCCCCCTCGGTGGCGGTGCCGAGCTCGTTGTGCAGGTCCCAACCCCCGCTGCCGACGGTGACCACCTCCACGCCCACGTCGGCCCGCAGCAGCGCGGCGGCGTCGGCCAGCTTGGCGTCGAGCCCGCCGTCGCCCGCCGGAGTCCCCTCGCTGAGCACGGCGAGCTGGTCCACCGCGGCGAGGGCCCGCCCGGCGACCGGCTCGTCGCCGCCGCCCTGGTACAGCATCCGCAGCGCAGTCGCCGGCGCTTCACCGGCCAGCAGGCCGGCCGTCCCCCCGCGGCCGCCACCGGCCAGGGCGGCGGTGGCCACCGAGCTGGGGCTGCCCAGCAGGCTGGTCGGGGTGGTGCTGGACAGCGCCACCGCCCGGATGGGGGCGTCGATCGGCGAGCGGGTGGCACCCAGCAACCGGGTGAGCCAGCCCTCGGCGGCGCCGGCCACGCCGCCGAGCTCCATCTCGGCCTGGGCGGCGAAGTGGCTGCGGGAGTCGGTGCCGTTGCCGACGGCGTGCAGCACAGCCAGCTCCCCCGACCGGTGCAGCTCGTGCAGCGGCGCCAGCCCCGGGTGCAGGCCGAAGCGGCCGTCGAGGTCGAGGGCGGCGGTGTCGGGCACGGCGATGCCGGGCCGGGCGGCCCGGTAGGCGGCGCTGTCGAGCAACGGGACCACGGCCGACAGCCCGTCCATACCTCCGCGCAGGAACAGCACCACCAGCCGGCCGGTGCTGGGGGGCCGGTCGGTCGCCGTCGGTGCGGCGTCGCCGGCGGCGGCTTCGACGCCGCGTCCGAGCACGGTGATGGCGGCGACGGTGGCGGCGCCGCCGGTCAGGAAGCGCCGGCGGTCGATGCCGGCGCCGGCCGCGCGGTCGAACGGTCGGACCCGGTGGAGGCGGTGCGGGGCGTTCATCGGTACTGGAACCTCGGGGTGGCGAGCAGGAGGGCGACGAGCGTTCGGGCCGTCGACGAGCCGGTGGCGACCGGGGTGTCGACGGCCACGCCGGCACCGGACAGCAGCGCATCGCGCTCGCCGGCGGTGAGCGCGATGCCGAAGACGCGGTCGGCCACCGCGTCGAGCAGCGGGCCGGCGGGCAGGGTGGCGGCGCCGAGCAGCCGGCCGAGGTCGACGTGGGCGGGGGTGAGCTCGCCGGCCACCAGGTCGGCGAGCGTGTTCCAACGGGTGAGCAGCGCCCCGGGGTTGCGCCAGGCGGTGGCGACGTCGGGGAAGCCGTCGGGGCTCGGCCAGCTCATGGGCAGCTGACCCATCGACCGCAGGGCGGCGCCGAAGGCCCCGACCCGATCGGTGCGCCCGGCGCTCGGGGCGGCCAGCGCGCCCGCCCTGGCTGCGTCGAGGCCCCCATCGAGGCCGCGCAGCGCGGCCAGCAGCAGCTCGTGGGGGCGCCGGAACTTGGCGGTGGCGGTGGTGAAGAACCGTTCGTCGGCCACCAGCGCCCGCAGCACGGCGTCGATGGCGGTGTCGTTGGCCAGGTACACCTCGGCCAGCGTGGCGACCAGGGCGGGGTCGGGCTCGTCGGACACGAAGCGGATGGCGAGCTTGGTGGCCAGGTGCCGGGCGGTGGCCGGGTGGTGGGCCAGGTGGTCGAGCAGCGACAGCCCGACCCGGTGGCCGTCGAGGCCGGCGGGGGTGCGCCAGTCGAGCACCTGCTGGGGCCGTTCGTCGTGGCGGGCGGCGTCGAACGTGAAGCGGGCGCTGCCCCGCTCGACGGTGAACCCGGTGAGGGTGTTGGCCGCCGCCACCACGTCGGCCTCGGTGAAGCCGCCGTCGACGCCGACGGTGTGCAGCTCGAGCAGTTCGCGCCCGTAGTTCTCGTTGATGGCCCCGGCCCGGGAGCGGGCGTTGTCGAGCGACACCAGCATGGCCGGGCTCTGGGCGGAGGCGGCCAGCAGGTCGGCGAAGCGGCCGAGGGCGTGGGGCCGGATCACCTCGCGGTCGTCGATGGGCTTGAGCACCCGCAACGGACCGGAGAACAGGTCCATGGCGAAGTGGTTGGTCCAGAACTCGACCATCACCTCGTGGAGCTGGGCGGACCGCCAGTGCTGGCGGGCGATGGTGGCCGCCACCGTCTCGGCCGCGACCGACGCCGGCCGGGACCCGCCGTCGCCGAGCAACCCGGCCAGCTCGGCCGCGTCGAGCTGCAGGGTGGGCAGCGCGGCGAGGGTGGCGGTCAGCTCGGGCGGATCGACGTGGCGGTCGGGCTGGAGCTGCTCATCGACCCACACCGCCACGCCCGCCTGTCGGATGGCGGCCAGCACCTCGGGGGTGAGGCCGAACGTGAGCCGGTTGGCCACGTGCACCGCCCGATCGGCCGGCGGCGACCAGTCCGACCCGGCGGTTGCCATACCAGCGGGTACGTCGGGGGCGTCGGCCTCCGGTACCGGACCGTACGGTATGGAATCGCTCGGTCCAGTACCAGTCGGTACGGTACCCCCGGGCTCGACCGGCGCGGCCGGCTCGGCCGCCCGGCACGCGCCCAGGCCGACGGCCCCGGCGAGGGCGGCCAGTCCGGCGGTGGAGAAGCGGCGGCGGGTCTGCATGGCCGTCGATGGTGCCGGCCACCTGTGAGCAAGTCAGGGCGGAGCTGTGAGGGATCGATGATGGCGCCCGTGGCGCGCAGCCCGTCGAGCGCTGCCGTCGAGCGCGGCCCGGCGGGCTCAGCGCAGCCGGCGCACCGGCGGCTCGAGCGGCACCGCCACCGGGGCGAGCTGCACGGCCACGTCGGTGAGGGCCGCGCCCTGGTTGGACACCAGCACCGGGTCGAGGCGCACCTCGACCACCTCGGGCACGTGCTCCATGAGGGCGGACACCCGGCACAGCACGTCGTGCAGGGCGGCGCGGGCCTCGGTGTCGCACATCCGGGCCAGCAGCGGCTCCACCGGCGAGGCGGCGACGAGGCGGCCGGCGTCGATGTCGCTGAGCGGCACCATGCGCACGGCCAGCTCGTGCGGGTCCGAACCGAGCGCACCGCCGCGCCCCAGCGCGACCAGGGTGCCCAGCCGGTTGTCCTGGTGGCCGATGATCTGCACCTCGACCCCGGGTTCGGCCATGGCCTGCACGAGCACCGGGCCCAGCGGCTCACCGAGCCCGGCGGCCATCGTGGCGTACGTGTCGCGCAGCTCGTGCTCGTCGTGCAGGCCGAGCGCCAGCCCGCTGGCCGCCGAGCGGGCCACCCGGCTGCGTCGCAGCGCCTTGAGCGCCACCGGGTAGCCGATGCGTTCGGCGGCGGCCACCGCGGCGTCCGCCCCGTCGGCCACGTCCTGGGGCAGCGGCTTGAGCCCGACGGCGCGCAGCAGCCCGATGGCGGCGTCCATCGGCAGCTGCACGGCCCGACCGTCGTCGCCGGCGGCGGCCAGGCCCCGGCCGACGATGGCGGCGATGGCGGCGCCGTCGGTGCCTTCGTGGGCCTCGAACGGCGTGATCTCCCCGAGGGGTTGGGCCCGCCAGGCGGCGTACACCGCCGCCCGGTCGAGGGCCCGGGCCGCCTCCTCCGGGAAGCGGTAGCGCGGGATACCACCCGGTACGGCCGGGGTGCTGGGCAGCGGCACCCCCAGGTAGCAGGCGAGCACCGGCCGCCCCTGCGGCGCAGCATCACCGGCCGCACGACGGGCGGCGACGGCCTCGTCCACGGCGACGGCCACCTCGGTGCCCCGCTGGCGCAGCGTCTCGGCCGACACGATGAGCACGGCGTCGGGGTGCGGCGCCTCCTCGGACCGAGGGGCCGCCCTGTCGCGGGGCGCGTGCTCGGGCGGCGAGGGCACCGTCGACCCGCCGGACGCGGCTGGCGCCGGGTCGCTGATCGGGCCGCGGCGAGCGGCGCCGGGCCGGTCGGGGGTGGCGAAGCCGGGCGGCGGCAGGGCGGGCTGCTCGTCGAAGGTGGCCGACACCACGGCCGCGGCGAAGGCGGCGGGTTCCCCGTCGAGCACGTAGGGCACGGCGTCGAGGCCGCAGCGTCGGGCGGCCTCGGTGCCCAGGGCGGCGGTCCCGGGGCTGTTGGCCAGCACCGCCACCCGGGGACCGGCGGGCAGGGGCTGACCGGCCAGCAGGCGGGCCACGTCGAACAGCTCGGCCAGCGATTCGGTCTCGATCACACCGGCCTGGGTCATCAGCGCGCTGAACGTGTCCGGCGCCGGCCAGGCCGCGTCGTGGCCGAGGTCGAGCGAGGCGGTGCGCATGACCACCAGCGGCTTGGCCCGGCCGAGGCGCCGGGCGAGCCGGAAGAACTTGCGGGGGTTGCCGAAGCCCTCGAGGTAGAGGCAGATCACGTCGGCGCCCGGGTCGTCGCGCCAGTACTGCAGCAGGTCGTTGGCGGACACGTCGGACTTGTCGCCGAGGTTCACGAACGAGGACAGGGCCAGGCCGCTCTCCCCGGCATAGGCCAGGATGGCGTTGCCCATGCTGCCCGACTGGGTGGACAGCGCCACCCGGCCCGCAGCCGGCAGGTCGGGGGCGAACGTGGCCCGCAGCCGGACGTCGGGGGCGTTGTTGACGATGCCGACGCTGGCGGGCCCGATGAGGCGCATGCCGTGCCGGCGGGCCGCGCTCACCAGCGCCCGCTGGCGGGCGGTGGGCACCCCGGCGGCGCCGTCGCCGCGCAGCACGTCGTCCAGCGAGGCCCGGAAGCCGTCGGTGACCACCACCAGCGCCTCGACCCGCTTCTGGGCGCAGTCGGCCACGGTGGCGTCGATCTGGTCGAGCGGCACGCAGATCACGGCGAGGTCCACCTCGTCGGGCACGGCGCTGACCGTGGGGTAGGCCCGGATGCCGTGCACGTGGGTGGCGTTGGGGTTCACCGGGTACACGGCGCCGTTGAAGTTGCCGGTGACGAGCTGGCGGAGCAGCTGGTGGCCGATGGAGCCCGGCCGCCGGCCGGCGCCCACCACGGCCACCGACGCCGCCTCGGCCCGTTGCTGGCGGGCGTCGATGCGCTCGAGGCCCTCGGCGGTGGGCCGGATCCCCAACGTCACCTCGACCACCCCGTCGCTGAAGGCGGTGGCCACGTCGAAGCCGGCCCGGCGGAACACGTTGATCATGCCCCGGTTGTCGGGCAGCACGGTGGCCACGAAACCCCCGATGCCCTGCTCGGTGGCGGCGACGGCCAGGAACTCGAGCAGCAGCGTGGCCAACCCCCGACCGTGGTGGCGGTCGTCGATGAAGAAGGCGACCTCGGCCTGGGTGGTGCCGTCGGCCTTCGGGTCGGCGAGGTCGTAGCGGGCGACGCCGACGATGTCCTCGCCCAGCAGGGCGATGAAGGCCATGCGCTCGTGGTAGTCGATGGTGGTGAACCGCTGGACCTCGCGGTCCGACAGCCGGGGACGCGGCGAGAAGAAGCGGTAGTAGATGCTCTCCGCCGATTGACGGCCGTGGAAGGCGACGAGGCGGTCGGCGTCGTCGGGGCGGATGGGGCGCACGTGCACGGTGCCGCCGTCGGAGAGGACCACGTCGGCCTCCCACCGCGCCGGGTAGTGCTCGGGCAGCGGGGCGGGGGCGTCGGCGGCCATGGCTGCCAGCGTAGGGCCGTCACCGCGGCGGCCGGCGGGGTTGGCGTGCGCAGGCGGGTTGGCGTGCACAGGTGACCGATGCGATTGTTCCCGCTGTGGATGCGACGGCGCCCGGTGCGCACACCCTGCACGACCGTGATGACGAACCGGTCGGGCACGGGCACCGATGGATCACGGCCACCTACGAGGTGGCGGCCGGCGCCGACGAGATCGAGGCGGTGGCCCGGGCGCTGGCCACCGAGCAGAGCGTGGAGATGCCCCTCGGCGCCATCGCCGACCAACGGGTGCTCGACGAGGTGGTCGGTCGGGTGGGCGACATCGCCGAGCTGGGGCCCGGGCTGTTCCGGGTGGAGCTGGCCCTGGCCGCGGAGACGGTGGGCGATGACGCCGTGCAGCTGGCCAACATGGTGTTCGGCAACTGCTCGTTGCAGGACGAGGTGCGACTGGTGGATCTGGAGCTGCCGGCGCCGCTGCTGGCCACCTTCGCCGGGCCCCGTGTGGGCATCGACGGGCTGCGGGCCCGCTGCGCAGTGCCGGCCGGGGTGCGTCGAGCGCTCACCTGCACGGCGGTCAAGCCGCAGGGCCTGCCGCCGGCGGCGCTGGCCGAGCTGTGCGGCCGCTTCGCCCGGGCGGGGCTCGACCTGATCAAGGACGACCACGGCATGGCCGACCAGCCGGCGGCGCCGTTCCGCCAGCGGGTGGAGGCCTGCCAGCGGGCCGTGCAACGGGCGGCCGAGGACACCGGCCATACCTCCCAGTACGTCCCGAGCCTGGTGGGGACGCCGCAGGTGCTGCGCGACCGGGTGGAGCTGTGCCGGGATCTCGGCATCCGCACGGTGCTGGTGGCGCCCTCGCTGATCGGCTGGGGGGCGTTCCGGGAGCTGGTGGACGATTGCCTGGCCGGCGGCGGTGGCAGTGGCAGTGGCAGTGATGATGCGGTGGCGGTGCTGGCCCACCCGGCGTTCGCCGGCGCGGCCCGCATCGACCCGCCGTTGTTGCTGGGGCGGCTGTTCCGCCTGTTGGGGGCGGACGCCACCATCTTCCCCACCGCCGGCGGCCGGTTCTCGTACTCACCGGTACGGTGCGCGGCCATCGCCGAGGCGGCCCGGGCGCCGTGGGCCACCTCGCCCCGTGCCTGCCGGTGCCCGCCGGCGGGATGACCACCGACCGGGTGGGCGAGCTGCTCGACTTCTACGGCAACGACGTGATGCTGCTCATCAGGGGCAGCCTGCTGGCCGCCGGCGACCGCTTGGAGCAGGAGGCCCACCGCTTCGTGGCCACGGTGGCCGAGCGCGCCGGTTGAGCGGGGTACGGCTGCGCCACCGGCGGTCGGTTCGCCGCTCGTCGGAGCGCTCGACGATCATGGGCCCATGACCCGTCGACGCCACGAGGGTGGTTTCCGCTGGGAAGAGGTCGAGCTGCTCGCCTACAAGGACGAGGGCTCGGCGCCGTTCCGGGATGTGACCCGCCAGGTGCTGATCGAGCGGCCCGAGCTCGCCTGCCAACTGCGCTACTTCGAGGTGGAGGCCGGTGGGCACTCCACGCTGGAGCGCCACGAGCACGTGCACGGCGTCATGGTCCTGCGGGGCCGCGGGCGGTGCCTGGTGGGCGAGGAGGTGCTCGAGCTGGCCGAGCACGACCTGGTCACCGTACCGCCGCTGACCTGGCACCAGTTCCGCGCCGCGGACGACGCACCGTTGGGGTTCCTGTGCCTGGTCAACGCCGAACGGGACCGCCCGCAGCTGCCCGACGAGGTCGACCTGGCCGCGCTGCGCCCGGCCCGAGGTGGCCGACTTCATCCGCGCTCTGAGATCCGCAGCGCCGGTCGGGCACGTCGCATCGGTCGGAAAAGCCATGAACGGCATTGAAGTGCCATAGACCCGGGCGGTTTTGATCGAGCCGTCCACGAGCGACCGCCGATCCGTCGACGTCGAGTGTGTGCCCGGTCTCCCTGCGTCGAACTTTTCGGGGTTGCGTGATGCAACTCCTTCCAAAACCGCCCACGTCTCCACCAGGCGGTCGCGCACCGGGCAACGCTCCAACGAACGCCGCCACCACGCTACACTCCATATGACCACTATTCGATGCCGAATCACGGCGAATCGTTGGCGATTCGCTCGTTGCGGTGACGCGTCACGTGAATCAGCTTCGTGAAAGATACGGCGATCGCCTTGACAGATGATCGTGGGCTCGGCGAGGGTGGCCGTCCACCCGCAGACAGGAGGAACCCCCGATGTCCACCGTCGAGCTGTCCCACACCGTCGCCACGCTGGAGCGCACGCTGGCCGCCGATGATGCGCTGGCGGAGGCGGCCGCCCTCGATCCCCGGTTGCACGCCCGGGCCACCAAGCTGCGCGGCGGCGCCCGGCGGGTGCTCGGCGAGTTCGGCGCCCTGCTCGCCGACACAGGTCGATCGCACCCACAGGGCAGCGGCCACGCCGATCGGCTGGCCACCGCAGCCGACGCCACCCGCCTGCGCCACCTGACGGCGCGGCTGTCGTCCTACGAGCGCCGCATGGCGGCACTGACCTACGACGCATCGTTGGTGGACCTCGGCTCCGGCTGACCCGCCGTCGCGGCGGCACCGACGGCCCCGCCCGGCACAGCCGGGGCGGGGCCGTCGCGCCGGCGCCACCGCGTGCGCCGGACCGATCGGCACCCAGCGGTCGCACGCCGCCCGGTAGCGGACCGGTTCGGCTCTGCCACCGGGCCGTTCGCCCACGGCGCGGGGGCCCTCCGACCCCTGCCCGCACGACCTGGGACCGATCTCCCGTTGACGGATCCGCGTTGATCATCAAGCGGGGTGTTCTCCCGGCCGATAACGGGATGACGGGACGGGCTCCGAACGGCGTCCGACGTGGGCAGAGGGAGAGCGCCATGCGCGTGTTGTTCGCCACCGCCGAACTGGCGCCGATCGTCAAGGTCGGCGGGCTCGGGGAAGCGTCCTGCGGGCTGGTGCGAGCGCTGCGGGCGGCGGGCCACGAGGTGGACGTCGTCATCCCCGACTACGGGCCCAGCGAGTCGGAGCGGTGCAGCGGCCCCAGCCACCACGTGGCGGTGCCGGCGTGGGCGGCCCCGGCGTCGGTGCGCAGCTTCGAGGTCGACGGGTTCGGCCCGGTGCACGCCGTCTCGGTGCCGGGCATGGCCCGCCACCACCCCTACGTGCACGCCGGCACCGGCCAGGGTTGGGCCGACAACGACCGCCGCTTCTTCGCCTTCTCCGCCGCGGTGGCGTCGCTGGCCGCGCTGTGGGCGCCGGACGTGGTGCACCTCAACGACTGGCACACCGCGGCTGCGCTCGCCTTCCTCGACGAGGAGCAGCCGGCCGTGTTCACCATCCACAACCTGGCCCACCAGGGCTGGGCCCACCAGGGCTGGCTGGAGGTGTTCGGCGAGCGGGCGACGGCGTTCCACCACGACGGTGACTGCAACCCGATGGCGGGCGCCATCCGCCTGGCCGACCGGGTGGTGGCGGTGTCGCCGAACTACGCCCTCGAGATCCAGCGACCCGAACACGGGGAGGGCCTCGATCCCCTGCTGGCGTCCCGCGCCGGCACGGTGGTGGGCATCCGCAACGGGATCGACACCGGTCGATGGAACCCGGCCACCGACGTGCTGCTGCCGGCGAACTACTCGGCCAAGGAGCTGCACGGCCGCGAGGTGTGCAACAAGGAGCTGCGCCGCCTGACCGGCTTCGATGTGGACGATCAGCCGGTGATCGGCGTGGTGGCCCGCCTGGTCGAGCAGAAGGGCATCGACGTGGCGGTGGGCTGTGCCCCGCTGCTGGGCGCCATGCCGGCCCGTCTGGTGCTCGTCGGCGACGGCGATCCGGCGTTGCGGGCGCTGGCCGAGCAGGCGGCCGAGCAGTTCGCCGACCGCTTCTACGTGGCGCCCTACAGCGATGCGCTGGCCCACCTCGTGGTCGCCGGGTCCGATGTGATGCTGGTGCCGAGCCGTTTCGAGCCGTGCGGGCTGACCCAGATGGAGTCGATGTCCTACGGCACCGTGCCGGTGGTGACCGGCGTCGGCGGGCTGCGCGACACGGTGGTCGACGCCGACGCCCACCCGTCCCGCGGGAACGGGTTCGTCGCCGACGTGGTGGACCCGATGCACCTCGTCGACGCGCTCCACCGGGCGCTGCGGGCGTCGCGCAACAAGCGTCGTTGGCAGGCGATCCAGCGTCGGGGCATGACCGCCGACTGGAGCTGGGACCTGCCCGCCGCCGACCACCTCTCGCTCTACGAGGACCTGCTGGCCGGCTGATCGCTGGCGACGCCGCCCGAGCGGCCAGCAGACTGTGCGGCATGTACAACCCGCCGAGCTTCGCCGTCGAGGACGCCGCCGGGGTCCGAGCCCTGCTCGATGCGCAAGGCTTCGCGCACCTCGTGACCGTCGACGCCGACAGCGCCACCCCGTCGGCCACCGCGGCGCCGTTCCTGGTCGATGAGGGGCTGCGCACCGTCTGGTTGCACCTGGCCAGGGCCAACGGTTGGTGGCGGCAGGCCGACGGCCGGGCGGCGTTGCTGATCGTGCCCGGTACCGACGGGTATGTCTCGCCCCGCTGGTACCCGTCCAAGGCCATCGACGGCAAGGTCGTGCCCACCTGGAACTACGAGGTGGTGCACGTGCACGGCACGGTGCGGGTGACGCAGGAGGCATCGGAGCTGCGGGCCATCGTGGCCGCGCTGACCGACCGGTTCGAGGCGGCGCAGGGCGCACCGACCTGGTCGCTCGACGACGCGCCGGACGAGTACGTCGACACCATGCTGCGCGGCATCGTCGGCGTGGAGCTCACCGTCGAGCGCATCGACGCCAAGCGCAAGCTGAGCCAGAACCGGCCGGTGGACGACGTGCGCGGCGTGGTCGCCGGGCTCGAGCACCCGCCGGGCCGCGCTCGCCCGCCGGCGCAGCGGCCGCGACGGCGCAACGCCATCGCCTGGCCGATGCCGTCGAGGACGCCAACCGCCACCGCTGACCCCTGCCGAGCGGACCGAGGCCCCGGGTCAGGCGGGGTCGGCCTCCCGGGCGGCGCCGGCCGCCAGCAGCCCGTCGACCTGCTCATCGCTCCACCCCACCTCGCGCAGCGCCTGGCGGGTGTGCTCACCCAGCCGCGCCGCGAACCGGTGCAGGTTGGGCGGCGATGCCGACAGCCTGGCCGGCTCGGCCACGTGCCGGTAGGACCCCTCGCTGGGGTGCTCGACCACGGTGAACAGCCCGGTCGCCCGCACCTGTGGATCCTCGGCGGCCAGGTTGAGGTCGAGCACCGCCATCGCCGGGATCGATCGCTCGTCGCACGCCGCCAGCCACGCCGCGGTGGGCCGGTCGGGCGTGACCGAGTCGATGAAGGCGTAGGCCTCGTCCACGTGGAGGATCCGGGCGTTGAACGTGGCGAAGCGCTCGTCGTCGGCCAGCTCGGGCCGGCCGGCCACGGCGAAGAAGTCACGCCAGTGCCGATCCGTGTAGGGCAGGATGCCGATCCAGCCGTCGGCGGTGCGGAACGGCCGCCGGTACGGCGACAGCACCCGCTCGTAGCCGACACCGCCCTGCGGCGGGTGGAAGGCGTGGCCCCGCTGGTGCTCCATCAGGTTGAACGCCAGCATCGTCTCGAACATCGGCACCTCGACGGTCTGGCCCTGCCCGGTGCGCAGCTTGTGCACGAGGGCGGCGAGCACGGCCTGGGCCAGCGCCATGCCCACCACCTTGTCGACCACGATCGACGGGAAGTACCGCGGTTCGCCCAACATCTCGCCCATCAACCAGGCGGCGCCGGAGGCGGCCTGGATGGCGTCGTCGTAGGCGGGCCGGTCGGCGTAGGGCCCGTCGCTGCGGTACCCGTTGGCCACGCAGTAGATCAGCCCCGGGTGCGCCGCCCGCACCACCGCGTCGTCCAGACCGAGGCGCACCAAGGCCTGGCGTCGCATGTTGGTGACCACCACCTCGGCGGAGGCCATCAGGTCGAGCGCCGCCCGCTGCCCGTCGGGGTGCTTGAGGTCGAGCGAGACCGACCGCTTGTTGCGCTGCAGGTTGAGGTTGCCGGCACTCATACCCGGGTGGCGGTACGGGATGGCGTTGCGGCTGGTGTCGCCGTCGAGCGACTCGATGCGGATGACGTCGGCACCGTGGTCGCCGAGGATGCGGGCGGCGAAGGGGCCCATGAGCACGGTGGTCAGGTCGATGACCCGGATGCCGGCCAGCGCGCCGGTGGGCCGGCCGCCCGCTGCGGTGGTCATCGCCGCCCCTCCCCCGCCGTCGCCGCCCGCACCAGCGCCTCGGTCACCGCATCGAGCTCCGGCGAGGTGGCGTCCTTGAACGGTTCCAGGTTCCGGTAGAGCTCGGCGGCGGCCCGGTGGAAGCCGTCGGGCAGGCCCACATCGGCGAGGGTGCGGGCGATCTCGTCCATCTCGCCGGCGAAGCGCCACGCCTTGGGCGCCGAACCGGCCGCCGCCCGGCGCAGGCGGCCGGGCACGTCGGGCTGGCTCGCCTCCCACTCGGCCCACAACGGGCCGGCCACGCCGGTGCGCTGCGCCGCTGCCCACAACGCCAGCAGCAGGGCGCTCGACGCCTTGGTCCAACCGGCGTAGAGCATCTTGAGGGCCGACGCCGCGGTGGGATCGTCGCCCAGCACCACCACCGAGGGCTCGCCGTCGCCGAAGCAGGCGGCCACCTCACCGGCCCGCCGGCCCGACAGGTACAGCACGGTGCGGCCCGCACCGGCCGGCGGACCGACCACGTCGCCGTCGACGAAGTCCGCCCCGGCCGTGGCCACCAGCGACGCCAGCTCGGCGGCCCGGGCGGGCGAGACGGCGTTGGCGTCGACGTAGAGCGGCACGGCAGCACGCCCCGCCGACCCGCCCGCCCCAGCAGCACCCGCCCCACCGCCGGCAACGCCCTCGGCGACGACGTCGACGAAGGCGCCGGCCACCTCCAGAGCACTGGCCGGCGGGCAGCAGATCGACAGCACGAGCTCGCGCCCCGTCGAGCAGCTTCCGCCTACTCGCCGGTGGCCACCAGACCAGGCCGCCGCCCGGCTTGGCGGCTGGCCGCGCCGCGCCCGACGTCGAGCCAGCGCACCGCACAGCCCGCTCGCACGAGCGCCGCCCCAGCGAGGAACCCATCGCTCCCGGGTGCAGCAGGGCGACCACCGGACGGCCGGGTCGAGGCCGGTCGGATCGGGGGTGGCATCGGCGTCGGGCATGGCCGCAGTTGCTCCACCGCGGCCCGCCCGCGCCGAACGTCGGCCGATGGCCCACCATGTTCCGACCGGTGGTCGCCCCTCGGACGACCCACCGGTCGACCGCTACGGTTGGGCCCGACGGTCCCAACGAACCCCCGGGCGCCGGTCGCGCCGCGAGCAGGAACGAGGCGCGAGATGCGCATCCGGATGACGGCGAACGGCGGGCCCGGGAGGTCCTCGAGTCGCCGAGCTCGCCCGACCTCACCCCCGGCCCCGACGATGTCGTGGTGGAGCCACCGCCGCCGGCCTCAATCCACATCGACACCTACCAGCGCAGCGGCCTCTACCAGGTGCCATTGCCCTACACCCTCTGGGCTCGAGGGCTGCGGCACGATCACCTCCACGGGGCCGGCGCCACCGGCTTCTCGGTGGGGCCAGCGCCGGGTGGCGTGGACGGCGGTGCCCGGCCCTACGCGGAGCAGGTGAAGGTGCCCACCCGGGCCGCGGTGCCGGTGCCGGACGGCGTGCCGTCCGATCGCGGCCGCCGCCACCATGCTGCAGGGTATGACGGCTCACTTCCTGGCCTGCGACACGTTCCCGCTGCAACCCGGTGACCGCTGCCTCATCCACGCCGGCGCCGGCGGCGTGGGACGCATCCTCATCCAGATCGCCAAGCTGCGCGGCGCCGAGGTGCTCACCACCGTCGGCAACGCCGAGAAGGCCGAGGCGGTCAAGGCCCTCGGCGCCGACCACGTGATCCTCTACCGCGACACGGACTTCGGCGCCGCCGTCGAGGCGGTCACCGGCCCGAAGGGGCTCGACGTGGTCTACGACGGGGTGGGCAAGGACGTGTTCGACCGCAGTCTCGAGCTGCTGCGCCGCCGGGGGATGATGGTCACGTTCGGCAACGCCTCCGGTCCGGTCGACCCGATCGCCCCGCTGAAGCTGACCGCCCTCGGCTCGCTCTACCTGACCCGGCCCACGCTGGCCGACTACACCGCCACCCGCGACGAGCTCGAGCGCCGCTCCGGCGAGCTGTTCTCCTGGATCGCCGAGGGCCGCCTCGACATCGAGATCGGGCTGCGCCTGCCGCTGGCCGAGGCGGCCGAGGCCCACCGCCTGCTGCAGGGCCGGGCCACCAGCGGCAAGGTGCTGCTGCTGCCCTGATCGACCGGTCACCCCGATCGACCCACCGGGGAACCTTTCCGCTTGCACGGGGTCTACCGTGTGCGCCCTGGTGCGCACCCCGTCCACCGCCTTCGAACCGAGGAACCAATCGACGTGCCCGCTAGATCGCCCCGTTCCGTCGACACCCGTTCCGATGCCGGGCGCAGCCGGTCGGTCCGGTCGCCCGCCGCGCTGACCACGCCCGCGGCCTGCCCGGGACGTTGGTGTGGGCCGCCGAGGATCGGCTGCGTTGCTTCTGTTGTGGGCGGGCAGCGCCGCCGCCCATGTCCACACCGATCCGTCATCGGTGACGGCCGGCACCGAGGCCACGGTCGGCTTCGGCGTGGAGCACGGCTGCGACGGCTCGCCCACGGTGGCGATGCGCTTCAAGATCCCGGCCGAGGTGACCGACGCCAAGGGCGTGGCCAAGACCGGTTGGACGGTCGAGAACGGGTTGGGCACGGTCACCTTCAGCGGCGGATCGCTCGACCGGACACGGCCGACCACTTCGACATCAGCTTCACCGTGCCCGCCGGCGTGACCCGGCTCGACTTCCCGGTCGTGCAGCAGTGTGCGCAGGGCCAGAACGACTGGATCTCCATCGCCGCCGACGGGCAGCCGGAACCGGATTCTCCTGCGCCGCGGCTGGGACCGTGGTCGTCGGCGAGGCGGCACCGGCCTCCGAGCAATACGGCGATCACGGCGATCACAGCGGAAGGCAGCGCCGCCGACGGGGCCACCGTGACCACGGTGACGGTGGCGGCCGACGGCGAGCACGGGTGACCACGACCACGCCACCAGCGAGCAGGCCGCGGCGGACGGATCGGCTACCACCACGGCCGCGGCTGCCGACGGGGCTACCGTGACCACGGTGACGGTGGCGGCCGACGGCGACGACGGTGGCACCGGCAACATCGTGTCGGTGGTGGTCGGCCTGGTCGGCGTTGCTGCGGTCGGCACCGGGGCGGCGATGATGGTCAAGCGGAGCCGCTGATCGCGACCGCGTGCGACGGCTCAGCCCCAGGAACGAGCGGATGGCCCGAAGGAGCAGGTGATGACCGCCGACAGCGAGTGGACGGGCGATGGCGGTGCTGCTCGCCCCCGATGAAGCACGACGCCGCCGCGGTGCGGTGCGCGCCCACGCCGCCCGCTGCCTGCGCTGCGCCGGCGTCTCGACGACGTCGACGCCGGCGAACGGGTGCTCGACGCGCTGGCCCCGCACCGCCTGGCCGGCCACCGCATCGCACGGGTGGCCCTGGCCGTGCTGGCCGCCGCGCAGCTGGCGGTGGCCGTGCCCTGGCTGTTCGGCGCCAACCTGTTCAGTGAGATCGGCGGCACCGTGGCCACCTCGCACCTGACCCGCGACGGCGCCCTGGGCGTGGCGGTGGGCGCGGCCGGGTTGTTCACCGCGTGGCGGCCGGCCTATGCCCGGGCGATGGTGCTGGTGTGCACCGTGCCGATGCTGGTGCAGCTGGTGTCGACGGTGGCCGACAGCGCCGGTGCCCAGGTCGGGTTCCAGCTGGAGCTCGTGCACCTCGTCACCCCGGTGGTGGTTGCCCTGGCGGTGGTGGTGGGCCGCTCCGCCGAAGGCACCGCGAGCCGAGCGGCGGCCACCCGCACCGCTGCGCTCGCCTGCTGACCGGCGGTCCACCGATCGCCAGGCCGCCGTCGGTGCGGCCAACGGTCCGCCGTCGATGAGCGAACAGATGGCGTTGCTGGCCGGGGTGTGGTGGACCTGGGCGACGAGGCGACCGCCCGAGCCGGCGCCCTGCTGGCCGAGTTGGGGGCCGAGGTCGTCCGGGTGGAGGATCCTGCCGGTGATGCCGTCCGCACTTCACCGAAGGGGCCGGTGCTGCACGCCGTGGTCAACGCGGGCAAGCGCTCGGTGGTTCTGCGGACCGACCACGACAGCGCCGCGCTGGGCCGGCTGCTGGCCGCCGCCGACGTGGTGATCGGCCCGCTCGCCACCCCGCCGGCGGTGCAGCGGCTGCTCGACGAGCTGGACGACGCCGAGGTGGGCGTGGTCGAGGTCCGCCTCCGCCGCGACAGCACCGCGGCGGAGGACGCCCTGCACCGACCTGCTGGCCACCGCGGCCGGGGGCCTGCTGCAGCTGTGCGGCTCCCCCGGCGATCCACCGGCCTCGGCCCGCCGGCGAGCTGGCCTGGCAGCAGACGTCGCTGGTCGCCGCCGAAGCGGCCCTTGCTCTTGCGCTGGCCCGCCGGCGCGGCGGCTGGGCCGGTCGCATCGTCGTGTCCGTCCAGGAGGCGGTGGACCTCACCACCCTTCGCAGACGGCCAACGCCAACCTGTGGCACTGGCACCGCCAGATCCCCGACCGGCACACCCAGCTGGCCGGCGGCACGACCTGGCGCAGCGCCGACGGGCGCTGGGTGTCCTTCACCGTCCACCCACCTGCTCGCCGCCTTCGCCGACTGGGTGCGTGGAGCCTGGGCCGCGACGAGTTCTGCGGACCCGAGTGGTCGGATCTGGGCTACGTGGGCGCCAACTGGGCCCGCACGATCGCGGCGGTGGCCGAACTGTGCGCCGTCTCGAACGCGACCAGCTGGTGGCGGAGGGCCAAAGGCGGGGGCTGCTGGTGCTGCCGGTGCAGGACCTCGACGAGGTCGCCGCCGACGCCCATCTGCTGGCCCGTGGGTTCTACCGAGGTCGACGGCGTCGTCTTGGCCGGCAGCCCGTTCCTGCGCAACGGCCGCCGCGCCCACACTGCAGGCGGCGCCGCCGCTGGGCGAGTGCGACCTCACGAACTGCTGGACGGCTGGGCCCGGCAACCGGCCCCGGTGGTCACCACCCGCCTGGTGGGCGCCGGCTCGACGACGCTGGCGCCGGCACCGGCACGGCGGCCGCTGGAGGGCGTGCGGATCCTCGATTTCTGCTGGGCGATCGCCGGGCCGCTGACCACGCGCCTGCTGGCCGACCTCGGCGCCGACGTGATCAAGGTCGAGTCCGAGCACCGGCTCGACCCGATCCGCTACATCGGCACCATGCCGGCCGACCGGCCGCCGAGCTGGAACACGAACGGCCAGTTCAACGACTGCAACGTCAACAAGCGGGCGGTGACGGTCAACCTCAACACCGCGGAGGGCGTGGAGCTGGCCCGGGAGCTGGCCCGCGGCGCCGATGTGGTCACCGCCAACTACACCCCCGACCGGCTCGACCGCTGGGGCCTGGGCTACGACACGCTGCGGGTGGTGCGGCCCGACGTGATCATGGTCAACCTGGCGGTGATGGGCACGTTCGGCCCCAACAAGGACTGGCGCAGCTACGGCAGCGGCATCGTGGCCATGTGCGGCCTGGCCGCCCGCACCGGTCCGCCCGACCGCGACCCGATCTGCCTGGGCACGCTGCACACCGACTTCACCGTGCCCTACTTCGCCGCCTCCCAGATCCTGGCGGCGCTGCTGCACCGCGACCGCACCGGCGAGGGCGGCTTCTACGAGCTGGCCCAGTACGAGTCGGCGGTCAGGCTGCTCGACGTGGAGCTGGCCGCCACCCTGGCCGGCCGGGCGGTGCCGCCCCGTTCCGGCAACGCCGACCGGCTCGGTGGCGCCCACCCCCACGGGGCCTACCCCTGCCGTACCGATCCGGATGGCACGCAGCGGTGGGTGGCCGTCGCCTGCCGCGACGAGGCCGAGCGGGCCGCGCTGGCCCGGCACTGCGGCGGGCTCGACGACGGCGCGATCGCGGCGTGGACGGCGGCCCGCACGGCGCACGACGCCGCCGCCGAGCTGTCGGCCGCCGGCATACCGGCCGGTCCGGTGCGACACCTGCGCGACCTGCTCGAGGGAGGTGGGTGCGCGGTGGCCGAGCTCGCCCTCGACGACGGGCTCACCGCCCTGGTCCGCCACGAGCCGATCTCCTGGGACGGGCGGCGTCTGGCGTTGCGCCGGGCCCCGCAGTGGTTCGAGCACACCTGGGAGGTGCTGGTCGACGAACTGGGCGTCGACCCGGAGCGCTTCACCGACCTGCTCGAGCGCGGCGTGCTGTACTGATCGGCGCGCGCCCATCAGGACAGCACCGCACCGGGCGCGGTGGCGGTCACACGGCGAGCAGCTCGGCGAAGGCCGACTCCTCCACCGCTTCGGTCGAGCCCGACTGGGTGATGACGCCGCGGTCCATCACCGCGTAGGTCTGCGCCAGCCGCAGCGCGAACTCCACGTACTGCTCGACCAGCAGGATCGACATGCCGCCGGCGGCGTGCAACGCGGCGATGGCGTCCTCGATCTCGAGGATGATCGACGGCTGGATGCCCTCGGTGGGTTCGTCGAGGATGAGCAGCTTGGGCCGCGACACCAGCGCCCGGGCGATGGCCAGCTGCTGGGCCTGCCCGCCCGACAGCAGCCCGGCCGGCCGGTCGAGCAGCTTGCGCAGCGCCGGGAACACGTCGAGCGCCTCGTCGATGGCGCTGCGGTCGCGCCCGCGCCGCCGTTCCGCCACCACCAGCAGGTTCTCCATGGCGCTGAGGTGCGGGAACACCTGGTGGCCCTGGGGTACGTACCCGATGCCGGCCAGCGCCCGCTGCGGCGCGCTGAGCCGGGTGATGTCCCGGCCATCGAGGCGCACCGTACCCTTCCGTATGCCGAGCAGGCCGGCCACGGCGTTGAGCAACGTGGACTTGCCCACGCCGTTGCGGCCCATCAGGCAGGTGAGCGAACCGTCGGCCACCGTGAGGCTGACCCCGAACAGCACCTCGGTGCGGCCGTAGGCCACGTGCACGTCGTCGATCTCGAGCTGCATCACGCCTCCTCGCCGACGGCCACCACGGCGCCGGATCGTTGATCCCGGGATCGGCCCAGGTACACCTCTCGCACGATCGGGTCGGCCTGCACGTCGGCCACCGATCCCTCGGAGAGCACCTTGCCCTCGTGCAGCACGGTGACGGTGGAGGCGAAGCTGCGCAGGAACGCCATGTCGTGCTCGACCACGATCACCGTGTGCTCACCGGACAGCTCCACCAGCAGCTCGCCGGTCTGCTGGCGTTCCGCCGGGCTCATGCCCGCCACCGGCTCGTCGAGCAGCAGCAGACGGGGCTGCTGCACCAACAGCATGCCCACCTCGAGCCACTGCTTCTGCCCGTGGCTGAGCGAGCCGGCCGGGCGGGTGGCCACCTCGGTGAGCCCGATGCGTTCGATGGTGGCCTGCACGCCGTCGCTGACCGACCGGCGGCGCCGGAACAGCGAGCCCATCGGCCGGCGGAAGGCCTCGGCCAGATCGAGGTTGTCGATGACCGACAGCGTCTCGAACACCGTCGGCGTCTGGAAGCTGCGGCCGATGCCGAGCTTGACCCGCTGGTGCTCCTTCAGGTTGCCGATGACCCTGCCCTCGAAGCGGATCTCGCCCTCGCTGGGTTTGGTCAGGCCGGTGACGCAGTCGATGAGGGTGGTCTTGCCGGCGCCGTTGGGGCCGATGAGGAAGCGCAGCTCCCCACGTTGCACGGTCAGGTCCACGCCGTCGAGGGCGGAACCCGTCGAAGGTGACCCCCAGGCCGCGGAGCTCGAGCACCGCTTCCGGTGCGGTTCGGTGCGCAGCGGTGTCGCTCATGCGGGGACCTCCTCCAGGACGATGCGGTGTCGCTGCGCCCGGCGCAGCCCGGTTGCAGGCGGTGACGGAGCCGTTCCCACCCCGAGGTGAGCATGCCGGCAGAGCCGCCGGGGGCGAAAGGCCAGGATCACCACGAACAGGGCGCCCTGGAGGTATTGCCAGTCGTCGGGGCGGGCCTCGGACACGGTGACCCGGGTCCAGTTCACCACCAGCGCCCGAGCACCGCGCCCCACAGCTTGCCGCGACCGCCCACCGCCACCCAGCAGATCATGAGGATCGAGGGGGCGTAGTCGAACTGCCCGGGCGACACGATGCCGAACACCGGGGCCGCCACCGCGCCGGCCGCTCCGGCCATGGCGGCGGCGATGACGAAGCCGATGGTCTTGACCACCGCCGGGTCGTAGCCGAGGAAGCGCACCGGTCCTCGCTGTCACGGGTGGCCTGCAGCAGCTTGCCGTAGCGGCTGCGGACCACGAGCATGGCCACCCCAGCACCACCAGCAGCATGACGGCGGCCAGGTCGTACAGCCAGCTGTTGGTCTCAGGGCGTACTTGTTGCGCCCGAACACGGTGCTGAACCCGGTGAGCCCGTTGAACCCGGCGGTCAGCTTGAGGTTGCCGATGAGCACCAGGGCGAAGATCACCGCCGTCGCCTGGGTCAGCAGCGCGAAGTACGGGCCGCGGATCCGGCGTTTGAATACCAGCAGCCCCAGCAGCGCCGCCACCACCGCCGGCACCACCACGGCGGCGATGATCGTGGCCCAGAACGACTGGAACGGCTTCCACAGCAGGGGCAGCTCGGTGTTGTCGCTGTAAAGCGACATGAACGACGGCAGCGAGCCGTCGGGGACCTGCTCCAGGCTGAGGTGCATGGCCATGGCGTAGGCGCCCAGACCGAAGAACAGCCCCTGGCCCAGGGCGAGCATGCCGCCGTAGCCCCAGGCGATGTCGAGCCCGACGGCGACCATGGCGTAGCACAGCCACTCGGCCCACTGGCGGGCGTCGGTGGGGGTGCCGTACAGCCGTGGGAACGCCAGCAGGGCGACGGCGAAGAGCAGGTAGGCGCTGCGCGGCGCCAGCGAGCCGAGGCCGCGGCGGCGGAGGTTGCCCGGATCGCCGGTCTCGCCCGGGCCGCCGGGTCGGCGCCAGCAGGCCCGCTTCGTACCGAGCGGTACGGTGGAGAGCGGCGGCGGTGGCCCCGGTGTCGGTGTCGGTGCCGACCAGGAAGCCGACCTTGGTGGCTGCGTCGCCGCTCATGCGGTCAACCCCGGGTGCGGAAGGTCACGATGCCGTTGGGCCGGACCTGCAGGAACAGGATCACGAAGGCGAACACGGCCGCCTTGCCGATGGTCGAGCTGGTGAAGTGCTCGATGTAGGCGTTGAGCACACCGAGCAGCACGGCCAGCCGCGGCCGCAACGCCGCGCAGCTGCCCAGCCCGCCCACGATGACCACCAGGAACGCCGACAGGATGTAGGCGTTGCCGGTGGCGGTGCCGATCGGGCCGATGGGGGACACGGCCACGCCGGCCACACCGGCCAGGGCCGACCCGAGGAAGAACGTGATGGCGTCCACCCGGGAGGTGGGCAGGCCGCTGACCGAGGCCAGATCACGGTTCTGCCATGACCGCCCGCATGCGCCGGCCGGCGGGCAGCAGGCTCATGAACGCCCACACGCCGGCGATGCTGACCACCACCACCGCCAGCACGAACAGCCGGGTGTGGGTGAGCGACACGCCCAACACGTCCCACCGGCCCCGCAGGAAGGTGGGGGTGACCACGTCTTTGTTGTTGGCCGAGAACAGGTCCTTGGCCAGTTGCTGCAGGATCAGGCTGACGCCGAAGGTGACCAGGAGGGTGTCCAGCGGCCGGCCGCGCATGCGCCGCAGCAGCACCCGTTCGAGCACCACGCCCATGAGCCCGGCCACGACGAAGGCCAGCGGCAGCGCCACCAGCACCGCCATCCCCTTGAACTGCTCCATGGAACGTGGTCTGCAGCACGTAGGGCACGTAGGCGCCGGCCATGATGAACTCGCCGTGCGCCATGTTGATCACCCCCATCTGGCCGAAGGTGAAGGTCAGGCCCAGGCCCACGAGCAGGAAGATCGAGGCCAGGGTGATGCCGATGTAGAAGTTGTTGAGGATGGTCTGCATGTTCCCCCAATGAACAAGCCCGAGGCGCCGCCGGTCCGGTGGCCCGGACCGGCGGCGCCGTTGCGGTGTCCGCGAATGCGGTCTGCCTTCGGCGTCTCGCCGTGGGAGCGGCCCGTCAGCCCTTGACCGCGTCGCACTCCTTGCGGGCCTCGCCCTCGGCCAGGCCGGCAGCCCACTCGTAGGTGTCGAGGCAGGGGTCGGGCTCGATCGGCTCGCCGGAGTTCCACACCTCGTCGATGAGGCCCTCGCCGTTGATCACGCCGATGCGGGCCGTCTTGTACACGTGGTGGTTCTTCGGGTGCACGGTCAGCGGGCCCTCGGGCGTGGCCAGCTCCAGCCCGGCGGCGGCGGCGATGACCTTGTCCACCTCGACGGTGCCGGCCTTCTCCACGGCGGCCTTCCAGATGTAGACGGAGTTGTAGCCGGCCTCGATGGGATCGGCGGTGTTCTTCTCCTCGCCGTACTTGGCCTTGTAGGCCTCGACGAACTTCTTGTTCTCCGGCGTGTCGGTGGTCTGGTAGTAGTTCCAGGCCACCAGGTGGCCCTCGATGTTCTCCACGCCGATGCCGCTGACCTCCTCCTCGGCCACGGACACCGAGATGGTCTGGATCTGCTCGGGCGTGTTGCCCTTGGCCTTCAGCTCCTTGAAGAACGCCACGTTGGTGTCGCCGTTGAGGGTGTTGAACACCACCTGCGGCTTGGCGTCGAGCACCTTCTGGACCACGCCCTGCACGTTGGTGTCACCGAGCTGCAGGTACTCCTCACCCATGATCTCGAGGCCCTCGGCGGCGGCGTAGGCCTTGATCTCCTTGTTGGCGGTGCGGGGGAACACGTAGTCCGAGCCCACCAGGAACACCTTGGTCAACCCCTCCTCCTTGAGGTAGTCGAGCCCGGGGATGATCTGCTGGTTCGTGGTGGCGCCGGTGTAGAAGATGTTGGGCGACACCTCGAGGCCCTCGTACTGCACCGGGTAGAACAGCAGCCCGTTGGAGCCCTCCACCACCGGCTTCATCGCCTTGCGGCTGGCCGAGGTCCACCCGCCGAAGACCACCGCCACCTCATCGGTGTTGAGCAGCTTGTCGATCTTCTGGGCGAAGACCTCCGGCTTGGACTCGCCGTCCTCCTCGATCACCTCCAGCTGCTTGCCGAGCACCCCACCGGCGGCGTTGATCTCCTCGATGGCGAGCACCTGCGAGTTGCGCACCGCCACCTCGGAGATGGACATCGTGCCGCTGAGCGACTGCAGCACACCCACCTTGATGGTGTCGCCCGAAGCGGCGGCCCCACCGCCCGATGACTCGGTGGCGGCACCCTCGGACGTGCTGCCCGAATCGTCCCTCCACAGGCGGCCAGCCCCAACGCCCCCAGGCTCAACGTTGCGGCAAGGGCGAACCGCCAACTGCGTGTTCTCTTCACGTTTGTCTCTCTCCTCCCAGCGGATGACGGGCGGCAACCTAAGGAGGGTTGGTTTCCTGACGGCGACTTGAACATTTCTGATTTGTGAACGACTGTCCGGCCGGCCCGCGGCGTACGGCGATTGCGTCAGGTGGCGTGATCACCGCGCCAGGTTGCGGTCAGATCGGGGACACGACTCGTTCATGTCGTGGACATGCCCTCGTCACCGACCCTGCCTAGGTTGCGGGGCCGTTCAGGCTGCTGTCAGCTCGCCGATCAGCACGGAGGCAACCCCGATGCAACTCGCACCCCGAGATGTCGACAAGTTGTTGCTGTCGATGGCCGGGTTCGTCGCCCAGCAACGCCGGGCCCGGGGATTGAAGTTGAACTATCCCGAGGCGGTGGCCCTGCTGTCGAGTTTCGTGATGGAAGGCGCGCGACGGCCGTACGGTGGCCGAGTTGATGGAGACCGGCCGGGCGGTGCTCGGTCGGGACGACGTGATGGACGGCGTGGCCGAGTTGGTCCACGAGGTCCAGGTCGAGGCCACCTTCCCCGACGGCACCAAGCTCGTCACCCTGCACCAGCCCATCGTCTGACGACCGCACCCGACAACCGTCGAGCACACAGGAGCACCATGCGACCAGGGGAATGCATCGCCGCGGAGGGCGAGCTCGAGCTCAACGCCGGCCGCGAGCGGCTGACGCTGCGGGTGGAGAACACCGGCGACCGGCCCATCCAGGTGGGCAGCCACTTCCACTTCGCCGACACCAACACCGCCCTCGCCTTCGACCGGGCGGCGGCCACCGGCTTCCGTCTCGACATACCAGCAGGTACGGGCCTGCGCTTCGAACCAGGTCTGGCCCGTGAGGTGGCGCTGGTTCGCTTGGCCGGGGCCGGGGTGGTGCCGGGTCTGGCGCTGGGCAAGGCACCGGTGACGGCATGAGGATCAGCCGGGCTTGGTACGCCTCGCTGTACGGCCCCACCGTGGGCGATCGGGTGCGCCTGGGCGACACCAACCTGTTCATCTCCCCCACCGAGGACCGCACCATGGGACCGGGCGGGCCGGGTGACGAGGCCGTCTTCGGCGGCGGCAAGACCATCCGGGAGTCGATGGCCCAGGCGCTGCGCTCCACCGCCGACCTGGTGATCACCAACGTGCTGGTGCTCGATCACTGGGGCGTGGTCAAGTGCGACGTGGGCGTGCGCAACGGCCGCATCGTGGCGCTGGGCAAGGCCGGCAACCCCGACATCACCGACGGTGTGCACCCCGAGCTGGTCATCGGGCCGTCCACCGAGATCCTGGCCGGCGAGGGCGCATCCTCACCGCCGGCTGCATCGACACCCACGTGCACCTGATCTGCCCGCAGGTGATCCCCGAGGCGTTGGCCGCCGGCATCACCACCATCATCGGCGGCGGCACCGGCCCGGCCGAGGGCACCAAGGCCACCACGGTGACCCCGGGCCCGTTCTACCTGGCGCGGCTGCTGGAGTCGCTCGATGCCTGGCCGATCAACGTGGCCCTGTTGGCCAAGGGCAACACGGTGTCCGATGCGGAGCTCGACCTGGCCGCCCGCAGCGGTGCGGCCGGCTACAAGCTGCACGAGGACTGGGGCACCACGCCCGCCGCCATCGACGCCTGCCTGCGGGCCTGCGAGCGCTGGGGGTTGCAGGCGGCGCTGCACACCGACACCCTCAACGAGGCCGGCTACGTGGAGTCCACGCTCGCCGCCATCGCCGGGCGGAACATCCACAGCTACCACACCGAGGGGGCGGGCGGCGGCCACGCGCCCGACATCATGACGGTGGCGTCGTACCCCAACGTGCTGCCGTCGTCCACCAACCCGACCCGGCCCCACACGGTGAACACGATCGCCGAGCACCTGGACATGCTGATGGTGTGCCACCACCTCAACCCCCAGGTGCCCGAGGACCTGGCCTTCGCCGAGAGCCGCATCCGCCCGTCGACCATCGCCGCCGAGGACTGGCTGCACGACCTCGGGGCGATCTCCATCATCGGCTCGGACTCCCAGGCGATGGGTCGCATCGGCGAGGTGGTGACCCGCACGTTCCAGACCGCGCACGTGATGAAGGACCGGCGGGGGGCGCTCGACGGTGAGCCGGTGGCGGGGGCCGACAACCTGCGGGCCCGCCGCTACATCGCCAAGGTGACGATCGCGCCGGCGGTGAGCCATGGCCTCGACGGCGAGGTCGGCTCGGTGGAGGTGGGCAAGCTGGCCGACCTGTGCCTGTGGGACCCGGCGTTCTTCGGGGTCAGGCCGGCCGTGGTGGTGAAGGGCGGGGTGATCGCCTGGGCGCAGATGGGCGACGCCAACGCCTCGATCCCCACGCCCCAGCCCGTGATGGCCCGGCCCATGTTCGGCGCCACCATACCGTCCCGCACGTCGGTGGCGTGGGTGGCGCCGGCGGCGATCGAGGACGGCCTGGCCGATCGGTTGGCGGTGCGCCGGCCGCTGGTGGCGGTGCGCAACACCCGGGGGTTGACCAAGGCCGACCTGCCGGAGAACACCGCCTGCCCACAGATCGAGATCGATCCCCGCACGTTCGCCGTGCGCATCGACGGGCAGCTGATCACCGAGGACCCGGTGGCGTCGCTGCCCCTGGCCCAGCGCTACTCGCTGTTCTGATGCACGCCCCGGCCACCAAGGCAGATCCTGCCGGCGCGCCCACCACCGCGACCGTACCGATCGGTGCGCTCGAGCTGCTGCTGGCGGATGGGCGCTTCCCCGGCGGCGGGTTCGCCCATTCCGGCGGGCTCGAACCGGCGGTGGCCGACGGCTCGGTGGATGACATCGCCTCGTTGCGAGCGTTCGTGGCCGGTCGGCTGCACAGCGGCGGGTGGGTGGACGGGTGGCTGGCGGCGGCGGCGTGCCGGGCCGTGCGCGACGTGCGCGACGTGCGCGACGTGTCCGACGTGACCGACGTGCTGACGCCGCACCGGCGTTGCGTCGGCTCGATACCGCCGAGGGCGGCCAGCCGTCGCCGGCCTGGCGAAGGCCGCCGCGCCCAGGGCGCGAGGCTCGCGTTCGGCGGCGGTGCTGTGGCCCGAGGCCGCCTCGCTGGCCTGCGAGGTGCAGCCGGTGGTGCTCGGGGCGGTGGCCGCGCTGGCCGGCCTGGAACCGCTGGCCGCCGCCCGCCTGGCCGCCTACGGGGTGGCCATGACCATCGCGTCGGCCGCGGCCAAGCTGGCCGCGCTCGACATGGCCGATGCGCTGGCGGTGGTGGCCGGCCTGGCCGGCGACATCGATGCGGTGGCCGCCGGCGCGGCGGCCGCGCCGGCGCTCCGTGCCCGATCGGCACCGTGGCACGAGCTGCGGGCCGAACAACACCGTGCCTGGGAGGTGCGTCTTTGCTTCATGACCTGGGAACGTTCGCCGGCGGCGGCTCCGCTCGACCACGACCACGACGGGGACCACGCCCGAGGCGCGGCGTCGGGCCCCCGCCGTGCCCGACCATCCGGACCGCTGAAGGTGGGCATCGGCGGGCCGGTGGGATCGGGCAAGACGGCGTTGGTGGTGGCACTGTGCAAGGCGCTGCAACCGGCGCACCGGGTGGCGGTGATCACCAACGACATCTACACCGAGGAGGACGCGGCCATCGTGCGGCGCACCGGGGTGGTGGCCGAGGACCGCCTGCTGGCGGTGCAGACCGGTTGCTGCCCGCACACCGCCATCCGCGATGACATCGCCGCCAACGTGGATGCCATCGAGACCATGGTGGCCCGCCACCCGACCTCGATGTGGTGCTGGTGGAATCGAGGCGGCGACAACCGACCGCCACATTCAGCCCGCGCCTGGTGGACGTGCAGCTGTTCGTGATCGACGTGGCCGGTGGCGACAAGGTGCCCCGCAAGGGCGGCCCCGGCATCACCCGCTCGGACCTGCTCGTGATCAACAAGACCGATCTCGCCCCGCTGGTGGGCGCCGACCTGTCGGTCATGGCCCGCGATTCGGCGGCCGGGCGCGGCGATCGACCGACCGTGTTCGTGTCGCTGGTGGAGGACCCGCTCGCCGGCGAGGTGGCCGGGTACCTGGAGAAGCTGCTCTGAGGGCGGCCCTGCGCGTCGAGCTCCACGGTGACCGGCTTCGTCGTCTGGTGTGCGAGCCGCCGCTGTCGGCCAAGCTGTGCCGCGACGAGCACGGCGGTGCGGTGCTGTGGCTGATCGGCTCGGGAGCATCGCTGCTCGAGGGCGACGAGCTGTTGATCTCGGTGGCGTTGCGCGACAGGGCCCGCTTGGCCGTGCGCAGCGTGGCCGCGGCTCGATGCCCCTGCCCCGATGGCGGCTGGGGCCGGCTGCACATCGAAGCCGAGGTGGACCACGGCGCGTCGTTGTGGTGGGCGCCGGAACCGACCATCGTCGCCGGCGACGCCGGGTTCCGGGCCGACGCCACGGTGGCCCTGGCCGACGGCGCCTCCCTGCTGGCGGGAGGAGCTGGTGCTGGGCCGCACCGCCGAGGATCCCGCGTCCATCCGCTTGGACGTGGCCACCGCGGTGGACGCCGACGGTTCGCCGTGCTGGCGCGACGGGCTGGCCTCCCACCCGGGGTGCTCGGCCCGGCCGTGCTCGGCCCGCCGGTACCTCGGCACCGAATTGCGGCTCGGCCCGGGCTGCGGCCAGCCCGACGCCGCGCCGAGCTGGCGACCCCGCACCGACGGCTGGCTGGCACTCGCCGGTGGCGGTGCCGTGCGCCGCGTGCTGGACACCGAGCCGGCCGACGGGCGCGTTCGGTTGGGTTGCCGCTGAAGGTACCCGGTGCAGGCGCCCGACACCGCCGCCATCGCCGCCGCCGCGGTGGCCACCGACCGGGCAGCATGTTCGGGCGTTCGGCGCGTGTCGGCCCGGATCACCAGCCAGCCGGCGTCGCCAGCCGTCGCTCGGTCGCCAGGGCGAGCGGTGCGACGATGGCGCGGCCATGGGCCGGACGATCAGGGCGCTGGCACCGGCAGCGCGATGACCACCGGTGCCGACCCGGCGATCCGCAGCGGGTGGACGACCGGCGGCAGGTCAGCGCCTCGCACGCCTGGCCCGGAGCGGCCGAGCCAGGCCTCCTGTCGAGCACGCGGCGCGGTGCCGTCGGCGATGGCCCGCCGAGACCAGGGCATGGCCGCAGCCTGCACCGCGCGCCCGAGCCGGGCGGCGCGGCCCGGAGCCTCGTCCGGCTCCACGCCAGCGATCAGGCGCCGGCCGTGGCTCGTCCGCGGCGCGGCATCGGTGCGCACCGCAGCAGGTCCACCACCGTCCGGCCGAGCGTGGTGCAGGCGATGCCGTCGATCACGATGCGGTCGGCGTCCGTCACCCGACGCCGGCACACGCCGACCCCGGCCAGCGCCGCCGAGCCCAGGGCTCGGGGCCGCCGACGCACACCCCGGGGCAGGTTGAAGCCCGGAGCGCTGCGGATCAGGCGAGCGCCGGTCTCGCCGCCCCTCCACCACCCGCCGCCGAGCGTCCTCACCGGTGCACCAAGAGCGCAATGATGTGATCGAGCGCCCGTTCGAGCACCGAGGCACATCATTGCCCGAAGCACCGAAACCTGACCCCGGGGCCAACCGACGCCGAGGGCCAGTCGATCCACAGCCGACGCCCACCGCCGTCGCCGGCTCACACCGGGACAGGCTCGGCCGGCACATCCTCGTCGGTACGTCCGGCTCGGTATGCGGCCGACTGGCCCCGCCGGGCAACAAGCGTGCTCGCCGGCCGCGGCCAGCCCGAAGCGGGGCATGTTGTTGTAGATCGCCTCGAAACCACCGGCGGGCACGAGGTACGTCTCGTGGAAGATGCCCACCAGCCGTCAGTGCCAACCCGTTGGTTGAACGCCCGCCAGGCCGGCAGGTGCTCCTGGTCGGGGTTGCGGGCGTAGGCCGACAGCTGCTCGAAGCTGTCCCAGTACTGCAAGCAGCACCACCGTGCGGCCTCGCCGCATCATCTCGTAGTGCTGCAGGCCCGACCCCGGCGTGCTGAGCAGCTCCCTGATCATCGGGCCCATGGCCCGTGCCGTGGGCAGCCACTTCCACACCTGCCACAGCTTGTTGATGCGCATCCCGATCACGAACACCACGAACGCGCCCTCGCGCTGCGCCGTGAACCGCCCCGGGACCACCGAGCTCCGAGCCATCGCCGTCTTCCCTTCCCCGATTGGATAGTGACACTATCCAATCATGGTCGCCGGCAGAACACAAGGCCCGAGTACCGTGCCCGGGGTGCGGATGAAGGAGCTCTCCGAGCGCAGCGGCGTCCCCGTGGCGTCGATCAAGTACTACCTGCGGGAGGGCCTGTTGGCCGCCGGCCACGCCACCGGCGCCACCCAGGCCGTGTACGACGCCCACCACCTCGACCGCCTGCGCCTCGCATCCGCATCCTGCGCGAGGTGGGCGACCTGCCAATCGCCCGCATCGCCGCCGTGCTGCGCGCCGTCGAGGACGAGGACCTGCCCCTCGGCGACCTGCTCACCGCCCACCACCACGCCCTCGGGCCGGAACCCTCCCCCGCCACCTCCGACGGCGCCCGCACCGGTGCTCGCCCTGGCCACCAAGGGCTGGAACGTCTCCGAGCGACACCCTCGATGTGCTGGCCGCCGCCCTCGATGCGGTGCGGGCCGAGTGGTCGAGCCCGGAGGTCGGCCCCGACGTGTTCGACCTCTACCTGGAACCGGCGTTCACCATCGCCGAGCAGGAGCTGGCCTCGGTGGAGCCGGGTTCGGGCGCAGCGCCACCAGTCCAGCAGGTGATCGTCGGCACGGTGGTGTTCGAGCAGGCCCTCGTCGCCCTGCGACCTCGCCAGGGCACCACAGCCGGCGCGGTTCGGTCCCGCCGACCCGCGCCTGACCGTGCGTACGTGAAACTCGGCTGCGCCTTCAGCAACCTGGAATTCGGCACCGACTTCGGCGCCATCCGCGACGTCGTGCAGGCCTCGACGATGTGCACTGGCTTCGCCGCAATCTCGGTCAACGACCACGTCGTCGGCGGCCACCCCGACCGCGCCGGCGGCGAGAGGTCCACACCCACGAGACCGCCGTGCACGAGCCGCTGGTGCTGCTGGGCTTCATCGGCGCCGTCACCACCCGGCTCGGGTTGACCACCGCCATCTGCTGCTGCCGCAACGCCAGACACGCCTGGTGGCCAAGCAGGTGGCAGAGCTCGACCTGCTCAGCAACGGCCGGGTGCGCCTCGGCGTCGGCGTCGGCCGCAACTGGATGGAGTACGAGGCGCTCAACGAGGACTTCCGCACCCGCGGGGCCCGCATGGAGGAGCAGGTCGAGGTGCTACGGCGCCTGTGGTCCGAGGAGCTGGTCACCTTCGAGGGCCGCTGGCACCACCTCGATCGCATCGGCATCAACCCGCTGCCGGTGCAGCGCCCGGTGCCGATCTGGATGGGCTCGTTCTTCGGTTTCGTGGTGGAGAAGGTGCTCGAGCGCATCGGCCGCATGGCCGACGGTTGGATCCCGCAGTTCCCGCCCAACGACGAGTTCGCCGCCGTGCTGGAGCGGGTGCGCGGCTACGCCCGCGACGCCGGCCGGGATCCCGACTCGCTCGGCATCGAGTGCGGCATGCGCATCAAGGCAGACGACGACCCCGCCCGCTGGGCGCAGACGGCGCTGGCCTACGAACGGCTCGGCGCCACCCACCTCAAGGTGATGACGGCCGGCAACGGGTTCACCACGCCGGTGGAGCACCTCGAGCTCATGCTGCGGTGGAAGGCGGCGGTGGACGGCCGCTGAACGTCAGCCCGGCGGGCGGTGCGGCGGCAGTGGACCGTCGGCATCGACCAGCGTGAGCCCATCGGCCACCACCGGCTGCGGCTCCCCCCACTGTTGCACCCGGGCCGGCTTCGGCCGCCGGGCGGGCCGGGGTCGGTCCGGCCCGGCCGCCACCAGGTCGACGTGCTCGGCCTCCACCACCCGCACCACCCGGCGCAGCCGCCGCCCGAGCCACGGGACCACACCGCCCGGTACGGTCATGGTGATCACCACCAGGGCGAGGCCCCACACCAGGTAGGCGCCACCGCCCGGGGCGTCGGGCGGCACGCCGGTGGCGCCGAGGGAGATGTCGAGCTTGCCCATCAACCACGGGGTGCCGATGAAGGCCAGCGACGCCGCCACCGCGCTGGCCAGCGAGCCGGCGCCGAACACGGCGACCATGGCGTAGAGGGCGAGCGAGCGCATCACGTCGTAGCGGGCGCTGGTGACGGCCTGGGTCTGCACCGCCACGAAGGCCCCGCCGAGGGCGGCCAGCGCGGTGCCGGTGGCGAACGTGAGCGTCCGCACCCGGGCCAGCGGCACGCCCATGGCCACCGCCGCCGCCTCGTGCTGGGCGCTGGCCCGCACCGCCCGCCCGAACGCGCTGCGCCGCAGGTTGGCGAGCATCACCCCGAACAGCACGGCGACGGCCAGCGTGACCAGGTGCAGCCACAGGAACGTGCGGTCGCCGGGCAGGCCGAGCCACGACGGACCGCGGGGGACGTCGCTGGGCGGCGGGCCGAGCTCGCCCCCGGTGAACCACTTGAACCGGTTCAGCAGCGACGGGAAGATCACCGCCAGGGCGAAGGTCACCATGGCCAGGTACTGGCCGCGGATCCGCATGGCCGGCAGCGACAGCACGGCGCCGGCGGCGAAGCCGACCACGGTGGCGATGACCACGCCGACGAACGGGTGCAGGCCGTAGCGGCCACCGCAGATGCCCACCGCGTAGGCGCCCACGCCCATGAACGTGGCATGGGCCAGGGAGATGCGGCCGGCGTCGCCG
This sequence comes from Acidimicrobiales bacterium, assembly GCA_041394365.1. Lineage (GTDB taxonomy): Bacteria > Actinomycetota > Acidimicrobiia > Acidimicrobiales > CAIXPF01 > CAIXPF01. The sequence continues at coordinate 234,465 of JAWKIM010000013.1, forward strand.
ATGAGGACGCCGAGGCCCCACAGGGCCATGGCGGTGGCGACGACCTCGGTGGCCAGCCGGGCCTCCACCCACGGCAGGACGAAGCCGGCACCGGCGGCGACCACCACCCCGACGGCCACCGCCGCCACCGTGGCCGCCCGCCACCGACGCCCGTGGCGCACGATGGTCCACCGGGCCGGCCGGTCGTGGTCGACCGCGGCCAGCTCGTGCTGGGCGGCCAGCACCGCGCCCGAGCCGTGGTCGACGCGCAGGCCCCGCAGGCCGGCGCCGCCGAAGAGGCCGCCCGGCCGCACGTAGAGCATGGCGATCATGAACAGCACCAGCAGCGGGAAGGCGAGCACGGCGTCCACCCCGGGGACGTAGCCCCCCAGCAGGCTCTGGCCGACGCCCACGATCACCCCACCCACCAGCGCCCCGGCCGGGCTGGACAGCCCGCCGATGGCCGCCGCCACCAAGGAGAACACCAGCAGGCGGATCATCATGGTGGGCGTCAGCAAGATGCGGTTGGCGGCCAGGCAGCCCACCAGCGTGCCCAGCGCGGCGGCCAGCGCCCACGTACCGGTCAGTACCGTACCGACTCGGATGCCGTGCAGGGCGCTGCTGGTGCGGCTCGAGGACACCGCCCGGAAGGCGAGCCCGAAACGACTGCGCAGCAGGAACTGGTACAGCAGCGCCAGCACCACCAGCAGCGTGCACCACATGCCGATCGTGCTGTAGTGCAGGCGGGCACCGAGGAAGCGGAACTGGTCCTCGGGGCCGCTGGGGAACGGCGAGGGGAAGGACCGGGTGCCGTTGCCGAACCATTGGCTGCTCACCGCGTTGACCAGCAGCAGCACCGCGACGGTCAGGCTGAGGGCGGCGCCGGCGTCGGCCTCGGGCACCCGCCGCAGCACGAAGCGTTCGAAGGCGGCGGCCATCGCCGCTGACAGCGCCATGGCGGCCAGCACCGCCGGCACCTGGGGCCAGGGGGCGCCCGGCAGCCAGTGCGAGGCGAACACGGTGCCGGCCAGGGCGGGGGTGGCCGGCGTGGCCAGCACCAGGGCCAGGTAGGTGCCGGCGGTGGCCAGCTCCCCCTGGGCCAGGTTGACCCGGCCGGTCGCCCGGTAGACGAGGGTGATGGCGAGGGCGAGCGAGCCGTAGAGCGAGCCGTTGGCCAGCCCGTCGAGCAGCCGCTGCAGCAGCAATCCCCCGTTCATGGCCGGACCCTACACGCGGCCGGCTCGACCGGGTCCGCCCAACCCTCACCTTCGGTTAGCGCTCGGTTAGCACCGGCCGAGGGACCCGAGGCGGGTCGGCGGGTGGTTGCAGGTGGTCGCGGGTCCCCCACGGCGGGCCCCCGCACGCTCGCCGGTAGGGTCGGCGAGGTGGATGCACGCACCTGGATCAACCGCTTCGCCGGCGAGCTGGGCCTCGATGGTCCTGATGAGGCCCTGTTCGAGGGGTTGCTGGAGCTGGCCGGCACCGCCGCCCACGCCTCGGAACGGATGGCGGCGCCGCTGGCCTGCTACCTGGTGGGCCGGGCCGGGGTGGACCTCGCCACCGCCCGCGCCGCCGCCGAGCGGGTCGGTAACCGTTGAGCTAAACCCTGGCCGGGGCCCTAGCGGTGCGGCAGGGTGGGGTCGCAGACTGACGTCGATGACTGATGAACGGGTTCGAACGCAGGCCACCTTCCAGATCGGCGAGGTGGCGACCCGGGTCGGGCTCTCGCAGCGCACGATCCGCCACTACGACGATCTCGGCATCATCAAGCCCTCGGCTCGCACCGCCGGCGGGTTCCGGCTCTACACCGAGTCCGACGTGCAGCGCTTCCTGCTGATCAAGCCGTTCAAGTCGCTCGGGGTCGGCCTCGAGGAGGCCGCGCCCTGACCGGCGCGCTCGACGTGCTCGAGGGCACGTCGGCCACCCCCGAGCAGCGCGAGCACGCCCGGGCCTCGCTCCAGCGCATCTCGACGCTGATCGCCGAGCGCCGGGCCGAGCTGGAGGAGGCGCTGGGTGCCTCCGTCCGCACGGTCACCCACATCGATGCGCTGCTGGGCGTTGCGCCCGCGCCGGTCCTGGTAGGCGCCGCCGCCGACTGACCGTCAGCCGGGCTCGTCGGCCGCTTCCTCGTCGGCCGCTTCCTCGTCGGCCGCGTCCTCGTCGGCCGCTTCCTCGGCGTCGCGATCCTGACGCAGCGCCCGCAGCTGGCGTACGAACGCCTCGTTGCGCAGGGCCATCGCCGCGGCCTCCCCCCGGGAGCGCACGCCCAGCTTGGCCAGGATCTGCGCCACGTGGCTCTTGACCGTCTCGCGGCCGATGTAGAGCGCCTCACCGATCTCGCGGTTCGACAGCCCCTCGGCCAGCAGCGCCAGCACCTCGGACTCGCGCACGGACAGACCGTTGGCATCGAAGGGCCAGCGGTACCCGTCCAGGCCGGCACGCGCCGCGCCCGACGGGCCGAGGACCACCCGTTCCCCGTCGCCGACGCGCCGCAGGGCGTCGGCGAGCTCCTCGGCCGACAACCCCTTCCACAGATAGCCGTCCACCCCGGCGTCGAGGGCGCGTCGGACGAGGTCGGCGCTGAAGGTGAACGTGAACAGGGCGATGTGCCGGGCGCGGCGGTCGGCCATCACCTCGGCCAGCTCGGCCCAGGGCAGGCCGTGGCGACCGTAGGTGTCGTAGAGAGCCACGTCCACGGCGGTGCGCAACCGGACCTCGCCCACCCGGGCATCGACGATCTCGATGTCGGCCATGGGCGCGAGCATGTCGCACAACCCGCGGACGACGATGTCGAAGTCGTTGAGCACGGCGATGCGCAGGCGGGTCACGGCGATGAAGGTACCCACCGACGCCCGACCACCGCGCGCCTCCCGATGGCCGATCCGCCGGTTGGCTCCGCTCGGCGCGGGCAATCCCCCGGACGGGGGACCCCGCCGGTCGAGGGCAGGGTGGGCGGCCGCCCTACTGTCGGCGGCGATGATCGAGCAACGCCCGCAGGCGGAGTCGCTGTGGCGGGCAGCGGTCGACTCCGCCAAGGTGGCGATCTGCATCACCACGGCGGAGCTCGATGCGCCCGGACCGAGCATCGTGTACTGCAACGACGCCTATCTCGAGCTGTTCGGCCGGGCCCGTGAGGACGTACTGGGCAGTACGCCGAGGGCCGCCCAGGGGCCGCTGACCGACCGGCGCCTGCTCGATCGGTTACGGGCGGCGCTCGCCGCCGGGCTGCCCTTCGAGGGCGAGACGGTGAACTACCGGCGCGGTGGGCGGCCGTTCGTCATGCACCTGCGCATCGAGCCCATCCTGATCGACGGACGGCTCATCGCCTTCGTCGGCTGGTTGCGTGACGTGACCGGGCAGCGGCGCAGCGAGGCCACCCTCACCGCCACCGTCGCCATCGACAACGCGCTGCACGACACCCTGCGCCGGCCGACCGAGCCCGGTCGCGACCTCGCTCACCTGGCTCGGGTGGGCGAGCGCTGCCTGCAGACCCTCGTCGGCGAGCTGGGTGTGGTGGCGCTGCGGTTGCCGGCCGTACCTCTTGGTACGGCCCGAGCGGACGGGGACGGGGACGCGGACGGCGCCGTCGACGGGCGCCCCGCTGCGGTGGTGCGCCGCCCGGTGCTCGGCGCTCGCGGTCAGGTGCGCGGCGAGCTCAGCATCACCGCGTTGGACGAGGTCCATGGCCGCTTCATCGATCTGGCCGGGGTCGATGCGGTGTGCCTGCGCCTGGCCGGGGCGCTCGATGCCGTGGGCGAGCTGGGCCGGCTGCGGAGCACGGCGTTGCACCTGCAGGAGTGCCACCTGCCGCCGCCCCCGACGCCGCACCGCCGCTTCGAGGCCGTCAGCCGCTACCAGCCATCGGCCGATGCCGCGCTGATCGGCGGGGACTGGTTCGACGTGATCGACACGGCGGCGGGGCCGGTGTTCGTCATCGGTGACGTGATGGGCCACGACGTGGCCGCGGCGGCCGACATGGGTCGGTTGCGCACGGCGATGGCGGTGCTCATCGGCCAGGGGATGGAGCCGGCCGAGGTGATGGTCGAGGCGGCGGCGTTCTGCACCCGCCAGGCGATCCTGGCCACCGCGCTGCTGGCCCGGCTGGGCGATGGGCGCCTCGAGGTGGTCTCGGCCGGCCATCCGCCACCGGTGCTCGCCGGGGCGGGGGGCGCGGCGCGGTTCATCGACGTGGTGCCGGCACCGCCGTTGGGGGCGTGGCCCGATGGCCGGCACCCGGCGACGAGCTCGGTGCCGGTGCGAGACGAGGAGGTGGTGGTGCTCTACACCGACGGGCTCGTCGAGGCGCGCGGTGAGGCGTTGCCCGTCGGGTTGGAATCGCTGCGGGCCACGTTGGCGACGTTGGTGGAGCTGCCGCTCGCCGAGCTCGCCGACACGCTCGTCGATCGCCGCCGCGATGCCGACCGGGCCGACGACCTGGCGCTGCTGGCCGTCCGCCTCCGCCGATCCACCGCCGGGGGGTGAGCCCGCGGCCTGCGGGGCCGCGCGTGCGCCTGAATGACCCTCCGGGGGTTCAGCGAGCGACGAGCTCCACCCACACCACCTTGCCGCCGCCCCGCTGCTCGACCCCCCAGCGCTCGCACAGCGCCGTGATGAGGTGCAGCCCACGACCCGATGTGGCCTCGAGCGCCGGGTAGCGGACCGCCGGCAGCACCGGGGCGGCATCGGCCACCTCGATGCGGACCCGGTCCCCCGCCACCTGCGCCAGCACGTCGTAGGGGGTGCCGGCGTGCAGGACGGCATTGCTGGCCAGCTCGCTCACCACGATCCGCACGTCGTCGGTCAACGTGGGGTGGTGCTCTGCCACCAGGCCGGCCACCGCGTTGCGGGCCGAGGCCACCGAAGCCGTGGTGCGCGGGGAACCGCCACCGCTGCCGGAGCGATTGCGTCACGCCCGGCCATCCTTCCCTGAGCGTCCGGTCTCCGACTGGCGGGCGCTGCCCGCCGCTCGAGTGCGATCGGTCATCCAACTGCTGCACGCCGGGCGAGCGCTTCGCGAGGTCTGGCTGCGGCCGGCACTGCGGAGGCTGCTCGGCACTGCGGAGCCGCTGCTCGGCATCGCAGGCTGGTCGACACCGCCGAGCTGGTCGCTTCGGCGGGTGTGGTCGGTCCACGGTGAGGCGGCCTCCCGCCTGATGGCTGACCGGCAGGTGCATGACCGGTAGGTCCCGACGGCGTCGGGCGCGCCCGATGGGCCCAGCATGAGCAAACTCCTTCACGTTGGTACCCGCTGGCCCCTTGCGAGTACGACATCGACTGACCCCCGCTACCCCGGCCCGGCGGAGCGTCAAACGGTCCTTCCGACCCCGGTGGCCTCCCCGGCGGGTCCGTTTGGCCGGGGCCCGGTGCGGGGTAGCGCTCGTGGCCATGCAGAGCACCCGAACCCCCGAACCCCTCGAGCGCCCCACGACCCGCGGCGGCACCGCCTGCGCCCGGCCGGCGCCGCCGGGCCATGACCGCGGCCGTGGCCGGCCTGCTGCTCGTGGGCCTCGCCGCCGGTTGCTCCGACGACGACGGCGACGGCGACACGATCGACGAAGAGGTCACCGAGCTCGAGCAGGACGCCGAGAACACGGCGACCACGATCGCCGATGCCACCGGCAGCGCCGTCACCGAGGTCGAGCAGCAGGTCGACGAGGGCGCCGAGGAGCCCGAGGACGGCTGACCCCGGGGCCCGGCCCGGACCCGCAGCGGACCGGGCCGGGCCCGCCACCCGCGCCGACCACACCCCGGCGACGCGAAGCGCGCACAGTTGTCACCGAAATCTTGGACGGCCGCGGCAGGCGCTGCCTCGACCGCGAGCTACGTTCGGACCATGCAGTCGGGTCGGGAGCCGGGTCGACGAGACCCGGGTGGCCGTGCCTGCGGCTGATCTTCGGCCCCGAGGAGACCCGCCGCCTGTCGGTGCTCCACCTCTGCCAAGCCTTGGGCGACGGCTTCTTCGCCGTGTCGCTCGCCGGGTCGCTCTTCTTCAGCGTCTCCATCGACGCCGCCCGGCCCAACATCCTGGCCTACCTGCTGCTGACCATGGCGCCCTTCGCGGTGCTGGCCCCGCTGATCGGCCCAATGATCGATCGCGTGGCAGGGCTACCCGCGGGTGGTGGCCGGCGCCAACCTGGTCCGCGCCACGCTCTGCCTGTTGCTGGCGCTGCACCTGCGCACGCTGCTGTTCTACCCCGAGGCGCTCGGCGTGCTCGTCGGGGCCAAGACCTACTCGGTGGCCAAGGCGGCCCTGGTGCCACGGCTGCAACCCCGGCGCGAGCCCCTGCTGTCCACCAACGCCCGGCTGTCCCGCATGGGTGCGGTCGGTGCCGCCCTGGGCGGCGGCACCGGTGCCGGTGTGATCGCCCTCGTCGGCGCCGAGGCCTCCGTGCTGCTGGCCGCCGCCGCCTTCCTCACCTCCGCCCTGCTCGCCCTGCGCCTGCCCCGGGCGGAGCCACCGGAAGCGGGCATGGCGGCCGAGGAGTTCGAGGAGCTGCACGACCCCGACGTCCTCGCCGCCGCCGCCAGCGTCGCCGTGCTGCGGGCCGCCACCGGGTTCCTCGCCTTCTTCGTCGCCTTCCACCTGAAACGCAGCGGCGCCTCACCGTGGTTGTTCGGGTTGGTCGCCGGCATGTCCACGCTGGCCGCGGTCACCGGGACCATCATCGGTCCCCGCCTCCGGCGCAAGTATCAGGAGCGTGCACGCTGCTGCGCGGTGCGCTGGTGCTGCCCGCCGTGTGCTGCCTCATCGGCTCCGCCCGCATCGCCATCGGCGTGCTGATCGTGTGCGTCATGGCCATGGGCATCGGCGGCAACGTCGGCCGCCTGGCCTTCGACAGCATCGTGCAGGCCAACGCCCCCGATGTGGACCGCGGCCGCGCCTTCGCCCGCTTCGAGACCCGCTTCCAGCTGGCCTGGGTGGCCGGTGCGGTGGGTCCGGTGGGGTTGCGCGTCCTCGCCTGGGCCGGCCTGCTGGTGACCGCCTGCTGCTCGCTGCGGGGCGCTGCTGTTCGGGGTGGAGCGCAGCGCCCTGCTCCGCTGGCGGCGCAGTGCGCTCACCGTGCCCGACCTCCCCCGGTCGGTGCTCGAGCAGGCCCGGCGGCTGCAGGCCTCCGGTCAGTACGCCCACGCCGTGCTCGAGGCGGCGCTGCTGCTGGAGCTCTGCCCGCCGTGCTGCGACGCCAAGGCCCGGCCCTGACCTCGACCGGGCCGCTCGTGGGACCGGGCTCGACGAACCCGACGGCTCGCCCGACGACGGGTCCGAGGGCCCCACGGCCGCCACCGCGACGTTGCGCGAGCAGCGGGATCTGGCGCTGGCCGGTCTCGCCGGGCCCCGGAGGCGCAGCGGGCGGTGAACGCCGCCGCCGTGCTGCACGCGTTCAGCGTGCTTCGGCCAGCACCACGCTCCACGTCTCGCCCGATGCCGTGACCGTGGCGATGCTGTCGCGGTGGTTGTCCTCGTCGAGGTAGCGACGGACCTGCACGGTGCGCTCGATGTCGTTGGCCTGCACCAGGGGGCCCAACGCCACCAGCATGCCGTTGGGTCGCACCGGCTGACCCGGCTCCTCGGCCTCGACCGCCTCCATGCGGTCGTCGATGAAGCGCACCTGCGCCACCGCCTCGAGGTTCTTCACCACCTTCGCCTGCACGCCGAGATCGATCAGGTACCCGTCGCCCAACGGCTCGATGAACACCGTGGGCAGCTTCCTCGGCCGGGGCTTCCGTGGTACCGGCGCCGTCGCCTCCGGTCGTCGCCGTCGTGCGATCGATGGTGGTCGTCGTGGTCGGCGGGCTGTCGGCCACCAGCTTGCCGATGATGGCGCTGTACACGGCGGCGGTGTCATCAGCCCTTCGGGGACGTTGGCCGGACCGTTGCACGCTGCCAGCAACCCGGAGGAGGCAGGCCAGCAGCACGGTGAGCCTGCGGTGCACGATGCTGCGGGATAGTAGCGGCCGGGCACGTCCACCCGGGTGCGGCCCCGGCTGCCCGATGACCACCGGCGGACCGTCCTATGGCTTGACTCGATCGCGCCTTCGCTTCGAGCGATAGGCTCCCGAGGCGATGCGTGCGATCGTCTCGGTACCGAGCAACGTCCCCGGCGGCTGCCCGCCACCCTGGTCGGGCAGTATGGCGCCGCCGTGGGCGGCTGGTTCCGCCTGCAGCACCAGGTCCGCCTGCTGGTGGAGCTCGGCATGCACGACCGGGCGGCGCGCTCGGCCATCCGTCGCATGACCGAGAGCGGGCTGCTCGTCTCGGAGAACCGGGACGGGCACGCCGGCCACCGCATCACCGAACAGGGCTGGGATCGCATCGCCGCCAGCGTGCCGGTGATCTTCAACCGGCCGACCCGCGGCAGCCTGGACGACGGCTGGCTGCTGGTGTGCACGTCGATCCCCGAGGCGGAGCGCCGACCGGCGTCACCGGCTGCGCAGCCGCCTCGAACGCCTCGGCCTGGGCGGGATGGGCAACGGGCTGTGGGTGGGGCCCGCCCACCGTTGCGATGCGGTGCTGGCCGCGGTGGCGCTCGACGCCCGGCCGGGCGAGGTGGACGTGTTCAGCGGTGTGTACCTGGGCCAACCCCGGGCGCTGGTGCAGCGGGCGTGGGATCTGGAGATCACCCAGACCATGGCTGCGGCGTTCGTGCCGGCAGAACCGGGCCCTGCTGCGGCGCAAGCGCTGGACCGACGACGCCGCCTACGTGGCCTACACGCTGGCCCTGCACCAGTGGCGCATGGTGCCGCTGCTGGATCCGGGCCTGCCGCTCGAGGTGCTGCCCGGCCCTGGGCGGCGGAGCAGGCCGCCGACGTGTTCCTCGAGCTCCGGGATCGCCTGGAGGCGCCCGCCGTGCGCTACGTCCAGGCCGTGACCACCAGCGGCTGAGCGCCGGGGCGGGCGAGTTGCGAGACTGTGCGCCTCGAGAGCCGTCGCCCCCACGACGACGGTCGCATGCGATCTGGAAGGGATCCCGGTGTACGAAGGCCTCAAGGTGCTCGATGTCCACGCCCATGTGTCCGCCCCCATGGGCGGGGTGGGCCAGTTCAGCATGTTCCTACAGGCGACCAACGGGGTGCTGCCCAGCCCGATCGGCCAACCGGCGGCGGCCGCCCAGTTCGGCCTGGGCGACGAGGACTTCGCCCGCTCGGTGGCCGCGCACCTCGCCTACATCGACGAGCGGCAGATCGACGCCCAGGTGCTCGGCCCGCGCCCGTTCCTGATGCAGGGCTGGATGCAGCCGCACCTGCTGCCGGCGTGGACCCGCTTCGTCAACGACACCATCGCCAAGCAGTGCGCCATGCACCCCGACCGGTTCATCGGCGCCGCCCAGCTGCCGCAGGACGTGCACGCCCCCGATGCCACCCACCTGCTCGACGAGCTGCACCGCTGCCGCCGCGAGTACGACTTCGCCGCCGTGTACGTGTCACCCGACCCCGAGGGCCGCCGCAACGGCCCGGGCCTCAACGAGCGCTGGTGGGATCCGCTCTACGAGGTGTGCGAGGCCGAGCAGCTGCCCATCATCGTGCACGGCACCAACTGCCTGGACCCCCGCTTCCGCCACGTGCCGCACAACTACCAGCTCGGCTTCGTGGTGGAGCAGTACCTGGCCACCCAGATCCTCTCCCACGGCGACGTGTTCGACCGCTTCCCCGGGCTCAAGGTGATCGTGTGCCACTGCGGCGGCGCGCTCGACCGGTTCATCCCCACCGACCCGCACCTGGCCCAGAAGGACCTGTCGAACAACCTGTTCTTCGACACCTGCGCCCACGACGTGCACTTCCTGGAGTGTGCGTTCAAGCAGCGCGGTGTGGGCCGCATGGTGTTCGGCACCGAGGCCCCCGGTTCGGGGCGCGCCCCTAGGCCGGAGGGTCCCGGCATCACCGGCGACGACCTGGTGCCGGTGATCGGTTCGTTCGAGTTCCTCTCCGCCCAGGACAAGGCCGACGTGTTCCACCACAACCCGGCCAAGCTGTTCCCGCGGCTGGCCCGGCTCTGAGGCGCAGCGGGTCACGCCGGCTCTGAGCGGAGCGGCCGGGCGGCTCAGGCCGGTTCCGGGGTGCGGCCGGGCAGGGCGCCGCGCGCCGCCAACGCCGCCACCTCGGCGTCGTCGAAGCCGAGCTCGGCCAGCACCTCGTCGGTGTGCTGGCCCAGCAGCGGCGCCGGCCGGCGCAGACCGTTGGGGCCGTTGCGCAACCGCCAGGGCACACCGGGCACCGTGCGGGCCCCGGTGACAGGGTGCTCGGGCCGCTCGAGCATGCCGATGGCCTCGAGCTGCTCGTTGCCGTGGGCGGTGGTGGCCGGGTCCAGCACGTCGCCGCCCCACACCTGCAGCGGCGACAGCGACGGCGCCGCCGCCACCCCGGCGCCCACCAACGCCGCGTGAGCGCGGCAGTCGCGGCCGGCCGTCCAGGCGGCCAGGGCGGCGTCGAGCTCGGCCTCGGCGGCCTTGCGGCCGGCCATGGTGGCGAAGCGCTCCTCGCCGAGCGTGGCCGCCAGCTCGTCGGCGCCGGTGGCGGCCACCACGCCGACCAGCGCCCGGTAGGCGGCGTCGTCGGTGCAGGCGATGGCCAGCCACTCGTCCGGCCCGGTGGCGTACACGCCGTGCGGCGCCCACTGCAGGTCCTTGTTGCCGACGGGGCCGGGGGCGCGGCCGGTGGCGTCGTACTGCATCCACAGCTCGCCCACGGTGGCGGCGATCGCCTCGACCATGGCCACGTCGATGCGGGCGGCCACGCCGTGGGCGGCGGGCGGCGACGGCCACCACGGTGGCCCAGGCCGCCGTGAGCCCGGTGCCGGGGTCGCCGATGGCGATGCCGGTCTCCGCCGCCCGCCGCCCTCGAACCCGTTGGCGGCGTACAGCCCGGCGAACGCTCCGCCGGAGGGCCCGTAGGCCATGTACTGGGCGTAGGGCCCGTCCTGGCCGAACCCGCTGAGCGACACGACGATGATGTCGGGGTTGATGGCCCGCAGGTCCTCCACCCCGTAGCCGAGGGCGGCGAGGGTGCCGGCGGCGAAGTTCTCCACCACCACGTCGCTGTTGGCCACCAGGCGGTTGATGATCTGCGCGGGCGGCGTCGTTGCGCAGGTCGATGGCCAGGTTGCGCTTGTCGCTGTTGTACAGCTGGAACAGGCCGTCGGAATCAGGGGTGGCCGCCACGCCCGGCGGGTGGAACGGCATGCGGCGGAACAGGCAGAGGTACTCGGGCGATTCCAGGCGGACCACCTCGGCGCCGAGGTGGGCGAGCAGCTGCGTGCAGTACGGCCCGGCCCAGATCCAGGTGAAGTCGCACACCCGCAGGCCTTCGAGCGGCCGCCTGGTGGGATCGGGGGCCTCGGTCGGCGGCGGGACGGCGCTCGTTCGGCCCAACCTGCGCCGCTGTGCTCACCGGCGGCCGGTGCGCTGCGCCGCAACGCCCACCACGGCTGGTCGAAGCGGTAGCCCGGCCGGGCTGGGTGCGGCCGTCGGGGTCGGTGACGAAGAAGCCCCGGCCCTGCAGTTGCCGGTCCTGCACGAGCTGGTCCATGCGGTACACCGGGGCCATGCACAGGCGGTGCTCCTGGCCCACCACGAACGCTCGGCGGCGGACTGCGTGGCCATCCACTCGCTGAGGGAGCTGCAGCAGGTCGGCGTTCTCGCGGCGACCGGCGGCGTCGGCGAAGACCTCCATCGTGGCCCACTCCGGCGAGCCCATCAGCTTCACCAGGTTGTTCCATTGGGCGTCTTCCACGCAGATGAACTGCAGCAGGCCGTCGCGGCACTCGTAGATGCCCCATGGCATGAGCGAGCGCACCCCGGCCCGGGAGGCGTCGTTGCCCTGGAAGGTGGCCCCGGCCGGGGAGGTCTCGCACACCTTGGCGGCGGCGCCGAGGGCGGAGAAGTCCACGTGCTCGCCGAGGCCGCTGCGCCGGGCGCGATCGACCGCGGCCAGGAAGGCGGCGGCGGCCACGATGGCGGTCATCAGCGTGGCGTGGTGGCCGGGGGCCTTGATGGGGCGTGCTCGGTGTCCGGTGCGGCGGCGGGCGACAGGTTGCCCCGAGCTCGACGCGTGGATCATCGTCAGCTCGGTGCCCGGGTGGTCGGCCCACGGGCCGGTGTGGCCGTACGGGGTGCAGCTGCCCACCACCAGCGACGGGTGGCGGGCGAGGAGGCGGTCGGCATCGAGCCCGGCGCCGCCGGCGGCGGTGGGGCCGAGGTCGTGGATGACCAGGTCGGCGCCGTCGAGCAGCCCGTCGAGCACGCCGGCATCGGCGAACACGGAACGCTTGTTGGTGTTGAGCCAGCGGTGCGCCTCGTGGGGACGCTGGCGCACGAGGTCGTGGTCACGGGCCTCGACGCGGATGACGTCGGCGCCGAGGTCGGCGAACAGCTTGGCCGCGTAGGCGGCGCCGACGCCGCCGGCCACTTCGATGACGCGCAGGTGTGAGAGACCGCCCATGTCGTGCTGTTCTACTCCTGTTCTCCTCGCGCGGGGCCGCCCGCCGCGGTTCAGTCGGTCACGGCCGGCAGGCGGCGGAAGGCGGCCGCGGGATGGCGGTCGTTGAGCCGGGGGGCGCCGAAGAGGCGCTGGCGCAGCGGGCCCTCCTCGTAGCTGCGCGGCACGTGGCCTCGCTCCTGCAGGATCGGCACCACGCCCTCGGCGAAGTCCACGAACGTGCCCGGCGTGACCGAGTAGACGAGGTTGAACCCGTCGATGCCGGCCTCGCCGAACTGGATGAGCACGTCGGCGATCTGCTCGGGCGTGCCCACCAGGAACTGCCCCGCCATGTTGGCCCGGGCGAGGTCCCGGAACGTGCGGGTGCCGGGGGGCGAGCCCTCGAGCAGGCCCTTCACCGCCCCGGTCATGGCGTTGGAGTCGAACTCCTCGAGGGGGCGATCGGGGTCGATGGCGCCCAGGTCCACGCCGATCGAGCCCGACAGGTGGGCCAGCGCCGCCTCGGTGGACAGCTGCTCGGTGTACTCCGCCGCTTTGGCCCGGGCCTCGGCCTCGGTCCCGCCCACCACCGGGGAGATGCCCTGGTAGAAGCGGATGTCGTCGGGGTTGCGCCCATACCGCGCGGCACGCGCCCGCACGTCGGCCACCGGACCGCGCCCCGCCGCCAGCGCCCGCCGGGAGGTGAGGATGAACGCACACTCGGCGTGCCGGGCGGCGAACTCCCGGCCGCGGTCTGACGTGCCGGCCTGGAACAGCAGCGGCACCCGCTGCGGCGACGGCTCGCACAGGTGCGGGCCCTCGACCTTGTAGTGGGTGCCCACGTGGTGGATCTTGTGGACCTTGGCCGGATCGGCGTAGATGCGCCGCTCCCGGTCGGCCACCACCGCGTCCTCCTCCCAGGAGCCCTCGAGCAGCTTGTAGAGGACCTCGAGGTACTCGTCGGCCATGTCGTAGCGGGCGTCGTGGCCGGGCAGGTCCTCCAGGCCGAGGCTGGCCGCCGCGTTGGGCAGGTAGCTGGTGACGATGTTCCAGCCCACCCGGCCGTTGGTGAGGTGGTCGAGGGTGGACAGCTGGCGGGCGAACGTGAACGGGTGGGTCTGCAGGATCGATGCGGTGAACGCGAAGCCCAGGTGCTCGGTCACCGTGGCCATCGCCGGGATGAGCAGCATCGGGTCGTTGACCGGCACCTGCATACCTTCCCGTATGGAGACGTCGGCGCCGCCCTTGTAGCTGTCGTAGAGGCCCACCACGTCGGCCAGGAACAGTGCGTCGAAGCAGCCCTTCTCCAGGATCTTGGCCAGCTCCATCCACGGGTCGAGGTGCTTGTACTCGAGCTGGCGGGCCTCGGGGCGCACCCACAGCCCCTGCTGGATGTGCGACACGCAGTTCATGGAGAACGCGTTGAGCGACAGGCGTTTCGGCGGGGTGGCAGCCATGGTGATCGTGCCCTTCCTTGGGGTTCAGGGCGCGCCCGCGGGCGCGCTCAGCGCAGGGTGGACGGGGCGAAGCCGGGGGGACGCTTCTCGGCCATGGCCCGCACGCCCTCGCGGTGCTCGTCGGAGCGCATCGAGGCGCGGGCCGACTCGTCGGCCTGTTCCAGGGTCATCGACCCGTCGGCCAGGCCGTTGATGACCGCCTTGGTGCGGGCCACCGCCTCGGGCCCGAGGGCGCAGACGGCGGCGGCCAGTTCGTCCACCCGGGCGGGGATGGCCCAGCGCGGGTGGATCTCGTCGAGGTAGCCCACCCGCAGCAGCAGCGGCGCATCGGCGGGCAGGGCGGTGAGGAACAGCCGCTTGGTGGCCGACGGGCCGATGCGGGCCACGAAGCGCTGCAGCCCACTGGCGTAGTACTGCAGGCCGAGCCGGGCGGCCGGCATGACCAGCTCGATGTCGTCGGCGGCGACGCGCAGGTCGCACGACAACGCCAGGTCGGTGCCGCCACCGTGGATGCCGCCCTCGACCTGGGCGATCACCGGCATGGGCAGCGCGGCCAGCCGGTCGCACATCTCGCCGAAGGAGACCGGCGGACGGGTGCCGTCGGCCAGCGCGCCCAGGTGGAACCCGGCACAGAAGATCGGGCCGGTGGCCCGTACCACGACCACCCGCACATCGGGCGCGGCGCAGATGCGGTCGAACAGCGTCAGCAGCTCGACGAGGTCATCGGGTTCGATGCGGTTGCGCTTGTCGGGCCGTTGCAGCTCGATGGTGGCTCGCTGCCCGTCGATGTGCAGGGTGGGCACGCCCATGGCTCAGCCCGCTGACTTCTGGGTGCCGACCTTGAGGTCCTGGAACGGGACGGTGACGTCCACCGCGATGTCGCGGGGCATGCCCAGCACCCGGTCGCCGATGATGTTCTTCTGGATCTCGTCGGTGCCGCCGGCGATGTTGGACGAGAAGCTGCGCAGCACGCTCTTGACGTGCTTGTCGCCGTCGGCCTGGTTCGGGTCCCAGGCGATGGCCCCGGCGCCGCCGGCCAGCTCGAGCGTGATCGAACGGGCGAGCCGGGCGATCACCGCGCCGTGCAGCTTGCCGAGCGACCCGCCCGGGCCGGGGGTCTTGCCCGCCTTGAGCTCCGCCCGGGTGCGCATGGCCACCAGGCTCTTGGCCGTCTCCTCGCTGTAGAGCCGCACCAGCTGCTGGCGCACGTTGGGGTCCTGCTCCAGGCCGTGCTTGCGGGCCTCGCCCAGCAGGTACTTGAACGTGGGCGTGGACACACCGCTCTTGGAGCCGGTGCCGATGGCCACGCGCTCGTACATGAGCATGGCCGTGGCCAGGCGCCAGCCCTCGTTGAGCGGGCCGATCTGCCACGACTTGGGGATGCGCACATCGGTGAAGAAGATCTCGTTGAAGTGCTTGCCGCCGTCGATCTGGTTGATGGCCCGGATCTCCACGCCGGGCGCCCGCATGTCGAGGATGAACATCGAGATGCCGCGGTGCTTCGGCTGGCTCGGGTCGGTGCGGGCGATGACGATGCCGTAGTCGCAGGCATGGGCCAGCGTGGTCCACACCTTCTGGCCGTTGATGATCCACTCGTCGCCGTCGAGCACGGCCTTGGTCTGCAGCGACGCCACGTCGGACCCGGCGCCCGGTTCGGAGAACATCTGGCACCACACCGTGCGGGCCGCGATGTTGTCGGCCAGGAAGGCGGCCTTCTGCTCGTGGCTGCCGTACTCGGCCAGCATCGGCAGGCACATGCCGTGGCTGATGGTGAGCTGCGTGGTCATGTCCGGCGAACGGCCGTACTCCTCACGCCAGATCCGCTCGTGGGCCTTGGTGAGCCCGGCGCCGCCGTACTCGGACGGGTAGATGATGCCGGCCAGGCCGGCGGCCGCCAGCTTCTGCTGGAACGCCTTGTTGGCGGCCAGCTCCTTCTCGCTGCGCGGGTCGGGCCCGTCGATGGTGATGCCGGTGGCGTGCTCGTCGAGGAAGGCGCGGCACCGGGCCCGGAAGGCCTCGGCTTCCTCGGCGCTGATCTCGGCGTCGACGTCGGTGCTCATGGCCTGCTCCCCTGGCTCGTCGGTGGGTCCGAACCCCGGGGACGCTACTTCGCTGCGGGCACCCGCTTCGATTCCGTGCAGGTCAGCCGGCGGCGCGGTCGGTGAGCTGGTCGATGCGGTCGCCGAGCCAGTCGAGCAGGCTGGCCTGGGCGGCGGCCTGCAACAGCAGGTAGGCCACCACCAGCACCAGCGCCAGGATGGCCAGCCGGCGCAGGATGCGCACCGCCCGCCCGGTGTAGGCGCTCACCAGCGGCTGGAAGCGCTGGGCGGCGTTGCCGACCCGGGTCTCGACGGTGTCGAGGGCCCGGTCGAGCTCGCCGCGGGTGGCCTGGCGGACCTCGTCGATGAGCTGGCGCCGTTCCTCGGCGCCGAGCCCTGCCGCCAGCGGCGCCCCGGCGGCCACCGCGGCGCGGGCCGCGGCGGCCTGCTGGCGGGCGCCGGCCACCGGGGCGGAGGCCAGCAGCTGCTCGGCGGCCGAGGGCCAGGAGCGGTACCGGTCGGTCCAGTCCTCGCCGTCCCACCAGCGCAACCGAACACCGCCTTCGGGGTCGGGGTACCAGCCGGCGGGCGGCGTCTCGAGCGCCATCAGCCGCTGCGCCCCAGATCGGTGGGCGGGGCCACGTCGACCCGATCGGCGGCGTCGGGCACCGGCGCAGCCCGCCGCGGGGCCGGTGGTCGCCGCCGCGGCCGTTATCGCGAGCAGCGCCCTCGCCGATGGCGGTCACCATCGACAGCAGCGGGGCGAAGTCGGTGGGCACCACCAGCTTGCGGCGCGCGGCCGTCGCCCAGCTTCTCGAGGGCGGCGAGGTACTCGACGGTGAGCACCCGGTCGTCGGCGTCGGCCTCCTTGATGCCGGTGAGCCGGGCCGGGCGGCCAGGCCCTCGCCCTCGCCCAGCAGCGTGAGGCGCAGGCGCTCGGCCTGGGCCCGCAGCTCGATGGCCTGGGCGTCGCCCTCGGCGTCGAGGATGGCGGCCTGCCGGCGGCCCTCGGCGGCGAGGATGGAGGAACTTCTCGCCGTCGGCCCGGGCGATGGCCGCCTCCTGGTAGCCCTTGGCCTCGGTGACGGTGGCGCGGCGGTCGCGCTCGGCCCGCATCTGGGCGTGCATGGCCGACACCACCTCGGGCGGCGGGTCGATGCGCTGGATCTCCACCCGCACCACCCGCACGCCCCACTTGTCGGTGGCGTCGTCGAGCACCTCGCGCAGCTGGGTGTTGATGGTGTCCCGGGAGGTGAGCGCCTTGTCGAGCTCCAGGTCGCCGATGAGGTTCCGCAGGTTGGTCTGGGCCAGCTTGGTGATGGCGGTGAAGAAGTCGGCCACGTTGTAGACCAGGCGCTGCGGGTCGGTGGCCTCGTAGTAGACGACGGCGTCCACGGAGACCACGACGTTGTCCTCGGTGATCACCTCCTGCGGGGGCACGTCCACCACCTGCTCGCGCATGTCGATGAAGCTTGCATGGTCTCGATGAACGGGATGATCAGGTTGAAGCCCGGTTCCTTGGTGGTCTTGTAGCGGCCGAGCCGCTCCACCAGGCCCCGCTGGTAGGGCCGCACGATCTTGACCGCGCTGGCCAGGAAGGCCAGCCCCAGCAGGACGACGACGGCCAGGACGATGACCAGTGCGCTCATGGCGTACCTCTCGGTTCGGTGGCGGGGAAGGGCTCGACCACGAGCCGGGTGCCCTGGATGGCACGTACCCGGATGCGGGTCCCGGCAGGCAGGGCGGTGTCATCGGCGGCGAGGGCACCCCACTGCTCACCGTCGACCGACACCCGGCCGCCGCGCTGCACGTCGGCCGGGTCGATGGCCCGGATCACGGTGCCGGCCGCCCCCACCAGCCGGCCGGCGCCCCCACCGACCGGTAGGGCGTGGTCGGTGGTGAAGCGCCGGGCGAGCCGGTAGAACAGACCGAACAGCATGGCGCCACCGATGGCGAAGACGAGCCATTGCGCCACCACCGGCGCCTCGGCGAAGCCGAGCAGGGAGGCGACGAAGGCCGAGATGGCCCACGGCAAGAGGATGAAGTTGCCGCCGAGCACGGTCAGCTCGACGATGGTGAACACCACGGCGACGCCGAGCCACACCCAGGGCCACAGGTTCAGATCGAGACCGAGGCTCAGCATGTGACCAAAATAGGCCCTGCCGTGACGTTATGGGCCGGGGTTTCGCCTCACGCCCGCGCCGAAGCCGCCGGCGAGCTCAGTCGAGGTCGCGCAGGAACGCGACGAGGGCGGCGTTGACCTGCTCGGCCCGCTCCTGCTGCAGCCAGTGGCCGGCGCCGTCGAGCACCTCGCAGCGCCGCAGGCCGGGCACCAGGCCCGGCAGGGCGGCGATGGCCTCGGGGGTGTTGCCGGCGATCAGGTCGTGCTCGCCGCCGAGGTAGAGCGCCGGCTGATCGATGGTGGCGCCCACGAACGGGGCCAGCAGGCCGGGCAGGCGGTCGATGTTGCGGTACCAGTTGAGCCCACCGCGGAACCCGCTGGCCTGCAGCTCGGCCGTGTAGAAGGCGACGTCGTCCTCGCTGAGCCACGAGGGCAGCCGCTCCGGTTGCACCAGCTGGGCGCTGAGCGTCTCGCCCAGGGGGAAATGCCCATCCCAACCGGTATGGCGCACGCCATCGGCGATGATGTCGCCGGAGATGGCGTACAGGAAGCCGCGCACGGTGTGGGCCACGTCGGCCTCGAGGTCGGCTTCGGCCACGCCCGGCTCCTGGAAGTACAGCCGGTAGTAGTCGCGGCCCTTGGCGTTGGCCCGCATCAGGTCGTTGACGGTGAGGCCTTCGGGCAGGGCGCCGGTGGGCGGGAAGTAGGGCACGCTCAGGGCGGCCACGGCGCGGACCACGTCGGGCCGGACCAGCGCGCTGAACCACGCCACCGGGGCGCCCCAGTCGTGGCCCACCACCACCGCCTGGCGCTCGCCGAGGGCGGCGATGGAGCCGATCACGTCGCCGATGAGGTGGGTGATGCCGTAGGCCTCGATGGCGGCCGGCTTGGCGGTGCCGCCGTAGCCCCGCATGTCGAGCGCGACACCCCGGTAGCCGGCGGCGGCCACCGCCGGCAGCTGGTGGCGCCACGAGTACCACGACTCGGGGAACCCGTGGCAGAACAGCACCAGCGGCCCCTGCCCGCACGCCACCGCATGGAGGGAGATGCCGTTGGCGTCGAACTGCAGGTGTTCGAGCTCGGGTTGGGGGGCGGTCGCGGCCTCGGTGGTCATGGCGGCAGCGTAGTGATCGGGTGGCGCGCCGCCGCCGGCCGGGAACCGCACCGCCCGCCGGCCGCCGCGGACCATACCGACCGGTCCGGCCACCGCGGCTCCACGGCTCGGTCGGCTCGGTCGGCTCGGTCGGCTCGGTCGGCTCGGTCGGCTCGGTCGGCTCGCCGGAGCGTGTGCTCTGACGCACGTGTGGGCGGCGGATTCGGCGTGGTGCAGGGGACCGGGGCGGTTTTGGAGGGAGTTGCATCGTGAAACGCACAGAAGGTCGACCAGGCGTGGATCTGTGGTCACCGCGCGTCGACAGTTTCAGCAGGAAAGTCCACGCCACCGATCAAATCCGCCCCGGTTTCTGCACTTTCAATAATTTTCCGCATATCTCAGCCCATTGCGATCGGCGAACCGGCGCCGATTCGCCAGGACGGGCGGCCGCTCCGCCCACCCGCCCCCTAGCGTGCGCGCATGCACGATGCCGAAGCACCGCCGGTGCTCTACGAGCAGGACGGCCACGTCGTCACCATCACCTACAACCGGCCCGAGCGGCTCAACGCCATCAACGGCGCCATGCGGGTGGCGCTCAACGAGGCCTGGCAGCGGTTCCTGGGCGACACCGACGCCTGGGTGGCCATCCTCACCGGCGCCGGGCGGGCGTTCTGCGCGGGGGCCGATGTGAAGGACGGGGCCGGGTCGGCCGGGGTGTTCCCCGGCACGTTCTGGGAGAAGCCGACGATCAACTCCTTCGAGAGCGGCCTGGAGCTGTTCAAGCCGACCATCGCCGCGGTCAACGGCCCGTGCCTGGGCTATGCGGTCACCGCGGTGAGCTTCTGCGATTTCGTCATCGCCTCGGAGCGGGCCACGTTCGGCTTCCCGGAGGTGAAGCTGGGCGTGCCCACCATCGTGGGGGCGATCCGCATGCCGCAGCGGCTTCGCTGGGAGGACGCCATGGAGCTGCTGCTCATCGGCGACACCGTCGACGCCCAGCGGGCCCGGGAGATGGGCCTGGTGGGCCGGGTGGTGCCCCACGACGACGTGCTGGCCGAGGCCCGCCGGCTGGCCGATCGACTGTGCGCGGCCGCCCTGCTGGCGGTCCGCACCACCAAGGAGGTGGCGGTGCGCTCCCGGGAGCTGCCGTGGGTCGACGCCGTGCGCTTCGGCGAGACGATGCGGATCGTGGCCCAGGCCACCGAGGACGCCCGGGAGGGCCGCGCCGCGTTCGCCGAGAAGCGCGAGCCCCGCTGGAAGGGCGTCTGAACCCGGCGGGGGGCTCGAACCACCGGTCCGTCACCGACTGCTGCATCGGTGGCAGAGCCGCTCGACCCGCTTGCGGCGACGGTGCGCGTTCATCCGGACACTCGTCTTCCATTTGCAACGCAAGAACCGCTTTGGAGTGCGACGCGCCCACGCCGACCGGCGATAGGGTCGGCCCGCCGGGAGCGGACGCCCGGCGAGGGAGGGGTCCCCATGCAACATCGCGAGCTCGGCGCCCTGCCGAGCCCGATGGGCAACGTCCTCGATGGCGTCGAAGGCGCGTTGCAGGATGTGCTCGATGAACTGTTCGGCGGCGCGCGGCCGGCCTTGGTGGCCGTACGGGCTGCGCTGGCCGCCACGTCGGTCGCCGTGGTGCTCACCGGCGACGAGCTCGACGATCCGATCGGTGGTTGGTGCGATGTGGCGGGCTCCCCTCCCCCGCTGACGTCCGCCGTGGCCCGGTCGCTCCTGGCGTCGCTGGCGGCGGCGCGCCGCCGGCCCGGCCACCGCAGCTGCGGTGCTGTCGTCGCCGAGCCGGCCGGCGGCGAGCGGTCCTCGTGCGACGGCGGGCGATCCGGCGTTGCGGCCGGCACCGTGGCGGTGGCGATCGAGCTCGACGTGCGGCCCGGGTCCGGTGCCGGCCACCGACACGCGGTGCTGGTGGCCACCGGGGTGCCCGCCGCCATCGCCGGGCTGGGCGAGCCGCTGTGCCACCTGATCCGGGCGTGCTGCCGTTCGGCCGGGGTGGGGTCGGGAGCCGGCGGCGACGCGGCGCTGGCCGAGCTGTCGGCCCTCAACGAGCTGCGACTGTGGTGCGGGGCGCTGCCCGCCGCCATCGAGGAGCGGTGCTTCACGTTGTTCCGCCGGGCGCTCGACCGCGTCCACATGATCTTCGAGCCGGTGGTGGCCCTCGATCCGGATGCCGCCGCCCTGCGGGTGCGCAGCTGGGAGGCGCTGGCCCGCCTCCGCCCCGGTGATCGCCACGCCCCCCAGGAGCTGTTCACCACGGCCGAGCGTTGGGGCAGCCGCTTCGGCGTGGAGCTCGACGCCACGCTGGCGGATCGGGCGCTGCGCCAGTTCGCCGCCGCCCACCGTTGCTCGCCCTATCGCTACCGGGCGCCGCTGCCGGTGTCGATCAACGTGTCGCTGCGATCGCTGTGGTCGCGCACCTATGAGCAGCGCCTGGCGGCGTCGTTGCGCAACTGCGGTCTGGCACCCGATCGGGTGACGCTGGAGCTGTCGGAGAAGGAACCGCTCGGCGTGCCCTACCCGCTGGGCGCTGATGATGTGGCGCCATCGCTGTCGTCGCCGTCGTCACTGCCCTCGCCGTCGTCGCACGGTGCGGCGCCCGGCGGTTTCGTGGGGCACGGGTTCGGCGGGTTCGATGCGAGCGTGGCCGAGGTCGATGCGTTCCGGCGGCGGCTGGCGCAGCTGCGGGCCTCGCTGGCGGTGCGCTTCGCCATCGACGATCTCGGCTCGGGCTACGCCAGCTTCGAGCGGATCTCCCAGCTGGGCGACGTGGGCGTGAAGATCAGCCGGTCGATGCTGCACCTGCAGGCTCCGCTGGCCGCCATCACCTCGGTGCTGCAGCTCACCGGCGACGAGCGCCAGCGGCGGGCGGTGATCGTGGAGGGCGTCGACGACGTGTGCCCGGTCAGCCTGGCCAGCCTCTACCGGATCGGCGTGCGCAACATCCAGGGCCACGTGACCGGCACCGGCGGGGAGGAGCTACGGGATCTGACCGGCCCCACCCGCCGCCGGCTGGCCGCCATGCTGTGCGACGCCGCCTGAGCCGTTGACGTACCGGGCCGTACGGTATGGGTACGGCCCGGTACGTCGGTGGCGGTCCGGGTCCGGTCAGCCGTCCACCTCGAACGGCGAGTGCTTCTTGTAGGGCGCCAGCGACTGCGACAGCTCGGCGATGGTCGCCTGCAGCAGGCCCACCAGGCGGGGCCGGGCCACCGCGGGGTCACCGATGTACTCGTTGAGCTCGATGATCAGCTTCTTGGTGGCCAGCACCGAGTTGAGCTGGTGGTCGAGCTTCACCTGGCCCAGCAGCGGCATCTTGGTGATGTTGGCGAAGTCGGTGCGCCACATGCCGACGAGGTCGTCGGGGTCGGCCAGGTAGTTCTTGATCTCGGCGGTGACGGTGATGACCGCCTTGGAGCCGATGACCGCCTCGCTGAGCGCCCCGCCGCCGGTCTTGCGGTCGACGATGACGGCGATGTTGTGCAGCAGCGGGTCGTGCGGGGTGGAGAAGCGCACCTGCTGGGCGTCGGCTCCGGCCAGGAACCGGGTGGCGGGCATGCCCATCTGGGCCATGGCCAGCACCAGCTCGCCCACCACCATCTCGTCGCGCGACTCGCGCATCTCGCGGCTGTTGGCGAAATCCATCAGTTTCTTGAGCATCACGGTGCCTTTCTCAGAGCCCGAGCCGGCCGCGGAGGTACTTGTTGAGCGAGTGGACGACGGCCCCGATGTGGGCCTGGAGCTTGGCGTAGTCGACGGCGAGGGGGCCGGTCAGGTACTCGTCGAGGTCGACCATCAGGGTGATCTGGGCGTACACGTAGCCGGTGGAGAGATCGCCGTCGACGGTGATGACGCCGGGCTCGGTGGACACCAGCAGGGCGGACTTGATCTCGGTCTTGACCGCTTGGAACACCTGGGAGAAGTTGTCGACCCGCATGCCGAAGCCGATCTCGACGTTGGCCAGGCGGCCGAGCACCTTGGCGGTGGCCAGGTCCTCGGCGAGGGAGCGCACCTCCACCACCAGGCGCGTGCGGCTGGCGGCGTGGTCGAAGCGCAGCAGGTGGGAGCGGCCGTCGGAGCCCAGGTCGATCAACGCCCAGCCCTGGTTGACCGAGGAGGCGACGATGGCGCCCACCAGCAGGTCGTCGGTCTGGGTGTTGCGGGTCATCTCGGCGTGGCGTCGCCAGCTGTTGGCCACGAGCTCGACGAAGATCGCCTCGTTCTGATCGGTCACCGCATCGGTCATACATCCTCCGTCAGGCCGCGGTGGCGGGCCGTCCGGTGCGGGCCCACGCGCTCGGATGCGAGGCTATCGGCCGTTGCGGGAGGGCGGCACCGGACGGACGGGGCTCGGCGGAATCGTGCGTGGTCGGCGATATCGTTCGGCGGACGAACCATGGCGCGCGGCGGTGCGCCCGTTCTCAACCAACCGGTCGACCGAAGGCAGCGAGGCGGATGCTGGGGCGAAGATGACCCATGACGTTGCGGTGCCGGCCGCGGGTACCCCGTGCTGGCCCGGGTGCCGTTGGAGCGGCCGTTGCGGCCGTTCCGCACCAACCGTGTGCGGGCGCGGGTGCTGCCGAGGCAGCGGGCGCACGCCGGGGTGGTGCTCGATGTCGAGGGCGAGCTGGTGGCCGTGCCGGCGGGGCGGCCGGTGTTCAGGACGAAGGGGTTCACCCGGGCGACGGCGGCGATCTACGTGGACCTGACGCCCTATGACGGCGAGGTGACCTTGCCGGCGCCGTCGGCCGATGCGGCGGCGCAGTTCAGCGTGACGGTGCGGTTCCGCTGCACGGTGGTGGATGCGCACGCCGTGCTGGCGGCCCGGATCGGCGATGTGGGCGAGACGCTGGTGAACTGGAGCACGAACGTGGTGCGCGCCGTGTCGGCGTCGTACCCGTTGGCGGCGGAGCGCGAGCTCGAGCGGCAGCTGCACAGCACGTTGCGCCAGCAGCTGTCGGTGGCGCCACCGTTCCCGCCCGGGGCGCTGCGCTGCGAGCTGGCCACCGTGTGGGTGGGGGTGACGGTGGACCTGCGCCACCTCGACGATGCCGGCGCGGGGCGGCGGTCAGCCACGCTGGAGGTGCTGGCGTTCCCCGGGGCGGGGGGCTCGGCCGCCGGCGCATCGGCCGACGGCGGGTCGGGGGTCGAGCGGTCCGGGGTTGAGCGGTCCGGGGTTGAGCGGTCCGGGGTCGAGCGGCCCGGCGGTGACGGCGGTCGGCCGGCCGGTCAGAGGAACGGGGAGCGGGAGGCGAACGCGTCCTGATAGCCGCGCTCGCGCTGCTCCCGTTCACGGTGCGCCCGCTCGGCGGCCGCTCCCAACAGGGAGATGACCACCAGTGCGGCGATGACGAAGATCAGCAGGCCCATCGGACGTTCCGCCCTTCTACTCGTGCACCCTCAGCATACCAGCACCCGCTGAGGTCATCGCGCCACTATTCGCGTTCCCTAACGCCGGACTGAAGGCGCGCCCCGCCACCCGGCCAGCCCGTACCATCCGGTATGGCCCCGGGCCACCTGCGCGCCGAATCGGCGGCGAATCGCTCCGAGCACCCAGCCCCACCCGCCGAATTGCCGGCAAATCGCACCGAGCACCCAGCCCCGCCCACGGAACCAAGCGGCGAATCGCTCCGAGCACCCAGCCAAGCCCACCGACCAGCGGCGAATCGAGCACCCAGCCCCGCCCACCGAACCAGCGGCGAATCGCTCCGAGCACGCCAGCCAAGCCCGCCGAATTGAAGCGCGAATCGCCACGACGCCCAGCCCCACCCGCGCCGAATCGCCGAATCGCCGAATCGCCGAAACCGCAGGATCACCTCGTCCCCGGTTCGACGACGCACAGATGGAACACCTGTTCGCTCTCTCGCATACCTGTTGCATCTAGGGCCGAACGCCGCTACGCTGTCGGGCATGGCGGAAACCCTCACCGGCGATTTCGAGAAGGTGCTGCTCCGCCTCCGCGAGCTCGATGAGATGAGCGCACTCGCGGAGGCGCACGAGCTCGCGCCGCTG
This sequence comes from Acidimicrobiales bacterium, assembly GCA_041394365.1. Taxonomy (GTDB): domain Bacteria; phylum Actinomycetota; class Acidimicrobiia; order Acidimicrobiales; family CAIXPF01; genus CAIXPF01. The sequence continues at coordinate 259,590 of JAWKIM010000013.1, forward strand.
CTCGGACTCGCCCAAGCCTGCGCCAACGCCGCCGAGCAGGTGGTACGAAGCCTCGCCGATCGCGCCCAGCGCCTGGAACTGTGGGCGCTCGAGGGGTTCCGGGCGCCGGGGCGGTGGGTTGCGCTGCACACCGGCCTCACCACACCCAGAGCGGCGGCCGTGTGCCGCCAGGCCCGCGCCCTGCGGGACATGCCCACCAGTCGTGACGCAGCCGCCGCCGGCGAGCTCAACAGCACGCACATCGATGCCCTCACCGCCTGCCAGCGCGAGGCGCCCGAGCAGTACTCCCCCGAGATCGACGAGCTCCTCGTGGGCCTCGCCCCGCAGCTGGATGACTTCCTCACCGCAACGCGAGCGTTCCGAGAGTGTGCCCGCGCTCAACGCGGTGGCGGGCCCGATGCCGATCCGGCCCCCCAGGCCTCCTTCCTCCTGTCCGAGTCACTGGACGGCTGGCATCACGGCTCCCTGCACCTCGCCCCCGAGGACGCGGCGATCGTCGGCGCCGCACTCGATCGGCGCATCACCCGGATGATCCAAGCCCGCCGAGAAGGTGATCCCACGCTTGACGGCATGGGCATCGGCGCCATGCGCGCCCAAGCCCTGGTGGACCTCTGCGATGCAGACCTTCGCCGCGACCCGAACCAGCGGCGTGCGCCTGACCGTCACCGCATCGCGCTCACCATGCACGTCGACGAACACGGCAACGTCGCACCCGTCGGGCCGGTACCGGCCGCGTCCACGTGCGATGCCGAACTGTTCCGCATGGTCGTCGGCGTCGGCGGCGAGATCCTCGATGTCGGCCGCGCCACCCGCACCTGGTCTCCGCCACAGGCGGATGCGATCATCCGGCGGGATCGGCACTGCCGCTTCCCCGGTTGCTGCGCACCGCCGGCACACTGCGACGTGCACCACTGCCAGCACTGGGAGCACGGCGGGCGCACCGCCGTCACCAACGGCGTGTTGCTCTGCCGCTGGCACCACACGTACCTCCACCGGCACGGCTGGTCCATCCGGCTCGACGAAGCGCAACGAGCCCACACGTACCGCCCTGACGGCACCGAGCTGCTCCTGCGGTCACACGCCCCGGGCTCGCCATGAGCTGCCGATCACGTCAAGCGGTGCACCGCATCGACCAGCGGGCTGCCGAAGAGGGCCACGCTGAGCGCCGCCGCGCCCAGGAACGGCCCGAACGGAAGCACGGTGCGACGCCCGGCGCCCCGAGCGAGGAGCACCAGCCCCACCACCGCTCCGGCCACGAACGCGGCGAACAGACCGACCGGTACGTACAGCGCACCCCGCCAACCCAACAGCAGCCCGCAGAGGCCGGCCAGCTTCACGTCGCCGAAGCCCATGCCCGCCGGTTGGGCCACATGGATCAAACCGATGGCCTAGAGCCCGATGACCGTGCCGAGCACGGCGCCGAGTAGCTCCGAGGTCCGTCCCGACGACACGGCCACGGCTCCGAACCCGGCGGCGGTGAGCAGCGCCGTCGGGAAGAGGACGCGATCCGGCAGGCGACGGTGCTCGAGGTCGATCACGCCAAGCGCCAGCAGACCGGCCGCCGCCGCCCCGTAGGCCGGCACCAGGGCGGGGTCGCATCGCCAGGCCACCGTGGCCAACAGCGCCCCGCACGCCGCCTCCACCAGGGGGTAGCGCACCGAGATCGGCGCACCGCAGCATCGCGCCCGGCCCCGCAGGGCCACCCGACAGCACCGGCACGTTCCACCGCCAGTGCAGGGACGCACCACACCGAGGGCACTGCGAACCGGGTCGCACCACCGACATACCCTGCGGTACCCGCCAGATCACGACGTTGAGAAACGATCCGACGCAGAGACCTACCAGCATGAGCACTACTCCGAATAGGTCATTGTCCACAGGCCTCACCGAATGCTCCTACACTGCAACCCATGAGCGGGATGCGGGCGGACATCGACAACCTGCTGGAATGGGCGGTCGGCATGGGTGCCAGCGATCTGCTGCTCACCCACGATGCGTGTCCCATGGTGCGGGTGAAGGGAAGCCTCAAGCCCATCGAGCACGTGGCGCCGTTTCCCGACAGCACCCTGTTCCAGCTGATCAACAGCATGCTGACCGAATCCGATCAGCGCGCCTACGAGCGGGTGCGCCAGGTCGACTTCTCGATCACCTGGCGGGATCAGGCCCGGGTGCGGGGCAACGCCTTCATCCAGCGGGGTCACCCGGCGCTGGCTCTTCGCATCGTGCCCGACCGCATCCCCACCCTCGACGAGCTGGGCGTGCCGCCGCAGGTGCGGGAGCTGATGCTGCTGCCCCAGGGCCTGGTGCTCATCACCGGGCCCACGGGCTCCGGCAAGTCCACCACCCAGGCCTCGCTGATCGCCTACGTGGTCGAGAAGCGTTCGGCGCACGTGCTGACGCTCGAGGATCCCATCGAGTACCTGCACACCCACGGCCGTGGTCTGGTGAACCAGCGGGAGATCGGGACCGACTGCCTGGACTTTGCCCACGGGCTGCGGGCCGCCCTGCGGGAGTCCCCTGACGTGCTCCTGGTGGGCGAGATGCGCGATCCCGAGTCCATCGGCATCACCCTCTCGGTGGCGGAGACCGGTCACCTCGTGGTCTCCACCCTGCACACCAACGACACCGCCAGCGCGCTCGACCGCATCGTCGACGTGTTCCCGGCCGAACGCCAGGAGCAGGTCAGGGTGCAGCTGGCCGGGTCGCTGGTGGCGGTGGTGGCGCAGCGGCTGGTGCCCCGGATCGAGGGCGGGATGGTGGCGGCATGGGAGGTGCTCATCGCCAACCACGCCATCCGCAACCTCATCCGGGAGGGCAAGACCCGCCAGATCCGCAACGCCATCACCATGGGCCAGAACGACGGCATGTTCACCCTCGAGCAGTCGCTCAGCTCGTTGGTGCGCCACGGCATCGTCACCCATGCCGATGCCGTGGCCCGCTCCGTCATCCCCACCGAGGTGGAACATGGTTGATCAGATGCCTGCGCAATCAGCGGGGTTCGCAGTGACCACGCCATTCGCTGCCAGCGTGATGGTGTAACCGTTCGTGTTGGTCGGCGCCGACTTGAGGAAGACATCCGGGCTTGCGGTGAGTGCAGCGAAGTCCGCTGGGTATGTGTTCTTCTTCGCCCGGTAGGCCTCGACGGCGACTTGCACGGTTTGCAGCTCGGCCTTGCACGCCGCCGACTTGCCACGATCGGTGATGCCGCCCACCGCGAACACGACGACCGCGGCGAGGGTGCCCAAGATGACGATGACCACGAGGAGCTCGATGAGGGTGAAGCCCTCGTCGCCTTGGGCCCGGTTGGTTCGCTTGGTCATTGCTCTCCTTCTTTCGTCAACACATTCCACGAATAGATGATCGGGTTGTCCGGGTCATCGGCGGGCAGGCGGACCACCGCCCGCACCTCCACCGGCTGGCCGCCCTCGTACGGCACCGTCGCCGTCACCACATACTTCTCGGTCTGGAACGGCTCGCCGGCGGCGATGCGCACCCCCGGCTCGGCCATCGTCCCCGGCGAGGACAACCGCACCTTGGCCGCCACCACCCCGCCGAGCAGCTGCACCACATCGCCGCCCTGCCCGTTGAGGTCCACCGCCGCCGTGGGGGCCCACACCAACCCGTGCACCACCAAACTCGCCCCGCCAGCCGCCCGCAGCAACCCGCTGCCGTACTCGGCCGGCAACGTCGAGGCCATCGCCCCCCACGGCGCCGGGTCCGACGCCTGCACCTGCCGGATCGTCGTCCCCGCCGCATCACCCTTGGCCGCCGAGTGCAGTTCCACCCGTGCCCCGCCCTGCGCCACCAGCGACCCGCCGCCGGCGAAGATGAACTGCACGCCCGTGCCATCAACACCCACGAAACCCGCCGCGCACGGCACCGACCCCGCCAACCCGAGCACCGACTGCTCGACCGCCGGCGCCATACCACCCAGCACGGTCACCCCATCGGCCACGCCGAAGCCCTGCTCGAACAGATACGAGCCGCTGCGGAAGTAGTTCTGCGGCGCCAGGTTCGGCATCTCGGCATACCGCCCGGGCTCGAACACCCGACACGTCGCCCCACCATCGCCGTCGGCGCTGCGGGTGCCCAAGAGCTCCGGCGAGGTGGGCAGCGGCTGCGTGGGCACCGGCACGGTGGGCGGCGCCACCGGCGGCGTGCACGCGAACGACGCCGTGCCCCGCAGCACCAGCCGGATGTCCTGCGCGGTGTTGCACCCGTCATCGGCGATGCGCTGCAGCACCATCCCGTCCTCGACCACCAGGTTGGCCTGCAGATCCCACGGCGCCGCCGCCGTCGAGTGGTTGTAGACCGGCCCCTCGATGCGCCGGGCGTCGTTGCCGCCCAACCCGTCGTCCACCGCGGCGATCTGGCCGGCCTCGTCGGTCAGGTACAGCCCCCACCCGATGCTGTCCTTGAACACGGTCGCCGCCCGCCGCTCACAGGTCACCGCCGCCCGGAAACCGTTCACCGGCGGCGCCGCCGGCAAGGCCACCGGCCCCTCCCCCACCGTCGTACCGCACACCGCCGGGTTGGCCACCAGCTGGGCGATGGCGAACTTGATCCCCCCGTCGGCCGCCCCCAACCGGGCGTCGGTGTCGCGCATGATCGTGCTGGCCCGGAACGACGTGTCGCTGAAGTTCAGCACCGCCATGATCACCATGCCCATGAACGCCATGAACGCCAGCACGATGAGCAGCACGGCACCGTCCTCGCCGGCCCCGGCCCCGGCCCCGGCCCCGGCCCCGGTCGAGGCAACCCGCGCCCTCATCGGAACACCTGCACCCACATCTTGCCGGGATCGCGGCTGCCCTCCGTCACCCGCATGAGCGCCGCCCCGGTGGTCCACGTGGGCCCCTCCGACGGCAACACCGCCCGGTAGAAGAACACCGGCGCCCCGTTCGCCCCGATCGTGGTCGCCGTCGTCCCACCCGAGGTGGTCTCGGACGCCGGCATCGTCACCCGAACGGCCGGACCGGCCTCCGTGCCGGTCACCGCATCGAACGTGAAGTTCACCGGGTTCTCGCAGCGACCGTCCATGGCCACCGTCAGGACCTGCCCCGGGGTGGGCAACGCACCGTCGCCCAACCGGATCGAGTTCTGGTTCATCGACAACAACGTGCACGGCTTGCGGTCCACGAACGTGATCGGCGTGATCAGCTGGCCCGGGTTCACCGTGATCTGCACCTGCCCGTTCGAAGGGCTGTACGCCGTCATCCCGTTCGACCAGGCGTGGTGCCACACCGTGTAGGGCCCGGGCTGCACGTCGTCGAAACGGAACGTCCCGTCGGTACCGGTGTACAGGTACTTCACGATCCGGCTGTTGGCGTAGAGCTTCACGTACGCCCCCACCGACGGCACATCGCCGATCCCGTCGAGGTCGACGTCGCGCAGCACGATGCCGGTCACCGACGTCGACGCCCGCTGCAGCACGGCGTCGCCGCACACCTTGTTCTACCCGGCGATGATCACCGCGCACGTCCCGCCCGAGATCAACCCGTAGCCCGCCGGCGCCTGCACCGTCACCGTGTAGCTGCCGTCGAGCAGGTCCCCGAAGCGGTAGCTCCCGTCCGAGCCGGTCACCACCGTGCGGTTGGTGGCGCCGCTCAACACCACGTTGACCCCGGGCAGCGCCACATCGGTGTCGGTGCGCACCATGCCGGTGATGGCGGCGATCCGGGCCTTGAACACCGCTTCGGGGCAGGTGGACCGCTCACCGCCCACCACGGTCACCACGCACTCGGCCCCGGACACCGCCACATACCCCTCAGGCGGCTTGACCTCCACGGTGTACCCGCCGGCGGGCACGTCCTCGAAGGCGTAGGCACCGGAGGCGTCGGTGTCGGTCTCCACCGCAACCGGCCCGCTGAGCTCCACCTTGAGCCCGCCCAACATGACATACCGATCGGTCCGGGCGGTGCCGGCCACCGAGCCCACCTGCACCACCGACAACGCCTGGGCCAGCTCGGCGGCCGCGCCCTCCGATCCGGCGGCGGTGTCGCCCTGGGCCGCGGCATCGACGGTGACCGGCACGGTGATCCGGTTCGGTTCCGAGGCGATCGTGCTCTGCCGGGCGGTGGGCAGGAACGCGCTCGTCTCCAACGTGAGGTCGTACCGCCCGTCCTCCAGCGTGCCGAAGTAGAAGCGTCCGTTGGTGCCGGTGGTGGTGACCACATCGGTCTCGGCGTTGGTGAGCGAGAGGGTCACGCCCTGCACCGGCTCGGGGTTGGTGGTGCCGGCGGCGTCGTCGTACTTGGTGACGGTGCCGGCCACCTCCCCCCGGGGCAGGCGGGCCACGCCCGAGCCGAGCCCGCTGGCGTCGCTGCCGGCCAAGCGGCCGTAGGCCCGCAGCTGGAACCGGTACAGCGCCGCCGGATCCGGGCCCACGGCGGGGTTGTCGGTGTTCAGCTCACCGGCGGTCTGCTCGCCGGCGGTCACGTCGAGGGAGATGCCCCCGGAGGAGGTGTCCACCCGGGCGTCGGCGCTGAGCACCTGGCGGGCCAGCACCGCCACCTGCACCCCGCTCTCGCCGTCGCAGGACACCCGGCTGAGCTGCGCGGTGGCCGGGTCGAGGTGGTACGCCACCGCATGGCGCACCGGCAGCTCGCCGGCGTTGTCCAGCCAGGCCAGGGCCAGCACGTTGCGGCTGCCGGCGGGGGGTTCGTAGTCGCAGCCGGACGCCACGCCGGGGCTGATGTCGGACACCGACGCGCTCTGCACGTCGGCGGTGAAGTGGTGCGACAGCAGGGCGGCGTCGGTGGAGGGGCCCAGCAGGTCCACCGAACGGCTGCCGTTGCGCAGCCCCACGATCACCGCTGCGGTCACTGCGGTGAGCACGATGCCCATGATCATGGTGGAGATCACCAGCTCGGCCAGCGTGAACCCGTCGTCGCCGCGCAGCCGGCGAGGGGGCGCGCTCACGGCGAGCCCCGCTTGACGATCGACGCGGTGGCGGCCGCCGGCCCGTCGGGCACGCTGACGGTGATGCGCTGCAACGGCAGGCTCGCCACCGACGAGCAGTCCTGCCAGTCGGTGCCGTCCCACTGGCGCACCTCGGTCACCGCCACCCCGGTCAGGCCCTGGGCGTCGAGCGACGCCTGGTAGGACGCAACGGCCGTGGCACACGGCGCCCACCCGGTCTGCAACGGATCGGCCACGATCTCGAGCGCCTGTTGGGTGGTGGCGCTGGCGGTGGTGAGCCGGCGGTGGGTGTCGGTGGCCTTGTACAGGAAGGCCAGCGCCGACATGAGCCCGACCACGGCGACGCCCAGGATCATCACCGCCACGAGCACCTCCACCAACGTGGTGCCCGCCTCGGGATCGCCCGCCGGGGGCCGGGGCCGGCGCAGAACGGGCGCGCTCACAGGCTCACCTGGTTGAAGATGCCGTACATGGCCGACACCAACGCCACCGCCACGAAGCCCACCACCAGGCCCATGAACACGATCACCGCCGGCTCGAACAGGTCGGTGAACTTCTTCAGCCGGTAGTTGAGCTCGCGCTCGTAGAACGTGGCCGCGAACTCGAGCTGGGTGTCGAGCGTGCCGGTGGCCTCCCCCACCCGGAACATCTGGTTGGCGCCGGCGGGGAACAGGTCCAGCTCGGCCAGCGGTCGGGCCAGGCCCTCACCGCGGATCATCGCCTCGCGGGCCTGCACCAGGCCGCGCTGGAACACCCGGTTGGCGGTGCCGTTGGCCGCCACCAGCAGGGCGTCGGGCAGCGGCACCCCGGCCGACACCAACGCCGAGAGCACCCGGCAGAACCGTTCCACGATGGCGAAGCGCACGACCGGGCCGAACCCGGGCATGCGCAGCAGCATGCGGTCGCGCGCCAGGCGGCCCCGCTCGGTGCGCACCGACAGCACGAACAGCAGGAACAGCACCAGCGAGCCGCCGGCGAACAGCGGCCACAGGCGGGCGAACACATCGGTGACGCCCAACAGCATGCGGGTGGTGAGCGGCAGCTCGGCGTCGAGGCTGGCGAAGAACACCCGGAACTTGGGCAGCACCCAGGTGGCCAGCACCAGCACCGACACCAGCGACAGCGCCGCCACCACCGTGGGGTAGGTCAGCGCCGACTTCACCTTGCGGCGGGCGTCGATGTCGCGCTCCACGTAGGAGGCGAGCTGGTCCAGCACGGCGTCGAGGCGGCCGGTCAGCTCGGCCGAGCGGACCATGGGGATGAAGTAGCCGGGGAACGCCTGCTCGTAGCGGGCGAGGGCGGCGGCGAACGTGGTGCCGGCCCGCAGCGCCTCGGCCGCCTCGGTGAGGATGGTGCGCAGCAGCTTGTGCTTCGTCTCGTCGGCCAGCACGGTGAGCGCCTCGAGCACGGGGATGCCGGCCCGCAGGAAGGCCGCCGCCTGCCGGCAGAAGTTCATCAGGTCGGCCGGCGCCACCCGCTTGGGGGTGAGCTCGAACTGCAGGACCGACCCGACGCGACCCTTGCGGGCAGCACCCCGCCACGGGCGCCGCCACGACGTGCCCGGTCACGACGGGACCGGCGGTCGGCCGCGGCTGGTCGGGCGTGGCCGTGGGCCGCACCGGCGGCAGGGCGGGCGGGGGCGGCGGCGGGGCCGACACCGCCGTACCGATCGGCATGGTGGGCGGCGGGGGCGGCGGGGCCGGAGCCGGGGCGGGGGCGGGCGCGGGCGCCGGCCGCGCAGCAGCGGATCGAAGCCGCCGGGGTGCGGGCGAGCGTCATAGGACGTAGATGCTCCGCACGATCTCGGCGATGGTGGTCACGCCGGCGGCCACCAGCGCCATGCCCTCGCGCTGCAGCGTGGACAACCCCTCCTGCTGGGCGGCGGCGCGGATCTGGCGGGGCGTGGCCGAGCCCTGCAGCATGGCGCGCACCTGGTCGGACACGAGCAGGATCTCGTACACACCGATGCGGTCCCGGTAGCCGGTGTGGGCGCAGTACTCGCAGCCGGCGCCGTGGAGGAACACCGCGTCGGTCGGCCCGCCGCACGCCCGGTAGAAGTGCAGTTCCTGCGGGGTCGGTTCGTAGGGCTGGCGGCAGGCGGAGCAGGTGCGCCGCACCAGCCGCTGGGCCACCACGCCGATCACCGAGGAGGCGATGAGGTACGGCTCCACCCCGATATCGGCCAGCCGAGCCAGGGCCGAGGCGCTGTCGGTGGCGTGCAACGACGACAGCACGAGGTGGCCGGTGAGGGCGGCCTGCACCGCGATGCGGGCGGTCTCGCCGTCGCGGATCTCGCCCACCAGGATCATGTCGGGGTCCTGGCGCAGGATCGAGCGCAGGCCCACCGCGAAGGTCAGCCCGGCCTGTTCGTTGATCTGGATCTGGCTGATCTCGGGGAACGTGTACTCGACCGGGTCCTCGATGGTCATCACGTTCACGTCGGGCCGGGCGATCTCGCTCAACGTGGCGTAGAGCGTGGTGGTCTTGCCCGATCCGGTGGGCCCCGAGCACACGATCATCCCGAACGGCGAGTGCGACATGCGGGCGTAGAGCTCGTGCAGCTGCGGGCGCATGCCCAGCTCGGCCAGCCGCAACAGCGAGCGGCTGCGATCCAGCAGGCGCAGCACCGCCTTCTCACCGAAGATGGTGGCGGTGGTGGACACCCGGACGTCCACCTCACGGCCGTCGATGACGATGGTGAACTGGCCGTCCTGGGGGCGGCGCTGCTCCACGATGTTCATCTCGGCCATGATCTTGAGCCGGCTGACCAGCGCCGGGCCCATGGTGGCGGGCAGCGAGAGCACCTCGCGCATGGCGCCATCCACCCGGAAGCGCACCCGCAGCCGGTTGGGTTGGGGCTCGATGTGCACGTCGGAGGAGCGGTCCCGCTTGGCCTGGGTGAGGACCATGTTGACCACCTGCACCACCGGCGCCTCGGCGTTGTCGCGCAGGTCGATGACGGTGTCGTTGGCGGCGGGGCGGCGTTGCTCGGCCTCGAAGGCGCGCACCTTGTCGTGCACCGCCTCGATGGCCGGGTAGGCCAGGTTGAGCCGGTAGCGCAGCTCGGCGGCGGAGGCCACCACCAGCGTGGCCGGGGTGCTGAGCTGGTCGAGCAGGGTGGGGATGCGGGGGTCGAAGGGGTCGGCGGCGGCGATGACCACGTGGCCGCGGTCGAGCTCGAGCGGCAGCAGCTCCAGCTCGTGGGCGCGCACCGCGTCGAGCAGGGCCACCGCCTCGGCCTTGGGCAGGCGGTGGCGCAGGTCGGCCACCGGCAGGTTGCGGCAGCGGCCCATGACCTCGGCCAGGTGGGTGCCGTCCACGATGGCGGCGTCGATCAGCACCCGGGTGAGCGAGCGACCTTCCTCCACGGCGCGACTGGAGAGTTCCTGGAGGGTGGCGAAGTCCACCATCCCTTCGTCGCGGAGCACTTCACCGACGCGCGCGCCGGGGAGTGCTTCGACGCCGACCGGTCGCCCCTCGATCGACGAGGTTGAACCGCTCGGACGCGCCCCATCGGGGGCATCGCCCGTTCTCCGCCACATGCTCAGCCGCCGCCAGCCTGTCCGGGGGTGATCACCACCCCTTGAGCCCTCCCGAGCACCGCCCGGGCTTCCCTCCCCGGCACGCTATCACTCAACCGGCGGGTCTCGACACGAAGCGTAGGTAGATTTCCAGAACAGTCGCGCAACGATCTATCGATATCGCGGAGAGCGAGCAATGATGCGTGCAACGCCGTTCGGCGCGGCTGGCTAGCCTCGTTTGGACCAACGGCCCGGAGATCGATCGTCGAGGAGGGAGTCCGGCGTGCAACCCGTGTCCCCCACCGTCGTGGACCTCACCGTCGATGCCGATGACGGCGCCGCCGCCCTGCCCAACCCCCACGATGGCCACAGCCACGTGGTGCTGCGCCTGGCCGCCGAGCTCGCCGGTCACGGCGGGCGGCCGGCGGGCCCGGCGCTGGCCGTGCTGGAGCGGGCGCTCGACGCCGAGGCGGCCTGCGTGGTGCGCGCCGAGAGCGGCCAGGTCGCGGTGCTGGAGGCCCCGTCGGAGGCGGACGCCGAGGCCGCCGCCGGGTGGTTGGCGGCCAGCGGTGCGGTGCGCCGGCTGGTGCGCCTGGCCCGGGCCGACGAGCGGGGCACGCTGGGGTTCTTCAGCCCGTCCGAGCCGGCCCGCCCGGGGCGGTGCTCGATGGTGGTGCCGTTGCGTCGCCAGGGTGACGGCCCGCTCGACGCGCTGGTGGTGCACCGCTTGCCGGCGTCGCTCACCGGCGGGCTGGGCGAGACGCTGGCGTCGATGTTGCGGGCGTTCCTGGCCACCTTCGACGAACCCGATGCCGCCCTGGCCGAGCTGCGCATCCTCAGCGAGCTGCGCCGGCGCTGGGGCCGCCAGCCCAACGAGGTGTACGACCGGGCGTTCGCCCTGTTCCGCAGCCGCCTGGCCGACGTGCACATGGTGTTCGAGCCGATCGTGACGTTGGGGACGCGCCCGCAGCACATCGGCATCGTCGGCTGGGAGGCGCTGGCCCGGCTGGGTGAGGGCGGTGACGGTGCCCCGCAGGCGCTGTTCGAGGCGGCGGCGGTGTGGGGCGACGAGTTCGTGGTGGAGCTCGACAGCACACTGGCCGACCGGGCCCTCGGGCAGTTCCTGGCCGCCTGGGAGCGGTCGGGGTTGCCGGGGGCGGTGCCGCCGTTGTCCATCAACGTGTCGCCGCGGTCGGTGTGGTCGGACCGGTATGTCCAGCGCCTGCGCGCCTCGATGCGCAGCCATGACCTGGGGCCGCGGCGGCTGACGTTGGGCTGTCGGAGAAGGAGCCGATCGTGCGGGCGGCAGCGATGTGCGCCTGGGCGACGCGCCTGATGCGCTGGCGTTGTTCCGGGAGCGGGCCCGTTCGCTGGCCCGCCAGCTGGAGATCGGCTTCGCCATCGACGATTTCGGCGCCGGGCACGCCTCGCTCGACCGGTTGTCCACGCTCCTGCTGTCACACGTGAAGGTGGACCGGGCGATCCTGCACCACGCCGATGCCGATGTGGAGCTGCGCTTCGTGCTCGAGCCCGGCCATACGGCGCGGCATCCTCGACAAGGTGGTGATCGAGGGCGTGGACGACCAGTGCCCGCTGTCGCTGCCGGAGCTGTGGGAGATCGGCGTGCGCTTCATCCAGGGCTACATCACCGAGCGCGGCACCGGCGCCCTGGCCCACCTGCGCCCCGAGACCACCCACCGCCTCGCCGCCCTGGTCCGGGGCGAGCTGCGTCAGCTTCCGCGGTAGAGGCGCTCGAGGTCGATCAGCTCCACGTCACCGCGGCGCCGGGCGGCGGCGTGCAGGCCGCGGGTGAAGCCGCTTCGAGAGAACAGCAACAGGCGGGCGCCGACTGCGCCCAACACGTCACGGGCGTGCTCGAGGCGTTCGAGGTGCGCCACATCGCAGGGCTCTGCATCGCCATTTCGCTTCACCGATGGCCACGACCCGCCTGGCGTCGCCGGCCGGCCCGGCGGCAACCACCACGTCCAGCCGTGACCGCTGCGATGGGTGCGGCAGGCGACCGTGGTGGCCGCAACGCTCAAGGCCGTCCCGCCCAGTGTGGCCTCCTCGGCGTGTTCGAGGCACCAGGTACGGGCCAGGTGCTCGAAGTGCGGGCCGTAGATCCTGGAGGACACGGTGTCCTGCAGCGACCGCCACAGGGCTGGACCGCGCTCGCGGCGAGCCTGCGCTTCGTTCGGTTCGATCACCAGGTGGTGGAAGCGCAGCATCGGCTCGGCCAGCCGGAAGGTGGTGCGCTTCTGGCGCAGCGCATCAGCCGCCGGCTCGACCAGGCGGGCCGCGACGAGAGCGTTGAGCGGGTGGGCCAACGCCCCTCGGAGCGGCCGAGCGTGGCGGCGATCTCGCCTCGCCGGGTGCGGCCGCTGGCGATGGCCACCAGTACGGCGGTGTAGAGCGCCCGGTCGGATGGGCGGATCTCGTCGGCCAACAGTGCCTGGCCTTCACGGAACATGGCGGAGGCGGGGTCGAGCAGCGCCTGTTCCACCCAGGCATCGAACTCGGCGTCGTCGCCGGGGGCCTGATGGCCGGCCATGAGGCGGTACGGCGGGCGTGCCCCCGACCAGCGCGGAGGCGCATGGCGGTGGCCGGCCGGCTGCTCACCTCCCAGAACCGTGCCGCGCCGCGATAGCCGAAGGGGTGTACGAACAGTTCGAGCGAGGCCCGGCCGCGCAACGGTGCGCTGGCGGTGAGCAGGCCCTGCATGGTGGTCAATGCCGATCCGCACAGGATCAGCGACGTCTTCCACCGCCTGACGGCCTCGCCGCGCGGAGCCAGCAGCGCCTGGAGGATCGACGGCAGCGCGGCGTCGCCATCGAGGAGGTAGGGGAACTCGTCGACCACCACCGTGATCGGTTCGTCGCGGCCTTCGCCCAGAGCGAGCAGGGCGGTGAACGCCTGGGACCAGTCGTCGAAGCGGCTACCGGCGCGCTGTCCGGTGAACGCGGCGTAGTCGGCGGCCAGCCGGTCGAGGTTCTGCTGGGAGGACTGGCTCAGCGCGGTCCAGTAGAACCCGCCCCGCTCCTCGATCAGGCTTTGCAGGAGATAGGTCTTGCCCTGCCGGCGCCGACCGTAGACCAAGCCGAGCGAGGCTCCCGGACGGGCCGCGGCGCCGAAGGCGGTGAGGGCGCCCCATTCGTGCGTCCGGTCGAAGAGATGGTCCGGCTTGTCCACCCGCCCCCTGTCGAGAATCGCTGGCGTACTTATCATAACTGAGCCAGCGATTCTCGACACATTTGTTCCCCCGCACCCTCGTGCTACCACGATCGACCGGGGAGGCCGCCCCGGCGATGATGGGCCGATGCGGGACCGGCCGATCGGCGTGCTCGTGGTCGACGATCAGCCGGACTTTCCCCGCCGCCCGCACGATGCTGGGCCTGACCGACGACTTCGCCGTGGTGGGCGAGGCCGTTCGGTGCCCGAGGCGCTGGCCGCCCTCGCCTCGTCCCGGCGGCCCGCCGGTCGACCTGGTGCTGATGGACGTCAACATGGAACCGGTCGACGGCATCACCGGCGCCCGCCAGGTGCTGGCCTCAGCGGTGGCGACGGGCGCAACCGGCCCGCCGGTGGTGGTGCTGTGCTCCACGCTCGGCGCCGGTGAGCCGCCGGCCATCCCCGTCGACCTGGACGTCGTTCCTGGCCAAGGAGGCCCTCGACCCCGAGGCGCTGCTCGCCGCCTACCACCGGCACCACCGGCACTGACCGGGCAGACTGCCACCCATGGGCTGGAGGGGCCGCAACCGGGTGCTGGCCACCGGTGGGGTGTTGTGGCCGGCGCACCTCGGCGCCGACCTGCGCGGCAACGTCCAGGCCGACGTGCTGGTGCAGGTGCTCGTGCTGGCGTTGTGGTTCTGGCACCTGCGCGCCGGTTGGCTGCTGGTCGTGTGGTTCGTACGCTGGGTGGTGGTGGCCGTGGTGGTGGCGGCGCAGGTGCTGTTGCGCCGCCGGGCCCGCACCGCCCTGCTCCTGGTGCTGGTGGGCGGGCACTGGTTCGGCACCGTGGCCACCATCCCCATCGTGCCCGAGGTCGTACCGCTCAGCATGTTCGTCATCATCGGGGACCTGCTGGCCATCGCCCGCTACGACGGTGGCCTGGCCCGGCGCCATGCCGGGGCGGCCGCCGCCCTGGCCGGGGTGAGCGCCATGTTGAGCCTGCAGCGCTGGACCGGCCTGGCCGATCGGGCGCCCCGGGCGTTGTTCGTAGCCTTCATCGTCGGCCACGCGGTGGGCACCGGCTGGTTGCTTGGCCGCCAGGCCGCCACCGGCCGAACGGAGCTGCTGGCCAACGCTGCCGCCCTGCAACGCGCCGGCCGGCGTCTGGCGGTGGCCGGCATCGAGCAGCGCCGGGCCATCGCCGCCGCGCTGCGGGCGGGCCCGGCGCGGCGGCTGCGGGATCTCGGCGCCGACGTCGAGCAGCTGCGCGTCGCGTTGGCCGGCACGGCCGCCGACACCGTCTCCCCCGCTGGTGGGCCGGAGGCGCTCGCCGAACGGGTGGAACAGGCGGTGGCCGACGCCCAGCGGGCCAGCGCCGAGCTGCGCAACTTCTCCCACGGTGTGTTCCCGGCCTCGCTGGGACGGCACGGGTTGGGCCCGGCGTTGCGGGCGGCGGCGGCCCGCACCCCCTTCCCGTTGCACGGCGAGGTGCGCGGCGAGCTCGACGAGGAGGCGGCCACGTTCTCGTTCTTCACCGTCGATGGCGCCCTGCGCTGGGCGATGTCCGGCCCGACGGCGGCCCGGGCGGCGACCGTCACCGCCGAGCAACGGCCGCGCCTGCTGGTGATCGACGTGCGCCTCGACGGCGTGGCCGGTTCCGCCGACGCCGCCTCGGCGCTGTGCGAAAGGCTGGAGGACCGGCTCAACGCCGCCGGGGCCGACGCCACCGTCCGCGCCATACCGGATGGTCTGTCGCTGCGGGTGTTGCGCCCGGCGACGAAGGTGACCGGCCCGGCGACCCGGCCCCGGTCGCGGTCCCGGCTCGATCGCTGGATGTCGCCGCCGCAGGCGTCGACGGCCACCTGGGTGACGTTCGCCGTCGCCGTCGCCGTCTCGGTGGTGATCGCCGTTGCCGCCCCGGAGCTGCTGCCCATCGGGGCGGCGGCCAGCATGGCCCCGCTGTTCGTGGGTCTCCCCCAGCTCCGGCGGGCGCAGCTGTTGCTGGTGGGCATCGGCCAGTGCGTGACCGGCGGGGCGATCGCCACGGTCAGCCTGCTGCGCACGCCGGCCTGGCAGAGCGGCACGCTGCCGGTGTGGCTGGCGTTGGCGGCGGTGGGCGTGGGCAGCGCGGCGGTGGTGGCCGCGGTCGGCGCGCTGGTGCTGCGCACCCACGCTCAGCCGGCAGCGCTGGCCGAGGAGCTGCAGGCATCGCACCAGCGGTTGATCGCCGCCGACGACCGCGAGCGGCGGCGCATCGAGCGCGACCTGCACGACGGCGGCCAGCAGCAGCTGGTGGCGCTGAGCATCCAGCTGCGGGCGCTGGCCCGTTCGCTCGGCGACCGGCAGCGGGCGGCCGGGTTGGTGACGGCCATCGGCGAGCAGGTGCGGGAGGCGGAACGGGATCTGGCCCGCCTGGCCGACGGGGCCGCCGAGGAGCTGTTACCGGCGGGTTGGTAGCGGCGCTCGGACGCTTGGCCACCGCCCATCGGGTGCGGCTCGACGAGGCGGAGCCGGGCGTCGACGGCGTCGACGAAGCGACGGCCCTGGCGCTGTACTTCTGCGTGGCCGAGGCGGTGCAGAACGCCCGCAAGCACGCCGGGGCGGGGGCCACGGTGTCGGTGGCGGTGCGGTTGGGGGCGGGGTTGCCACGGCGGGCGCAGGCGCTGACCACGTGCGGTTCTCGGTGGACGACGACGGCGCCGGCTTCGACCCGGCCACGCTCCACGGTGGCGCGACCGGGTCCGGGCTGGTGCACCTGCGGGACCGGCTGGCGGCGCTGGGCGGCGAGCTGTCGATCCGGTCGGCGCCCGGCCGGGGCACCACGGTGACGGGAAGGTTGCCCCTCTCCCGCTCCTCGGCCGGCACCGTACCGGTCGGTGTGCTCAGCGTTCCGACAGGAACAGCAGCACCGCTTTGACCCGGCGGTGGGCGTCGACGTCGCCGGTGAGGTCGAGCTTCAGGAAGATCGAGCTGATGATCTCCACCGCCCGCTCCCACCCCGAGGGCGGCGGCGATGGCGGCGTTGGTCTTGCCGGTGGCCAGTTCGGCCAGGATCTGGCCCTCGCGACCGGTGAGGCGGCCGAGCGGGGACCGTTCGGCGGCGGCCTTGGCCGCGAACATGGCGTCGACCACGGCGGGGTCGATGTAGGAACGGCCCTCGGCCACGGCCCGGATGGCGCTGAACAGGGCGGAGGGATCGGCCACGTTGTCCTTGAGCAGGTAGCCCCGCCCGGCGCTGCCGGCCTCGATGAGCTCGAGGGCGAAGCCGGCCTCGAGGTAATGCGACAGCACCACCACGCCGAGGTGGGGTGGGTGGCGCGCAGGGCGACGGCGGCGCGGATGCCCTCGTCGGTGCGGGTGGGCGGCATGCGGATGTCGGTGAGCACCACGTGCGGGTCGGCGGCAGCCACGCAGTCGAGCAGCTCGTCGTAGGTGCCGCAGCTGCCGGCCACCTCGAAGCCGTCCTCGTCGGCGATGAGCGTCTCGATGCCGGCGCGCACGAACACGTGGTCGTCGGCGACGATGACTCGGATGGACCCCTCCACGCGGGGCGAGGCTACCCGCCGGCTCGCCGAAAGCAGCGAAGCCGGTGCCCGGGGCCACCCCTCCAAGGCCCCGGGCACCGCCTCTGCTCACGATTGTGCAGCAGCCCGCCGCCCGCATCGACCGTGCGACCGCCCGCCCCGACCTCGTGCTAGCACGACCCCACACGGTTGGGCCGCTGACAACTGTTGATACCTCCGGCAGTCTGCGGGAGGTGAGCCGCAACACGATGAGCTTTGCCCTGCCGGAATCGATGCGGGCCTACGTCGACGAGCGCGTCCGGTCGGGCGAGTACGGCAACACCAGCGAGTACCTGCGAGACCCCATCCGTCGGGATCAGCAGGAGCAGGCCGCCCGCCGCCTGCGCCAACTGATCACCGAAGGTCTCGAGTCGGGCGATGGCCGGGCAGCAACGGCTGACGTCCTCGCCGAGCTACGCCGCGCCGCCCTCGACCCAGATCGGTGAGCGTTGCGCACTTGCGGCCGCGCCGAAGAAGATCTCATCGAGCGCGCGGGCCACTACCGGCGCGAAGGCGGGACCGTCCCTGCCACCCGCTTCTTCGATGAGGCCGAAGCCGCGCCGCGCAAGATCGAGCGGATGCCACCTAGCGGATCGCTGCGCTTCGGGGAGCTGTGCGACGTGCCCGGCCTACGAAGCCGCCGGATCGCTGGGTTCCCGCAGCGGCTGGTTCTACTTCGTGCACCCTCACCACCTCGATGTCGTGCCCGATGTCGTACGCGCAGGATCTTGCGGTGCTGCTCGGGGACGGCGAGACGGACTGAGATGGCCTCGGATAGAAGCGGGCGGCGCCGTGCGGTCAGTCCGCCAGCGGGCGGTCCCAGCGTTTGATGGCGAGGTCGAGGAGCGCGAACGCTTTGGCGATGAGCACGAGCAGCGCGGCGGGGGCGATGAACGGCAGCCCGATGGCGGCGAACACCGCCGCCCCCCACTGGCGGCCCCACAGCACACCGGCCACCACCAGCGCGGCCACGCCCCACCCGATCGCAAGCAGGGGCCGGCCCTCGCTCAGCTGCCAGATGGTGCCGCCGATGCCGACCACGCTCGACACCCCCCAGCCGATCACCTTGGCCATCTTCCACCCGCCGGCCTTGAAGCGGGTGCGCAGGGCCACGGCGCTCCACATGATCCAGCGGGTCATGAACGACGTGCCGCAGGCGTGCAGCATCTGACGGAAGAACCGGTCGGCCACCACGTCGCTGCGCAGCGAGCCGCCGTTGGGGTGATCGACGATCTGTTGGTCGTGCAGGATGGCGGCCAGCGTGTGGATGCCGTAGGTGTTGACGAACCAGCGCATGAACCACGGGATGGAGGCGAGGTCGGTCAACCCCTCCCCCGGCTCGTAGAGGAACGCGGACGCCACCGCGGCCCGGCGCTGCTCGTCGCTCTCGAACGCGCCCACCTTGGCCAGGTGGGCCACGATCCGCTCGGCCACGGCGTCATCGCGGTAGCGGAACGCCGCGCCCACCCGGAACTGCTCGGCGTCGAGCTGCAGGAGGGGCACCACGCCGGGTGGCCCGTCGCCCCGCACCTCGAACCCGGCGTCGCACACGACCCACGGCTGCCACTGCGTTGCCACCTCGACCATACCGACAAGAATGTCAGGCCCACCGGGTGATACCGCAGGG
This sequence comes from Acidimicrobiales bacterium, assembly GCA_041394365.1. Lineage (GTDB taxonomy): Bacteria > Actinomycetota > Acidimicrobiia > Acidimicrobiales > CAIXPF01 > CAIXPF01. The sequence continues at coordinate 278,390 of JAWKIM010000013.1, forward strand.
CGCCGCCGGGACGGGCCGGGGGCATCGCCGGGCGGGCCGGGCGCTGCCGGGTGGGCCGGGCGCTGCCGGGTGGGCCGGGCGCCGGGAGACGTGGGCGGTTTTGGAAGGAGTTGCCTCATGCAACCCGCGAAACTCCGACGAAGGGCACCAACACTGCCACGCACGGTCGAGGAAATCGGCCTGTTCCGCGACCTCGCCGATCAAAACCGCCCCGGTTTGTGGAACGACAGTGCTTTTCAGCCTGTTCTGCGTCGGCTCGATGGAGGGCGTCAGGAGGCGGCGGCCACCGCCGGCCGGTCAGGGTCGCGCTCGGGGTCGGACCCGGGCCGGACGCGGGTGCGGCGGCGCAGCGTGGACACGATCAGGGCGAGATCCTGCCGTCCCGCCGGGCTGGCGGCCACGCCGAGCACGGGCACGAACAGCAGCGGCCACCACACCCACGCCAGCCACGGCGCGGTCAACGGCGGCAGCCAGGCCAGCAGCCACGGCAGCGCCCGGCGGTAGGACGGCACGAAGATCGGCCGCAGCGACACGTCGGCGGCCACGAACGCCACCAGCCGCACCACCTCGGCCAGGCCGTAGCCCACCACCCCGTAGCGGGGCACGGTCACCAGCGCGGTGCCGAGCAGCAGGTTGAGCTGCAGCACCCGCAGCAGGGCCACGGCGTGGTTGTTGCCCCGCACCTGCAGCGTGGAGGAGTGCAGGTTGAACATCGTGCCCACCAGGCTGGTGGCCAGCAGCAACGGCAGCACGTCGATCGCCTCGGACCAGTTGCCGTCGTAGAACCACGACAGGCCGAGGGCAGCGACGCCGGCGGCGGCGGCCATGAACGGACCGGTGGCCAGCACCTGGTAAAGCGTGCCCTCGGCGTGGGCCTTGCGGAGCTGGTCGGGGTGGTGTTGCAGCTTGGCCAGCGCCACCTGGGCCAGGCGGCCGGTGCTGCGTTTCACGAAGGCGGCGGCGTCGACCACCCGCAGGGCGAGGGCCACCTGGCCCACCGCCGCGCTGCCGGCGAAGCGGCCGACGACGAGGGGGTACACGGCGTTGGACAGGGTCTGCAGCCACGACGCCGAGCTGACGCCGAGGCCGTAGCGCAGCTGGCGGTCCAACAACGAGCGATCGAAGCGCAGCCGGGCCGGTAGCGGGCGGCCACGGCGGTGCTCAACAGCAGCCACGCCTGCTGCACGAACTGGGCGAGGACCGGCGCCCAGTAGGTGGGGTGAACAGCGCAGGCGCCGATGGCGGTGGCGTAGAACACGAGGTCGCCCGGACGCTCGAGCCCGGCCAGCGCCTTGTAGCGGAAGGAGCGTTCGAGGCGGGCCAGGGCCGGCACCCAGCACAGGTTGAGCGGCAGGGCACCAGCAGCACCGTGAAGGCGGTGACCATGGCCCCGTCGTCGTACCAGGATCGCAAGCCGATGCTGAGCACCAGCCCGACGCCACGGCCACCAGCGTGGAGGCGAGTAGGAACGAAGGCCTGGTCCTCGGTGTCCCGTGACGGTTCGCCGGCGAAGTGGATCAGGTACACGTCGGTGCCCACCATGGCGAAGCCGCCGATCACGCCCACCAGCGCCATGGCACCGGCGTAGCGCCCGAAGTCGGTCACGCCCAGCAGGTCGGTGAGCAGCAGGGCGCCGCCGAGGCGGATGAACACGCTGGCCATGCGGCGGCCGGCCAGGCAGGTGCAGGCGCCGCCGCGCAGGGCGAGCGCTTCCTGGAGGCGGCCCTTATCGATCGGCGCGCCGGGGTTGCTCACGTGCGGGCTTCGGTCAGCGGTCGCCGGTCAGCGTGGGTGGCGGGCAGCCCGGCGCCGGACGGCGACGCGGTTGATCGGCGGTTCGAGCTTGCGCAGCACCTTGGCGCTGGCCGCGCCGGCGCGGGCGCCGAGGGTGCGGTCGATGGCGTGGCGCAGCGGGTCGAACACCACCTGGCGGCGGGCCCGCAAGGATGTGGGCCCGTTCGGCGTAGGTGGGGTCGATGCCGTGCTTGTCGATGAAGCGGTCGAGGCTCGCCGTCCAGGCCTCGCCCAGCGCAGCCAGAAGTAGGCACGTCGCGCAGCGCCACCGGCGGCGGGGTGGAGTACGTCACCTCGTGCGGCCGGCTCGAACCACACCGTGCCGCCGGCGCCGGCACGGCGAGGCAGAGGTCGAGGTGCTCACGGCGCTGCGCAGCGCCTCGTCGAGCGGGCCGAGCTCGCGCAGCCGGCCGGTGCGCATCAGCATGCAGTGGAACTCCACGAAGTCGCACGGGCCGGGTTGCACCGCGTCGCCGGCCTCGGCCAGCGGGGCGCCCTGGAGCAGGTGCTCGGTGGTGAAGCTGCGATGGCCGTGCTCGCCGCGGACCTCGATGACCCCGCCGGCCATGTGGATGATCTCGTCGGCCGGGTCGCCCTCGAAGTAGAGCGGGCCCACCGCCCAGGCGCCGGTGGCGTCGGCCCGGTCGATCATCGCCTGCAACCAGCCGTCGGTGACGATGAGGCTCGTTGTCGACGAACACCACGAACTCGGTGTCCACGCCGGCGCAGCCGAGGCTGGTGGGCCTCGCTGGGCGGAGAGGTAGCGCTCGGAGCGCACCACCCGGAAGCCGTGGCGGGCGGCGCTCGATGCCCTTGCGCACCGCGGCGGGCGAGCGCCCGTCCACGTAGACGAGCTCGAACGGTTCGCGGGTGCTCGTAGATCGAGTCGAGGGATCGCAGCGCCACGTTGAAGGCTCCCGGGGCGTCACCACGATCGTCGCTCGTGCCTGTTCGGCTGCCAGTTGAACCTCCGTGCCCTTCCGCTGATGGGTCCCCCAACATAGAGGGAGCACCCCGGGAATGACGTCGCTGACCGGTTCGGCGCGAATGGCTGCCATGATGGAACGGGCGCCAACCCATCGGCGGGGTGGGCGCCGGCGGGCGTCGAGGGGGCGGGGGCGAGCGGGCGGAACGATGGCGATGAAACGACCGATCATCCCGTTGCGGGTGTGGTGCGGCGCCCGGCCCGGCCGGCGGACACGTGGCGTGCGATCCACTCAACGCTGAGCGCGTTGGAGCCGATGGCGCCCGAACACGTGCGGCGACGGTGTGGGCCCCGGGGCCGGTGGGTCTGGCCGCGGAAGCGCCGCCCTGGTGGCCTGTTGGGGGCGGCCGTCGTGCTGGAGGACGACGACCCGCCCGATGACGACGCTATGGCGGCAGCCGCTGCGCTGTGGGCGCCGGCGCCGGCGGTGCTGGCCGAGGCCCGGTGCCGCTGGCCGCACGTTCGCACGGTGTTGACACCGCCTCGCGGTGGATCCGGCCGTGTTCGGGCTGTTCCCTGACCGCTGGCGATCGCCGGAGGTGCAGCTGCGGGTGGCCTGCACGGCGCCGGCCGGTTGGCGGGCCGGTACCGAGGGATTGCCGCTGGCGCTGGCCGAGCTCGCGCCGAAGGGGCGTGTCACCACGGGCCGAGCTGGCCGCCGGCCGGGGCCCGACGACGAGGCGGCCCGCTTCGCCCGCCTGCCACGATCTGGGCCTCGACGGCGTGGTCACGTTCCGCCGCCTCGACCGTTTGGCGGCGTGCGTGTCGTGATGCTGTGGCACGCCGACGTGGTGGTGCTGCCGGCGGTGGTGCCTGGTGGGTGGCCGCAGGTGGCCGAGGCGGCGCTGCGTTTCCATCGTCGCCACCGACCATACCGTCTGGTCTGGTAACGAGCGATCGAGCGGTGGCGGTGGCGGGAGTGCGGCTGGTGGCGCCCCGCCGGCCCGACGAGTTGGTGGAGGCGCTCGCCCGGATGGCCGCCGAGGGCGGTGTGGCCATGAGGGTCAGCACGTGATGCGGGTCGGCACGATGAGGGTCGCTGGTGGTGACGGCGTTCCCGGAGCCGTCGGAGACGTTCATCGTCACCAAGTTCGCTGGGCCAGGTCTGGGGCTCGACGTGCACGTGGTGTGCTAGATCGAGCGGCCGGTTTCGTGGACCACCTTGCCGGCGCTGGTGGTGCGCCGCAGCTGCGGGAGCGGGTGCACGTGGCGCCGAGCCGCAGCAACCCGAGGGCGCTGGCGTGGAGCGGTCGGGCGCTGGCCTGGCGCTGCGCCTGGCCTCGGCCCCTGGGTACCGCCCGAATAGCGGCGCGGCGCTGCCGGGTCGGGGCGTGTTGCTGCCGGCGATGGTGGGCACCGACGGGTTCATCGCCGGGCTGGCGCCCGACGGTGCACTGCGAGTTCGGCACGCTGGCGCTCGAGCGGGTGCACCAGCCGGCGTTGAGCGGGGTGGCGTTGACCGTGTCGTTGCGGGGGTGGGACATCAACAGCTTCGGCCTGGTGATCCCACTGCGTACGCCCCGGTATGGTCCACTGGGTCGAGGCGGCACCGCCTGGGGCAGGATCTGTTGCGCCGGGCCTTCGTCACCGGGGCCTGCCGGAAGCGGTGCCGGTGTCGATCATCCCGCCGGCGGTGGACACCGGCTTCTTCGTGCCGCCGCCGGCCGCCTGTGCGACGGGGGGCGCGACCGGGGCCGCTGCGGATCCTGACCGCGGCCCGCCTGCACTGGAAGAAGGGCCACGAGCACGCGCTGGCGGCGGTGGCCGCGCTGCGGGCCGCTGGGGTGGACCTGCGCTACCGGATCGTCGGTTCCGGGCCGCACGAGGCGGCGGTGCGGGCGGCCATCGCCCACCACGGGCTGGACGAGGTGGTGGAGATCCACGGGACGTGCCCGCCGGAGGTGGTGCGCGAGCACCTGTGGTGGGCCGACGTGGTGCTGCACGCGGCCACGTCGGAGGGGTTCTGCAACGCGGTGGTGGAGGCCCAGGCCTGCGGGGTGCCGGTGGTCTGCACCGACGCCGACGGCCTGCCCGAGAACGTGGCCCACGGGGTCAGCGGCCTGGTGGTCCCCCGCCGCGACCCGGCGGCCCTGGCCGAGGCGCTGGCATCGCTCGCCTGCGATCCGTGCCGACGCCGGGAGCTCGGCGCCGCCGGCCGGGAGCGGGCCGTGGAGCTGTTCGGCCTCGACGACCACCTCGACCGCTGGCAGGCCTTCTTCGAGGCTCTCCCCCGCTGACCGCCGCTGCCAGCGCGCCGACCACCCGGCACCGTCCATTTGGTCAAGTAGGAGCGGTGCTGGCGGCGCTCGAACACATCGTCCGACGTGACCACGATCGCTGGCCGGATGAAGCCCGGCTCGCCACGAGCGGGGGTGCCGACGTCGATGCGGACGAGGTCACCCGCTCGCGTCGGCGACGTCACCAGCGGAGGCATCGAGCACCGTTCGATCATCAGCATCGAGGGGTGCACCGGCCAGCTGCGCCCCGATGAGGCGACGGCGCTCGCGGCGGATCAGACGGTCCAGCTGCGCATCGAGCGTCAGCCCTTCACGGTCCGCCAGTTGGCGCAGTGCGTCCCGGGTCCGCACCGAGACCTCGATGGTCGTGGTCTCCTGCATGCTCACGAGACTACGGCTGGCCGGATCGCAGCAGGCCGACGAGCATGGCGTTGTGCTCGGGGGTGCGGGCGGCGGGGTTGCCGGTGAGGCGGTAGCAGGCCCGGATGAGGGCGCTGACCGCCAGGTAGACCCGGGGCGTGCGGCGGATGATGGCGCCGAGCTGGGCGGTGAACGGCACCCGGTGCAACGGCTGCAGCCAGGCGTCGAGGATGGGTTCGCCCAACCGGTCGTTGCCCAGCAGGCGGGTCATGGTGGGCGGCCGGGGTGGCAGCTCCAGGAACTCGGCCTGCAACCCGACCCGTTCGGCCAGCTGGGCCAACCCCTGCTGGGTGAACCACGACAGGTGCACCGGCGGCGCATCGGTGTTCCACAGCACGTCGGTGCGGTCGGGCCGCCGCGGGGTGATCACCACCACCGTGCCGCCGGGGGCGAGGTAGCGGGCGGCGGTGCGCAGGAACCCGCCGGGGTCCTCCACATGCTCGAGCACCTCGGCCGCCACCACCACGTCGAACGCCCCGATCCAGTCGCGCTTGGCCAGC